>NZ_JBIAGM010000004.1:0-15347 GCF_042869815.1 Streptomyces sp. NPDC006739
GCGAACAAGCCCCACGGGGCTCCCTACGTTGTCTAGGCCCACCGTCAAGCATCACCCGGGACAGAAACGTCAGGCATCAGCTGGGATCCGACACGCTGCGCTGGGCTCCTGGCCGGTCATACGGCCATGCGCTGACCCCGCCTCCTAATCCGTTCCGCAACTTCCCCACCTTTATGGACACTTACGGACGTATTGCTGCCGATTTGTTCTGGCGGTCGGTGGAAAATATCCACAGGTTGGCCAATGCATGGTTGCGGCCTGCGGAAAAGCCAGTGGCTTACGGCAGATCCCGTTATGCATTCGTGACCCTGGAGGTGCCTTGGTGGTCGGTGGTCTGGTCGGTTCGACGTGCTGTCCGTTTGGCGATGCGCACGGACGTTATGCGCTCGTGACCTTGGTCGCCCCTCCATGGTCGGCGGCGTGGTCGGGGGTGAGTGATGGGCTGAGATCACGAATGCCCGGTGATGTGTGATGCAGGTCACGAAAGGGCGGCGTCACACCGTGGCGCTTTTCTGAACCTGTTGTAAGTGAAGGCAGGTGATCGCTCGTCCCGGTGGAGGTGTCCGCTTTACGTGATCGGCTGCCCATGCGCCGGAAGGTCCGGCGGAGCTATGCAGGAAAGAGACAGGAAGAGCGATCGGCGTCACAACTGTTCAGGGTCACACGCCACCCGAGAAATCGACCTCTATGGGCGTCGCTCGAAACGGGGCGGCGGAACATAGCCGACGATCGCCGGTTAGCCAAACCGGCGTTTCTCCAGACCATTGATGCACTGCCTGGACGACCGGAAGGACAAGCGGAATGAGCGCGCAGAAAAGCAGCGGGCCCGCACGGCGGGACGTGAAAGAAGGTTGTTACCCGCCCGACGGGAGCGCGGGGCCGTGCACCTCGCACCTGTCCGGTTCGGCCGGTAGACCTGTCTCAACAGCCGCGATGACGGCTTGCCGAGCGGCACGGGCAAGCCCTGATCCGGAGGTGGATGACCGCTGGGCAAGCCTTCGGGCACGCCCCCGGCGGTTGGCTGAACTCGACACGCAACAGCGGCACGACAACGAACGGGTGGAAATGAACAAGCACGAGGCAGCACTGATCGCGGCGAAGATCAAGGAAGTGGAGGACAAGGTGACGCGGCTGGAAGATCTGGTGCGTCGGGTCCTCACAAACGCCCGCGCTACTTCTTCGGTGACTTCTTCGCCTCGGTGACGCCGCCGAGCTGGCCGAAGACCTGGAACAGAGTGTCCAGCCTGGCGCTTATGGCATCCAGTCGCTCCGACAGCTCGACGTATTCCGGCGTGGGCATCTGCCCGCCGCTTGCCGCCTCGGGATGGCCGGCCTTCGGGTCGGCCTCTGGCAGGGGATCCGCGACGAAGTTGCCCCGGCCGGGCATGGTGTGGATCAGCCCTTCGTCGCGCAGCATGCGCAGGGCGGAACGCGCGGTCATGTTCGCGATCTCGTAGGTCGCTTCCAGGTCACGTGACGAAGGAACCCGCTCGCCCGGCTTGAGGCGGCCGGAGCGGATCTGCCGCCGTAGCTCCTCGGCAACCAGACGGTATGGCGGTGTGTCGGAATCCTTGGGCAGCTTCATAGCCCGAGAGTAGCGGGCCTGGCCCGTCTACCGCAGTAAGACCCTGTTGCACCTCCGATTTTCCGCATGTGATCACTCCGCCACATGTGCGATGTGCGCTAAGCGCTTGACGGACCCAGTGCGGGTGGTGCACTGTTGATCTCGCTTCGCCACCCCCGGCGGAGCACCTACCGAAAGGACGTAACACCCATGGCCCGTATCCGTGTTGGCCTGCTCCCGTCCGCGTCGTTCATGGTCGGCAACCTGCCGGTGCCGAAGTACGCGGACCAGGAGAAGACGCAGTTCGCCGTGGACCGTGAAACCGGCGCGAAGCTGTTCGTGGTCACTCTCTTCTTCATGGAGGACGACCGCGCCGAGGCCATGAAGATCACCGTCCCGGAGACCGGTCTTCCCAACGGCCTCAAGCCGGGCATGCCGGTCATGCCGGTGGAGCTGTTCGCCACCCCGTGGGCCCGGATCTTCAACGGTCAGCTCTCGGACGGCATCGCCTACCGCGCTGAGCGCCTGGACCTGGTCGGCGGCGCCGCCCCGGCCGCTGACGCGGCGTGAGCAGCCTCGACCGCACCCGTTGCCGCCGCGACCTTCGACTTCGGAGCGTCGCGGCGGTGTGGGAACGCGCTGGATGCCCGCCCGCTTCGGCCCTCCGCCAGGCGGAGACGTGCCTGAGCCTGGCCGATCACGACAACCGGGTTCGCCTCGTCGCGGAGATGTGGGAGCGCCACGGGTTTCCACCCGCTGACGCGGTCCAGCGCGCGGAGATCTGCCTGATCCTCGCGGCCCCCTTGCCGAGCGATCCGAGCCAGAATGAGAGGAAGAAAGCAAAGTGACGCTGAACGATGTAGGTCAGGTGATGGGCTACGCCCCGCTCCTGGTCGGCGTGGGCCTGGCTGCCGTCGCCGTGTGGGCGGTGTGGTGGGTGGTCCGCTACCTGCGGGCCGATGCGATGACCCGGCAGTCCATCCGGCAGGCCGTGCGGGTGCGGCGGACCTGGAGGCGGCTCGCACAGATGCTGAAGCTGTGCGCCACGGACAAGATGCCGACCGCGCTGGCCTCGCTGGCGAACACGGACGGCAAGCCCGTCAAGCCCCGCGTCCTGGTCCCTACGCTGAAGGTCACGCATGACGCGTACGGGGTGATCGCGCGGGCGGGCTGCCTGCCCGGCGTCGGCCTGGAGCAGTACCAAAAAGCAGCCCCGCATCTGGCGGACGCCTGGCGGTGCACGCGCGTGGCGGTCACCCAGGACGAGCCGGGATCGGTTGTCATCCGGGGGGTGCGGCTCGATCCGTTGAAGTTCCCTACCGAGCACCGTCCCACGGGCACGGTGCCGGAGGAGGTGGCCCGGTGGGAGCTGGGCGTGGACGAGTACGCACAGCCGGTGTCCGTCGACCTGTGGCAGGTGCCTGGCGTGACCGTGGCCGGCCTTCCCGGCAAGGGCAAGACGTCGCTGATCAACCGGCTTCTGTCGGACTGGGCGCCCGCGCCGTGGGTTCAGTTCGCCTGCGCGGACGGCAAGGTGTCCGCCGCGTATGAGGGTGACTACTACGCCTGGGTACAGCGCATGTTCGCCTTCGTCGGCGATGACCTCGAAGAGGCCAACAAGCTGTTCCAGCGGCTGGTGGACCTGCGGCGCAAGCGCCACGCGATGGTTCAGGCGGTGCTCGGGGCGAAGTCCATGTGGGACGTGGGCCCGTCCGAGAAGTGGCCGCTGGTCGTGCTGATCGTGGATGAGGCGCACACCTACTTCCGCGACTACAAGGGCAGGGACCAGCGGTCGAAGGATCTCGCCGCCTTCGCGGCCGAGAACGCCCGACTCGTGGAAGACCTGGTCAAGAAGGGCCGCTCGGTGGGCATCCTCGTCATCCTCGCCACGCAGAAGAGCACGGGCGACGCGATCCCGACCTTCATCCGCGACGTGTGCCCCGTGGGCCTGAGCTTCGCGCAGAAGACCGCCGAAGCTGCCGTGGCGGCCCTGGGGGAGGACATCCGGGAGTGGCCGGACGCCAACCCGATCAACCTTCAGGACCCGGCCTATGTCGGCGTCGCCTCGATGAACCACCAGTCACAGCCCGGCTTCACCCGCATCCGCACGCCGTTCGTGCCGGACGAGTGGGCGGAGGAGATCGCGCACGCCACCAACCACCTGACCGCCGACCCGGCCGGCCTGCTCCCTGCCATCGACCTCACCAAGGAGGACCCGGACGACGACGGCTTGTCGCCCGTGGCGGCCTGACCCATCACACGCCTGAGCACCCGGAAAGGAGGTGAACATCCAATGTCTGAGGACCGGATCACACAGCGCACCGTGACCGTGGTCATGGGCATCATCGCCGCCCTGGCGTTCGTCTTCTCCTTCGGCAACGTCTGGGCCCTGGCCCTGCGCCTGGGCGTCCCCGCCCCCATCGCGCCCCTGATCGCCCCCATGGTGGATCTCTCCGTGGTCGGCCTCCTGGTCGCCCTGCGCTACCTCTCCCTGCGGGGCGTCCCGCCCGAGCAGATGAAGGCGGCCACCCGCCTCATGCATGTCTCCGGCCTGCTGACCCTGGCCCTCAACATCGCCGAACCCATCGTCGCCGAGCACTACGGCCGCGCCGCCGTGGACGCCGTGGCCCCGGTGCTGCTCCTCGGCTGGGGAGCGGTCGGCCCGCAGCTCCTGCGCTCTTTCCACGCGGTCACCACCGACGCAACCGCCCCGGCCCCGGCTGCCGAGACAGAACCGACCTACGAGCCCGCCCCGGACTCGGTCGCCGAGACGGAACCCGCCCGAGAGCACGCCCCGGCCCCCACTGCGCCGGAACCCGCCCCGACGCCCGCACCACCCGTCACGCCGGAACCCGCCCTGGTCGCTGCGCCCAGTGCCCCGACCCCCGCCATGCCTGTGCCTGCGGTCAAGGTGCCCGAGCCGCTGCTCGCCGAAGCACGCTCCATCGCCGCTTCCCACCACGCTGAGCACGGCGAATGCATCACGGCGGCCCAGCTCAAGCGGCGGCTCGGTATCGGCCTGCCCATGGCCACCGCACTCCACGCCGTCCTGTAGCGCCCCGCTCCCCCGCCGGCCTCCCGGCATCTCCCACCCTCAGCCCGTCCCTGGGCCCAGTCCGTCATGCCTGCGGGCAGCAGCCCGAGCGCACTGAATCGCTGCTGCCCGCAGGTCCCACCCTCGCGCCAGGAAGGAGACCCCGCCACTCATGAGCCGCCCCCTCGACCTGCGGCACGTCATCAGCCCCGGCCTGCGGGACCTGATCGAACTGGCCAACACTCACGACTTCGACCGCGTACAAGAGCAGGTCCGCAACCTGCGCGGCTGCTCCAGCCCGGTTAACCTCCACGGCTGGACGATCACCACCGATCCGGCCACCAAGGAAGTGGTCCGCTCCTACCGCTCCGAAGACGAACCGACCGGACGCCTGCTGACCACCTGCGGCAACCGCCGCGCCTCCCGCTGCCCCGCCTGCTCCCGCGTCTACGCCGCCGACACCTACCACCTGATCAAGGCCGGACTGTCCGGCGGAAAGAACGTCGCCGAAACCGTCCGCGACCACCCCAGCGCCTTCGTCACCCTCACCGCCCCCTCCTTCGGCCCCGTCCACCGCAACACCGACAGCGCGGGCAAGCCCCGCCGCTGCCGCTGCGGCATCCAGCACGGCGACGACGACCCGGCCCTGAGCACCCCCCTGAACCCGGCCACCTACGACTACGCCGGGGCCGTTCTCTGGAACGCGCACGCCGGACAGCTCTGGGCACGCTTCACCACCTACCTGCGCCGCGCCCTGGCCAAGCACTTCGGCATCACGCAGAAGGCGCTGAACGCCGCCCTACGCGTCTCCTTCGCCAAGGTCGCCGAGTACCAAAAGCGCGGCCTGGTCCACTTCCACGCCGTGATCCGCTTCGACGGACCCGACGGCCACACCACCCCGCCCCCGGCCTGGGCCACCTTTGACGCCCTCAAGGCCGCCGTGGGTCTGGCGGTCAAACAGGCCAGGCTCACCATCGAATCCGACTCCATCGGCGAACGCGTCATCGCCTGGGGCCGCCGGTTCAAGGTCGACCCCATCACCGCCCTGGGCGACGGCGAACTCACGGACTCAAAGGTCGCCGGATACGTGGCCAAGTACGCCACCAAGAACGCTGAGGGCGCGGGCACCGTGGACCGCACCCTGATGTGCCGCCCGTGCGCCGGACGCGGATACCAGCGCGGTCCCGACGGCTTCCACGACCGGTGCCCCGACTGCGACGGCACAGGACAGGCCGAACCCATCAAGGCCCTGCCCGTGGCTCGACACGTACGCCAGATGATCCGTACCGCCTGGGACCTCGGCCACCTGCCGGAGTTCGCCGAACTCAAGCTCTGGAAGTGGGCTCACATGCTCGGCTTCCGCGGCCACTTCTCCAGCAAATCCCGCGCCTACTCCACCACCCTCGGCGCACTCCGCGACGTACGCCGCGCATGGCGCCTCGCCCAAGCCGAAGCCGCCCGTGCCCGCGCGGGCGTCCCCACCATCGACGAGACCACCCTCGTCACCGCCTCCTCATGGGCCTACCTCGCCACCGGCTACCGCCCCGGCGAGGAACTCCTCGCTGCCCAGGTCCGCCACGACATCACCCACGCCGAACGCGTCAAGTCCGAAGGAGACCCCTGGCTGTGACTACTGCGACCAAGGCCAACAGGCAGACGCTGAAGCTGAGGGAGGCGCTGGCCGAGATCGGGATGTCCCGCGCCGCCTTCTACCGCATGCGCGCTCGGGGCCAGGCCCCCAGGCACCTGAAGCTCCCCAACGGTCAGATCCGCATACGCCGGGCCGACCTCGACGCCTGGTTCGACGCCTGCGAGGTGCTGGAAGCATGCTGACCTACGACGTTCAGGTCTGGAGCATCCGCAAGCGGCCCAACCGTGCGGCGGCCTATCAGCTCCGGTGGCGTGTCGGCTCGCGCCCCTTCTCCAAGAGCTACAAGATCAAAGCTCAGGCTGACGGACGGCGCTCCGAGCTGCTGACCGCCCTGCGCAACCGCGAGCAGTTCGACACAGAAACGGGCCTGCCCGCCTCGGAGGTACAGGCGCAGAACTCCACCACGTGGTACGCCCACACGCGTGCCTATGCGGAGATGAAGTGGCCCGGTGCCTCGGCCAAGCACCGCGCGAGCATCGCTGACACCCTGGCCACCATCACGCCGAAGCTGGTCAAGGACAATCGTGGGGCTCCGGCTCCGAAGATCCTCCGCATCGCCCTCTACTCGTGGGTCTACCGCTTCGTCCTCGGCGACGACGGGAAGCTGAAGCCCCGTTTCGACGTCGAGGAGCCGCCTGCCGGAATCGTGGCGGCGTTGGACTGGATCAGCCGAAAGACCGTCGACATCACCGCGCTCAACACACCCTCGGTCGTGCGTACAGCGCTCGACGCTCTGAAGCTGAAGCAAGACGGCACGGTGGCTGCCGAGAACACGGTGAATCGCAAGCGAACGGTCTTCAGTAACTGCCTTCGGTACGCAGTCGAACGGGAGCTGCTGACGGCCCTGCCCCTCGACAAGGTCGACTGGACCCCGCCCGAAACTGACGACGAGATCGACTTCCGGTTCGTCCCCGGCCCAAAGCTGGCCAAGGCGCTGATCGACGCTGTGGGCGAGCAGGGGGCACGTGGACGACACATGATGGCGTTCTTCGGCTGCCTCTACTACGCGGCCAACCGCCCTGGGGAGGCTGCCAATCTCCGGGAAGCCGACTTCACCTTGCCCGAAGAAGGCTGGGGAGAGGTGTTGCTCTCGACGAGCACGCCCCGTGTCGGCTCTGGCTGGACTGACACGGGCGAGTCGTTCGATACGCGCGGCCTGAAGAAGCGGGCTCGCAAGGCGACCCGGCCTGTGCCCATTCCCCCCGTCCTCGTGTGCCTGATCCGCCACCACATCAAGGAGTTCGGCACCGCTGAAGACGGCCGGCTGTTCCGTGCCGCTCAGGGCGGCGGTCTGCTGTCCAAGGAGTACGGGGCGGTCTGGAAAGCCGCTCGGCTGGCAGTGCTGACCGAATCGGAAGCGGCCTCCCCGCTGGCTGACGTGCCGTACTCCCTCCGCCATGCGGGTGTGTCGCTATGGCTTGAGTCCGGCGTCTCCCCTGCAGAAGTCGCACGCCGGGCGGGCCACAGCATCGCAGTTCTGTTCCGCTTCTACGCCAAGGCAATTCACCGCAACCAGCAGCGCTCGAACGAACAGATCGAGCGGGCTCTGGAGGCGGCAGCCGAGGAGTAGTCCGGTTGCTTTAACCGCTCATCATGCAGGTGGAGTTACACACGCGTCGCCCGCCACTGGGACGAGTGGCGGGCGACGTCTCTTCGTACGCCGGCGAAACCTGGCTCAGCAAGCCGCACCCGCAGAAACGTGGTCGAGGCAGGGATGCACTGCATTGAGCTACCTGATCAAACATCAGGTTCATTGCCCAGGTGGGACTTTCGGCCACACAGGCTCAAGACAGCCAAACCCCAATCGGATCCTCAAATGATCCTCAAATCTCGTTGCACAATGCGTAGCCATCCCGTTACGTTGTCGGCGTTCCGTCAACATCATGTTCACGACATGGTTAGAAGCAGGAGAGACGATGAAGCTTCGACGCGTTGCTACCGCGACGGCTGCCACCCTCATCGGCCTGGGCGTCATCGCCCCGGCCGCCGCAGCCGGAGGCAACTACGATTACGCAACCTCCCGCACCTCGCTGAGCAACGGCTACCTCTACACCCAGCTCAGCACCGGCTCCGACTTCTCCCACCTGAACGTCAGAGACTGGTACGACAAGGACGGCGGCGGCACTATCAGTGCCCGGTTCGGCTACAGCTACCACAACAGCACCCACTACGGCTCCTGGTTCAGCCAGTCCTCCGGGAGCTCCAAGGCTGCCCAGTGGAGCAACGTCTACATCAACGACTGCCAGAACGTTGTCGGATTCCTGGACGTCAGCGGACAGGGAACGTTCTACAACGCGCCCGTCACCGGCTGCTGACACGAGCCAACACAATCGAGCTGCCCCTGCCCCTCTCCGGGCGGGGGCATGCCTCTTTCCACCCTCCCACCGAGAGACCCATGATCAAGACCCTCCTCAACGACCACGCCCTGATGGGCACCGTCCTCGGCGTATGCGTTCTCGCCGGGCTCATCGGTCTCTTCGTAGCAAGGACCACGCATCAGCCGCTCATCGGGAGTTGCCTGGCGGCGATGTCGACCGCGCTGATCCTGGGAGCAACTCTGTACCCGCTCTCCCTCAACGCCCCGGCGAACAACGTCTGCTACATCGAACGTGACCCCCTCCTGGGTTCCACCACCACCCAGGGGCTCATGAACATTGCACTGTTCATACCCGCCGCAGCGGCCTGGACCTGGCTCACAAGACGCCCCATCTCCGTCGCACTCGCGTTCCTCGGACTGTCCGCCGGCATCGAAACGGTCCAGGCCATCACGCCGGGCATGGGCCGCGCCTGCGACAGTACCGACTGGATCACCAACGCCGTCGGCACACTCATCGGCACCGCAGCAGCCGCACTCATCCTCTGGCGTCGGCACCGCAGCACCCACCTCACCCGGCCTGGCCGACGGTTCGTGCAGGTCTTCTCCGCCGCCGTGATCGCCGTCGCCACGCTTTGCGCCGCCATAGTGACCCCCGTCATGTCCGATGTGGCGTGGGCGCACGACGCATCCGATCCGCAGCGTAAAGCGGCCCTGGAAGCGGCCAAGGAATTCCTGCCGTCCACAGCACACGTCGTGAAGGTCCAGTTCGCTTCGGGCCCAGGAGGCACAGGAACCGTGCAGCTCGCCACCGACAAGGGCTCCTTGATGATCGACTGGCCTACACGAGAAGTGCAGTCAGGAATCATCGGTCCAGCCCCTGAAGGCGCGGCGCCCGCACAGGGTCACATATCCGACGACGCCGCGGCCAAGGTGGCGAAGCGCTTCATCGACGACCACTTCTCCTGGGCACTTCCGGCAAAGCAGTCCATCAGCGCGGTCGGACCCCGCGGCGAGGCACGACTCGTGTCCTGGCGCCGCTACAAGGACGACGTGATGATGCCGATGCGTATGGACGTAGTGATCAGGCCCGGCGGCCAGGTCGCGTCATTCACCGCACGTCACGTACAAGACCCTGCGCTGCCCAAGGTCCGCATCAGCCAGGACCAGGCTGTCAAGGCCGCTGCCGTGGCGCTTGACGGTCATCCCGTGGCATCGTCCGTGCTTCTCGCTGCACGCGACGAGCTGGGCCGGTGGCACCCGTACTGGTTGATCACCCCCAAGAATGTGATCCAGGACGGTGCTGTCCAGGACGGCGGACCCGGCAGCTCCTCAACGCAAGCCAGGACATCCCTTGTCGACGCCGTGACTGGCAAGATCAACGACAGGATCAACCTGGACACCGGTCCAAGCGCCGACTAAAAATCATCCGCTCCTCACCGGGCTCGGCCAGCCGGGCGCGGAACTGCTCAGCACGCCGGCGTCGAAGTCGGTGTCAGTCAGCTCCGCGCCCATGGCATACGTCCAGCCGATTGCCCACACAGCCATTGCTGCGGCCTTTCTGCCTGGCAGGTTCCCCTGGCCGCAATGCCGTCCGGTTGAGGACGCGCAGGTCCTAGCGTCTCAGGGACGGTCTACGCCATGGATCAGATAGCGCCGCTGACCAGCAGATTCCCGGCCCTGATCCGCCGGCTCCTGGTCCACGCCTGGTCCACACACACTGATTCACAACGCGGCACAGCCGGATGAAGCTGAGACAGGGCCCATGCAGAAGAGGTGCCCCCCACCGAGGGGCACCCCTTCTGACCTGCAACGTCTATGACCTGCGCGGAGGCGGTGGGATTTGAACCCACGGTGACATCGCTGCCACGACGGTTTTCAAGACCGTTCCCTTCGGCCGCTCGGGCACGCCTCCCCGCGCCGGGCGATCGTGATCGGCGGCGCGGGACAAGGGTAACGGGTGGGCACGCGTGCGTGGAGGTCAGTTGTCTCCGACGCGGGAGCCGAGGGTCAGATCGACCGTGTGTTCCTGGCCGCCCCGCTTGTAGGTGATCTGGACCTTGTCGCCGGGCTGGTGAGTCCAGATCTCACCGATCAGGGTGGGGCCGGAGTCGATCACGTTGTCGTCGAGCTTGGTGATGACGTCGCCGGGCTTGAGGCCCGCCTTGTCCGCCGGGCCGCCCGACTCGACCGCGGCGGAGCCGCCCGCACCCTGGTCGGTGATCTTCGCGCCGCCCGTGGAGTCCTCCAGCGAGACCGACGCGCCGATCTTGGCGTACACCGGCTTGCCGGTCTTGATCAGCTGCTGGGCGACGTACTTGGCCTGGTCGATCGGGATGGCGAAGCCCAGGCCGATCGAGCCGGACTGGCCCGAGCCGCTCAGGCCGCCGCTGCTGGTGGACTGGATGGCCGAGTTGATGCCGATGACCGCGCCGCTGGCGTCGAGCAGCGGTCCACCGGAGTTGCCCGGGTTGATGGAGGCGTCGGTCTGCAGGGCGCTCATGTAGGACGCCTTGCTGGTGGAACTGCCGTCGCTGGAGGCCACCGGGCGGTTCTTCGCGCTGATGATGCCCGCGGTGACCGTGTTGGACAGGCCGAAGGGGGCGCCGATGGCGATCGTCTCGTCGCCGACGGCCACCTTGTCGGAGTCGCCGAGGGCGAGGGGCTGGAGATCGGAGGGGGCATTCTTGAGCTTGATGACGGCGACGTCGTAGCCCTGCGCGTGGCCGACGATCTCGGCGTCGTACTTCCTGCCGTTCGGGAAGGTGGCGGTCAGCTTGCCGCCGTCCACCGCGTCGGCCACCACGTGGTTGTTGGTGACGATGTGGCCCTGGGTGTCGAAGACGAACCCGGTGCCGGTGCCGCCCTGCCCATTGGTGCTCTCCGCCTCGATGGTGACCGTGCTCGGCAGCGCCTTGGCGGCCACGTTGGCGATCGTGCCGGGGGCACGCTTGACCTGCGTGGCGCTGCTGGAGGAGGAGACCGTGGTGGAACCGCGGTCGTCGTTGTTCTTGGCCAGGGTGTAGCCGAGGCCACCACCCAGGCCGCCCGCGACCAGCGCGGCCACCAGGACCGCGGCCACCAGGCCGCCCCGCCCGCCGTTCGCCCTGGGCGCGGGCTGCTGGTACGACGAGCCCCAGGCGTCACCGCCACCGCCGCCCCAGCCGCCGGCACCGGCGGCTCCGCCCGCTCCGGCGCCGCTGTCGCCGTAGGACGGCGTCGCGGGGGGCGGAGGCGGCCAGGAGCCGTCGGGAGCGGGGCCGGAGGCCTGGTGGCCGTCCGACGGGCCCGCCTGGGCGTACGCGGGGGGCGCCATGCCCTGCTCCGGCGCGCCGGGGGCACCACCGGGCGCCGGCGGGATCGGAGTCGTCGGCGCGCCCCCGTCGGGCGCCGGTGTCTGCGGGGAGGCAGTGGGAGAGGCCACCGGCACGGGAGGTGCGGACGGGGCCTGGGGTACCTCGTTGCCCTCGTTCTCGGTGCTCACAGCTCTTCTCCTCGATCCACGGCTTTTGTTCTCGGTCGCACTCGGTCACGCTCAATCACGCTGGTGTACGGTCCGGGCGCGCTTCAGCTGTGCATGTGCATCTGTATGACGTCAGCTTTTCCCACGGGCCGTCAGAGCACCATAAGTGGTGGCTGTGGGTTCACGGCCAATCTTTACATAGGACTTGTCCGACAAAAGCCCCGTATCAGAGCAGAGGGCATGCCGCCGTTCGTCGCACGGACCCCCCGTGCCGCCCCGTGTACCCCGCGACGGTGGCACCATGACGCGGTGACCCACGCACGACAGCAGCACATTCAGGTCGTCGCACACCGGGGAGCCTCCGAAGAGGCCCCGGAGCACACTCTGGCCGCCTACAAGAAGGCGATCGAGGACGGCGCCGACGCCCTGGAGTGCGACATCCGGCTCACCGCCGACGGCCACCTGGTCTGCGTCCACGACCGCCGGGTGAACCGTACCTCCAACGGCCGCGGCGCGGTCTCGGCCCTGGAGCTGGCTGATCTCGCCACGCTCGACTTCGGCTCCTGGAAGACCCGGGAGTCCTGGCGCGGCCGGGACGAGGAACCCGACTGGGAGTTCCGGCCCGAGGACCGCGCGGACACCTCCGTGCTCACCCTGGAGCGGCTGCTGGAGCTGGTCGCGGACGCCGGGCGGCGGGTGGAGCTGGCCATCGAGACCAAGCACCCCACGCGCTGGGCCGGCCAGGTCGAGGAGCGGCTGCTGCTGCTCCTGAAGCGGTTCGGACTGGACGCCCCGCTCTCCGCCGACGAGTCGCCGGTCCGCGTGATGAGCTTCTCGGCACGCTCGCTGCACCGGGTGCGGACGGTCTCGCCGACCCTGCCGACGGTCTACCTGATGCAGTTCCTCTCCCCCCGGCTGCGCGACGGCCGGCTGCCCGCGGGCGTCCGGATCGCGGGCCCCTCGATCCGCATCGTGCGCAACCACCCCGCCTACATCGAGCGGCTGAAGCGGGCCGGCAACCAGGTGCACGTGTGGACGGTGAACGAGCCCGAGGACGTCGACCTCTGCGCCGATCTCGGCATCGACGCCATCATCACCAACCGCCCGCGCGCGGTACTGCACCGGCTCGGCCGCTGAGCCGCCGAGGCCGGCAGGACAGAGGCCGCCGAGGTCGGCAGGGCAGGGGCCGCCGAGGTCGGATGTCGGCAAGATCCGTGTAAGGAACGGTCCGGACCTCTTGACCCCGGTGCCCGTCTCGCGCATGCTCCACTCTCGGCCACACCAATGAAATCCAGCCACACGGCAGCCAACAGAGACAGCCCCGTCACAGGGAGTGCTCCGGCGCGTTCGGTCCGTGTTCGATCGTTCCGAATGCGTCTCCGGAGAGGGATTGGCCGGTTTCCGGTACAGGCCAATGGGGCATCCACACCGTGGCGTGGGGCAAAGGAGGTCTCGGGGGTGGCGTTGGTGGTGGCACAGGAGGTGCCCACGTCTTCGAGCATGGCCGTACCCCATGGCCCTGCGGGCGTGGGGAAGGCCAGGCACCGGATGCGTGATCAGTTGCGCAACGGTGGCGTATCAGAATCGGTCATCGATGATGCCGTACTGATCCTTTCCGAACTTTTGAGTAATGCGTGCAAACACGGGCGACCGTTGGGCGACGCGCTCGCCGGGGACGGCGACGTGCGTGCCGCATGGCGGGTGGACGCGCGTGGCCGGCTGATCGTCGAGGTGACTGACGGCGGCGGCCCGACCCGCCCGGCTCCGGCGACACCGTCGGTCACCGCGCACGGCGGCCGCGGGCTGAACATCATCACCGCGCTCGCCGACGACTGGGGTGTGCGGGACGACACCCGTGGGGAGGTGACCGTGTGGGTCGTGGTCCACGAGGACGTGCACGATCCGGACGCCAGGCATCGCCGCGGGGGTTTCGCTACGCGCGTCGCGGCCCCGGTGGTTCCGGCCATGGCCGACCTGGACTTCACGGACGCCCTCAACGACCTGGACTGACCCGCTCGGACTGACCCGCTCGCCGGCGTGGTCGGCCGCGTCGAATCCCGGACCGCGCGGGCATGCCCGGACCGTGCGGGCGCTCCAGACCCTGCAGGCCACTTGTCCACAGGCACTCTCGACCGCACCGGCTCGTTGTCCACAGGTCCCCGTCCGCGATGTCATGAACGGCTAGGCTCCCGCCGTACCAGACAAGCCGTAACCGGGAGACACCCACGATGGCCAAGAAGCGACCCCAGACGAAGGCCAAGCCGCAGATCACGGACGGAGAGATCCCGGTTGTCGGCGCCCGCGAGCCGTGCCCCTGCGGCAGCGGCCGGCGCTACAAGGCCTGCCACGGCCGGGCCGCCTCGCACGCCGTGACCGAGCTGGTGCAGCGCCCGTTCGAGGGACTGCCGAGCGAGGGCGACTGGGTGGCGATGCGCGAGCTGGTGCCCGCCGCCACGGTGGAGCTGACCCTCAGGGGCGGCCTGCCCGAGGGCGTCCCGTCGGTCACGCTGGCCACGGTCCTGCCGATGGCCTGGCCCGCCCTGCGCCGTGACGACGGCTCGGTGCTGCTCGGTCTGCAGAACGACACGGCCTCCGGCGACATCAGCCGCGACCTCGCCGACACCCTCCAGCGCGCCCTCGCCGCCGAGCCCGGCACACCGGTGCAGGGCCGCCGGGCCCCCGCCGACGGACCGCGGCTCCAGGACCTGATCGACCCCGAAGGCGCCTTCGAGCCGGTGGTGCACAGCGGCTTCGAGTTCTGGGTCCCGGACGCGGAGAACGCCACCCCGGAGGTGGCCGCCTCTCTGGAGCGGGCCAACGCCGCGGCGATCCCCACGGCCAGGCTGACCGGAGTCGACTGGGCGTACTGGTGCGAGACGCCGGAGAAGAACCACCTGCGCTGGGTCATGCCGCACCCGGAGGAGCAGCTTCTGGACGCTCTCGCGCGGCTGCACGCGGCGGGCCGTTCGAGCCTCGGTGAGGGCACCCGGCTCGTGGGGTCCTTCCGTGCCCACGGCCTCACCGTCCCGGTCTGGGACCTGCCGAGCGGGGTCGGCGCGGACGACGTGGAGAAGCCGGCCGCCGAGTTCGCCGAGCGGCTCTCCGCCGCGCTGGCCTCGCAGGAGCCGCTCACGGGCGACGAGCGGAGGGCGCGCGGCGGCCTGACCAACCGACAGGTCACGCTCAGCTGACACGCGGCGGATCAAGGGGTCGGGGGGGGGGGGGCGGGGGGGGCGGCCCCCCCCCCCCCCCCCCGCGGGGGCGCCGGGCCGCGCGCCCCCCCCCCCCCCCCAACACGGGGGGGGAAAGAACCACCCACGA
>NZ_JBIAGM010000004.1:15357-113570 GCF_042869815.1 Streptomyces sp. NPDC006739
CGGCGGGGCCCGGGCGGGGGCGCGGGGGGGGGGGGGGGCGGCGCCCCCCCCCCCCCCCCGGCCCCCCCCCCCCCCCCCCGGGGCCCCGGGGGGGGGGGCCCCCCCGGCGGGCCCCCCGCGACAGGCCCGCCGATTCGGGTGACTCCTGTCACAACTCCCGGACGGGGCACGGAAATCGGTGTCCGAATAGCCGAGACCGAATTTGCGAACCGCCGATCTCTTGTTACCGTTCCAGTAGCCCGGTTGCTGGTGCATCCCCCGTCGCCAGCAACCGGGTCTTTCCATGTCCGCTTCCGGTGTCCGCACCTGGTGTACACGGCGCGGTGTTGAGTCAACTCCCGTGCGCTGTAGCGGAGTTGCTGCCCGAGCGCAGCAGCAGCCGCCCGGACCCGCCGCCCGTGCCGCGTGCCGCGAACTCGTTGACGGCCGTGTAGCCGTCCAGCGAGCCCCGCGTGTGCTCGCGGGGTGTGTCGCAGGTGGCGGGCTCGTCGTCGGTGCCCGTGGCGCAGCGCGTCTCCACGGAGCGGCCGCCCGGCCCCATCAGGCTCAGCACGGAGTCCAGCTCCTTGCCGGTGGTGTTGCGGTAGTACGTACGCGCCCAGGTGTCGGCACCCTGGGTCAGCACACAGGTCTGCGCCTCCACCCCGTCGGGGGAGGAGAGTTCGGGACCGCAGCGGGCGGCGGTGGCCAGGCCCAGGCCGAGCAGCAGCGGGGAGCCGGCGGGATCGGGCGTTGCGGAGGGGTCCTTGGCGTCGGCGCGCTGCCCCGTCCGGTCGCCCGGCGTGTCATGCGCGACCGCCGGTCCCGCCTCGCCCACCTGCCCGGCGGACGCAACGGCCAGCGGCAGCGCGACAGCGCACGCCACGACGCCCACGAGGGCGAGCAGACGAACGTTCATGTAGCGGAAGATAACGATCCGGGCGCGCCAACACGCTTACGCGCGCCCGACACCCCTACAACTCGGGCGCGCTCACACCCGTACGGGTGAGGGCGTCGACCACGGCGTCCACCACGGCCTCCACACCGGGCACCCAGGGGGAGGCCGAGCCGGGCAGCGGCGCGCGCTCCCAGCGGACGGCACCCTGTCCGGTCTCGGACGGGGGCAGGGCGATGTAGCCGCCCTCGCCGTGGAAGTGGAGTGAGCCGGGGACGAAGTCCTTGGCGTACAGCAGTTCGCCCAGCTGTTCCATGGAGTACGGCTGCACGAGCAGTGACCAGCGGGTGGGCGAGGCGATCACCGGCCCGAGGCGCATGCCCCGCCGGTCGAGCAGGCCGAGGGCGCGGGAGGCGGCGAGGGCCGGCAGGCTGACCGCGCAGGGGGCCCGGCCGCCGGTGGCGAGGATGATGGGCGCGCTCGGCCGGTTGGCCCACCACCAGCGCACCATGCGCTCGTCGGTGGTGGCGGCGAGCAGACCGGGATCGAAGGGGTGCGCACCGGGCACCGTGCACTCCGGGTCGGGGCAGCCGCAGCGGGCCCGGCCCTGCGCGTCCGGGGACACGCCCGGGAGTACGGGCCACTGCCATTGGGTGGCGAAGGTCAGGGCCGAGCCGAGCAGCTCGGGCCCCCCGCCGTTTCGCCTGGAGAGGAACCTGCGTCGCCTTTTGAGGATCTCGCGCATGAGCGCTCGTTCCTTTCCGTTGCACCGCGGGCAACACCACATCAGTTGCACCGCTGGCAACACCGAGGACCACATCACACCATGTGTCGATCACTTCACTGTGCGTACCTGTTGGCGCATCACACCCCTGCTCGCAGCAAGGGGAACCCCGGGGGGTCGAGCATGGACCGCGTCCGCGTCCATGCCGCATCCATCAAAAGCACGGCCGCGGCGCGGGGGTGGCGAAGTCTGGCGTTTTGCCGTCGCGCGTATTTCTCTCCGCCTCCGCCGCGGGAGGATGGGGCACGGTCGTCGGTGGCTAAGACGCCCGGGTCCGTCGCCAGGTTCCGGGTAGTCCCCCACCACCCCTGGCCTTCTCCGAGTACGTACCCATCACGACCGCTGTGACGCTCCGTGGAGCAAGCCCAGTCGACCGCAATAGGGCGATACCTGAGTCAGTTTTAAGCCAACTTTGCTTCACCGCAAGGGGTCTGAGGGAAAACCCCGAAGGCCCCATGGACACCAGGAATCCCCGCAGGACAATGCTGGACATCCCCTCACGAGTGCGTGTACATGTGGAGACACTGCTAGCGGCGCAGAATGACATGGGGGTTTGCGATGCTTTTGAGCAATACGCACCGGTCTGAAGGCCGAGCGCCATGAACGCCCCGCACCCTCCGAAAGTGGCTGGAATCGATTCGACGGTCCCCACCCCCGCACACACTGTCCCGCCCACGCCCCCCGCTCCGGGCGCCGCTTCCGTCCCGGCCCCCCACACCCCCGCCCCCGGCGCCCTCCTGCAGGACCGACTGGCCGGCTGGGTCTCGGACCTCACCACCCTCCACGAACTCACCGAGCGGCTGGCCGGCACCAGCACCCTGGATGCCGCCCTCCAGGAACTGCTGCGCGCCGGAGCCGCCCTCGTCGGCGCCCGCCGCG
Organism: Streptomyces sp. NPDC006739; assembly: GCF_042869815.1. Classification (NCBI taxonomy): domain Bacteria; kingdom Bacillati; phylum Actinomycetota; class Actinomycetes; order Kitasatosporales; family Streptomycetaceae; genus Streptomyces; species Streptomyces sp. NPDC006739. The sequence continues at coordinate 17,895 of NZ_JBIAGM010000004.1, forward strand.
GCCTGGTCGTCCTGGAGCCGGGCGACGGACTCGGCCCGCACACCACCATCGGCCTGGGTCTCGGCCGCGCCGATCTGGGCCACATCGAGACCGTGCCGCGCGGATCACTGCCGTACGGCGAACTGCTCGACACCGCCGCCGGCCTCCCCGGCGGCAACGGCCAGACGGGTGAGAGCGTCCACCCCGACCTGTTCGCCGAGGACGGCCTCGACCCCCGCCACCGCGAGGTGGCCGCCCGCCTCGGCTACGCCGCGAGTTACGCCCTCCCCCTGAGCACGGTGGCCGCGGGCCGTCTGGGCGCCGCCGAATGGCTCTACGACGAGCCCGCCGAGCCGGACGAGCGCCGCCGCCACCTCGTCGGCCTGTACGTCCGCTACGCCACCGAGCACCTGGCCCGGCTGCTGGAGGTGGAGCGCACGCGCGCGTGCATGGCGACCATCACCGAGGAACTGCTCCCCTCCCGGCTGCCCAGGGTGGCCGGCGTCCAGCTCGCCGCCCGGCACCGCACCGGCCCGCGCGGCGGCGGCGACTGGTACGACGCGCTGCCGCTGCCCGACGCCGCGCTCGGCCTCGCGGTCGGCTCGGTGACCGGTTCCGGACCCAGCGCGGTGGCCGCCATGGGGCGGCTGCGGGCCTCCCTGCGCGCGTACGCCGTGATGGAGGGCGAGGACCCGGTCGCCGTCCTGTCCGATCTGGAGCTGCTGCTGCGGCTGACCGAGCCCGCCCGCTCCGCCACCGCGCTGTTCGCCTACTGCGAACCCGCCCTGCGCAAGGTCACCCTGGCAGGCGCCGGACACAGCCCGCCGCTGCTCATCGGCGAGCGGCGCACCGAGTTCGCCGAGACCTCCGTCTCCGCGCCGCTGGGCATGCTCGCCTGCTGGGAGGCGCCGAGCGTGGAGATCCAGGCGGAGGCCGGGGAGACGGTCCTGCTCTACACCGACGGCCTGCTGCACCGTACCGGCGACCCCATGGACCGCGCCTTCGCCCGGCTGCACTCGGCCGCCGCGAGCATCCCGCGCGCGCTGCGCCGCGACCCCGGGGCCATCGCCGACCACGTGCTGCGCACGGTGCTGCCGGCCGGGCTGGACGCCGCCGACCGGGAGGAGGACGTGGTGCTGCTGGCGGCGCGCTTCGACTAGGACCGGCCGGCCCGGCCGCCGGGCCGCCCCGACCGCCGAACTCGGCCCCGCCGCGCCGGGCTGGACCGGGCCGGACCGGGCTGGACCGGGCCGGGCCGGGCCGGGCCGGACTGGCATGACCGGGCATAACAAGGTCTTCCACCCCTGAGGCACCCGTTCGACACGACCGTACGATGGACGGGATCCAGCGCAGTGTCGAGGAGGATGACCGTGTCCGACGAGCTCAACCCGGCGGTATCAGATGTTGCTGCTACCGCAGCGGGCCCGGAAACCGAGTCGGAAGAGCCGATCAAGCAGCGCAAGAACGGCCTGTACCCGGGCGTGTCCGACGAGCTGGCCGAGAACATGACGTCCGGCTGGGCCGACACGGAGCTGCGCGACCTGCGGCCGGTCCCGCAGGCCGCCGAGACCGCGGTCCGCCGTGCCGCGCTCTCCGCCCGCTTCCCGGGCGAGCGCCTGGTGATCCCGGCGGGCAACCTGAAGACCCGCTCGAACGACACCGAATACCCCTTCCGGGCGTCGGTCGAGTACGCGTACCTCACCGGCAACCAGACCGAGGACGGCGTCCTCGTCCTGGAGCCGACCGGTGACGGCCACCAGGAGACGATCTACCTCCTGCCGCGCTCCAACCGCGAGGACGGCGAGTTCTGGCTGTCGGGCCAGGGCGAGCTGTGGGTCGGCCGCCGCCACTCGCTCACCGAGTCCGAGGCGCTGTACGGCATCCCGGCCGCCGACGTGCGCGAGCTGGCCGACCGGCTGCGCGAGGCCACCGGCCCGGTGCGGGTCGTGCGCGGCTACGACGCCGGCATCGAGGCGGCGCTGACCGACAAGGTCACCGCCGAACGCGACGAGGAATTGCGCGTCTTCCTCTCCGAGGCCCGGCTGGTCAAGGACGAGTTCGAGATCGGCGAGCTGCAGAAGGCCGTCGACTCCACCGTGCGCGGCTTCGAGGACGTGGTGAAAGTCCTCGACAAGGCCGAGGCGACCAGCGAGCGCTACATCGAGGGCACGTTCTTCCTGCGCGCGCGCGTGGAGGGCAACGACGTCGGCTACGGCTCCATCTGCGCGGCCGGGCCGCACGCCTGCACCCTGCACTGGGTGCGCAACGACGGCCCCGTGCGCTCCGGGGACCTGCTGCTGCTCGACGCGGGAGTGGAGACGCACACGCTGTACACCGCCGACGTCACGCGCACGCTGCCGGTCAACGGCACCTACAGCGAGATCCAGAAGAAGATCTACGACGCCGTGTACGAGGCCCAGGAGGCCGGTATCGCGGCGGTCCGGCCGGGTGCCAAGTACCGCGACTTCCACGACGCCGCGCAGCGCGTGCTCGCCGAGAAGATCGTCGAGTGGGGCCTGGTCGAGGGCCCGGTCGAGCGGGTCCTGGAGCTGGGTCTGCAGCGCCGCTGGACGCTGCACGGCACCGGCCACATGCTCGGCATGGACGTCCACGACTGCGCCGCCGCGCGGGTGGAGACCTACGTCGACGGCACGCTGGAGCCCGGCATGGTGCTGACCGTCGAGCCGGGGCTGTACTTCCAGGCCGACGACCTGACCGTCCCGGAGGAGTACCGGGGCATCGGCGTCCGCATCGAGGACGACATCCTGGTCACCGAGGACGGCAACCGGAACCTGTCGGCGGGGCTGCCGCGCCGCTCGGACGAGGTCGAGTCGTGGATGGCTTCGCTGAGGGGCTGATAAGAGACTGATGGCCGGGCACCCGAGTGGTGCCCGGCCATTCACGTGCACGGGCGCTCGCGTGCACGGCTTCACGTGCCTAGGGGGAGGGTCTTCGTGGACGACTTCTGGTCCGGTGTCGGGGTCGACCTGCATCTGGAACCGGACGCGGCGGACGGACGCCGGGTGGGTATGGAGCGGGCACTGCGGGACGCCGTACGCGACGGGCGGCTCGCGCCCGGAACCCGGCTGCCGGCCACCCGGCGGCTCGCGACGGAGCTGGGAGTCTCGCGGGGGACCGTGAAGGCGGCCTACGACCAGCTGGTCGCCGAGGGATACCTGACGGCCCGGCAGGGCTCGGGCACCCGGGTGGCCGCGCTGCCCTCCGTGGAGACCGACGCGCCCCGGGCCGCGGCACACGCGCGTGCGCCGCGGTTCGATCTCCGGCCCGGCAGCCCGGACGTCGGGGCGTTCCCGGCGGCGGCCTGGCTGCGCGCGCTGCGCCGGGCCATCGCCACGGCGCCCTCCCTGGCGTACGACTACGGCGACCCGCGCGGCCGGATCGAGCTGCGCACGGCCCTGTCGGGCTACCTCGGGCGGGCGCGCGGGGTGGTCGCGCCGCCGGAGCGGATCGTGATCACCTCCGGGTATGTGCAGGGACTCGCGCTCCTCACCCGCGTGCTGGACGGCGCGGCCGTCGCCATGGAGGACCCCGGGCTGCCCTTCCACCGGGAGGTGGTGCGGCGCAACGGCGGGACCGTGGTGCCGGTACCGGTCGACGAACTCGGGATCCGGACCGAGGAGTTGGGGGAGGCGGAGGCCGTGGTGGTCACGCCGGCGCACCAGTACCCGACCGGGGTGACCCTGCATCCCGAGCGGCGGCGGGCGCTCGGCGACTGGGCACGCGCGCGTGAGGGGCTGATCGTCGAGGACGACTACGACGGGGAGTTCCGCTACGACCGCCAGCCCGTCGGCGCCCTCCAGGGCATGGCACCGGGCCGGGTGGTGTACCTGGGCACCGCCTCCAAGACCCTCGGCCCGGCGCTGCGGCTCGGCTGGATGGTGCTGCCCCCGCACCTGATCGACGCGGTGGCCGACGCCAAGCTGCACAGCGACCACCACACCGAGTCCATCGGCCAGCTGGCCCTCGCCGAACTGATCGACAGCCACGCCTACGACCGCCATGTGCGCGCCTGCCGCCTCAGATACCGGCGCCGCCGGGACCAGCTGCTGCACCGGCTCGGCTCCCGGCGAGTGGTGCGCGGGATCGCGGCCGGGCTGCACGCCCTGATCGACGTAGACGACGAGGCCGAGACGCTGACCCGGGCGGAGGCCGAGGGCCTGGCCGTCGGCTGCCTCGGCGACCACTGGCAGACCCCCGGCCCGGGCCGCCCGCAGGGGCTGGTCGTCGGCTACGGCACGCCTCGGGAGCGGGTGTACCCGCAGGCGCTGGAGGTACTGGCGAAGGTGCTGGACGCCTGAGCCGCAGGATCGTTCAGCCGACCGGGAAAGCCGCGAAAACACCGTTTGTAAGAGACATGAGCAAGAGCTGGTAAAAATCTGTGAAGAAACGTACGCCCGAAATCACATGACTGGCGGACGATCGTGCAGAATCCGCTGGAACAGACGACAGTCCCGCCACTCTCCATTGATGTGCAGATAACTCGGAGCGAGACCGATCGACTCGAATCCGCATTTCTCCAGCACGCGTTGCGACCCGATGTTCTCGATCAGCGTGGACGCCTCGATCCGGTGCAGCCGGACCGTGTCCCGCGCCATCCGGCACACGGCGTGCAGGGCGGCCTGGGCCAGACCGCGTTTCTGCTGGTCGGCGGCGGTCCAGTACCCGACCTGAGCACTGCAGAAAGGTCCCAGTGAGACCCCGGACAGGGTGATCGCCCCCACGATCCGCCCGTCGGCCGACTCCATCACCAAGGGCACGGCGGCACCCTCCGCGAACTGCCGCAGCAGGCCCCCGAGCCGCTCCTTCTGACCCTCGACGGTGAAGAAGTACTCGGGTCTGACCGGCTCCCACGGTTCGAGGTGTTTCCGGTTCTCCACATAGGCGGAGCACAGCGCCTCGGCATCGACGGCGGCGAGCGGCCGCAGCAGCACACCGGCGGCTATTTCCGCTTTTTCGACACGCTCTGTGAATTCGGCAATCATGCGCGCACCCTAGCGCGGCCGTTATCCCGTCGGGGCCCTCATGGCGGAAGCGGAGAAGGATCGGCGCTACACCGCCATCAGCGGCGCGTCCTTGCGCCACTTGAGGATCTTGTCGAAGCTGACCACCGTCCCGCTCCGGCCGGGCTTGCTGCCGATGTGGACGTGATCGGCCAGTTCGCGGATCAGACACAGGCCCCGGCCGTGCTCCGCGTCCGTACGGGCCGGCCGGACGCCCGGCGCACGGGTGAATCCCGGCCCCGAATCGGTCACCTCGATACGGCACTTCTCGCCATCCAGGTAGGCGGTCACCCGGTACGCCTCCGAGGAGCCGCCGTGCGTGGCGTCCCCGCCGTGCTCGACGGCGTTCGCGCAGGCCTCGCTGAGGGCGACGGAGAGGTCGTAGGAGATGTCGGGGTCGACGCCCGCCGTCTCCATGGTGCCGATCAGCAGTCGCCGGGCGAGCGGCACGCTCGCGGCCTCGCGGCGCAGATGGAGTGACCACCAGATGCTCATGCTCCAGCCTCCTGGCCGCGGCTCGACATACCGTTACGTATTGCCGCCCGTGGGCGGTTATAAGCACACAGTTGGCGTGACGCCGCCCGTACGGGGGATGCGGTGCGGGAGGAATCGGTGTATGGCGGGGCGGCCCCGACAGATGATGATCTTCGGGTCGCGGCGGAATCTTGCGGACCTGCCGCAGGGAGTCGGCGGGCCCAGTGCGATGATGGGGCCGCCATGACTGCCCCCCACCCACGCACGGCGCGCTCCGGACCCGGCTTCCGGATCCTGCGGGCCGCGGTGTTCGCCGCGGTCTGTGTCGTGCTGGCCGCCTCGGGGCACGCGCTGGCCTCCTGCGCGACCGTCCCGCTGTGGACACTCGGCGCGGGGTTCGTGGGTTCCCTCGTGCTCATGGCGCCGCTCACCGGGCGGGCCCGCTCGCTGCCGGGAATCGTCACGCTGCTCGCGCTCGGCCAACTGGCGCTGCACACGTTGTTCGAACTGGGACAACGCGGTATGCCGGGCATGGCGGGCATGGCCTCCGGCTCCGGCGCCACGACGGCAGGCGCGACGGGCTCCATGGGATCGGTGGGTTCCATGGGTTCCATGGGTTCCGCGGGCGTCGCGCACGTCACGGGGCTGAGTGACGCCTCGCTGGTGGAACGGGCCGCCCAGCTCGTCTGCGGCTCCGGTGCGGCGGCCATCAGCCCGTCGCACGCCTACCGCATCCTCGTCGCCGCGCACGTCCTCAACAGTTCGGCCACGGACCCGGCCGCCGTACGCCACGTGGCCGCTGCCACCGGCGCGGCCGGCGTCACCGGTTCCTCCCCCTCGCCGCTGCCCTCGCTGTCGATGCTGCTCGGGCACCTCCTCGCGGCCCTGGCCGTCGGCTGGCTGCTGCGCCGGGGCGACCTGGCCCTGCTGCGCCTCATCGAGCTGTCGGCGCACGGAGTCGCCGAGGGGGCGCTCGTCCGGTCCCTGCGCGGAGCGTTCGCCCTGGCGTGCGCCCTGTGCGCCGGTCTCCTGCCGGCCGCGGCGCAGGGTTCGTGCGGCCGTCGTACCGCCCGGGACGAACCGCCCGCCCCGCACACCACCGCGCTCCAGCACACGGTGATCCGGCGCGGCCCGCCCGCCGCCGCCTTCTCCCTCGCCGCCTGACGCGACGCGACCACACCACTGACCTCACCCGTCCGGGGAGGAAGGGACGGCCGCCGTCGCGCGGCACGCGCGCGTGCGCGTTCTCCGAACCCCGCGCGCGGATCCCTTCCTCATCACCGGAACTCACAGTGGAGTGCTTCCTGCCATGAAGGCTTCCCGTCTCGCCGCCGCCGTCGCCGTCGCCGGTACGTCCGTCCTCGCCCTGTCGGCGCCCGCCTTCGCGCACGTCACCGTGCAGCCCGAGGGCACCGCCGCCAAGGGCGGTTACGCGGTCATCGACTTCAAGGTCCCCAACGAGCGCGACACCGCCTCGACCACCAAGGTCGAGGTCAACTTCCCCACCGACCACCCGCTCGCCTCGGTGATGGCCCAGCCGATCGACGGCTGGAAGGTGCAGATCACCAAGTCCAAGCTGGACAAACCGCTGGAGATGCACGGGCGGAAGATCGACGAGGCCGTCACCAAGGTCACCTGGACCGCGGACGGCAAGGGCGTCGAACCCGGCTACTTCCAGAAGTTCCCGCTCTCCGTCGGCGCGCTGCCCGAGGACGCCGACCAGCTCGTCTTCAAGGCGATCCAGACCTACTCCGACAAGGAGGTCGTGCGCTGGATCGAGGTGCCGCGAAGCGGCCGGGCCGAACCGGAGAACCCGGCCCCGGTGCTGGAGCTGACCGCCGCCTCCGACGGGCACTCCCACGGCTCGACGACCGCTCAGGACACCGCCGACGACACCACCGGCAAGAAGGCCGGGACCGCGACGGCCGCCTCCGACAGCGCCACCGGCGGCAGCGACACCACCGCGCGCGTGCTCGGCGTGGTCGGCATCGTCGTCGGCGTCGCGGGTGTGGCCTACGGGGTGCTCGCGGGCCGTCGCCGGACCGCCGTCTGATCCTCATGCCCGCCTCGCGCACAGGGGTTCGTGCGACGCTGTCCCACAGCCGTCGAACCGCCGTCGTACAGCCGTCGTACGACCCCGGTGCGCGCCGGAGTTCTCACATCTGGGACATTTTTCTATGCGCAAGAAGACGTTCGCCGCGGCCACGCTGCTCGCCGCCGCCACTCTGACCCTCTCCGCCTGCGGCAGTGGCGACGACGGCAAGTCGCCCATCGCCGTGGTCTCGGAGGAGTCGGGCTCGGCCAAGGCCGCGACCATCCTCGACCAGCCGTTCGAGAAGCCGGACCTGGTCCTCACGGACACGCACGGCAAGAAGTTCGACCTGCGCGCACAGACCAAGGGCCAGCCGACGCTCGTCTACTTCGGCTACACGCACTGCCCCGACGTCTGCCCGCTGACCATGAACAACCTCGCGGTCGCCAAGAAGGCGCTGCCCAAGGCCGACCAGGACAAGCTGCGGGTCGTGTTCGTCACCACGGACCCCGGCCGCGACACCCCGGCCGAACTGGGCAAGTGGCTCAAGGGCATCGATCCCCAGTTCATCGGCCTGACCGGCGACTTCGCCACCATCCAGGCCGGCGCCCGGTCGCTGGGCATCTCCATCGAGCCGACCAAGAAGAACAAGGACGGCAAGATCGTCTCCGTTCACGGCACCCAGGTCATCGCCTTCTCCCCGAAGACCGACGGCGGCTACCTGCTCTACGGCGAGAGCGCCACGGTCGACGACTACACCAAGGACCTCCCGAAGATCATCAAGGGGGCGACCCCGTGAGGCGTCTCGCCCTGGCCGCGGCGGCGACGACCGGCGCGCTGGCCCTGACGGGCTGCTCCGGAGACGGCTCCGGCTCCGGGGACGGGAAGGCCGGGCTTTCGGTCAGCTCGGCCTACATGCCCCAGCCGGTCTCCGCCGACATGGCCGCAGGCTTCCTGACGATCACCAACAAGGGCGCGGCCAAGGACGCGCTGACCTCCGTCACCAGCGATGTCGCCGGTCGGATCACCATGCACGACACCGTCGGCGGGGCCATGCAGGAGGTCACCTCCTTCGCCGTACCGGCCCACGGTCAACTCGTCTTCAAAAGCGGCGGCAACCATCTGATGTTCGAGAAGCTGAGGCGCAAGCCACAGCAGGGACAGACGATCACCCTGAAACTGAAGTTCGCCAAGTCCGGACCCCTCACCGTCGAGATGCCGGTGAAGTCCGCCACGTACAACCCGTCGACCGGACACTGAGGGAGGGACCATCTTGACGCGGACCATCACCCCCCGCCTGCGCACCCTGGTGCTGCTGTTCCTGGCCGTCACCGGCGCGCTGCTGGCCGGGGCGGGGCCTGCCTCCGCGCACGCCGCGCTGACCGGCAGCGACCCCGCCCAGGGGGTGGTGGTCGACAAGGCGCCCACCCAGGTGTCGCTGACCTTCTCCGAGAAGGTCGCCATGAACGACGACTCCCTGCACGTCCTCGACCCCAAGGGCAAGAAGGTGGACGTCGGCAAGCCCTCCAACGTGAGCGGGACGACGTACGCCGTGCAGGTCAAGAGCGGCCTGGCCGACGGCACCTACACCGTCACCTACCAGGTCGTCTCGGCGGACAGCCACCCCGTCTCCGGCGCCTACACCTTCTCCGTCGGCAAGCCCTCGCAGACCACCGTCTCCCTCTCCGGGCAGACCGCGGGCGGCGGGGTGGTGGGCTGGCTCTACGGCTTCGGGCGGTACGTGGCGTACGCCGGGTTCATCGTGCTGGCGGGCGGCGCCGCCTTCGTCCTCGCCTGCTGGCAGCGCGGCTCCGGGGTGCGGGCCTTGCAGCGGCTCGTCGTCGGCGGCTGGCTCGCGCTCACCGCGGCCACGCTCTGGCTGCTGTTGCTGCGCGGCTCGTACACCAGCTCCGGCAAGGTCGGCGACATCTTCGACCTGAACCTGCTCGGCCAGGTCCTGCAGACCAAGTCCGGTGCCGCCCTGGTCTCCCGGCTGCTGCTGCTCGCCGCCGCCGCGCTGTTCATCGCCGTCCTCTTCGGCGCCTACGACAAGCGGGACGACGAGGAGAAGCGGGACCTGACCTTCGGGCTGGCGATCGGCGGAACCGTGGTCGCCGCCGGTATCGCGGCGAGCTGGGCGATGGCCGAGCACGCCTCGGTCGGCCTCCAGGCCGGTGTCGCCATGCCCGTCGACGTGATCCACCTGCTGGCCGTCGCCGTCTGGCTGGGCGGTCTGGTCGCGCTGCTCACCGCCCTGTACCGGGCGCCCGCCGAGACACCGGTCGACGCCGTCGCCGTACGCCGTTTCTCCCGTCTCGCCTTCGGCTCGGTCCTCACACTGATCGCGACCGGCGCCTACCAGTCGTGGCGCCAGCTCGGCTCCTGGTCGGCCTTCACCGACACCCGGTACGGACAGCTGCTGCTGGTCAAGATCGGCCTCGTGCTGCTCATGGTCGGCATCGCGTCGATCTCGCGACGGTGGACGGCGCGGCTGGCGGATACGGCGGTCACGGCGGACGCGGCGCATACGACGAGCACGGCGGTCACGGCGCCGGCGGCCGGGGCGGCGGCCGATGTGGACGCGGAGGCTGGGGCGAACGCACCCGAGCGCGAGAAGGAGCACGTCAGCGCGGCGCGAGGGGCCGGGGCGGAGTCCGGGCTCGGCAAGGGCGAGGGCGAAGGCAAGGGCGAGGGCGAAGTCAAGGGCAAGGGCAGGAGCGAGCAGCACGCCACCGACCCCGAACGGCCCTCCGCCGCGGGCACCGAGCGTGCCGCCCAGCTCGCCCGACAGCAGGCCGCGCGGGAGACCGCCCGGCAGAAGCGGCTGCGCGACGCCGACCCGCACCGCTTCGGGCTGCGCCACTCGGTGCTCGCGGAAGCGGGCGTCGCGGTCGTCCTGCTCGCGGTCACCACGGTGCTGACACAGACCGAGCCGGGCCGTACCGAGCAGGAGGCCAGGGCCGCCGGCTCGGCGTCGTCCTCGTCCGCCTCGTCCTCCTCCTCCGGGGCACTGACCCTGGACATGCCGTTCGACACCGGCGGCACGGACGGCAAGGGCGTCGTACGGCTCGACTTCGACCCGGCACGCGTGGGCGGCAACGAGATGCACCTCTACGTCCAGCGGCCCAACGGCCGGGCCTTCGACATCCCCGAGGTGAAGGTGGCCTTCACCCTCACCGCCAAGAAGATCGGGCCCCTGCCCGTGACCCCCGACCACATCACCACCGGGCACTGGGCGGCGACCGGAGTGACCATTCCGATGGCCGGCGACTGGAAGATCGACGTGACCGTCCGGACCTCCGACATCGACCAGGTGACCGTCTCCAAGAACGCGCAGATCGGCTGAACGAGACCATGGCTGACCAGTCCATCCCGGAGGCTCGCACTCCCGAGGCCCCCTCCAGGGAGCCCCTTTCCGCAAAAGGCCGCTCCAGGGAGGGCGTCTCACGGCGGGCGCTGCTCGGCACCGCCGGTGCCACCGGGCTCGTGCTCGGCGCGGCGGGCGCGGCGGTGGGATACGCCGCCGCGCCCGCCGGGGCCACGCCGCTGACCTCGGTCGGCTCCGGGCGGGCGATGTTTCACGGGAAACATCAGCCCGGCATCACCGAGGGCCTCCAGGCGCGCGGCCATCTCGTCGCCTTCGACCTGGCGGCGGGCGCGGGCCGCAAGGAGGCGGCGGCCCTGCTGCGCCGCTGGTCGGCGACGGCCGAGCGGCTGATGGCGGGGGAGGCGGCTCCGCACGACGACACGGACGTGGCCCGGGACGCCGGCCCGTCCTCGCTGACGGTCACCTTCGGCTTCGGGTACGGCTTCTTCGGTAGGACCGGGCTCGACAAGCAGCGCCCGGCCTCCCTCGACCCGTTGCCCGACTTCTCCTCCGACCATCTCGACAAGGCCCGCAGCGACGGTGATCTGTGGGTGCAGATCGGCGCCGACGACGCCCTGGTGGCCTTCCACGCCCTGCGCGCGATCCAGAGGGACGCCGGCGGCGCGGCCCGCGTCCGCTGGCAGATGAACGGCTTCAACCGCACGCCGGGCGCCACGGCGCATCCCATGACCGCGCGCAACCTCATGGGCCAGCTCGACGGCACCCGCAATCCCAAGCCGACGGAGTCCGACTTCGACCGGCGGATCTTCGTGCCCGCCTCGGGTTCGAACGACCCGGCGTGGATGGCGAACGGCTCCTACGCCGTCGTACGCCGCATCCGCATGCTCCTCGACGACTGGGAGAAGCTCTCGCTCGCCGCGCAGGAGCAGGTCATCGGGCGCCGCAAGTCCGACGGGGCGCCGCTGTCGGGCGGCACCGAGACGACCGCGATGGACCTGGAGAAGACGAACGCCCAGGGCGACTACGTCGTCCCGATCAACGCGCACGCCCGGATCACCCGGCCCGACCAGAACGGGGGCGCGGCCCTCCTGCGGCGACCGTTCTCCTACCACGACGGCATCGACGCGGACGGCACGCCCGACGCCGGGCTGCTCTTCGTCTGCTGGCAGGCGGACCCGCTGCGCGGCTTCGTACCGGTGCAGCGCAAGCTCGACCGGGGGGACGCGCTGTCGCAGTACATCCGGCACGAGGCGAGCGGTCTGTTCGCGGTGCCGGGCGGGGCCGCCGCGGGAGAGTACGTGGGGCAGCGGCTGCTGGAGGGGTGAAACCACCCGGTTCACCCGCCGGGGGGGCGCTCACGTGAGACGCGGGCGCCGCCCTTCCGCGCGGCCGTTAGGGTGAGTGCATGCCAGCGAGCTATGCGTATCTCGGTCCTGAAGGCACCTTCACCGAAGTCGCCCTGCGCACGCTTCCGGAGGCGGCCACGCGGGAGTTGCTCCCGTATGTGTCGGTGCAGTCCGCGCTGGACGCGGTGCGCGGCGGTGAGGCCGAGGCCGCGTTCGTGCCGATCGAGAACTCCGTCGAGGGCGGCATCACCACCACCCTGGACGAGCTGGTCGCGGGCGAGCCGCTGATGATCTACCGCGAGGTGCTGCTGTCGATCACCTTCGCCCTGCTGGTCCGGCCGGGCACGAAGCTGTCGGAGATCAAGACCGTCACCGCTCACCCGGCCGCCCAGCCGCAGGTCCGCAACTGGCTGCGCGCCAACCTCCCCGACGCACTCTGGGAGTCGGCCGCCTCCAACGCGGACGGCGCCCGCCTGGTCCAGGAAGGCCGCTACGACGCCGCCTTCGCGGGCGAGTTCGCCGCCGCCCGGTACGGGCTGGAGGCCCTGGAGACCGGCATCCACGACGCGGAGAACGCGCAGACCCGGTTCGTGCTGGTGGGCCGGCCGGCCCGGCCCGCCGCCCCGACCGGCGCGGACAAGACCTCCGTGGTGCTGTGGCAGCGGGACGACCATCCCGGTGCCCTGCGCGATCTGCTCGGCGAGTTCGCCAGCCGGGGCATCAACCTCATGCTGCTGCAGTCCCGGCCGACCGGGGCCGGCATCGGCAACTACTGCTTCTGCGTCGACGCCGAGGGCCATATCTCCGACCGTCGGATGGCCGAGACGCTGATGGGGCTCAAGCGGATCTGCCTCCAGGTGCGCTTCCTCGGCTCCTATCCGCGCGCGGACATCGGCCCCGGCGAGGCCCGGCCGACGCTGAGGGGGACCTCGGACGAGGAGTTCGTGGCCGCGTCGGACTGGGTGGCGCGATGCCAGGACGGCCGGTTCTAGCCAGTCCCACCAGCATATTGTCGTTATCCACAGGAGTTATCCACAGGTTGGCTTCTCGACCTGGGGACAAGTCGACAACGGTGTGCCACTCCGTCGACAAATCGCCCTGGAAGCCCCGGACGGGGCTACCGCCCGGCAGGTCACCCTTCGTCCACCCGTTTCCTTTGGTTCATCTTTCGGGGTGACGCATTTCCACTCGAAAGTGGGTGTCGTGGCACTTCCCACCGGGAATTCCGCAGCCTGCCGGAAGATTCCGGAGTGATCAATTCCGAAATCCACAGACCTTCCACACAGCCTGTGGATAACTCTCCGGAAGGCATCGATCCCTGTGGACAACGGAGGCCTGGAGGGGCTCAAGTCCCGCCTTCACCAGCCGAATCCAGTCAACCGGTCACGCGCCGACCGGCTCGTTCCAGGGAATGGGACATCTTTATTGACACGTTGCGCAATTACCCCATAACGGTACGTAAGGCGCGGAGTGCAATAGTGAGTCGTTGCGTACAACCCGGCACCGGTAGCCTTGAGCGCGTGATTGACCTTCGCCTGCTTCGTGAGGACCCCGACCGTGTGCGCGCGTCCCAGCGCGCCCGTGGAGAGGACGTCGCGCTCGTCGACTCCCTCCTGTCTGCCGACGAGCGGCGCAGGTCCTCCGGCGTCCGCTTCGACGAACTGCGCGCCGAGCAGAAGCAGCTCGGCAAGCTCATCCCCAAGGCTTCGGCCGACGAGAAGAGCGAGCTGCTCAAGCGCGCCGAGCAGCTCAAGGCCGACGTCAAGGCCGCCGACGCCGAGCGCGACGCGGCCGACGCCGAGACCCAGGACCTCCTCCTGCGGCTCGGCAACCTCGTCCACCCCGGCGTGCCCGTCGGCGGCGAGGAGGACTTCGTCACGCTGGAGACGCACGGCACGATCCGCGACTTCGGCGCCGAGGGCTTCGACCCCAGGGACCACCTGGAGCTGGGCCAGCTGCTCGGCGCGATCGACGTGGAGCGGGGCGCCAAGGTCTCCGGCTCGCGCTTCTACTTCCTCACCGGCGTCGGGGCCCTGCTGGAGCTGGCGCTGGTCAACGCGGCGATCGCCCAGGCGACGGCCGCCGGCTTCACCCCCATGCTGACCCCGGCGCTGGTCCGGCCGCAGTCCATGGCGGGCACCGGCTTCCTCGGCCAGGCGGCCCAGGACGTCTACCACCTCGACAAGGACGACCTGTACCTGGTCGGCACCTCCGAGGTGCCGTTGGCCGCGTACCACATGGACGAGATCATCGAGGCCGACAGGCTGCCGCTGCGCTACGCCGGCTTCTCGCCCTGCTTCCGCCGCGAGGCCGGCTCGCACGGCAAGGACACCAAGGGCATCTTCCGCGTCCACCAGTTCGACAAGGTCGAGATGTTCTCCTACGTCTCCCCCGAGGACTCGCAGGCCGAGCACCAGCGCCTGCTGGCGTGGGAGAAGCAGTGGCTGACCTCGCTGGAGCTGCCGTTCCGCGTCATCGACGTGGCCACCGGTGACCTCGGCTCCTCGGCGGCCCGCAAGTTCGACTGCGAGGCCTGGATCCCGACCCAGGGCAAGTACCGCGAGCTGACCTCGACCTCGGACTGCACCGAGTTCCAGTCCCGCCGCCTGCAGATCCGCATGCGCGACGGCAAGCAGGTGCGCCCGCTGGCCACGCTCAACGGCACCCTGTGCGCCGTACCGCGCACGATCGTGGCGATCCTGGAGAACCACCAGCAGGCCGACGGCTCGGTGCGGGTACCCGAGGTGCTGCGTCCCTACCTGGGCGGCCGGGAGGTCCTGGAGCCGGTCTCCAGGTGAGCACCGGTTTCCCCTACCCCCTCATCGCGACCGACCTCGACGGAACGCTCCTGCGTTCCGACGAGTCGGTCTCGCGGCGCACCCGCGACGCGCTCGCCGCGGCCACCGCGGCGGGCGCCGCGCACATCGTCGTCACCGGCCGCGCGGTTCCCTGGACCCGGCACATCCTCGACGACCTCGGCTACCACGGCCTCGCCGTCTGCGGGCAGGGCGCACAGGTCTACGACGCCGGCGCGCACCGCCTGCTGACGAGCGTGACGCTGGACCGGCAGCTGGCGGGGGTGGCCCTGGCCAAGATCGAGGCGGAGGTCGGGCCGCTGTACCTGGCCGCGAGCCGTGACGGCCTGGACGGCGAGGTGCTGGTGGGCCCCGGGTACGCCGTCACCGGCGCGCTTCCGGCGACCCCCTTCACGGACGCGTCCGACCTGTGGACCGCCCCGCTGAACAAGATCTACATACAGCACCCGACGCTGGGCGACGACCAGCTGGCCGAGGCGGCCCGCCGGGCCGCGGGCGGCTTCGTCACCGTCGCCATGGCCGGCGAGGGCATCGTGGAACTGCTCCCGCTGGGCCTGAGCAAGGCCACGGGCCTCTCGCTGGCGGCACGCCGACTGCGCCTGAAGGCCGCCGACACGATCGCCTTCGGCGACATGCCCAACGACATCCCGATGTTCGCCTGGGCGTCCCGAGGCGTGGCCATGTCCAACGCCCACGACGACCTGAAGGCGATCGCCGACGAGATCACCGCCTCCCATGAGGAGGACGGGGTCGCGGTGGTCCTGGAGCGTTTGCTGGGCTGACGGCGGGTGGCCGAGGAGGGCAGCCGCCCCGGCACGCCCCACGGGGTTACCGGCGGCGCCACTTGCGACGGCGGCTCTTGCTGAAGAACCAGCCGGCCGGCGGCTCGTCGGAGCGCCACGGCTGTGGTTCCGGCGACTCGGCCCGCCAGCGGGCGGCGAGCATCCGGGCCCGGGCGGACGGCTCGGTCGTCCCGGCGGACCGTATGAACTCGTCGTCCAGGACGATGCCGTCCCAGTCGTCGTACCGTGGCGCCTCTTCCGTCATTCCGGTGCCTCCTAGCGGTGCATCCCCTGGGCTCAGTGTGCCCGGACGGAGGTGAAACCCCCGTCAAGTCAAGGCCGGCGGCGCCTACTCCTCGCCCGCCAGCGTCAGCGACCTCAGCTTCTGCCCCGCGTACCAGGTGGCCAGCACGGTGACCACCACCAGCAGCACCGTGGCCGTCGGCAGCCCGACGGCGGAGGTCACCAGGTCCCCGCCGGCCACCTTGTGGGCGACGGCCAGCGACCACTGCTGAACGCTCAGCGTGCGGGCGCCGGGCACCAGGGAGCCGAACAGCGCCTCCCAGACCAGCGCGTAGACGAGGCCGAACACGACCGCGTGCCGCGAGACCGTGCCGAGCAGCAGGAACAGCGCCGCGTACGCGATCGAGGAGACCAGCGCGGCCACGGTGTAGGCGACGGCGATCTGCTGCCCGTTGCCGTTCAGGATGAAGCCCGCGATCAGCGTCGGCAGTGCCGAGAACACCATGGTCACGGCAATGGCCACGATCAGCTTGGTGAAGATGATCGTGGGCCGCTTGAGCGGCTTGGACAGCAGGTACACCACCGAGCCGTCGTCGATCTCCGGCCCGATCGCTCCGGTGCCCGCGATGACGCCGATGATCGGCACCATGGTGGCGAGCGCGAAGCCGCCGAGGACGTCGGAGGCCGTCTGGTCGTCGGCTCCGGTCAGGCCGCGCACGGCCACGGAGATCACGATCAGCAGCAGTGGCAGCGCACCGAGGATGAGGGCCCGGCGCCGGCCGAGCAGGGCCCGGTAGGTGAGTCGGGCGACAGTGGGGTCGTACATCTTCGGCCTCCTACGCCGCGACCAGATACGAGAACACGGATTCGAGGGACTCGTCGGACGGCGAGACCGTCAGCAGCCGGATGCCGTGGTCACGGGCGACCCTCGGCAGCAGTGCGGTGAAGCGGCCGAAGTCGACGGCCTGGACGCGCAACACGCCCTCCGTCAGGTCGACCTCGATGCCGGACGTGGACGGATCGGCGATCAGCGCGGCCGCGAGGGCACGGTCGTCGCTGGAACGCACCAGGTAGCGGTGCGGGCGGTCGGTCATCAGGCGGCGGATCCGACGGAAGTCACCGCTGGCCGCGTGCCGGCCAGCGACGACGACCTCGATGTGCCAGGCGAGTTGCTCGACCTCTTCGAGGATGTGCGACGAGAACAGCACCGTGCGGCCCTCGTCACCCATGCGGCGCAGCAGGTCCATCAGCTGCATGCGCTGGCGCGGGTCCATGCCGTTGAAGGGCTCGTCGAGCAGCAGCAGGGACGGGTCGTGGACCAGGGCGCTGGCCATCTTCACCCGCTGCCGCATGCCCTTGGAGTACGTGGCGATCCTGCGGTCCTGCGCGTACTCCATCTCGACCGTGGCCAGGGCGCGTTGGGCGGCCTTGGCACCCAGGCCGTGCAGCTCGGCGTTGGCCACGACGAATTCACGTCCGGTGAGGAAGTCGTACATCGCCTCCCGCTCGGGGACGACGCCGATGTGCCGGTAGATGTCCTCGTTGCGCCACACCGGCTGCCCGTCGAGGGAGACCGAGCCGGTGGAGGGGGCGAGGAAGCCGCCCATCATGTTGATCAGGGTGGACTTCCCGGCGCCGTTGGGACCGAGGAGGCCGGTGACGCCGGGGCCGATGGTCATGGTGATGTCGTTGACGGCGACCACGTTGCCGAACCAGCGGGAGACATGGTCGATGGAGAGCGTGGTCATTACAGGCCCACCTTCTTGTAGCGGCGCGTCAGGAGGCCGTAGCTGGCGGCGGTCACGCCCAGGGTGACGAGCACGTACACCAGGCCTTCACCGCCGGACGGCCCCACCCCTCCGGGGTAGCCGGACTTGCCGCCGAGCAGGGACGACTGCACCCCGTCGATCAGGGTGGCCGGCGAGAACAGTCCGATCCACGGGATGGCACCGGCGCTGTTCTGCGCGTTGGCGATGGCCTGGAGCGTGGAGACGGCGCCGAAGGAGATGGTCAGTACGGCGATCACGGCCGCGATGCCGAAGCCGCGGCGCGGCGTGACGGCGGCGATGACCAGGCCGATACCGGCGAAGAGCAGCGAGAGCAGTGCCACGGTGACCAGCCCCTGGCCGAATTCCTTGGTCTGGTGGGCGAAGCCCATCTTGGCGAGCAACGAGCCCACGTACAGCACCAGCAGGGGAGCGCCGGTCAGGACGAACAGCGCCGAGGCGAGCGCGGCGAACTTGGCCTGGACGTAGTCGGCGGTCTCGATGGGCCGCGAGAAGTACAGCGGCACGGTCTTGAAGCGCAGGTCGCGCGAGACCGACTGGGGGGCCTGCGAGGCGACGTACAGGCTGATGACGGCCTGCAGGAGGAGCGCGTAGCGGCTGTAGGAGACGGGCAGCTCGTGCGCCTTGGTGACGACGGCGACGGCGACCATGATGGCGGCGGGCACGCACATCACCGCGAACAGCAGCATGGGCAGCACCTTGGACTTCACCGAGCGGCCGAGGCCGTAGGCACCGCGCAGTGACTGGGAGTACAGGGAGCGGCGGGCGTAGGCGCGGCCCAGGCGGGGGCCGTCGTAGCTGCGGTAGCCGATGTTGTGGATGCGGGTCTGGTCGCCGGCCGGCGTCGCCAGGGGATGCTCAACCGCCATGACCGACGGCCTCCTTGCGCTGCTCGTCGCTGGTGGTGAACACCTCGGAGATGTGGTGCCTGCGCTGCTCCATGCGGACCAGGCCGAGTCCCAGGTCGGCGACGACGTCGCGGACCAGGTCGTACGTCTCCTCGCCCGGGGCGGTGAGCAGCAGGATGTGCCCGGCGCCGGGCAGGCCGCTGCCCTCGTCCTGGGTGTCCACCCCGCGCGCGTGCAGCGCTTCGCGCACCGCGCGGGTGCCGTCCGGGTGCTCGTCGTTGTCCGTGACCTCGATCGCGAGAGTGGTCGTGGTCTGGGTGAAGTCGGTGGTCGAGCTGGAGCGCAGCAGCTTGCCGCCGTCGACGACGACGACGTGGTCGCAGGTGCGTTCCAGTTCGCCCAGGAGGTGCGAGGTGACCAGGACGGAGATGCCGAAGTCGGTGTGGATGCGGCGGATGAGGCCGAGCATCTCGTCCCGGCCGACCGGGTCGAGGCCGTTGGTCGGCTCGTCGAGGAAGACCAGCTGCGGGTCGTGCACCAGGGCCTGGGCGAGCTTCACGCGCTGCTTCATGCCGGTGGAGTAGCCGCCGATCGGGCGGTAGCGCTCCTCGTACAGACCGACGTGGCGCAGGGTGTCCGCGGTGCGCTCGCGGGCGGCGGCCGGCGGCAGACCGGACATGCGGGCCATGTGGACGACGAACTCGGTGGCCGAGACGTCGGGCGGCAGGCAGTCGTGCTCCGGCATGTACCCGACCCGCTCACGGATGGCGGCGCCCTTGGTGGCGACGTCCAGGCCGAGCACCTCGGCGCGGCCCTCGGAGGCGGGGGACAGACCCAGCAGGATCTTGATCAGTGTGGACTTGCCGGCTCCGTTGGCCCCGACGAGCCCCGTCACACCGGGTCCGACGTCCACGGAGAGCCGGTCAAGCGCGGTTACCCGGGGGAACCGCTTGCTCAGGCTTTCGGTCGCGATCACAGTCACGCCTTCGACGATAGTGACGCTGCCCACGCCGGTCGTCAGACCTCAGAGCCGTTTCGACGTCAGACTCGAGTATTACGGGGCCCTAAGGGATTCCGTGGCCGAGAGTTGTCCACAGCTCTTGATCCCGCCTATTGACGCTTTCTCTAACAGCTGTCACATTCGCCGGAGTCAAGTTACGGACACGTACGGCGGTCGACGGGACGGGACGGCATGACGACGGCAGTGAACGGCGAACTCGCGGCACGGCTGCGGGGGTTCGGAAGGGTTCGGCGCCACTCCTACCGGTGCGCGGAGGAGAGGTGACGCCGCGAGGTGCGCGTGAGCGCCGGGTGCGGACGGGCGGGGTCGAGCTGTGCATGGCCGAGCTGGGCGACCCCGAGCGGCCGACGGTGGTGCTGGTGCACGGCTACCCGGACAGCAAGGAGGTGTGGTCCGAGGTCGCCGTCCGTCTCGCCGACCACTTCCACGTGGTGCTCTACGACGTCCGCGGACACGGCCGCTCCACCGCGCCGCAGCCGCTGCGCGGCGGTTTCACCCTGGCCAAGCTCACGGACGACTTCCTGGCGGTGGCGGACGCGGTCAGCCCGGACCGGCCGGTGCACCTCGTCGGCCACGACTGGGGGTCGGTGCAGTCCTGGGAGTTCGTGACGGTCGCCCGCACCGAGGGCCGTATCGCCTCCTTCACCTCGATGTCCGGGCCGTCCCTCGACCACTTCGGGCACTGGATCGGCGCGCGCGTGAAGCGCCCGACGCCCCGCCGGGTCGGCCAGCTCCTCGGCCAGGGCGCGAAGTCCTGGTACGTCTACCTGCTGCACACGCCCGTCCTGCCGGAGCTGGCCTGGCGCGGCCCCCTGGGCAAGCGCTGGCCGAAGCTCCTGGAGCGGGCCGAGAAGCTCACCGGCGGCGACTACCCCACCTCGTCCCTGCCCTCGGACGCGGCGAACGGCGCCTGGTTGTACCGGGACAACGTCCGCTCCAGACTGCGCCGTCCACGCACGGACGCGTACGCGCACGCGCCCGTGCAGCTCATCACGCCCCTGGAGGACGGTTACCTGTCCCGGCGGCTGTACGACGACCTGGAGCGGTGGGTGCCACGGCTCACCCGGCGCACGATCCCGGCCAGGCACTGGATCCCGCGCAGCCGCCCCGACCAGCTCGCCACCTGGATCGAGGAGTTCGTCACCGGCGTCGAGGGCGGGGGTCCCGAACCGCAGGCGACCGGCCGCCACGGCGACCGGTTCGCCGGACAGCTCGTGCTGGTCACCGGCGCGGGCAGCGGCATCGGACGGGCGACGGCGGTCGCCTTCGCCAAGGCCGGTGCGCGCGTGGTGGCCGTCGACCGGGACGCCGAGGCCGCGGCCCGCACGGCGGAGCTGGCCCGCCTGACCGGCGCACACCAGGCCTGGGCGGAGACGGCCGACGTCTCCGACGAGCAGGCCATGGAGAAGCTCGCCGAGAAGGTCGACCGCGCGTACGGCGTGGTGGACGTGCTGGTCAACAACGCGGGCATCGGACTGTCGGGCTCCTTCTTCGACACGACCTCGGAGGACTGGCGCAGGGTCCTGGACGTCAACCTGTGGGGCGTGATCCACGGCTGCCGTCTGTTCGGCCGGCGCATGGCCGAGCGCGGCCAGGGCGGCCATATCGTCAACATCGCGTCGGCGGCCGCGTACCAGCCTTCGCGAGTGCTGCCCGCCTACAGCACCTCCAAGGCGGCGGTCCTGATGCTCAGCGAGTGCCTGCGCGCCGAACTCGCCGGCCGGGACATCGGGGTGACCGCGATCTGTCCCGGCATCGTCAACACCGGTATCACCTCCACGGCCCGCTTCGCCGGCGTCGACGCGGCCGAGGAACAGCGCCGCCGGAGGAACTCCGCCCGCCTCTACGGTCTGCGCAACTACCCCCCGGAGAAGGTCGCGGACTCCGTTCTGGAGGCGGTGGTCCACAACAGGGCGGTGGTACCGGTGACGCCGGAAGCGAGGGGAGCGCGGCTGTTGTCGCGGTTCGTGCCGGGGGCGGTGAGGGCGCTGGCTCGGGTGGAGCCGAGGTGGTGAGGAGCCCGTGACTTGTCCACAGCTTCGTCAATTCGCCTGTGGATAACAGGACTTGCCTGTGGATCAAACCTCCGGGGAAAAATATCTGCGTGATTCACATCGCTCCCGGCACTCTGATGGGATGAACGAGAGAAACCGCGAGGAGAGGCGCACCGTGAAGGTGTCGAAGTACCTCTCGAAGCACCTGCGCCATCAGCCCGAACGCATCGGGCTCACCCTCGACGCGGGCGGCTGGGTGGAGATCGACACCCTCATCGCCGCTGCCGCCGCACACGGCTTCCCGTTCACCCGCGAGGAGCTGGACCACGTGGTGGCCGCCAACGACAAGCAGCGCTTCGCCGTCGAGGGGACCCGGATCCGCGCCAGCCAGGGGCACAGCATCGAGATCGACCTCGGTCTGCCCCCGGCGACCCCGCCGCCGTACCTCTACCACGGCACCGTCGCCCGCAACCTGGACTCGATCCGGGTCACCGGCCTGAGGCCCATGAACAGGCACGACGTGCATCTGTCGACGGACCGCGAGACCGCGTCCCGGGTCGGCGCCCGGCGCGGCCGGCCGGTCGTCCTCGCGGTCGACGCCGGTGCCATGCACCGCGACGGCCATGTCTTCCACGTCAGCGCGAACGGGGTATGGCTGACCCAAGCGGTACCGGCCCGGTACCTGCGGTTTCCCGCACCGCGCTGAGAGGCCGCAGGGGTCCGCCGGCGGCGATGCCGGCTCAGCCGAGCTGGGTGACGGCCTCGGTGGCGATCTTCTCGAAGACAGCCTGGTCGGCGGCGAAGTCGGAGTCCGGGATCGGCCAGTGGATCACGATCTCGGTGAAGCCGAGCTCGCGGTGGCGTCCGGCGAAGTCGACGAAGGCGTCCACGGACTCCAGCGGACGGCTCCGGTCCGGGGTGAAGCCGGTGAGCAGGACCTTCTCCAGCTCCGCCGCGTCCCGGCCACTCGCCTCGCAGGCCGCGCCGAGTTTCTCGACCTGACCGCGCAGGGCCTCCACCGACTGCTCCGGGGTCCCGTCCTCGTACAGCTTCGGGTCGCCGGTCGTCACCCACGCCTGTCCGTACCTCGCGGCCAGCTTCAGCCCGCGGGGCCCGGTCGCCGCCACCGCGAACGGCAACCGCGGGTGCTGGACGCAGCCGGGTATGTTCCGGGCCTCGCCGGCCGAGTAGAACGTGCCCTGCTCCGACACCGCGTCCTCGGTGAGCAGCCGGTCGAGCAGCGCCACGAACTCGCCGAAGCGGCCCGCCCGCTCCTTCGGGGTCCACGGCTCCTGGCCGAGCGCGGTGGCGTCGAAGCCGCTGCCGCCGGCCCCGATGCCGAGCGTGATCCGGCCGCCCGAGATGTCGTCCAGGGTGATCAGTTCCTTGGCGAGCGTCACGGGGTGCCTGAAATTGGGCGACGTGACGAGAGTGCCCAGGCGCAGACGGTCCGTGGCAGTGGCGGCGGCGGTGAGGGTCGGCAGCGCGCCGAACCAAGGGCCGTCCCGGAAGCTGCGCCAGGAAAGGTGGTCGTAGGTGTACGCGGCGTGAAAACCCAGCTCTTCGGCACGCTGCCATGCGGCGCGTCCGCCCTGGTGCCAACGGTCGACGGGGAGGATCACGGTGCTCAGGCGCAGGCTCATGCCACCGAGCCTACGTCGGTATCAGGAGTGCTCGTCGCGGGGTCCGGCAGCGGGGGTTCAGGAAGGCCGGCTCGATGCCGAATCGGGGGAACTACGACCTCAGAGACCGGACCAGAGCGGTGGCTTCCTTGATTCCCAGGCTCGGCCGTGCCGCCCGGAGCGCCTGAACCGCCTTGATCTCCTTGGTGGAAGGGTCGACCCCGGCGACGGCAAGTGCCTTTCGCGCCCATTCCTCCGTGGCCGGGGACCGGTCGGCCGAGGCGAACTCGTCCACGATGTCGAGCGCCTTTCGCAATCCCGGACGCTCTGTGTCGTCGGCGTTGTTGAGCGCATCCTGAATGGCTTTTACGACGGGTGTGAGATCGGGCGGCGTGGGGCGGTTCGGCAATGGCAGATAGATCACTGACGGAATCCTTTCACTCATTCGGGAACAGTCGGCATGATAGGCCATCTCCCGACCGTTCGACCTGGATAACAACGGTACGCAACACATACTTACCTGCGACACTGCGCGCAAAACGGTCAAATACCTGTGAACCACAGGAGGGAACACTGGAAGGACGATCGATGACTCGGTATGATCCCGGAGACTGATTCCGGCTCATTGCGATCGAGCGGAAGGGTCCTGACCAGACCGAGTCGCATTCAAGGCCCCAACGGGCCTCAGGGGGAACAATGTCTGTCATGGAACCGCTTTATGCGGATACCGCTGCAGTGCCGACAGAGGGTCACCAAGGCGGTGTACGGGTACACCGCCTGAGGGGATCCGCAGAAATACGCGACCATATCGAGAACGTGGCCTTCGTCACCCATTACGAAGTGCTCGGCGCTCTCCGGCTGGACCGGCTGACACCTACCGGCTGGGAGCTTTATGAATACCTGACGTTCCGGTGGCTCAGACGCGGCGTGAGGATACGTTATCTGCTTGACCCCAGCGTGCTGAAGGACGCATCGGCTCTCGCGTACGCCCGCCAGATCAGCGCCGCCGGCGCCGGGGTGCGGATCGCTGCGGAACTCAAAAGCAATCTGCTGATCTGCGACAACCGTTCAGCCGTTTTCTGTACGAACTCCGAAGATCCGGAGGACGGCGCGGTGGTGACGAGGGAGCCCGATCTGGTGACCGTCGTGCGGGACCTCTTTTCGCAGGCGTGGGAGCAGGCCGGCGGACTCGGGCAGGTCGCGGAGGAGTCCTGTTGTCTGACACCCGCCGACCAAGAACTCCTCGCTCTCATCCTCAAGCCGGGCAAGGACCTGGCCCGTGCCCGTGAGCTGGGCGTCTCGCTTCGGACGTTCCACCGGCGCGTGGCCGACCTCTATGAGCGCCTCGGTGTGTCGAGCCGTACCGAAGCCGCACTCGTCGCGCGTGAGTACATCAGCGCCTGATGATGAATCGGCCGGTCCTGCACTGTTCTGTGCGGGACCGGCCGCTTCGTCAGTAGGCCGTTTTGGCCAGTCGCCTCTGCTCGCGTTCCGAGAGCCGGCTGCCGGACTCGCGGCTGGTCATCCGGCGCAGCAACCGGGGAGCCAGCACAAAGCCCAGGGCAACCCAGACGGCGAGCACGCCGAGCATGGGCAGGTGCTGCCAGCTCCCTGTCGGCTCCATGGCCTTGGCACTGTCGGGCAGCAGGGACGAGCGCACCCCCTGGGCGATCCAGCGCAGCGGGAAGACCGAGGCGAAGTCCTGCAGCCAGGACGGCAGGTTCCGCAGCGGTGAGAAGGCGCCGGAGACGAACATCAGGCCCATGACAGGCATGATGTAGAGAGCCAGGGCCTCCCGCGCCGCGGGCAGTACGGCCCCGATGGCCGTGCCCATCGGCACCACGGCGGCGATGCCCAGGAACACCACCCAGCACAGGGTGACCCACTGCCCCGGACCGCCGGGCAGATCGGCTCCCAGCATTAGGGCGCCGCCCACGAGCAGCAGCACGACCGAGACGAGCAGATTGACCAGGACGAACAGCGCCTTGCCCACCAGGTAGGCCGTCATCCCTCCGGGGATGCCGCGCAGCCGCAGCAGGGTCCCGTCCTCGCGGTCGCCGAAGAGGAACTGCGGCACCGTCATCAGGCCGAACATGAAGATGGTCGAGGCGATGCCGCCGGCCAGGGTCAGTTGCGTCATCCCTCCCTGGTGGCCGCCGGACCGCCAATAGCTGATGCCCAGGAAGAGCGCGGGGGTCGACAGGTACGCGTAGAAGTCCTTGCGGGTGCGCAGTATCTGGCGCAGCTCGATCGCGCCGCGCTGCAGGCCGAGGCGGAAGGTGTTCACGATGCCTCCGTACGAGCGGCGGTGACGGCGGTGTCGGCCGCCTCGGGCAGATCGGTACCGACCATGCCGAGGTAGGTGTCCTCGAGTGTGGGACGCCGCACCTCGATTCCGGGTATCGGGCCGTCGAAGTGCTGGTGCAGTTCCCAGACGGTCCGCGACGGGTCCTCGGTGAGCCGCCGTCGCGCCACTCCGTCCCTGTCCGTCCACCGGACCTCGGACCTGGCGCTGGCCGCCGCCGCGAGTTCGCCGAGCGTGCCGACGGCGGTGAGGCGGCCGGTCTGCAGGATGCCGATGCGGTCCGCGAGCGTCTGGGCCTCTGTCATGTCGTGCGTCGTGAGCACGATGGTCATGCCGCGTTCGTCGCGCAGTTCCGCGATGAGCTCGTGGAAGTCGCGGCGTGCCTCGGGGTCGAAGCCCGTTGTCGGCTCGTCCAGGAACACCAGATCGGGGCGGCCGATGATGCCCATGGCGACGTCCAGCCGCCGGCGCTGACCGCCGGAGAGCGTGCTCAGCGGCTGGTGGGCCTGGGCCGCCAGGCCCACCCGCTCCATCAGCTCCGGCGCGTCGAAGGGGTCGGCATAGTGCCGGGCGAAGTGGTCGAGCATCTCCCCGACCTGCCAGCGGCCGTGGTCCCGGCTGGACTGGAGCACGATGCCGATCCGCGCCCGCCAAGAGGGGACGTCCCGCTCCGGGTCCAGTCCGAGCACCTCGACGGTGCCCGCGGAACGGCGTCGGTAGCCTTCGAGGATCTCGATCGTGGTGCTCTTGCCCGCGCCGTTCGGGCCGAGCAGCGCGAACAGCTCACCGCGGCGGACCTCGAGATCCAGTCCGTCGAGTACATCGCGCTGTCCGTACCGCATCCGCAGCCCGGCGGTGCGTATCGCGAGGTCGTACGTGGTGTCGTCGGTCGGCGGAGCGGTGTCCGCGGGCACCGTCATGCCCCGTGTCCCGGCCTGTGACCGGTGCCCTTGTCGAGCCCGTGGAACATAGGTGTATCCCCCATTTTGCTTGCGTCTCCTGGTGCGGTGCGGCTGTGCGCACGCCTGGTCGTGGCTGCGCACCAACCTGCATGCCTGTCACGCTAGTACTTGCCTAGCAGGAATGTAAATGTCAGTCTTGCAAGTGTCAGTCCCGCACCGGACTTCGGAGGCTTGCCGATGGATGAAACACCCGCCCACAGTGCCGCGAGCGCCGCGGCGGCACTGCGCATCGCCGAGACCGCCAGGGCCGCGGCCGCGGAACGGCCCCGGCCGATCCCCGCGTGGTATCCGGCCGCCAACGGCCTGCTGTTCGCCGCCGGGTTCGTCCTGATCGGCCTGCAGTGGGTCGTCCGCACCGCGCCCTGGCAGCTCACCACGGGGTTCCAGTTCGCCGGCGCCCTGCTGCTCGCGGTCCAGTGCGTCCTCGCCCAGTGGATCGAACGCCGGCCGGGAATCATCCAGACCGTCCCCCGGTGCACCAGCGGGCGCCGTCTCGCGGCGGCGTACCTCGCGCCGCTCGTCCTGGCCTTCGTGCTGTTCTTCGCCTTCGGACCGGGAGGTCTGCTCATCACCGTCGGCGTCAGCGGCGGCCTGGTGAACTGGCTGGTGCTGCACCGGGAGCGCTCCATGGCCAGGCCCGCGTGAACGCCGGCCCACGCCCTCCGGTGCTCAACGAGCTGATTCATCACCCGACCCGGCTCGCGGTGATGGCGTTCCTCTCCGGCTGCGCGGAGGCGGAGTTCCGGGCCGTCCGCGAGGGGTGCGGGATGTCCGAATCCGCCCTGAGCAAAGTGGTCGCCCGTCTGGAGGCGGCCTCGTACATCCACGTGCGCAAGGGCTACGTCGGGAAGCGGGCCAGAACCTGGCTTCGCCTGAGCGCCGAGGGCAGGGAGGCGCTCACCGGCCATCTGGCCGCGCTGCAGGAGATCGCAGCCGGCGCGGCGGCGCTCGGAGCGTCCCTGGACTCCGCGGCGGGCGGCTAGAAGGCGTCCTCCGGACGCCTGCAGCGGCCGGGGGCGTTCCGTACGTCATGCGCTCCATCCACGGTGCCACCGTGCCCACACGGAGTTCAGTTCCTCCCGGGCCGTGCGGTCGCCCAGCACGGCTCCGCCGAGCGACTCGTGCCCAAAGAGCCGCTGAGCCGCCTCGCAGACCTGTTGGGGCGTGACCGTGCGCAGTCTTCCGGGAAGCGTGGTGATCGACTCGGGCGGCCAGCCCAGTGCTCCGAACCGGGCGAGGGCATCGGCGAGCGCCCCCGGGGAGTCGAAGGCGGACGTCATCTGCGCGGCACAGAACTCCGCCGCCTGTGCGAGCTCGGCCGCCCGGGGAGGTTCGTGCGCCAAACGGTCCGTCTCGCGGCATACGACGTCCAGCAGCCTCGCCGCCTCCGCACCCGTCGCGCGCCCCCGTACCCAAGCTCGCCGCAGGCCCACGAAGCGATCGCGCCCGACGAGAATCTCCCCGGCAGGCGTTCCCGGGCCGCCGAGTGCCGCGGCCAGCCGTGATCCGTAGTAGCCGCCGAAGAGGGCGGTGGTGAGATAGCGCGCGGCCTCCTCCTCGGCGCCGGCCGTTTCCGGGGAGCAGAGGAGGAAACCGGCCTGCGCCGAGCCCGGCTGGTCCGTCTCGGCCAACTCGCCGGTTTTCCAGGGCATTCGGGTGCGGGCACGAGCGGAACCGGCGGCGCGGGACGAGGGCAGCAGCCGCCTCGCCAGGCTCAGCGCCGCGCCCGCGGACAGTGCGCCCACGACGACAAGACAGCCGCCGTGAAGGCCGGGACGGACGGCCTCGTTCGGCCCGTCCTGGTTCCGTCCCCCCTCCCACAGGGCCCGTTCCAAGAGCTGCCCGAACTCGGCACCGGATGCCGCCGCGACGTCCCCCGCGTCAGTCACCGGCCCAAGCCCGTCCGCGGCGACGGCCGCCACCACGGTCGCGACCGCTGCCAGCCCCGCCTCCAGCTCGTCATGCGGAGCATGGGCCAGGGCCTCCAGCCACTGCCCGTCCGGGCTCGTCCGCACCACACATGCCGCGCCGGACGCGGGGGGAAGGGCGCCCAGGACGGCGGGTCCCGCGAGGTGGCCCAGGAGGTCCCTGACGGCATGTGGTCCGGTCAGGCCGAGTGAGCCGAGCGGAACCCGCAGCCGAACCTCGGCCACGGTTCCCCGGGGGTCTTCTACGGCCACGACGCGCAGCCCGTCGGGCAGCAACTCGTCCCCGGCGGAGCGGAACACGGCGTGCCGGAACTTCCCCATCGCAGGTACCGGAAGGGGCCCTTGGCCCTCACCGGCCGCCGCCCGCCCTGCCGCCCTCCCGGCCGCACGGCCGGCCCGAAGTCCCCGCCGCCCGTCCGGCTCCCCGATCGCACCGGAGGGTGCCGGCCGTCTCCGCACGGGTGCGGGCTCGATCACCAGCAGCCCCTGCCGCGCCGTCGCGAGAGCCCGCGCGGCGCCGGCCACGTCATCGGCGCGCACGGTCGCGAGGCGGTCCGGTATCTCGTCGAGCAGTTCCGCCCGCCCGTACAGGAGTTCCAGACGCCCCAGGGCGCGACCGCGGGCGCGCAGATCGCTGTGGGACCGCACGTGCTCCACGCGCAGGCGGCGGCGCACCGCGTCCACGTCCTCGCAGGAGACGTCCCCGTCGGCCCACCGTGCGAGGGACGACCGCACGGCCGTCGTGAACTCCTCGGGCGCCGCTGCGCCCGGCAGCAGCCCGGCGACGACGAGCGCGTCCGGGCTCACGGCGTCGAACGGGCCGAAGAAACCGCAGCTGCCGCTCGTCCTCCAGGCGCGTCCCGCGTCGTCGCGCGCGCCGCCCCCGCTCAGCATTCCGGCGACGACCATGGTGGCGAGGTACCGGTCCAGGCCTTTTTCCGGCCCTGGGAGCTGATACCCCAGGGCGACCGCGGTGCCGGGTATCCCCGGTTCGGCGCAGGTCAGGACGGAGCCGCTGCCGGCGGCCGGCTCGGCCCGCTCGGCCCGCTCGGCCCGCTCGGCCGGCTCCGGGCGCGGCGGACGGGGGCGCGGCGGTATACCACCGAAGTGCCGTTCGGCCAGGAGGAGCGCTTCCCCGGGATCGAATCCGCCCACCAGGGTGAGAACCGCGTTGCCGGGGGAGTAATGCGCGTCGAAGAAGTCGGCGCAGTCCTGCAGTGTCGTCCGCTTCAGCCGTTCGGGGTCGCCGTATCCGTCATGGGCGTCACGGTGCGTGCTGAAGAGGGCCTGGGGGAGCAGCGGCCAGGGAAATCCGCCGAGCGGGCGGTCGACGGTGCGCTCCCTGATCTCGGCCTCGACGCCCTCCAGCTGTTCGGCGAGGACGCGTGCCGTGAACCGCGGTGCGCGCATGCGGTCCGCTTCGCTGAAGAGCGCGAGTTCCAGGCCGGCCGACGGGACCACCTGGTAGTAGTCCGTGTAGTCCTGGTGCGTGGTTCCGTTGGCTTCG
Organism: Streptomyces sp. NPDC006739; assembly: GCF_042869815.1. Taxonomy (NCBI): domain Bacteria; kingdom Bacillati; phylum Actinomycetota; class Actinomycetes; order Kitasatosporales; family Streptomycetaceae; genus Streptomyces; species Streptomyces sp. NPDC006739. The sequence goes on from NZ_JBIAGM010000004.1 coordinate 47,890, forward strand.
CTGCCCAGCCGGCGGACGTGCTCGTAGAACCGGCCGTCGGGCAGGCTCGCGCTGCCCCGGAACATCAGATGCTCGAAGAGGTGGGCCAGTCCTTCCTCGCCGGGGCGCTCCGAGCGGAAACCCACCCCGTAGGTGACACAGACGGCCACGCGGGGCAGCTCGGGCGCGGGCGCCAGCAGGAGCCGCAGTCCGTTGGGCAGGACCGTGCGCACCGGCCCCGGTGCACCCGGCTCGTCGGCTGTCGGTTGGCGTCTCGTCGTCACAGTTCGGGCCTCGTCATCACAGGTCGATGAGAAAGGACAGGAATCCGGCGTAGCGACGGACCTGCTGTGGCCGCCACGCCACGTAGGAGCTGAAGTCGTACAGGTGAAGCGCGGTGCGCAGGGCCGCGGCCCGGTTCCAGCGGGCTCCGAGATCGCGGCCGTAGCCGGTGTAGAGGGCTGTCAGCAGTGCCTGCCAGCGTGTGTGGTCGCCTCCCTGCTGCCAGGCGAGTTCCACCAGCTCTCCGGCCACCCAGCCCAGGTCCGCGTACCACGGGGCCAGGCACAGGTCCTCGCCGGTCAGCAGTTCCACCCCTGCCGTGCCCATGACGGCCGCGCCGAGGGAGGGGCCGCCGTGGGAGAGCACGTGCCGGGTGTCGGCGACCGTCTCGGAATACCACGCGCGAAGGACGCCCCACCGGTCCTCGCCGAGGGACGTGCGCAGGAGTTCGCGTGCCGGGCCCGCGTCCGCCTCTCGCGACAGCCAGTGGGCGAGGCGGTCCAGGCCGGCCTGTCGATCGGACGGGACGCCGACGGGAGGGGGCAGCCGGTGCAGGCGGGCGAGCAGGGTGCCGACGCCCTGCAGTGCTGTCTCCGCTTCCGCCGTGGGACCGTCCCGCAGCAGCCGGGCGGCCAGCGACTCCTCGCCGGTCACCAGGTAGCGGCGTCCGGCGCCGTCCTCCCGGCCCGGGACCAGCCGGTCCGGACCGTTGCCGCCGAGGTCCGCGATCGGCCCGGTGAGGGCGGCCGGCACGGCGGCGAAGGCCCGCGGCGCCTGCGGCCCGGGCTGACGGCGCCACAGCCATCCGCCCTCGGGGCCGGGTCGTACGGTGGTGCGCAGCAGCCCCGTGCCGTACGAGCGGACAGGGCTGCGGGCGCCCGCCTCCGCGGGCGTCATCCGTCCGCCTCCTCACCGGGACGGGCGGCCCGCTCATGGCGCAGGCGCTGCAACTCGTCCATGGCGTGCGGGAAGAGCCCCGGAGCCCAGGCGTCCGGGCGTCCGGTGGTCTTGCTGATCCCTGGACGCGGCGGGAGCACGACCGTGTCGGGGCGAGCCGACAGGGCCGTCACATGGTGGACGCACGCGGGGCTCTGCCAGCCGCCCGGCGGCAGGGCCGGTGCCACGACCAGCGGCGCGGTGGTGCACTGGGCGGCCAGCAGGGCCGGGCTGTCGGCGAGGCCGAGCGCGAGCCTCGCGAGGAAGTGGAAGGTCGCCGGGTAGACCAGGAACCCTTCGGCCCATTCGGCCCATTCGACGTGCCGGGCGCAGCCGTCGTCGTCCGGCCAGACGTCGACGAGTGCCTCTCCCGACCGGTGGCCCGACATGCCCTGCCGGGTGACGAACCGCTGCGCGCTGCGCGTCAGTACGACCTTGACCTCGGTCTTGGGGTGGATCTCGCCGAGCCAGTTGAGCCAGAAGGGCATGGTCGCGGCCGACGAGGACCCCGTGACCACCAGAAGGAGCCGGGACAGGCCCAGCGGCGACAGGCCCGCCGCTCCGGCGACGGTCACGGAGCCGCCTCCCGCACGATCTCGTCGAGCTCGTGGAGCGCGGTCTGGGGACCGTACGTGGCGTACACCCCGGTGAGGTTGACGACGACCTCGTCGACTCCGGACGCCCAGAAGTACCGGATGCGCTCGGCCAGTTCCTCGACCGGTCCGTAGAGGAAGGCCCCTCCGTCCAGCAGTCCCTTGGCGCCGGCGACGAGGTCGGCGGGGTCCGTCTCGATACCGGCCCTGCGCAGCATGTCACGGTAGTGCGGCATGGTCAGGTGGCCCGTGTTGCTGGCGCGGGCGAGCCGTACCGGATCGCGGTCCGGACGGCTCACCGCCATCGGCACGATCGACACCACACGCGGAGCCTTGCGGTCCGCGCGCTCCGCACCTTCGCGCAGGCTGGGCGACACCACGTCCCGGACATAGTCCGCGGGGGTCAGCCAGGTGATCGCGACATCGGCGAGCTCCCCGGCGACGCGCGCCATGCGGGGCCGGAGCACGCCGAGCCCCACCTCCACCGGCGGTGTCGGCAGGGGATGCAGACCCGTACGCATCGGGAAGTACTCGCCCTGCTGCTCGACACCGTCGGTTCCGAGCAGGCCCCGTACCGCGGACACGTATTCGGCGACGGCCGTCAACTGGCTGGCATAGGGGGCGCCCATCAGACCCTGCTGGAACACCGCCGCGGCGGGCCCGAATCCCGCCACCACCGGGTGGCCCGTCGTGGCGGCGAGTGACCTGGCCTGCAGCGCGGCTTCATAGGGGTGGCGCAGCGGCATCAGGGTCACGCCTGTCCCGACCGGCACCCGGAACCCCGCGCCCGCCGCAAAGGCGAATGCCTGACCGGCCTCCACCAGCGTCGATTGTCCCTGCCACAGGCGGTGCGCCGGGCTCCACTGCAGGTATGCCGCATACGGAACGATATGCTCGGGCCGGTGCGGCACAAAGGGAACGAGTACGGAAATCACAGCCACGGAAGTTCTCCAAGTATTTCTGGCGTCGGCCGCGTGGCTTGAGGAAGAGTTTTCCGGGAAGCCCTGAACTCACGCAGACCGCCGCAGCGGGCGCCGTCTCCACCGGCACCCGCTGCGGCTCACCAGCATCTGTCCGGCAACGGTCCGTTCAGCAGCCGTGGTCGAACGTGGCCGTGACGGCCTGCGAGACCGAGAAGCCCGCGGCGGCGCTCTCGACGGTGTAGACGACGCTGGCGACACAGGCCGGCGTGGTGGCCGGGGCGTCGGTCAGGGCGTCGGCGGCCAGGCCGTCCGCGCTGACGTACGCGCCGTAGCTGGACACGAGCTCCATGGCGATCGTGTTCTGCGTCATGGTGAAACCTGCTTTCGTGAAGCCGGGGCGACCGGCAGGGGGTAATGGGTTCCTCGCCCTCGGCGCGTGGCACGCCGGCGAGGTGTTCTTCGACGGGGTGTCAGCAGCCCTTGTCGAAGGTGGAGGTGATGACGCTCGCGGCGGCGGAGGCCGCACTGGCGCACGCGCCCGAGCTCTCCAGGGAGATGACGGAGACGCAGACGAAGGTGGTCGCGGGCGCGTCCGAGGCCGCGGCGGCGTTCAGCTCGGCGACGTCGGCGTACGCGCCGTAACCGGCGACCAGCTCCATGGTGGCGGCATTGTGGTTCATTGTCGTCCCCTTTTGTTGATCACTTGTGTTTTTCGTTCCGGACCCGTTTGGGCCGGAAGCAGGCAGCGCGTGCACTCGCTCCCTGCAACCGCTCCAAGCCGGTTCTGTGCCGACAGTGATGGCGAACGGTGTGACCGATACGGACGCGTCAGATGACGCCCTCCGGTGAATCGGTATTGGCCGCCAGGTCCCCCAAGGCGATTCCGGCTTCGGCGAACCGTTCGGCGACCTTCTCGTGCAGCGGGCCCGCGCCCTTCGCATGGTCGATCAGGGCGTGGGCGAGCACGCCCGCCCGGTGCTGGCCGAAACTCAGCCCCTGCATGCCCGTGCGCCGGTCGCTGGGCTCCCAGGCCGCGGCGACGCCCTTCGCCAGCGGGCGGGCGAACAGCGAGACGCCGTCTCCGATGCCCGGCCGGCCGTCCAGCGCTTCCGCCAGGACTCCCGCGAGGTCCCACGATCCGTCCCGCAGGTACACCACCAGCGCATCCCGGCGCGGGTACAACCGCCCGCTGGACAAGACCTTCGCCCGGTAGTGCGCCTGCCCGTCCTCCAGGAGCCGCAGAGCGGCGCGCCACGTTTCCACGGCACTTTCCGGATCGGTGAGATGGACGTAGACCCGCAGCACCGGGCCACGTCGCAGCACCGGCTGCGAGCCGTCGACCAGGAAGAACCCCGGAGACAGGGCGGGCCTGGCCGCCGCGGCCGAGACCATGACGTGCTGCCCCTCGACCAGCGGGCCGGGAGTCAGCACCTTGTCCCGTGCCGTCCACACCCGCACGCCGTCGCGCCGGAGGAGAACCGAGTCGTCCCCTGCCCCGGGAGTGGCGCAGACGACCGCCGGCGCCTGGGTCGACCGGTGGGGAACGGCACCGGCGAGCCGCCTTTCGAACTCCGGTGACCGGATGTGGAACGGAAGTGGTCCGGGCTCGGCGTCCATGCCGGCATGGAGAACGTCGTACAGCGCGGCCGAGAGCAGCCTTTGCAGATCGCGTGCGTTGTCCGCCTCGATCTCCCGGTCCCCCACGGTGGCGGCCGTGACTTCTTCGGCGATCCGCACCTGGTCCAGTACCCGGTGGAGCTGCCCGGGCAGCGACAGGGTGTCCGTGGCCGTCATACGGTCTCCTCCAGTCCAAGAGTGGTGGCGAACCTCGCGGGGGCGAGCAGGGCAGCCCGCCCCACTCCGGCGGCGGCCCGCTCGATCCCGGAAAGACGGGAGGTCCGGGACGCACTTGCCATGAGCCGGTCCAGCGCGTGCCAGCCGGCGAAGGCCGTCGCGCGTTCCCGCAGGCCGGCACCGGCCTGCGGGCGTACGCTGCGATAACCGCGCCAGAAGTGCTCGATACGCGGACGGAGTCGCTCCAGCTTCTCGACACCGCGGCTGACGATCAGATCGTGCGTCAGCTCGAAGTCCACGAAAGCCGAGCCGCCCTCCGCCTCTCCACGTGTCGTGACAATGTCGAGGATCGACCGGTAGAGCCATTCTCCAGCGAACCCGCCGACATCGCGGGCGGCATCCGCGAGGCGAAATTCCTCCCAGTCTGCTATATACAGCACGTCATTACGGACAAGGAACTGGTCCACTCTCAGATCGCAGTGTGCCGGTACCTTTTCCGCACGACGCTCCGCATCGAGGAGCGATTCCACCCCCTCGATCAGCTCTGGGTCGTTCTGCATCAGAGTCCACGCCGAAATCTGCCCGAAGCTCATATTGCCGAAAATGCTCTCCGGAATTCCGCGAAGAAGATGCGGGGCAGGAAGGGAGGGCGGTTCGGTCTCCAACTCCGCGGCACCGGGATCAGTGGCGTGCACACTGCCGATCGCCTGACCGGCGGAAAACGCGAGGGCGTCGTCGAAGGTCTGGTCGACCATCAGCTCCGCGCCGTTGCGCGCACCGTCGACGCACTCGAAGACGACCAGCCCGGCGGCGAGGTCGCTGCCCAGCATGACGGGGTGGTTCAGGGCGCCCAGTCGCCCGCCACCTGCGAAGCTCTCGAACGCGAGCAGTCTGGCCAGGCGTCCGCGTACGTCGTCCTCGGGGCCCCGGAGCCGCTTGGCGAAGACCTTGTGTCCCCCGGTCGTGGTCCCGGTCCACGCATCGTTGCGTCCCGGTGCGGACGCGAGCGTCCCCCTGTCGAACGCCCCGAGACCAAGACGCTCCAGCAGCGAATCCACTTCCGGAACGGAATCGAGGTCCGACGGAGCGTACCCGACCTTCGCCATCATTTCCCCCGAGCGCTTACAGACACCTGCAGCCGAATCATGCGAGGGTCGGGGAAGTCGCATGGCAGCAGCGTCGGCCGCACCATGCGCGAGAGCCCCCATGAATATCCCCCGTGCACCATCGTGCACGGACAACACTGTCAGCTGCCCGCACCGCTGCGCCACATTCCAGGCTGGCATGTCGCTGCCACCGCGTGGCACCGCAATGCCAGCCATACGGCGCGGATTCCCGTTTCCTGGGCAGCCCGGGCAATTTAACGTGGCATCCGGCGACGGGAACGCCCCGTGCCGGAGCCGATGAGACGCCTGCGTCCGGCCACCGTCCACACATCGGCGCTCAGGTCCGATCCATCCGATCCTGAAAGTATTCGCGTGCTCATCAGACTCGCACGGCCCCATCTACAGCCCTATGTCCGGCCGATGACACTGCTCGTGCTGTTCCAGCTGGCCCAGACTCTCGCGACGCTCTTCCTCCCGTCCCTCAACGCGGACATCGTCGACAAAGGCATCGTGAAGGGCGACACGGCGTACGTGCTGCGTACCGGCGGGGTCATGACCGCGGTGACCCTGCTGCAGATCGTCTGTCTTCTCGGTGCCGTCCTGCTCGGTGCCCGCATCTCCGCGGCTGTCGGTCGCGACCTGCGTGCCGCCGTCTTCGGGCGTGTCCAGTCCTTCTCCGGTGCCGAGCTGAGCCGCTTCGGGGCCGCCTCCCTGATCACCCGGACCACCAACGACGTCCAGCAGGTCCAGATGCTGGTGCTCATGGCGCTCACGCTGATGGTGACGGCGCCCGTCATGTGCGTCGGCGGCATCGTCATGGCACTCCGTCAGGACGTGCCGCTGTCCGCTCTTCTCCTGCTGGTCGTGCCGGTGCTCACCGTCGTCGTGGTGCTGGTTCTTCGCGGCATGCGCCCGCTGGTCCGCGGGCTGCAGGAGCAGATCGACCAGGTCAACCGCGTGCTGCGGGAACAGATCACCGGCGTCCGGGTGATCCGGGCCTTCGTCCGGGACCGGCACGAACGCGAACGCTTCACCGGCACCAACACCGGCCTGCGCGACATGTCCCTGAGCACCGGACGGCTCATGGCACTCATGTCCCCCGCCGTCATGCTGGTGATCAACGGCGCCGGCATCGCCGTGGTGTGGTTCGGCGGCCGCCGCATCGACGAAGGGCACATGCAGATCGGTGCGCTCACGGCGTTCCTGAGCTATCTGAGCCAGATCCTCATGGCGGTCATGATGGCCACCGTCATGTTCATGATGGTGCCGCGCGCCGAGGTGTGCGCCGAGCGCATCCACGAGGTCCTGTCGACGGACTCCAGCGTCCAGCCGCCCCCCGTACCGGTCACGGAGTTGCGGGGGCCGTGCCGTCTGGAGTTCACCGGCGTCGGGTTCCGCTATCCGGGGGCCGACGAGCCCGTGCTCAAGGACATCTCCTTCGACGCCCGGCCCGGGGAGGTCACCGCCGTCATCGGCTCGACGGGCAGCGGCAAGTCCACGCTGGTCGGCCTGGCGGTGCGTCTGTTCGACGCCACATCCGGCACCGTCCGTATCGACGGCGTGGACGTACGTGAACTGGACTCCGCCACACGCTCCGCGGCCGTGTCCATCGTGCCCCAGCAGCCCTACCTCTTCTCCGGGACCGTCGCCTCGAACCTCCGCTACGGCCGCCCGGACGCCACCGACGAGGAACTCTGGCACGCCCTCGACGTCGCGCAGGCACGCGACTTCGTCGAAGCGACGGGCAAGGGGCTCGACGCGCCCATCGCGCAGGGCGGTTCCAACGTCTCCGGTGGCCAGCGCCAGCGGCTGGCCATCGCCCGGGCCCTGGTGTGCAAGTCGCAGATCTACCTCTTCGACGACTCCTTCTCCGCGCTCGACCAGGTCACCGACGCTCGCCTGCGGGCCGCTCTCGCCCGTGAAACCGGTGACGCGACCGTGCTGATCGTCGCCCAGCGCGTGGCGACCATCCGCGATGCCGACCGCATCGTCGTGCTCGACGAGGGACGCGTGGTCGGCACCGGAACCCACTGCGCCCTCAGGGAAACCAACGAGACCTACCGAGAGATCGTTCTCTCCCAGCTCACCGAGGAGGAAGCCGCATGAGCCATCCGGCGCAGGGCACGCCCCGGACACTCGGAACCCTCGAACGGCTCGTCCGCACAGTGCGTCCCGAACGGCCGCTGCTGGTCGGCTCCTTGGCGCTGGCCACCGGCAGCGTGGCCCTTTCCGTCGTCGGGCCGAAGATCCTCGGCCGTGCGACCGACCTGATCTTCGCGGGAGTGGTGGGACGGCGGCTGCCCGCCGGGATCACCAAGGAACAGGCGGTCGGAACCCTGCGTGCGCACGGGCAGCGGACCCTTGCCGACATGATCGGGCGGCTGGACGTCGTACCGGGCCACGGAGTCGATTTCGACGCGCTCGGCCGGATCCTGCTGTGGGCGCTGCTGATCTACGCCGTGGCGTCGGTCCTCGGCTACATCCAGGCCCGTACCGTCACCACGGTGGTGCAGCGGGCGGTGTTCCGGCTGCGCGAGGAGGTCGAGGGGAAGCTCGGGCGGCTGCCACTGAGCTACTTCGACACGAAGCCGCGGGGTGAGGTGCTCTCCCGCGCGACCAATGACATCGACAACATCGCCACGACGCTGCAGCAGACCCTCGGCCACATCGTCGCCTCGCTGCTGACGCTCGTCGGAGTGCTGGCGATGATGTTCTGGATCTCCTGGCTGCTGGCCCTCGTCGCACTGGTGACCGTGCCGGTGTCGGTCGTGCTCACCGCCAAGGTCGGCAAGCGGGCACAGCCCCACTTCGTCGCGCAGTGGCAGTCGACGGGCAGACTCAACAGCCACATAGAGGAGATGTACACCGGCCACATGCTGGTGGAGGTCTTCGGCCGGCAGCGGGAAGCGGCGGAAACGTTCCGGGAGGAGAACGAAGAGCTCTTCCGGGCCAGTCACCAGGCCCAGTTCACCTCCGGTCTGATCCAGCCGGCGATGATGTTCATCGGCAACCTCACCTACGTGATGGTCGCCGTCGTGGGCGGCCTGCGGGTCGCCGCCGGTGCGCTGTCGATCGGTGACGTGCAGGCGTTCGTGCAGTACGCACGGCAGTTCGGCCAGCCACTCGCACAGTTGGCGTCGATGGCGAACATGGTGCAGTCCGGCGTGGCCTCCGCGGAGCGCGTCTTCGAACTCCTCGACGCCGACGAACAGGCTGCCGACGTGGTCGGCACGGTGCTCCGCAAGCCCGTCCGCGGCAAGGTCGCCTTCGAGAACGTCTCCTTCCGATACGAGGCCGACAAGCCGCTGATCGAGGATCTCTCCTTCGTCGTGCGCCCCGGCCAGACGGTGGCCATCGTCGGTCCGACGGGCGCGGGCAAGACCACCTTGGTGAATCTGCTGATGCGCTTCTACGAGGTCGACAGCGGCCGCATCACCCTCGACGACGTCGACACCGCCGCGATGCCACGCGAGGAACTGCGCTCACACATCGGCATGGTCCTCCAGGACACCTGGCTCTTCGGCGGCACCATCGCCGAGAACATCGCCTACGGCGCCCCGGACACCCCCATCGACAAAATCGTCGAGGCGGCCAAGGCCACGCACGTCGACCGGTTCGTGCGCACGCTGCCCGACGGCTACGACACCGTCATGGACGACGAAGGCTCCCATGTCTCCGCCGGCGAGAAGCAGCTGATCACCATAGCCCGGGCCTATCTCGCCGAGCCCGAGATCCTCGTCCTGGACGAAGCGACCAGCTCGGTGGACACCCGCACCGAGGCCTTCATCCAACAGGCCCTCGCCGAACTGAGAACGGGACGCACGAGCTTCGTCATCGCCCACCGGCTGTCGACCATCCGCAACGCGGACGTCATCCTCGTCATGGAATCGGGCAGGATCGTCGAACACGGCACTCACGACATGCTGCTCTCGGCGGGAGGCGCATACGCGCGGCTCCACGAAGCGCAGTTCGCACAGCCACCAGGTCGAGCGGTGGTCTGAGCGGGGGGCGCCGCCGGGGGCGGTGCATGACACCGACGGCATGCGCAGGGTCCGAGGCATACGCGGCGGCCGACCCGGCCGCGCTGAGCCGGTCCGGACGCGATGCGTGACGCCACTGTGACTCATCTGTGCGAACTCCCGCACGACCGTGCGGGCATATGCGCGAGAATGGCCCGGTGACCTCAGCGACTCGACAGCCCGAGACCCCGGCCGCCGCCCTCCCGCCACGGCTGATCGCCACCGATCTCGACGGCACCCTGCTGCGCGACGACAAGTCCGTCTCCCCGAGAACCGTCGCCGCGCTGGCCGCCGCCGAGGAGGCGGGCATCGAGGTCTTCTTCGTCACCGGCCGCCCGGCCCGCTGGATGGGCGTCGTCAGCGACCATGTGCACGGACACGGCCTGGCCATCTGCGGCAACGGCGCCGCCGTGGTCGACCTGCACGGCGGCCCCGGCGCCCACCGCTTCGTGAAGATCCGCGAGCTGGCCCGCGAGAACGCGCTCGACGCCGTACGCCTGCTGCGCGAGGCGGCGCCCGGCACGGTGTTCGCCGTGGAACAGACATACGGCTTCCACCAGGAGCCGGACTATCCCAAGCTGCACATGGAGATACCCGACAACCTCCTGCCCGCCGAGAAACTCCTCGCGGCCGGCGGCCCCGGCGCCGACGAGCCCGTCCTCAAGATCCTCGCCTACCACCCGGATCTCGACCCCGACGCCTTCCTCACCCTCGCCCGCCTGGCCGTCGCCGAACGGGCCAACGTCACCCGGTCCAGCCCCAGCGCCCTGCTCGAACTCAGCGGGCCCGGCGTCTCCAAGGCCAGCACGCTGGCCCTGTGCTGCGCCGAACGCGGCATCTCGCACGAAGAGGTCGTCGCCTTCGGCGACATGCCCAACGACGTCGAGATGCTGACCTGGGCCGGCCAGTCCTACGCGATGGGCAACGCCCACCCGGACGTGATCGCCGCCGCCTCCGGCCGGACGGTCGCCAACAACGACGACGGCGTGGCCGTGGTGATCGAGCGGATGCTGGCCCAACGGGTGTAGCGCCCGTGGGCGCAGCGCCCGCTCCCCCCGTTACCGCGCCCCCACCAGCGACTCCGCCTCCGCCTCCCGCTCCGCCATCGCACGCAGCGGCCCGTCCACGGCGACCAGGTCCGCGTACGGCCCCCGCTGCACCACCCGCCCCTCGTCGAGCACCATCACCTCGTCCACGGCGTCGAGTCCCGCCAGCCGGTGGGTGATGAGCAGCGTCGTACGGCCCTCGGTGGCGGCCAGCAGATCGGCGGTGAGCGCGTCGGCCGTGGGCAGGTCCAGGTGCTCGGCGGGCTCGTCCAGGACGAGGACGGGGAAGTCCGCGAGCAGTGCGCGGGCCAGCGCCAGCCGCTGCCGCTGTCCGCCGGACGCCCTCGCCCCGTGCTCCCCGACGAACGTGTCCAGCCCGTCGGGCAGCCCGTCCACCCAGTCGAGCAGCCGGACCCGGCCCAGTGCGTCACGCAGGTCGGCCTCGGTGGCATCCCTCCTCGCGAGCAGCAGGTTCTCGCGGACCGAGCTGTCGAAGAGGTGCGCGTCCTGGGCACACAGGCCCACCAGGCGTCGTACGTCGTCACCGTCGAGCGCGCACGCGTCCACGCCCGCGAGGGTGTAGGAGCCCGCGTCCGGATCGAGGAACCTGAGCAGCACCTGCGCGAGGGTCGTCTTACCGGACCCGGACGGCCCGACCACGGCGACCCGGCGGCCCTGCGTCAGCGTGAGGTCGATCCCGGCGACCGCCTCCCGGTGCTGCCCCGCATGGCGGGCGGCCAGACCCCTGACCGCGACCGGGAAGGGCGAGGCGGGCGCCTGCCGGGGCCGTTCCGGCTCGCGCACGGGCTCGGCGGCGTCCAGCACCTCGTACACGCGTTCCGCGCTCCTGCGCACCCGCTGCCGGTACCGCGCGGCCAGCGGCAGACCGAGCACGGCTTCGAAGACGGCCAGGGGGGTGAGGACGAGAACGGCCATCGCCACTCCGCTCAGCCGGCCCCCGGCGACCGCCTGTGCGCCCACCAGCGCGGTGGCCGCGACGGTCAGGCCGCAGAGCAGCGCGGTGAGCCCGTCGCCGAGCGCGGTGGCGGCCGCGGAACGCGAGGCGATGCGGGTGAGCGTCCCGTCCGCCCGCCGGGCCGCGTCCGTACGGGCGGGCAGCGCGCCCGCGACCGTCAGTTCGGCGGTACCGGTGAGCAGGTCGGTCACCCGGGTCGCGAGGAGCCCACGGGCGGGCGCCAGCCGCAGTTCGGCGCGCCGGGCCACCCCGGTGGTCAGCAGCGGCACACCGACGCCAGCCGCCAGCAGACCCGCCGCGAGGACGGCACCTGCCTCGGGCAACAGCCACGCCATGAAGGCGACGGAGGCGGCGGAGACGGCCACCGCGACCCCGGCGGGCAGCAGCCAGCGCAGCCAGTAGTCCTGGATCGCGTCCACGTCGGCGACCAGCCGGGTCAGCAGATCACCCCGGCGGGCGGTACGCAGACCGGCGGGCGCCAGCCGTTCCAGCCGCCGGTACACGGCGACCCGGGTGTCGGCGAGCATCCGCAGCACCGCGTCGTGCGACACCAGCCGCTCGGCGTACCGGAAGACGGCGCGCCCGATCCCGAAGGCCCGCGTCGCCGTCACGGCCACCATCAGATACAGCACGGGCGGCTGCTGCGAGGCCCGCGAGATCAGCCATCCGGAGGTGGCCATCAGCCCTACGGCACTGCCCAGCGCCAGACTTCCCAGCAGCAGCGCGAGCAGGAGCCGGCCACGCCGGGGCCCGGACAGCGCCCGGACGCGGGCGAGGACGCCCCGGTGTGACTTCGCGACGTCGGTGCCGGACCCGGCCGCGAGAGGGCCGCCGTCCGACGCCACCTCGACGGAGCGCGTGCCCGGAAGGCCGGGACGGGAGACCGCGGCCGCCGAGGCGGGAGAGCCGGTCTCCTTCAGCCGGACCACCCGGTCCGCCACGTCCAGCAACGCCGGCCGGTGCACCACGAGCAGGACCGTGCGCCCCACCGCCAGCCGTCGCACCGCCGCGACGATGTCGGCCTCGGTCGCCCCGTCCAGCGCGGCCGTCGGCTCGTCGAGCAGCAGCACGGGCCGGTCGGCCAGGAACGCCCGGGCCAGCGCGAGCCGCTGGCGCTGACCGGCGGACAGTCCGGCCCCGTCCTCCCCGAGCACCGTGCCGGCGCCCTCGGGCAGGGCGTCCACGAAGTCCAGCGCCCCCGCGTCCCGCAGCGCTTGCCGTACGGCGTCGTCGGCGGCGTCGGGCCGGGCCAGCCGGACGTTCTCGGCGATCGTCCCGGCATACAGGTGCGGTCGCTGCGGCACCCAGGCGATCCGGGCCCGCCACCGCTCCAGATCCACGTCGGCGAGATCGGCCGCGCCGATGCGCACCCGGCCCTCGGTGGGCCGTACGAATCCCAGCAGGACGTTCAGCAGCGTCGACTTGCCCACACCACTCGGTCCGACCAGCGCGACGGTCTCACCGGGGGCGACGGTGAAGGACGCGCCGCTGACCGCGTCCGAGGACCGCCCCGGGTACCGCACCCGCACTCCCTCGAAGGTCAGGGCTCCCGTCGGCACCGCGCCCGAGCCGGACGCCGGAACGGGCGTCTCCAGCACGGCGAAGATCTCCTCGGCCGCGGCCAGCCCCTCCGCCGCCGCGTGGAACTGCGCGCCCACCTGGCGCAGCGGCAGATACGCCTCGGGTGCCAGCACCAGGATGACCAGTCCGGTGTACAGGTCCATGTCCCCGTGGACGAGCCGCATGCCGATGGTCACGGCGACCAGCGCCACCGACAGCGTGGCCAGCAGCTCCAGCGCGAAGGAGGACAGGAAGGCGATGCGCAGGGTCCGCATGGTCGCCTGCCGGTACTCACCGGTGATCCGGCGGATGGACTCGGCCTGCGCCTTGGCCCGGCCGAACACCTTCAGCGTGGGCAGCCCGGCGACGACGTCCAGGAAGTGCCCGGACAGCCGGGACAGCAGCCGCCACTGCCGATCGGCCCGGGACTGGGTGGCCCAGCCGATCAGCATCATGAAGAGGGGGATGAGCGGCAGGGTGCCCACGATGATCGCCGCCGACACCCAGTCCTCGGTGACGATCCGTGCCAGTACCGCCGCCGGCACGACCACCGCGAGTCCCAGCTGCGGCAGGTAGCGCGAGAAGTAGTCGTCGAGGGCGTCGACCCCCCGCGTGGCCAGGGTGACCAGCGAACCGGTCCGCCGGCCGCTCACCCAGCCCGGGCCGAGCGCTGCCGCACGGTCCAGGAGCCGCCCGCGCAGCTCGGACTTCACCGCCGCACTCGCCCGGTGCGCGGCGAGTTCGGTGAGCCAGGAGACCAGGCCCCGGCCGGCCGCCACGGCCACCAGCAACAGCAGGGGGGTGCGCAACTCCGCTGCCGGGTGGCCGTGCTGGAAGGCTCCGACCACCACCTCGGAGATGAGCATGGCCTGGGCGATGAGGAGTCCCGCCCCGACGGCACCCAGGCCGACGACCGCCACCAGGAAGAGCCGGGTGGCGCGGGCGTATCGCAGCAGCCGCGGATCGATTGGTTCCACGTGAAACACACCCCTGGCGGACTCAGTGCGCGGCTTCGGCGATGTGCTGGGTACCGATCCGCTTGCGGAACACCCAGTAGGTCCACCCCTGGTAGAGCATGACGATCGGCGTGGCGATCGCCGCGCACCAGGTCATGATCCTCAGGGTGTACGGGCTCGACGAGGCGTTGGTGACCGTGAGGCTCCAGTCACTGTTGAGCGTGGAGGGCATGACGTTCGGGAAGAGCGACAGGAAGAGCATCGCCACGGTCGCCACGATGGTGATCCCGGACAGGGCGAACGACCATCCCTCGCGTCCCGCCTGATTCGCGACGAGTGCCGCGAGCAGTGCCGCGACCGCCATGATCAGGGCGACCAGGCTCTTGCCGTCACCGCTGTGGGCCTGTGTCCACAGCAGGAAGACCAGCGCCAGCCCGGCGGTGAGGAGACCGGTCCGGGCAGCGAGCCTGCGCGCCCGCAGCCGGATGTCCCCGACGGTCTTGAGGGCCGTGAACACCGCACCGTGAAAGGTGAACAGCGTCAGCGTGACCAGGCCGCCGAGCAGGGCGTACGGGTTGAGCAGGTCCACCAAGCCGCCGGTGTACTCGAAGTGCTGGTCGATCTTCACGCCCCGCACGATGTTCCCGAAGGCGACGCCCCACAGGAACGCCGGGACCAGCGAGGTCCAGAAGATCGCCGTCTCCCAGTTGTGCTGCCAGTTCTCCTCGGGCCGCTTGGCCCGGTACTCGAAGGCGACGCCCCGCACGATGAGACAGACCAGGATGACCAGCAGGGGCAGGTAGAAGCCGGAGAAGAGGGTGGCGTACCACTCGGGAAAGGCGGCGAAGGTCGCACCGCCCGCCGAGAGCAGCCAGACCTCGTTGCCGTCCCAGACGGGTCCGATGGTGTTGATCAGCACCCGCTTCTCCGGCCGGTCGCGGGCCAGCAGCTTGGTGAGGATGCCGACCCCGAAGTCGAAGCCCTCCAGGAAGAAGTAGCCGGTCCACAGGACGGCGATCAGGACGAACCAGACGTCGTGTAGTTGCATGACAGTGCGCTCCCTTGACCCGGGGCCTAGTACGAGAAGGCCATCGGCTTGTCGGCGTCACGGGTGTCGCCGCCGATCTTCGTGGGCGGGTTGAGGTCGGCTTCCGTCAGCTCGGGCGGGCCGGCCTTGACGTACTTGGCGAGCAGCTTGACCTCGACGACGGCGAGGATGGCGTACAGCGAGGTGAAGACGATCATCGAGGTGATGACCTCGCCCTGGGAGACACCGGGGGAGACCGCGTGCCGGGTCTGCAGGACGCCGTAGACGACCCAGGGCTGGCGGCCCATCTCGGTGAAGATCCAGCCCCAGGAGTTGGCGATCAGCGGGAAGGCCAGGGTCCAGATCGCGATGCGCCAGTACCAGGTGGTGAGCTTCGGGCCCAGTGCCTTGTTCCGGAACAGGACCAGGTGCGGCACCTCGTCGTCGCCGACCCGCAGGTGCTGGGGCAGCATGAACTTCTTGCGGGTCAGCCAGAGTCCGGCCAGGCCGATGGCGAAGGACGCCATGCCGAAGCCGATCATCCAGCGGAAACCCCAGAAGGCGACCGGGATGTTGGGCCGGTAGTCGCCGGGTCCGAACTTCTGCTGCTCGGCCTTGTTGACGTCGTTGATGCCGGGGACGTACGAGGTGAAGTCGTCGTTGGCGAGGAAGGACAACAGGCCCGGGATCTCGATGGCGACCGTGTTGTGGCCCTTGTCCACATCGCCGTAGGCGAAGATCGAGAACGGTGCCGGCTTCTGACCGTCCCACAGCGCCTCGGCGGCGGCCATCTTCATCGGCTGCTGCTTGAACATGACCTTGCCGAGGGTGTCACCGCTGACCGCGGTGAGCAGTCCGGCGATGACCACGGTGATGAGGCCCAGCCGCAGTGAGGTCTTCATCTCACGGATGTTCTTCTTGCGGGCCAGGTGGTAGGCGGCGATACCGACCATGAACGCGCCACCGGTGAGGAAGGCCGCGGAGAGCGTGTGGAAGGCCTGGCTGAGGGCGGTGTTCTGGGTCAGGACGGCCCAGAAGTCGGTGAGTTCCGCGCGTCCCTTCGCCTTGTTGATCCGGTAGCCGACGGGGTGCTGCATCCACGAGTTGGCCGCGAGGATGAAGTAGGCCGACAGGATCGTTCCGATCGACACCATCCAGATGCAGGCCAGGTGGATCTTCTTGGGCAGCTTGTCCCAGCCGAAGATCCACAGGCCGATGAAGGTGGACTCGAAGAAGAAGGCGATCAACGCCTCGAAGGCGAGCGGGGCGCCGAAGATGTCACCGACGAAGCGGGAGTAGTCCGACCAGTTCATGCCGAACTGGAACTCCTGCACGATGCCGGTGACCACACCCATCGCGATGTTGATCAGGAAGAGCTTGCCCCAGAACTTCGTCGCCCTGAGGTACTTCTCCTTCTCCGTGCGCACCCAGGCGGTCTGCAGGCCGGCCGTGAGGGCGGCCAGGGAGATCGTCAGCGGAACGAACAGGAAGTGGTAGACGGTGGTGATGCCGAACTGCCAGCGTGCCAGTGTCTCTGGCGCCAAAGCCAACTCCACGTCGCCAGTCTCCTTACTCGACAGGCTTGTGAATGCGTTCACATTCACAAGCCATTATGACCTACCGATTTTCGACATGGAAACGGGGGGTCGCCGGGCCGCTGTCGCGGGCGCCTGTTTCACGTGAAACAGGCGCGTGGCAGGTCATCGAGCTGGCGCTGCGGCGCTCTGGGTGCCCTGGTGCTCCGGGTCGACAGTGCGCCTGGGCGCATGGACGGGGGCGCCGGACCGGGCGGTCTGGCGACCGTGCCGGGGCGGCACCCCCGTACGCGTGAAGCTGGACGAAGACGAGCACTACGACGAGCGCTACACAGCTACAGCTCCTTGCGGAACCCCTCCGTGACCTTCAGGAAGATGTCGTTCGCCTCGGTCTCCCCGACCGTGACCCGCACACCCTCGCCCGGGAACGGCCGGACCACGACACCGTGCTCCTCACAGGCCGCCGCGAACGCGGCCGTCCGCTCCCCCAGCCGCAGCCACACGAAGTTCGCCTGGGTCTCCGGCACGGTCCAGCCCTGGGCCCGCAGCGTGTCGACCACACGGGTGCGCTCGCACACCAGCGAGCCGACCCGGCCCAGCAGCTCGTCCTCGGCACGCAGCGAGGCGATCGCCGCCTCCTGTGCGATCTGGCTCACACCGAACGGCACCGCCGTCTTGCGCAGCGCCGCCGCCACCGGCTCGTGTGCGATAGCGAAACCGACGCGCAGACCAGCGAGCCCGTACGCCTTGGAGAACGTCCTGAGGACGCAGACGTTGGGCCGGTTCCGGTACAGCTCGACGCCGTCAGGCACCTCGATGTCGCGGATGAACTCCCGGTACGCCTCGTCCAGCACCACCAGGACATCACTGGGCACCCGGTCCAGGAAGCGTTCCAGTTCCGCCCGCCGCACGACCGTGCCCGTCGGGTTATTGGGGTTGCAGACGAAGATCAGACGGGTCCGGTCGGTGATCGCGTCCGCCATGGCGTCCAGGTCGTGCACATCGCCGGGCGTGAGCGGCACCTGCACCGACCGGGCGCCGCTGATCTGCGTGATGATCGGGTACGCCTCGAACGACCGCCATGCGTAGATGACCTCGTCGCCGGGCCCACTGGTCGCCTGTATCAGCTGCTGGGCGACGCCGACCGAACCGGTGCCGGTGGCCAGGTGGGAGAGCGGGACGGCGAAGCGTTCCGCCAACTCGTTCATCAGGCCGGTGCACGCCATGTCCGGGTAGCGGTTGAAGACGCATGCCGCCGCGGTCACGCTCTCCATCACGCCGGGCAACGGCGGATAGGGGTTCTCGTTGGAGGACAGCTTGTAGGCGACGGGGCCGCCGGCCGCGGCAGGCTTGCCCGGCTTGTAGGTGGGGATACCCTCCAGCTCCGCGCGCAGCTTGGGGCTCGTCTCGCTCACCGCAGTCCTCCTCGCGACCACCGGCGGACCGTCAACGCCGCCGGCATCCAATGCTGCTCACCTTATGAGGATTCGGCCCCAGTGCGTACAGGTGTGCAGCGAACCCGATCGCCCCCAGGGGCATCGAGGGCATGACCGTACGAAGGCGTACGTATCGGGGGGCGTGCCATACATATATCTACGCGCCGGTGGCTCACGCCCTGGCGCGCATCCCCCGTGCAGGTGAGTTGAGACCTCTTCGAAACATCGGACGGTTGGCAGGCTCGTGTGCGTCGACACGTCACGTCCTGCCATGGGAGCGCTTAACTTCCTTGAATTCAAAGGCAGTTGCTGGGGAATGACCATGCAGAAACGTGCCTGTCAACGCGTGCATATGCGTCCGCCCTACCCCACCGCATGAGCCCTACTATCGGCTCGCCATGACAGCAGCAGGGAAGCACCAGGTGAGCCGCGCGGAAACCTCACGTCGAGGCAGCCGACCGGGTCGGGCGGGCATCAGAGACGTGGCCGCCGCCGCCGGAGTCTCCATCACGACCGTCTCCGACGCCCTCAACGGCAAGGGCCGGCTCCCGGATGCCACCCGGCGCCACGTCCGCGAGGTCGCCGACCGGCTGGGGTACCGACCCTCGGCCGCCGCCCGCACCCTCCGTACCGGCAAGTCGGGCCTGATCGGCCTTACCGTGACGACGTACGGGGATGAACCTTTCACCTTCACGGAGTTCGCGTACTTCGCCGAGATGGCGCGAGCCGCCACCTCGGCCGCGCTCGCCCGCGGCTACGCCCTCGTCATCCTGCCCGCGACCTCGCGGCACGACGTGTGGTCGAACGTCGCCCTGGACGGCACGGTCGTCATCGACCCCTCCGACCAGGACCCGGTGGTCAGCGAACTCGTCCGGCAGGGCCTGCCGGTCGTCTCCGACGGCCGCCCGGCCGGCTCGCTCCCGGTCACCGCGTGGGTGGACAACGACCACGAGGCCGCGGTCCTCGGCATCCTCGACCACCTCGCCGACGCGGGCGCCCGCCGGATCGGCCTGCTCACGGGCACGACCACGGACACGTACACCCATCTGTCGACCACCGCCTACCTGCACTGGTGCGAACGCGTCGGCCAGGATCCGGTGTACGAGGCATACCCGGCGCACGACCCGTGCGCGGGCGCCGTGGCCGCCGACCGGCTGCTCGCCCGCCCGGACCGGCCGGACGCCGTCTACGGCCTCTTCGACCCCAACGGCACCGACCTGCTCGCCGCCGCCCGCCGCTACGGACTGCGCGTCCCCGAGGACCTGCTGCTGGTGTGCTGCAGCGAGTCCACGGTCTACGCCAACACCGAGCCGCCCATCACCACCCTCTCGCTGAAGCCGCGCCGCATCGGGACGGCGGTGGTCCAGCTCCTCATCGACGCCATCGAGGGGGTCGATTCGGACCGGCCGGTCGAGCAGGTGATACCGACCGAACTGATCGTGCGCACCTCGTCCCAGCGCCGGCCGCCGCGTACGACGGTGAGCCCGCCACGAACCCCGGAAAAGGGATAGTCCACCCGCCGGCCGCCGGATATCGGCGGCCGGCGGACGACGTGACAGCGGCCGACGGACGCGGTGACGGTGGTCGCCAGACACGGTGACGGTGGTCGGCGGATCGCCGTCAGCCGATCGGCACGGGGTCGAACCCCTGCCCAAACGGGGCGAAAGCCGCGGTGAACCGGAGTCTTGCTCCGATTCACCACCCCTGGGTCATCACACGGCGCGACGCGGATTCCTATGATGGGCGCACGACACCGCGGGCCGCTGCGACCAGGCAGTCCGAAGCGGTGCAGATGCGGCGCGATGGTGGAGGGGTCTGATGACTCAGGGGGCCGGTCAGGGACCCGAGGCGGAGCGGACGGCGACGTTGCGCGACTTCCGGGTGCCCGCGTACGTCCACGAGACCGGTCCGTACGCCCACGGCACCCACCCCGGCGACACCGCCCCGCCCGTCGAGGAGGCGTACCCCGAGCCGTACCCGGAGGGGTACACACCCACTCAGCGCGACCTGCCCGTCATCAATCGGGGTGACACGGTGCAGGTCCCGGTCGAACCGGCTGCTGCCCCGCACGTGCCCCAGCAGCCCGTGACCGGCCCCGGCCCGCTGTACGTCGTCGGGGACGTCCACGGCTATCTCGACGAGCTGGTCGCCGCCCTCCAGGAGCAAGGGCTCATCGACGGTGCCGGCCAGTGGTGCGCCGGCACCGCTCGGCTGTGGTTCCTGGGCGACTTCACCGACCGCGGCCCCGACGGCATCGGCGTCATCGACCTGGTCATGCGGCTGTCGGCGGAGGCAGCCGCGGCCGGCGGCTACTGCAAGGCCCTGATGGGCAACCACGAGCTGCTGCTGCTCGGCGCCAAGCGGTTCGGCGACACCCCCGTCAACTCCGGTGCGGGTACGGCCACGTTCCAGGCGGCATGGCTCCTCAACGGCGGCCAGAAGACCGACATGGACCGCCTCCAGGACCACCATCTGCAGTGGATGGCCCGGCTCGACGCCGTCGAGATGGTCGACGGCTATCTGCTCGTGCATTCCGACACCACCGCCTACCTCGACTACGGCGACTCGATCGAGGCGGTCAACGACACCGTCCGCGAGACGCTCACCCGCAACGACGCGGACGAGTGCTGGGACCTGTTCCGCAAGTTCACCAAGCGCTTCTCCTTCCGCGACGAGGGCGGCGCAGACGCCGTTCGCTCCCTTCTCGATACGTACGGCGGCACCCGTGTCGTTCACGGCCACAGCCCCATTCCGTACCTGCTGGGCGAAGTCGGCTCCGAGGAAGGGGAGGACACCGGCGGCCCGGTGGTCGAAGGACCGCACGTCTACGCCGAGGGGCTCGCCATCGCGATGGACGGCGGAGTGACCATGGCCGGAAAGCTGCTGGTCCAGCAACTGCCGCTGGACAGCTGAGGCTTCCCCGGACAGAGTCGTCCCCGCGAAGGTCCGCGCAGGTCGGCACGCAATTTCCGGCAACCCCCTGTCACCGCGTGCCGTCACGGCTCTACCATCGGCTTATCCGTAGCAGGCTCCCCTCCGTTTCTGCCCGACGGCTCGCCGGCGTGCGAGCCCTAGCCCTACGGAGCATCGGGGGATGCACATGAACAGCGTTCCGCAGCACCTGCTGAGCGAGGACCGCCAGGAATACGAGCGGATCCTCGGTGAGGCGCTGCGCTCCGCACCACACCGTCCGGAACTGGCCGGTGTCGGACAGCGGCTCAATTCAGAACAGCTGCGCACCATGGCGCTCAACGCCACCGCACTCATCACGGCGGCCGCGGCGACCGAGTACCAGCACTATGTGAAGGTCCGCGAGGAACTGCGCCGCCCGGCGTCGTCCACCCTGCCGACCGCCGACGAGTCCGGCTCCACGGAACCGGGCACGGGCGCGATGGGGCTCGCCACCACCCTGAGCGAGGCAGCCGAGACCAGCGGCGCGGGCGTCGTCGCCGTACTCGCCGTCCTCGCCCCCGTCCTCGCGGGAACCGCCGCGGCGATCTTCCTGCTCGTCGGCTACATCCTGAAGATGCTCGACCCCGAGCCGGCGTTCGCCCAGACCATGCTGACCGCCGGCTGGGTGTTCGGTGCCGTGACCGCCGCCGCGATCCTGGTCGCCGCCGTCGGTCTGCTGCTCACCGCCCTGCACAACCACCCCTCGCTGGAGACCGGACCCTACGGCGAGGAGGGCGGCGATGTGGCCAGGGCCAGGGACGCCTGGCGGGAGGCCCTGCTGGAGCGCGGCATCCTGCCGTTCCTGCGGGAGGCGCTCGCCGACCCCGGCACGACGACACTGCACCACCACCCGGCCTCGCCGGCCCCGACCAGCCGTATGCCGCGCCTCGGCTACGACCGCCCCGGCTTCAGCAGCCCGGACGAGGGCTCCGGGACCGGCTCGCGCCCCAGCTTCACCAGCCCGGACTACACCAGCCCGGAGTTCGGAGGGCCGGAACACCAGCCGGAGTGACGGCGCGCGCCCCACCCACGGGCGCGTGCCCCTCCTCGGGGGCTCCGGCGCCCCGTCCGGCCCAGGCACACAGGCCCAGGCCGGACGCCCGACAGGGCCTGTGCGGCCGCCAGGTGCGACGGAGTCAGTCCGCGAGAGGCAGGTAGACCCGGTTGCCCGCGGCGGCGAACTCCTTCGACTTCTGAGCCATGCCCTCCTCGATCTCGGCCCGGTTTCCGCCGTGTTCGCGGCGGATGTCCTGGGAGATCTTCATCGAACAGAACTTCGGCCCGCACATGGAGCAGAAGTGCGCCGTCTTGGCGGGCTCGGCCGGCAGGGTCTCGTCATGGAACTCCCGTGCCGTGTCGGGGTCGAGGGCGAGGTTGAACTGGTCCTCCCACCGGAACTCGAAGCGGGCGTCCGACAGCGCGTCGTCCCACTGCTGCGCACCCGGATGTCCCTTGGCGAGGTCCGCCGCGTGGGCCGCGATCTTGTAGGTGATCACGCCGGTCTTGACGTCGTCCCGGTTGGGCAGGCCAAGGTGCTCCTTGGGCGTCACGTAGCAGAGCATGGCCGTGCCCCACCAGGCGATCATCGCGG
This sequence comes from Streptomyces sp. NPDC006739, assembly GCF_042869815.1. NCBI lineage: Bacteria > Bacillati > Actinomycetota > Actinomycetes > Kitasatosporales > Streptomycetaceae > Streptomyces > Streptomyces sp. NPDC006739. The sequence goes on from NZ_JBIAGM010000004.1 coordinate 70,601, forward strand.
CGCCGATGCCGGAGGTGATGTGGTCGTACGCGGGCGCGACGTCGGTGGTCAGCGGGCCGAGCGTATAGAACGGAGCTTCATCGCAGATCTCCTGCTGAAGGTCGATGTTCTCCTTGATCTTGTGCATCGGGACGTGGCCCGGGCCCTCGATCATGGTCTGTACGTTGAAACGCTTGGCGATCGTGTTGAGTTCCCCGAGGGTGCGCAACTCCGCGAACTGTGCCTCGTCGTTGGCGTCCGCGATCGAGCCCGGCCGAAGGCCGTCACCGAGCGAGTACGTCACGTCGTACGTGGCGAGAATTTCGCACAGTTCCTCGAAATTCTCGTACAGGAACGACTCCTTGTGGTGCGCCAGGCACCAGGCCGCCATGATCGAGCCGCCACGCGAGACGATGCCGGTCTTGCGGTTGGCGGTGAGCGGGACGTACGGCAGCCGGACGCCCGCGTGAACGGTCATGTAGTCCACGCCCTGTTCGGCCTGCTCGATGACCGTGTCCTTGTAGATCTCCCAGGTCAGTTCCTCGGCCTTGCCGTCGACCTTTTCCAGTGCCTGGTAGAGCGGCACCGTGCCGATGGGGACGGGGGAGTTGCGCAGCACCCACTCCCGGGTGGTGTGGATGTTCCGGCCGGTGGAGAGGTCCATGACCGTGTCGGCGCCCCAGCGGGTCGCCCAGGTCATCTTCTCGACCTCCTCCTCGATGGAGGACGTGACCGCTGAATTGCCGATGTTCGCGTTGACCTTCACCAGGAATCGCTTGCCGATGATCATCGGCTCGATCTCCGGGTGGTTGACATTGGCCGGCAGCACCGCGCGGCCGGCCGCGATCTCCTCGCGGACGACCTCCGGGGAAACGTTCTCCCGGATGGCCACGAACTCCATCTCGGGCGTGACCTCGCCCCCGCGGGCGTACGCGAGCTGGGTGACCGCTGTTCCGGGCCGGCCCCGGCGCGGCTGACGGGGCCGTCCGGGGAAGACCGCGTCGAGGTTGCGCAGGCCCCCGCGCGGTGAGGTGTGCTTGACCCCGTCGTCCTCGGGACGGACGGGACGGCCAGCGTACTCCTCGGTATCACCGCGGGCGATGATCCAGTTCTCCCGCAACGGCGACAGGCCCCTGCGGACGTCGGTGTCGACGAGCGGATCGGTGTACGGGCCGGATGTGTCGTACAACGTGACCGACTGCCCGTTGGTGAGGTGCACCTGGCGGACCGGCACGCGCAGATCGGGGCGTGAACCCTCGACATACCCCTTGTGCCAGCCGATGGACTTCCCGGCCTCCTCGCTGGTCGCGTTCTGCGTGGAGGCAGGCGTGCGTACGTCCTTGTTGGTCATGAGACCTACTCCCTACGCCGGCATTACCCGGTAACAGGTTCGGCGGTCGACGCAGCGGCTTCCGTCAGGCGGCGTTTCATGTGAAACATCACTTCGTTCCACGTGAAACATCGCGAATACGGAGGTCAGCGCCCTCTCAGCCCGGTGCTCCGAGCTCCCGCGTGTGCAAAGGTGCCTCCACGCTAGCGTCAATTCGGGCGCGGTGAACAGGGGGCCCCCGCCGTTGTTGCGATGATCTGGCGGTGACCACCACACAGCAGTACCCGTATCCGCCGCCCGAGCCGCCGCGCGGGGACGGCCCGGGAGAGGGCGGCGGACACGGCCATGAGCAGCATCAGAGCCACGGTCGGGGACACGACCATGACCATGGACCAGGCGAGAAGCACGGCCATCGGCAGGGTGGGGGCCACGGCCACTCGCACAGTCACAGTCATGGACCGTCCGCGCCGGTCTCCAAGCACCTGCGCAAGGTCATCGCCGCCATCCTGATCCCGTTCACCGCGGCCGTCGTGGTCGGTCTCGTAGTGCTCTGGCCAGGTGGGGCACCACCGCACGAGCGCACCGGAGTCGGTTTCGACCGGCAGACACAGCAGGCCACGGTCAGCAAGGTGATCGAGGTGAGCTGCAAGTCGGTGAACGCCTCCGGGGACAGCCCGGCCGGGGACACCTCCACCGCCGAGGGCAGCTCGGCGCGACAGGAGGCGAAGGGCACCTGCAAAAAGGCGACTGTCCGGGTCGACACCGGGAAGGACCAGGGCCGTACGTTCACCGAGATCGTTCAGCCGGACCAGTCACGGCAGTTGCACCAGGGCGAGAAGGTCGTGGTCGCCTACGAGCCCTCGGCGCCGAAGGATCTGCAGTACTCGGTCGCCGATGTGAACCGGAAGTTCCCCATGGCACTGCTCGCCGGGATCTTCGCGATCGCCGTCGTGGTGGTGGGCCGGTTGCGGGGTGTCATGGCGCTGGTCGCGCTGGCCGTGAGCTTCCTGGTGCTGACTCTCTTCATCCTGCCCGCGATCCTGCAGGGTTCGAATCCGCTGCTGGTGGCGGTGGTCGGGGCGAGTGCCATCATGCTGATCGCCCTCTACATGTGCCACGGTCTGTCGGCCCGTACGTCCGTGGCGGTGCTCGGCACGCTCGTCTCGCTGTCGTTGATCGGTCTTCTGGGTTCGGAGTTCATCGACTGGGCCGCGCTCACCGGCAACACGGACGACAACACGGGCCTGATTCACGGCCTGTATCCCTCGATCGACATGAGCGGTCTGCTGCTGGCCGGCGTCATCATCGGTTCGCTGGGTGTGCTGGACGATGTGACGGTGACGCAGACGTCGGCGGTCTGGGAGCTTCACGAGGCCAATCCGTCGATGGGCTGGCGCGATCTGTACCGGGCGGGTATCCGCATCGGCCGTGACCACATCGCGTCCGTGGTCAACACGCTCGTGCTCGCCTACGCGGGTGCCGCGCTGCCGCTGCTGCTGCTGTTCTCCATCGCGCAGAGCAGCGTGACGACGGTGGCCAACAGCGAGCTGGTGGCCGAGGAGATCGTGCGTACTCTGGTCGGTTCGATCGGGCTGGTCGCCTCGGTGCCGGTCACCACCCTTCTCGCCGCTCTGGTGGTGGCGGCCGACCGGCCCGGCACGCCGGCCATGGCCGGCGCACAGCCCGCTCCGGCACGGGGCGGCCGGGGACGGCGCCGGAAGCGGTGAGGTACGGCAGGGCGGGGGCGGTTCGAGGAGAAGCGTTCCTGCGTTCTCTCACGGGGCACGGCGGAGCGTCCGTGCCCCGTGCCGTACGACCTCAGCCGGCGCTCTGTTCCTCGGCCAGGATGCGGTCCAGGGCCTCGTCGAGATGCGCGTCGAAGTCGGCCAACGTCCCCTCCTGCCCGAGCGGGACCAGCTTGTCCGTACGGTCGAGAAAGGCCACCAGCGGCGGTGCCGAGGAGCGGAACAGCGCCTGGTCGCCGCCGACCTGAAGCCGGATCAACACCTCACCCAGCACCTCGGTCCCGGTCGGGGCGATGTGCACATCGCCCTCGCCGCACGGGCGGCCCACTCCGTCGATCAGCAACTCCCGTCCGAAGGCCCAGGTCACCGGGGCATCGCCGGGAAGATGGAAGGTCAACCGCACGGCATAGGGATCGCACGTCTCGTAGCGCAGCTCCACCGGGATGCGGAAGGAGAGCTCCTCCGACACGAGAAAGCTCATCATGACCTCTGCCTGTACGGACTCGCGCATCGACTACCTCGTCATATGACACCGACTGGCCGGGATTGAACCCTTTGACAATGGTGAAATCTTGCTGAACGTACACAACAGATCACAAGGAGTGAGTTTTCAGATAGTGATAGAGAGCGTGAGGGCTCCCAGATGCCGCCCCACCTCCGTCTCCAACTGCCGGGCGGCGGGCAGCAGTCGGTCGGCCTGGTGGGAGGGAAGCGAGATGGCCATCGTGGCCGCCGCGCTGCCGACCGTGATCGGGATCGCCGCGCAGACCGTGCCCAGCGCGTATTCCTGGCGCTCCACCACCGTCTCCATCCGCCGCATCCGGTCCAGCCGACGCAGCAGGGCGTGGTCGTCGCGGACCGTGTACGGGGTGAGGGACTGCACGGGATAGCGGTCGAGGTGGTCGCGGCGGGCGTCCTCGTCCAGCTGCGAGAGCAGGCACTGGCCGAGGGCGTGCGCGTGTCCGGTCTCGCGGAAGTCGGCCCATTCCTCCACGGCGGGAGTGCCCGGGGAGTCGGAGACGCACATGACCTCGATCTCGCCGTCCCGGTACATCGCGTAGTACAGCGGTACACCGATGGAATCCCGCCAGTGCGCCAGCGTGTCGGCCACCGTGCTGCGACGTTTCTGCTGCGCTCCGCTGCTACTCAGCCGCTCGGCCGCTTCGCCGAGGAAGAAGAGTCCTTTGTCCCGGCGTAGATAGCCCTCGTGCACGAGGGTGCGCAGCAGGTGGTAGGCGGTGGGAAGCGCCAGAGCGGTCTCCCGGGCCAACTGCTTGGCCGGAGCGCCGTACTCGTGTTCGGCCACGGTCTCCAGCAGGCGCATCGCGCGCTGGACGGATCCGATGAGGGTGGCGGAGTGCGGTTGTTCGGGGACGGCCGCGGTGGGCGGCCGCTGCACGGGCGGTGTGCAGGAGCGCGGCTGCGCGGGGGGTGCGTGGGGTTCTGCGGGTGCGGTGTCAACCGTGGCCAAGGGTCACTCCCGAAGCGAGGAGGCAGCCCCGTGCGAGGAACACGGGTGGGGGGTGGTGCCGCCCGCGGGGCTGGCCCGCGTGGGGTTCCGGACTCTAACCGTCTGCCACCGCTCGCAGACGGCCCGCCGGGGAAACTTCCCTCCCCCGAGGGAACCGGTGATTCCTGTTACCGCCCACCGGCCCCCACCGACCTCACCAGTCGCTGCGTGAAGACGAGTTGGACATGAACTTCCGCACGATGTAGATCAGGCCGCCGACCAGGGCGACGAAGACCAGTGCCTTGAAGAGCAGACCGATCACGAAGCCGACCACGGTCGCTATCAGGCCGCCGAACACGACCAGGGCGATGACCGGCACCGCGACCCACTTCACCCACCACGGCAGACCCGCGAAGATCTCTCCCATTGCCCTTGTCCTTTGCGTCTTGAGCGTTGTCGGCATCGTTCTCGATGTCCCGCACTCGATGCTAGGGCCGCCAGGGGGTCCGACGGGGCCTTCACAGCCCTTGTCCTCCCCTGACCCGCCCCCTAGGGAACTCCGGGGGACCGGGTCAGGCCTCAGGTGGAGAGAAGACGACCAGAACCCTCAGGTCCTCGCTGATGTGGTGGAACTTGTGGGCCACCCCGGCCGGCACGTACACCACGCTGCCGCGCGCCACCTGGGTCGTCTCCATGCCGACCGTGATCGCCGCCCGGCCGCTCACCACGAAGTACACCTCGTCCTGGTTGTGCGGGTTCTGGGGATCATGCTCGCCCGCGTCGAGGGCGTACAGGCCGACGGACATGTTACGTTCCCGCAGAAACTGCAGGTAAGCCCCGTCGTTGGCGGCGCGCTCCGCCTCCAGTTCGTCCAGCCGGAATGCCTTCATCGCCGTTGTCCGCCCTCGCCCCACTGCTCGTCGTCGATCTCGTCTGCCACGATCAGACACATGAAGAATTTCCTAGTCAAGACGATCGCCAATGCGGGCGCCCTGGCGGTTGCCGTGTGGCTGCTCGACAAAATCACCCTCACCGGTGACAACACGGCCAAAAAGGCCTGGACGCTGATCCTCGTCGCCCTGGTCTTCGGCCTGGTGAACTGGCTGGTCAAGCCCATAGTCAAGGTACTGACCTTCCCGCTGTTCATTCTCACCCTCGGCCTGATCACGCTGGTCGTCAACGCACTCATGCTGCTGCTGACCTCGTGGCTGTGCGGCAAGCTGGACCTGAGCTTCCACGTCCAGGGCTTCTGGACGGCCGTCGTCGGCGGCCTGATCATCTCGATCGTCTCCTGGGCTCTGCACGTCGTCCTGCCCGACGAGGACTGAGTACGCCATGGCCTACCGCGTCTGTTTCGTCTGCACCGGCAACATCTGCCGTTCCCCGATGGCCGAGTCCGTCTTCCGCGCGCACGTGGCGGAAGCCGGGCTGGAAGACCTGGTCGAGGTCGACAGCGCGGGCACCGGGGGATGGCACGAGGGCGACGGCGCCGACCCGCGCACCGTTTCCGTCCTTGAGGCGCACGGGTACGACAGCGACCACACGGCCCGCCAGTTCCGGCCGTCCTGGTTCGACCGCCTGGACCTCGTGATCGCCCTCGACACCGGCCACCTCAAAGCCCTGCGCCGCCTCGCCCCCACCGAGGCGGACGGGCACAAGATTCGACTGCTGCGCTCCTACGACCCCGCCGCACCCGACGACCTGGACGTGCCGGACCCGTACTACGGGGGCCTGGAAGGCTTCGAGGAGTGCCTGGAGATGGTGGAGGCGGCGAGCGCCGGCCTGCTCACCGCCGTACGCGAGCACCTGGAGGGACGGGCCGCATGAGCGATGCCAACCAGGACGACGGTCGTACCGGCGAGGGCACGCGCGCGGTGCGGGCCGGACTCCCCGAGCCGGTCAAGCACGAGCCGACCCTGCCCGGGCCGGTGTTCGCCGCGCACTTCCATCTGCCGGGCGAGGTGACCGGGCCGTACGCCTACGGCCGCGACGACAATCCCACCTGGACACTGCTGGAGCGCGCCATCGGCGAACTGGAGGCACCCGGGCGGGACGACGTGGAGACGCTGGTGTTCGCCTCCGGCATGGCCGCGATCTCCTCGGTGCTCTTCTCCCAGCTGCGCGCCGGCGACATCGCCGTACTGCCCTGCGACGGCTACCAGGCGCTGCCCCTGGTCCGCGCCCAGCTGGAGGCGTACGGCATCGAGGTGCGCACCGCGCCCACCGGTGGTGACGCCCAGCTGGACGTCCTCGACGGCGCGCGGCTGCTGTGGATCGAGTCGCCGTCGAACCCGGGGCTGGACGTCTGCGACATCCGGCGGCTGGTCGAGGCGGCCCACGCGCGCGGCGCCCTGGTGGCCGTCGACAACACCCTCGCCACACCGCTCGGGCAGCGGCCGCTGGAGCTGGGTGCCGACTTCTCCGTGGCCAGCGGCACCAAGCAGCTGACCGGACACGGGGACGTCCTGCTCGGCTACGTCGCCGGCCGCGATGCCGAGGCGATGGCGGCCGTACGCCGCTGGCGCAAGATCGTCGGAGCGATCTCCGGACCCATGGAGGCCTGGCTCGCGCACCGCTCCATCGCCACGCTGCAGCTGCGCGTGGACCGGCAGTGCGCCACCGCCCTGACGGTGGCCGAAGCACTGCGGGAGCGGTCCGAGGTGAGCGGGCTGCGCTATCCGGGGCTGCCCGGCGACCCCTCCCACACGGTGGCCGCCCAGCAGATGCGCCGCTACGGCTGCGTGGTCTCCTTCACGCTGCCCACGCGCGCGCGTGCCGAGCGTTTTCTGCGGGCGCTGCGGCTCGTCGAGGACGCCACGAGCTTCGGCGGGGTGCGTTCCACGGCCGAACGACGGGGCCGCTGGGGCGGGGACGCGGTTCCCGAGGGTTTCATCCGGATGTCCGTCGGCGCCGAGGACCCCGACGACCTGGTGGCGGATGTTCTCCGGGCCCTCGACGAGTCGGCCCGGTGACCGCGTTACGGGCGCCCGTCGAGGTCCGGCTACGCACAACGGACGGTCCGAGCCTCCCCCCTCGTGGCTCGGACCGTCCCGGTTCCGCGCGCGAAGAACCGCGCGAACAAGGCTAGTTGACTCTGTGTCAGTGTCCAATCACGCTAGCGACAGAAACCTATCGACTTATTTATAGTTGGGCCCTGCCTGAGGCCGGGGACGGGCGGGGAAGGGGAGGGCGTGCCATGGATCTGGCCTTGCTGCGCACCTTCGTCACCGTGCACCGGGCCGGCTCCTTCACCCGAGCCGCCGCGCTGCTCGGCCTCTCACAGCCGGCCGTCACCTCCCAGATCCGCACCCTGGAGCGGCAGCTTGGGCGCCCCCTGTTCCTGCGCCAGGCCCGTGGAGTCACCCCCACGACCATCGGTGACGAACTGGCCCACAAGGCAGCGCCGCATCTGGACGCCCTGGTGGAAATAGCCGAGACCGGTCTGGACGACGAGTCGTCGTTGCGCACCCTGCACCTCGCCGGACCACCCGAGTTCACCGCCGAACGCGCTCTGCCCGCGCTCACGGCACTCACCGGCGAAGCGGGCCAGGGTTTCGCGTTACGAGCCTCCTTCGGGAACGCCGAGGAGACCCTTGAGGGACTGGCCGCCGGACATCATGATCTGGCCATCACCACGGCCCAACCGCGTGGCGCCCTGCTCACGTCGACCGCGCTCTGCGACGAGGAGCATGTGCTGGTCGCCGCTCCGCACTGGGCCGAACGGATCGGCTCGGGGAGCCTGCGCCGCGAGGGGGCGCCCGCGCTGGAGAACCTCCCGGTCGTCGAGGTCCATGAGTCGCTGCCCTTCGTGTCCCGCTACTGGGCCTCCGTCTTCGACTCCCGTCCGGTCACCTCCGGCACCGTCATCGTGCCCGATCTGCGCGCGGTGCTCTCCTGTACACGGTCGGGCGCCGGGCTCGCGGTGCTGCCGCGCTATCTGTGCGCCCCCGCTCTTCAGGATGGGGAGGTGGTCACCCTGCACGAACCCGCGGTGCCGCCGCTGCGGACATACTTCCTGGCGGCGCGCATAGGCACGCTCACCATGCCGCACATCGCGCGTGCGCACGACTGGCTCCAGCGGGCCGCTGCCGACTGGTGCTGACCGCTCTCCCGCGTGATTCACGTTGCGCGCTCGCCTGGTGGCGCTTTGCGATGTTTCACGTGGAACCAGCCGGGCCACATTTCTCCCATGACCGTCCGACCCGTGGTCAAGCGCACCGCCCGTGCCGTCCTGCTGGACGGTGACGACCTGATCCTGATCAAGCGCACCAAGCCCGGTGTCGATCCCTACTGGGTGACTCCCGGTGGCGGGGTCGAGGCCAAAGACCCGACCGTCGTCGACGCCCTGCATCGCGAGGTGTACGAGGAACTCGGCGCCAAGATCACCGACGTCGTGCCCTGCTTCGTGGACACCGTGGAGCACATCGGTGAGGACGGCGGGGCAACCGGCGTGAAGGTGCAGCACTTCTTCGTGTGCCGGCTGGAATCCATGGACCCGGCCCTGCGCCACGGTCCGGAGGTGGAGGAACCCGCGGGCGAGTACGAAATCGTCCGTATCCCGTTCACCCGGGTCGGCATCGCCTCCGTGCATCTCGTGCCGCTGTCGCTGCGCCACTACCTGGACGGCAACATCGAGGGCGTACGGGCCATGCACGCCCCTGATCTCGGGTGACAGGTCAGTCCCCGGCGTGGACCAGTTCCTCGACCGAGTCGTGCCGTATGCGGTCCGAGGGGATTCCGCAGTCGCGCAGTGCGTCGACCCCGCTGCGGATCATCCCGGGCGGCCCTGACAGGTAGGCGTCGTACGAGGTCCACGGGCCGTAGGCACGCACGGCGTCGAGAAGCCGGCGGTGGGCCTGCTGGTCGACGATCGCGCGGACCGAGAGCCAGGGGTGGCTCTGCTGGAGCCGGAGCATGGTGTCGATGTCGTACAGATCGTGGTCGGTACGGGCCCCGTAGAACACTTCGACCGGGCGGCGCGCGCCATGCTCCACGACGTCCTCGAGCAGCGCTTTGATGGGTGCTATGCCAGTGCCGCCGCCGAGGCAGAGCAGCCCGCTGTCGGTGGTGTGGTCCACGGTCATCGAGCCGGTCGGCGGGCCGAGGCGTACGACGTCACCGGGGCGGGCGCGGTGGACGAGTGCGTTGGAGACCCAGCCGGCCGGGACCGCCTTCACGTGGAACGTCAGCAGTCCGTCCGAGCGGGGCGCGGAAGCGAATGAATAGTGCCGCCAGATCCGTGGCCACCACGGTGTCTCCAGGCTCGTGTACTGCCCGGCGAGGAAGGGGTAGGGCTGGTCCGGTCGCACGGTGAGGACGGCGACGTCGCGGGTCCGGAGGTCGTGTGTGACGATCTCCGCGTGCCACCAGGCGGGGGCACGCAGTCCGTCCGCGGCCGCTGCGTCGATCATGACCTGGGAGATGGTGGTGTAGGCACGGACCCAGGCCGCCTCGGTCTCCATGTCCCAGGTGTCGGCGGCGTACTTGCTCAAGGCGCCGATCAGGCATTCGCCCATGGCCGGATAGTGCTCGGCCCGGGTCCCGTACTTGCGGTGGCCGCGGCCCAGGTTCTGCAGGTACTCGACGAGGACGGGCGTGTTGTCGATGTGCTCCGCCGCCGTGAGGAGCGCCTTCAGCAAGCGGTCCCGCTGGGTGTCCATCGCGGGCGGGAACAACGAGCGCAGGTCCGGGTGGCGCACGAAGAGGAGCGCGTAGAAGTACGAGGTGACCTTGTCGGCCACGGGGGCCACCTCGGCCATCGTGCGGCGGATGCGGACCGCGTCGGTTGAGGCGTCCTCGGCAGGCGGCGCGGATCGCCGGCCGGTTACGGCCTCCATGAGGGTGGGGACCGGAGTGATCAGGGCTCGGGGTGCATACGAGGAAGGCTCAGGCGGCCGTATTCGCTCCTGTGGCGCCGGTTGACCGGCCTCGGGCCCGTTCTCTGCCGACGGCCCGGGAACGTCCATGGAGGGACGTACGGCGCCGTCCCTGGCGGGCAGGGCGACCGGTCGCATCGCGGCCAGGCGGTGGCTCTCAGCCGCCTCCCCATCACCGTCGGGCGGGCCGGTCGGCGGCGTGCGTGGCGCGAACCAACCGTCTCCGCCGGACGTGCCGTTGTCCCCCGAGGTGGTGGCCGGAGCGTCCATGGTGTGCCTCGCCTCGAACATCTTTCGGTCGGTCTGCGCACTTCCTCGATCGGAAGGCCCCTGCTCTCCCCCGCGGGCGGCCGGCTTCCCGGCCCGGTCAAACGGTCCCTACGACCTCACCCGGGACGGGGACCGGACTCGACCCTACCGGGAGTCGCCACGCACACAAGCCCCCCTCACTCGGTCACGAAGCACACCAGATGTGCACCACGAGTTCTGCCAATTTCGTTGCGCTGCATAGGAGTTCACGGAAAGCCCCGCAGCCCCCGCACGGCGCATCACGCCGAACAGAGCCTCGCCCGCCCAGGGACCATCACCTGATGTTTCACGTGAAACACCGCTCGTCCGTCCACCGCTTGCTCGAGGGCCACGACATGGCCAAAAGCACGTCCGTGTACCCGAAACAGGTGGACGTCGAGGGTGTCATTCGGACAGCCTGACCTGCGTGCCGACTCCTTCCCCCGCCTCTTTGCCCATCCGTCGTCTGACGCTTCGCGATCTCACCGCCTGCGCCGACTTGTCCGAGGACCGGGGGTGGCCACGCGAGGAGCACAAATGGGGCTTCCTCCTCACGGCAGGAAAGGGCTACGGCATCGACGACCCCGAGGGCGGCCTGGTCGCCGCCTGCGTCGTCACGGAGTACGGCCCCTGGGAGCGGCCGGAGCTGGGAGCGGTCGGCATGGTCCTGGTGGCCGAGCGGCATGCGCGCCAGGGTGTCGGGCGCCGACTGATGCGACACGTCGTCTCACTGATGGGAACGACACCACTCACCCTGCACGCCACAGCGAACGGCCGCCCACTCTACGAGGAACTCGGTTTCAAGGTCACCGGCCGAGCGGAGATGGTGCGGGGATACTTCAGCCCTGGTGGGCGACGGCCCCAGGTGGCGACACGGGCGGCCACCGCTGAGGACCTCCCTTCGATTCTCCGGATCGACGAGGAGGTGTTCGGCACCGACCGCACGCCGTTGCTCGCGCGCCTGCCCGCTTTCGCCGACCAGTTGCGAGTCGCCGAGGACGGTGGCCGGATCATCGGGTACGCGGCGGCCTGGCCCAATATGGACACTCAGGTCATCGGCCCGCTGATCGCCCGCGACACGGAGACGGCGCAGGCTCTCGTCACCTCGCTCGCGGCCCACAGCGAAGGGCCGCTGCGCACCGACATCGACGTACGGCACGAGGAACTCCTGGCGTGGGCGAAGGAGAGCGGGCTGGTGTCCGTCGCCATGAACGCCGTCATGACCTACGGCATCACGGAGCTGCCAGGCGACTGGACCCGGCGGTTCGCGCCCCTGACGGTCGCGGCAGGCTGAACCCACTGCGGACGGCTCAGTGGTGGTGAACGGCTGTCCGCTCCTGACGGGGATTCCATCACGGCGCCGGTCACGCTGGTGCTGCGCTCCAGGGCGGCCGACAGGACGGCCAGGGCAACGGGCTACACGAACGTCACGCAAGCGGGTCTGCGACTGCTCGAAAAGGCGCGTCTCACCATGCCGCCGCCCTGAGTGAGGCTCTCGACGAGGCCGCGACGAATCCCGAACTGACCCCGCCGGTCAGGGTCGTGGAGTCGCTGAACCTGCCCGCATAGGGTGCGGGCATGGGAGATCTTGAGATACGACGGGTGACCGCGGAGGACCTGCCGGCCATCGTCGCGATGCTGGCCGACGATCCGCTGGGCGCCCAGCGGGAGTCACCGGATGACCTGGCCCCCTACCAGGCGGCGTTGGACCGTCTGGACGCGGACCCGAACCAGCACCTCGTCGTCGCCGTCCGCGAAGGCCGCGTCGTCGGCACCCTCCAGCTCACGGTGATCTCCGGACTCTCCCGGAAGGGGGCGACCCGCTCCATCATCGAGGGCGTGCGGGTGCACGCCGATGAACGCGGCAGCGGGCTGGGCACCCAACTCATCGAGTGGGCGGTCGACAGGTCCCGGCACCAGGGATGCCGACTGGTACAGCTGACGTCCGACAAGACGCGTACCGACGCCCATCGTTTCTACGAGCGGCTGGGCTTCGTGGCCTCGCACGAAGGGTTCAAACTCCAGCTCTGAGGCGGATCGGGTGGTCTGTTTCACGTGAAACAGACCACCCACCGCCCGGGTACGGGCCCTGTGATCGTCCCGCCTAGCCGATGCCCCGCCATCCCCGCGGGTCCACTCCACCGGGCACGGCAGCCTCCGCGTCGTACGGCTGCCGTGTGAACACGAACGACCCGAGATCGAGGTGGCTCAGCGACCCGTCCGGACGCCGTACAGGCCGCAACTGTTCCCCGGCGTAGTAGCCCTCAAGACCGGTCCATGTGCCATCCCCGTTCGCCCGGAAACGTGCTCGGCGACCGACACCGGACAGCGGCCCCAGCGACAGGAGCCCGTCCGACGTCACCCGCAGGGCGAAGGCATGAGTGCCCCAGTACCACTGCCCGGCCAACTCGAGCACGGTCGGGTCGACCTCCCGCAGTGGTCGCCACGGCTCGGGGATGCGCGGTTCGGCCTCGGCGACGATCCGGACGAGGTCGGCACCCATGGCACCGAGGACCGGACCCGACGTGCAGTTGGCCAGCACCACGGCCGCCACGTCGTCCTCCACGCTGAGAGTGAGGTTCGCCAGGAAGCCCGGCAGAGAGCCGGAGTGGCCCACGAGAAGCCGGCCGTCACGATGCTGGATCTGCAGGCCCAGGCCATAGGCGGCGCCATCCATCACGTCCGCGACCTCGGCGGGCGCGGCCGGCGTTCGCATCTCCCGCACTGACTCGGCGCTCAGGACCCGGGCGTCCCCTGTGGCCAGGAAGGCGGCGAACCGCGCGAGATCCCCAGTGGTGGACCACAGCTGCCCGGCGGGGGCCATCCGGCCCAGATCCTCCAGCGGCTCCGGCAGCAGCGCGTCGGCCCAGGGGTGCACCGCCCAGCCACCCGCATGCGGCGCCTGTGGCTGTGCAGTCGTGCGGTCGAGCCCCAGCGGTTCCAGCACTTCCCTGCGCAGGACCTCCTCCCATCGAGCCCCACGCAGTTCCTCCACCAGTGCGCCGAGCAACGTGTACCCGGGGTTCGAGTAGTGGTGCCGCCTGCCGACGGGGTGCAGCAACGGGTCTTCTCCGAGCACATCGCTCAGCTCGGGTCGCAGCGAACCCGGCGTCCGCTCCCACCAGGGCGCGGGGGTTTCGGCCGCCAGCCCGGCGGTGTGAGCGAGCAGGTCGGCGATCGTGGCCTCCCCCGCGCCGGTGCCCGGCAGATGCTTCTCCAGGGGGTCACCCAGGTCGATCAGGCCCTCGTCACGCAGCCGCAGCACCAGTACGGCGGTGAACGTCTTGGTGATCGACCCGATCCTGTACTGCACGTTCTCGTCCGGCCCGTGCCCGTCCACCGAGGTCCGCGCCCCATGCCAGACCGCTCGGCCGCCCCGCACCACCGCGGCGACCAACGACGGCGCCCGCCCTTCGGCCTGCGCCACCGCAATACGATGCGCCAGCGCCCGCCGGGTTCCGGGCAGCAGCTCTTCCTGAGTTGTCGTCATGCGCCCCAGTCCATCCTCTGCGGGAGGCATGCGTCGAGTTCATTTCGCCAGTCGGCACGAATCAGGTCTGCGCCATGTCCACGAAGCGGGAGTAGTGGCCCTGGAAGGCCACCGTGATCGTTGCCGTCGGGCCGTTTCGGTGCTTCGCGACGATCAGGTCCGCCTCACCCGCGCGAGGCGACTCCTTCTCGTAGGCGTCCTCGCGGTGCAGCAGGATGACCATGTCGGCATCCTGCTCGATGGAGCCGGACTCACGCAGGTCGGAGACCATCGGCTTCTTGTCGGTGCGCTGCTCGGGACCACGGTTGAGCTGGGAGAGCGCGATGACCGGGATCTCCAGTTCCTTGGCGAGCAGCTTGAGGTTACGGGACATGTCCGAGACCTCCTGCTGGCGGCTCTCGGCGCGTTTGGAGCCGCCGGACTGCATCAGCTGAAGGTAGTCGATGACGACCAGCTTGAGATCATTGCGCTGCTTGAGCCGACGGCACTTGGCGCGGATCTCCATCATCGACAGGTTCGGGGAGTCGTCGATGTAGAGCGGGGCGGCCGAGACATCCGGCATCCGGCGGGCCAGCCGGGTCCAGTCCTCGTCGGTCATCGTGCCGGAGCGCATGTGATGCAGGGCGACCCGCGCCTCGGCGGACAGCAGACGCATGGCGATCTCGTTGCGGCCCATTTCAAGCGAGAAGATGACACTCGGAAGGTTGTTTTTGATCGAAGCCGCCCGCGCGAAGTCCAGCGCCAGCGTCGACTTACCCATGGCCGGACGTGCCGCGATGACGATCATCTGGCCCGGGTGAAGGCCGTTCGTCAACGAGTCGAAGTCCGTGAAACCGGTGGGCACACCCGTCATCTCACCACTGCGCGAGCCGATCGCCTCGATCTCGTCGAGGGCACCCTCCATGATGTCGCCGAGCGGCAGGTAGTCCTCGCTGGTGCGCTGCTCGGTGACGGCGTAGATCTCCGCCTGGGCACTGTTGACGATCTCGTCGACGTCGCCGTCGGCGGCGTATCCCATCTGCGTGATGCGCGTGCCGGCCTCGACCAGTCGGCGCAGCACCGCCCTCTCGTGGACGATCTCCGCGTAGTACTCGGCGTTCGCAGCGGTGGGGACGGTCTGGACGAGGGTGTGGAGATAGGCCGCGCCACCGACCTTGTTGATCTCGCCGCGCTTGGTGAGTTCGGCGGCGATCGTGATGGGGTCGGCCGGCTCTCCCTTGGCGTAGACATCGAGGATCGCCTGGTAGATCGTCTCGTGCGCGGGCTTGTAGAAGTCGTGACCCTTGAGGATCTCCACCACGTCGGCGATGGCGTCCTTGGACAGCAGCATGCCGCCGAGAACCGACTGTTCCGCGTCCAGGTCCTGCGGCGGCACCCGCTCGAAGGAGGAACCCCCGCCGTCCCAGGAGCCGTTCTCCCGCCCCCGGTCGTGCTGGTCGTCACGGCCGCGGCCCTCACCCCGTCGGCGGGAGGCGGGCAGACGATCACTGGGACCGCTGTCGGCCCACGGATCGTCCAAGGGCTCGGAAATGCTCACCGAGCCACCTCCTCCCGTCCGCGCGGCGGACCTCGCCGCGCCCTCTTTTCTACGGCACGGCACTGACAAAATGAGAGGCCCAGCTCCGGTTCTGCCGCGTCGGTTTTGTGACGTTTCCGAGGCTGACGCAGGGAGTGGGCGCCGGACCACGGTAGGCCCGTCGGCACCGTCAGCCAATCTGGTTATCCACAGGGCATGTGGACGACCGGCCCGATGCTGTGGAGAACCCTCCAAAACCTGTGCACGACCCGGTGGACAGCCCTGTGAACAAGCACTCCTCACCTTCCACCAGGCGGCTCTGACCTGCACTTTTCCCATCCACCGGCTGTGCAGAAGAAAAACTTCCCCAGTCGGACCACAATCCCTTCGAACGCTGCGCGAGAGCGCGTGCCCCGAGATCGCAAGTAATGGTCAGTAGGCGTTTGCATCCATTACCTGTGGACGATTAGATTAGTGCTCATGACACAGGCTCCCGCGATCCCCCAGGCCACCGGCCGACGGCACGACCGTGAGATCGTCGCACTGGCCGTCCCGGCCTTCGGCGCGCTCGTCGCGGAGCCTCTGTTCGTCATGGCCGACAGTGCGATCGTCGGTCATCTCGGCACGGCGCAACTCGCTGGTCTCGGCGTGGCGTCGGCTCTCCTCACCACGGCCGTGAGCGTCTTCGTCTTCCTCGCCTACGCCACCACGGCCGCCGTATCCCGCCGCGTCGGCGCGGGCGATCTCCGGGCGGCGATACGCCAGGGCATGGACGGCATCTGGCTGGCGCTGCTCCTCGGCGCCGGCGTCGTCGCCCTGGTCCTCCCCCTGGCCCCTGGCGTCGTCGACCTCTTCGGCGCCTCCGCCACCGCGGCGCCCCATGCGACGACCTATCTTCGGATCTCCGCGCTCGGCATCCCGGCCATGCTGATCGTGCTCGCCGCCACCGGCGTGCTGCGCGGCCTCCAGAACACCAGGACCCCGCTGTACGTCGCCGTCGCGGGCTTTGTCGCCAACGCCGCGCTCAACGCGGGTCTGGTCTACGGCGCGGGGCTCGGTATCGCCGGCTCCGCCTGGGGCACCGTTGTCGCACAGTGCGGCATGGCGGTGGTCTACCTGACCGTTGTCGTCCGGGGGGCCCGCCGACACGGGGCTTCCCTGCGCCCCGACGCCGCCGGTATCCGGGCCTCCGCACAGACGGGGGTCCCCCTGCTCGTCCGCACCCTCTCGCTGCGGTCGATCCTCATGATCGCCACAGCCGTCGCGGCTCGCCTCGGTGATGCGGACATAGCCGCCCACCAGATCATCCTCTCCTTGTGGAGCCTGCTGTCCTTCGCTCTCGATGCGATAGCGATCGCGGGACAGGCCATCATCGGCCGCCATCTCGGTGCGAACGACGCCCAGGGCGCCCGTGAAGCCTGCCGTCGCATGATCCAGTGGGGCATCGCGACCGGTGTCGTACTCGGCGCGCTGGTCGTGGCGGCCCGGCCACTCATCCTGCCCCTCTTCACCAGCGACTCCACAGTCAGGGAAACGGCGCTTCCCGCGCTGCTGCTGGTGGCGCTCTGCCAACCCGTCTGCGGAATCGTCTTTGTCCTGGACGGCGTCCTGATGGGAGCGGGTGACGGACCGTACCTGGCCTGGGCGATGGTGATCACCTTGGCCGTGTTCTCCCCGGTGGCCCTTCTCGCCCCCACCCTGGGCGGAGGCCTCACCGCACTCTGGGCGGCCATGACACTCATGATGGCGGTCAGAATGCTGACCCTCTGGCTGCGCGCACGATCGGGCCACTGGCTCGTGACCGGCGCAACGCGCTGACCGTTTCACGTGAAACATGAGCCTGGCGCACCCGACCCGACCAAACGAAAGGGGCCGCACCTTTGCGGGTGCGGCCCCTTTCACCAGCTCAAACGAGCTCGGCGATCATGCGGCGATCAGGCCGCGACGACCTCGATGTTGACCTTGGCGGCCACCTCGGGGTGCAGACGCACGGACGTCTCGTGGGCGCCCAGGGTCTTGATCGGAGCGGACAGCTCGATGCGGCGCTTGTCGACCTCCGGGCCACCCGAAGCCTTGATCGCGGAAGCGATGTCGGCCGGGGTGACGGAACCGAAGAGACGACCGGCGTCACCGGAGCGGACAGCCAGACGGACCCGGACACCCTCGAGCTGCGCCTTCACAGCGTTGGCCTGCTCGATGGTCTGGATCTCGTGGATCTTGCGAGCACGACGGATCTGCTCGACGTCCTTCTCGCCACCCTTGGTCCAGCGGATCGCGAACTTCCGCGGGATCAGGTAGTTGCGAGCGTAACCGTCCTTGACGTCGACGACGTCGCCCGCGGCGCCGAGGCCGGAGACCTCGTGGGTGAGGATGATCTTCATGTGTCGGTCACCCTTCCCTTATCGCGCGGTGGAGGTGTAGGGCAGCAGCGCCATCTCACGGCTGTTCTTGACGGCCGTGGCGACGTCACGCTGGTGCTGCGTGCAGTTGCCGGTCACGCGGCGGGCACGGATCTTGCCGCGGTCGGAAATGAACTTCCGCAGCATGTTCGTGTCCTTGTAGTCCACGTACGTGACCTTGTCCTTGCAGAAAGCGCAGACCTTCTTCTTCGGCTTGCGCACAGGCGGCTTCGCCATGGTGATTCTCCTGTGTGATCAAGAAGTGGGGATGCGAGCCCTTAGAAAGGGGGCTCGTCCGAGTAGCCGCCACCGCCACCGGCGCCGCCGGAGCCACCGCCCCAGCCGCCGCCACCGCCCTGGTTGCCACCGGCGGGAGCGCCGGATGCCCACGGGTCGTCGGCCGGAGCACCGCCGGCCGGCTGGCCACCACCGGGGCCGCCGCCCCAGCCGCCGCCACCCTGGCCGCCACCGCCGCCGTAACCACCCTGGCCGCCACGAGCGCCACCGGCGGTCTTGGTGACCTTGGCCGTGGCGTTGCGCAGGCTGGCGCCGACTTCCTCGACGTCCAGTTCGTAGACCGTGCGCTTGACGCCCTCACGGTCCTCGTAGGACCGCTGCTTCAGCCGGCCCTGCACGATGACGCGCATGCCTCGCTGGAGCGACTCGGCGACGTTCTCCGCCGCCTGACGCCAGACCGAGCAGGTCAGGAACAGGCTCTCGCCGTCCTTCCACTCGTTCGTCTGACGGTCGAAGGTGCGGGGAGTGGACGCGACGCGGAACTTCGCGACCGCCGCACCGGACGGGGTGAAGCGCAGCTCGGGGTCGTCGACAAGATTGCCGATGACCGTGATGACGGTCTCGCCTGCCATGGGGGAACCTCTCGGCGGGTTTGCTGCTGGCTGCTTTGTGCTACTCGAATCCCGAGATCACTGAGCGGGAAGGCTCAGTGGGTCTCGGGGCGGAGGACCTTGGTCCGGAGGACCGACTCGTTCAGGTTCATCTGGCGGTCGAGCTCCTTCACGACCACAGGCTCGGCCTGCAGGTCGATGACCGAGTAGATGCCCTCGGGCTTCTTCTTGATCTCGTACGCGAGACGACGACGGCCCCAGGTGTCGACCTTCTCCACCTTGCCGTTGCCCTCACGGACGACGGAGAGGAAGTTCTCGATCAGGGGGGCGACTGCGCGCTCCTCCAGATCGGGGTCGAGGATGACCATCACCTCGTAGTGACGCATGTGGAACCCACCTCCTTTGGACTCAGCGGCCACGGTCGTTCCGTGGCAGGAGGGTTGTGATGCGTGCGCAACGGTATCGGCCCCCACTGACAATCGCGGGCCCGTCGGGCCCTGCCAGGGCCTGGGCAGACACCGGTGCAGCGGTACAGACTACCCGCACACCGGCTTCCGGTTGAAATCCGGGCGGGGGAGCCGCCAATCTGTACACATCGGGTGTGTACGGCGCTACTGTGCGCCGCGTTCCGCAGGAGGTGCCCCATGGCACAGGCATTGCGACCCAACACCGCAGGATCCCTCTTCGCCACCGACGGCAAGCCCCATCCGCTCCAGGACGCCCTGATGGCGGTCACCCTGGTGCTCGGCGTGACGGCCTTCGCCACGTCGTTCTTCCACGGCCTTCACCTGCTCAGCTCCTGGACCGGCCTGGTGGGCATCATCACCGGCGCCTACGGACAGTGGATCTCGGAGACCACACGCGAACGCTTCGGTCTCATCCTGGGTCTCGGTGCCTCGGGGGTCGGATTCTTCCTCGGCATGGCACACGGCGGTCTCTTCGGCGGAATCTTCAGCTGACCTTCGGCTGACCTTCCGCACCCTTCGCGACACCCCGGCGGCCCCCAGGCCGGGGCGAAGGTACCGTGCGCCCAGTCGGGGCGCTCCCCGGGCGCAGTAGGCTTCGGCGCGAGAGCCGGAGCCCCTGTACCCATGGGGACACACCAGCCCGAGGAGCGCCCCGACATGAGCCTGACCCTGAGGACCATCAGCCGCGAGCAACATCTGGCCTACATCCAGAGCCTGCCGGCGGCGAGCCACATGCAGGTCCCGGCCTGGGCAGATGTGAAGGCGGAGTGGCGTTCGGAGAACCTCGGCTGGTTCGACGACCGGACCGGCGAGATGGTCGGCGCGGGCCTGGTCCTCTACCGTCAGCTGCCCAAGATCAAGCGCTACCTCGCCTACCTTCCCGAAGGTCCGGTCATCAACTGGTTCGCGCCGAATCTGGACGACTGGATTCAGCCGATGCTCGCGCACCTCAAGCACCAAGGCGCCTTCTCCGTGAAGATGGGCCCGCCGGTGATCATCCGGCGCTGGGAGGCCAACTCCATCAAGCAGGGCATCCAGAACCCTGATGTGAAGCGCCTGCGGGACATCGAGGCCGACTTCATCGAGCCGCGCGCCTTCGAGGTGGCCGACAAGCTGCGCCGAATGGGCTGGCAGCAGGGCGAGGACGGCGGGGCCGGCTTCGGCGACGTACAGCCCCGTTACGTCTACCAGGTGCCGCTCGCCAACCGCTCCCTGGAAGAGGTCCACAAGAACTTCAACCAGTTGTGGCGCCGCAACATCAAGAAGGCCGAGAAGGCCGGTGTGGAGGTCGTCCAGGGCGGCTACCAGGACCTCGCGGAATGGCAGCGACTGTACGAGATCACGGCCGTCCGGGACCACTTCCGGCCCCGCCCGCTGTCGTACTTCCAGCGCATGTGGACGGCCCTCAACACCGAGGACCCCAACCGGATGCGGCTGTACTTCGCCCGGCACAACGGTGTGAACCTCTCCGCGGCGACCATGCTGATCGTGGGCGGGCACGTCTGGTACTCCTACGGCGCCTCCGACAACATCGGCCGTGAGGTGCGACCCTCGAACGCGATGCAGTGGCGGATGCTGCGCGACGCCTACGCGCTCGGTGCCACCGTCTACGACCTGCGCGGCATCTCCGACTCGCTGGACGAGACCGACCACCTCTTCGGCCTGATCCAGTTCAAGGTGGGCACCGGCGGCCAGGCCGCCGAGTACCTCGGCGAGTGGGACTTCCCGTTGAACAAGCTGCTCCACAAGGCCCTGGACATCTACATGTCGCGCCGCTGAGCCGCGGGCGTTTGATTCCATAGCCTTCACAGCTCTCACACTTCTGATCCACCGCAGCCACGAGAAAGGTTCCGGGTCCGGCCATGGCGCTCACGCTCTACGTCGACACCGCGCGCTGGCGGGCGCACCACAAGCACGTGCAGGAGCAGTTCCCAGGACTCGTCCCGGTCTGCAAGGGCAACGGCTACGGCTTCGGGCACGAGCGCCTCGCGGAGGAGGCCACGCGTCTCGGCTCGGACGTCCTCGCCGTCGGCACCACCTACGAGGCCGCACGCATCAAGGACTGGTTCGGCGGTGATCTGCTGGTCCTGACGCCGTACCGGCGCGGTGAGGAGCCGGTGCCGCTGCCCGACCGGGTCATCCGCTCGGTCTCGTCCATCGACGGCGTGTACGGCCTGGTCGGCGCCCGTGTGGTCATCGAGGTGATGTCCTCGATGAAGCGGCACGGGATCAGCGAACAGGACCTGCCGCAGCTGCATTCCGCCATAGAGAACGTCCGGCTGGAGGGCTTCGCCATCCACCTGCCGCTGGACCGCACCGACGGCTCTGACGCCGTCGAGGAGGTCATCGGCTGGATGGACCGGCTGCGCGCGGCCCGGCTGCCGCTGCACACCATGTTCGTCAGCCATCTCAAGGCCGAGGACCTGGCCCGGCTCCAGCAGCAGTTCCCGCAGACCCGCTTCCGCGCCCGTATCGGCACCCGGCTGTGGCTGGGGGACCACGAGGCCACCGAGTACCGCGGTGCCGTCCTCGACGTCACCCGTGTCGCCAAGGGCGACCGCTTCGGCTACCGCCAGCAGAAGGCGGCCTCCGACGGCTATCTGGTGGTCGTGGCGGGCGGTACGTCGCACGGCGTGGGCCTGGAGGCCCCGAAGGCCCTGCACGGCGTCATGCCGCGGGCCAAGGGTGTCGCACGCGCCGGCCTCGCCACCGTCAACCGGAACCTTTCTCCATTCGTCTGGGGCGGCAAGCAGCGCTGGTTCGCGGAGCCGCCGCACATGCAGGTGTCGATCCTCTTCGTACCGGCGGACGCCCCCGAGCCGAAGGTCGGCGAGGAACTGGTCGCCCATCTGCGGCACACGACCACGCAGTTCGACCGGCTCGTCGACCGCTGACACCGGGGATCGGCCGCCGACAGCCGAAAAGGCCGTACACGGATCTCCGTGTACGGCCTTTTTGACAGCCTGCGCGGTGACGGGCCCCGCCGCGTTCGCTCAGAGCGAACGGTCCTCCGGTGGCGTCGGCCCCTGCCTGCCCCATTCCACCGGCGGCCCGTCGAACTGGGCCGCGTGCCGAGGCGGATGGGCCGCCGCACCGAACACGAAGACGTCCTCGGCGCCGTCGAGTACGCCCCCCGACGGGTCGTCGTCACCCGACCGGCGCACCACGTCCCGCTCCGGCATCAGGATGTCCCGTACGACGACGACGCACAGGTACAGCGTGCCCAGCAGGTGCATCGCGATCGCCCAGTGGTAGCCGTGCGTCGGCAGGCCCTTGTGGGCGTCTCCGCTGGTCGTGTACGCGAGGTACATCCAGATCCCCAGGAAGTACGCCACCTCGCACGCCTGCCAGATCAGGAAGTCCCGCCACTTGGGCCGGGCCAGCACCGCGAGCGGCACCAGCCACAGGACGTACTGCGGGGAGTAGACCTTGTTGGTGAGGATGAAGGCGGCCACGATCAGGAACGCGAGCTGCGCGAAACGCGGCCGGCGCGGCGCGGTGAGCGTCAGCACGGCGATGCCGAGGAAGGAGAGCACCACCAGCGCCGTGGCCACGGTGTTCACGAAGTCGGTGGTGGGAGGGCTGGTGGAGTTCTGGGCCCAGATCAGCCAGAAGGAGCCGAAGTCGATGCCCCGGTCGTGGCTGAACGTGTAGAACTTCGACCATCCCTGGAAGGCGAACAGCATCACCGGCAGGTTCACCACCAGCCAGGCGACGACCGCGCCTGCGACGGCCTGGAAGAACTCCCGCCATTTGCCGGCGCGCCAGCACAGCACGAACAGCGGGCCGAGCAGGAAGACGGGATACAGCTTGGCGGCCGTGGCGAGCCCCAGGAGGACACCGAAGGCGAGGGAGCGGCCCCGGGACCACATCAGCATCGCGGCGGCCGTCAGAGCCACCGCCAGCAGGTCCCAGTTGATGGTGGCGGTCAACGCGAAGGCGGGTGCCAGGGCGGCCAGCAGGGCGTCCCAGGGGCGACGGCGGTGTGTACGGGCCACGCAGACGGCGATGACGGCGGCGCACACCATCAGCAGTCCGGCATTGGCGAACCAGTACCACTGCTCCTGGTGCTGGATGCTGCCGCTCCGGGGCGTGAGCCACGCGGCCACTTCCATGAACACACCGGTGAGGACCGGGTATTCGAGGTAGTCCATGTCGCCCTGGAGCTTGTCGAAGTACGGCACGAGCCCGTCGGCGAAGCCGCGTCCCTGGTAGAGGTGCGGGATGTCCGAGTAACAGGCCTGCGTGTACTGGGAACTGGCGCCGAAGAACCAGCCGCTGTTGTAGCAGGGCGCCTTCTGGACCAGACCGAGGGCGAACATACCGATCGCCACGAGTGCGACGACCCGTACGGGGGTCCACCAGGATGTCCCGAGAAGGGCACGCCGCCCGATGGGGCCACCGATCAGCTCACTGCCGGCCGCGGCGACCGGATCCTCCTTGGTCGGTCGCACCGGTTCCGGCTCGTGCACACTCGCGGGCGTCGTTTCTGCACTGGGCATGGGGCACATCCTGCCGTACCTGCCCGGGGAGATGCCGAGGGCCGCCGCACCTCGTGGGTGCGGCGGCCCATGTTTCACGTGAAACACCCTTGGCAGGCCATATGACCGTCAACCGGTCAGACCACCGAGCTAGCCGTTCTGTCCGGCGAAGAGCCCTCCGTTGCCGTTTCCTCTTGTGTTGCCGTTGCCGTTTCCGTTGGTGTCGGTTGGCGAGGGCGAAGTGGTCGTGCCTCCGTCGGTGCCGCCATTACCGGTGCCACCGGTGTTGGCGCAGGTGTTGCCCCAGCCGAATTGGCAGGAATCGCTCGGCGAGGGTGACGGGGACGGGGCCGTCACGCTGGGCGTGGGGCTCGGCGAATCGCTCGGGGACGCGCTCGGCGGGATGCTGATGGTCGGAGTCGGGGACGGAGCCCCCGCCTCGTCCTGTACCTCACCGATCTTGGTGGCCTCCGGGAAGCCGGTGTCGGACTTCCCCTTCAGGGCGACCTTCATGTACTCGGTCCACACCGACGTCGGGATGTCACCACCGTGGATGGAGGGGACACCCGCCGTGCCATTCATGGACAGCAGCTCATGGTCCTTCGGGTTCTCGCGGAACATCGCCACCGACGTGGACAGCCCCTGGGTGTAGCCGACGAACCAGGCCGACTTGTTGCTGTCGGTGGTACCCGTCTTGCCCGCCGCCGTGCGGCCCAGGGCCTTGGCGTTCTGACCCGTACCGTTCTGGATCACATTCTCGAGGGTGTCCGTGACGTTGTTGGCCACATCCGCGGGCATCGCCGACGTGGCCTCCGGCTTGGTGAAGCCCGGCAGGACCGCCCCGTCCTTCTTCACCTGGACCACCGAATACGGGTCCGTGTGCTGGCCGGAGGCCGCGAACGTCGCATAGGCGTCGGCCATGCGGATCGCGCTCGGGGTCGAGGTGCCGATGGCGAAGGACGGGTTGAGCGTGGAGAAGCTGTCCTGGAGGATGCCGGACGCCTTGGCGACGTCCCGCACCTTCGTCAGACCCACGTCCATGCCGAGCTGGACGAACGGTGTGTTGATGGACTGTTCCATCGCCTTGCGCAGCGTGATGTAGCCCCAGCGGTAATCACTCTCGTTGCGCTGGTAGAAGACCGAGCCGTCCTTCTTCAGGACAGGGCTGCCGTCCTGATTCATGACCTTGAGCTTGTCGTTGCCGTTGTACTTGCTCAGCGGCGACAGGCCCGAGGGTGCGGTCTTGTAGGTGCCGTACTCCATCGCCGCGGCCAGCACGAACGGCTTCCACGTCGAACCGACGGGGACACCCGAGGTATCCGCGTTGTTGGTGAAGTGACCGTTCTCGTAACCGTCACCGCCATAGAGCGCGACGATCGCTCCGCCCTTCGGCTCCACCGAGGCCGCGCCGAACTGGACATACTTGTCCTTGTCCCGCGCCTTCGGGTCAATGCGGTCCTTCTGGACCTTCTTCACCGCCGCAGTCAGGGCGTCGACCTTGTCCTTCTGGAACGTCGTGTAGATCTGGTAGCCGCCCTGGTCGAACTGCGCCTCCGTGATGTCGGAGTGGTTCAGGACGTACTTCTTGGCCGTGTCGACCAGGTAGCTGATCTGCCCCGTCATGCCCTTGGTCGCCTTGCGGCCCTGAGGCATGGGGTAGCTCTTGACCGCTTCCTGGTACTCGGCGTCGGTGAGGTGCTTGTCCTTGTGCATCTCGCCGAGGATCCAGCTCCAGCGTTCCTTGGAACGCTGGAGGTTGGCCGCCTGAGTCGCGGTCTTGTCGAGGTCCTGGTTGCCCGCGGGGTCGAAATACGTGGGGCCCTTGAGCAGAGCGGCCAGCACGGCGCACTCGCTCGGCTTGAGGTCGACCGCGTCCTTGCCGTAGTAGGTCTGGGCGGCGGCCTGGATGCCGTAGGCGCCACGGCCGTAGTACGACGTGTTCAGGTAGCCCTGAAGGATCTGCGGCTTGGTGAGCTTCGTGCCCACCTTGATGGAGATGAACATCTCCTTGAACTTGCGGGTGATCGTCTGGTCCTGGCTCAGGTAGGTGTTCTTGACGAACTGCTGGGTGATCGTCGAACCACCCTGCGTCTGACCGCCCCGCGCCATGTTCATCAGGGCCCGGGCGATGCCCTGCGGGTCCACGCCCGAGTCCTGGTAGAAGCTCTTGTTCTCAGCCGAGATCACGGCCCACTGCATGGCCTCGGGGATCTTGTCGATGGTGACGTTCTGACGGTTGATGCCCGTGCCGGTGGCGACCATCTGCTTGCCGTCGGCCCAGTAGTAGACGTTGTTCTGGGATTTGGCCGCGTCGTTCTCGCTCGGGATGCTCACCATCGCATACCCGACACCGACCATGGCGACCATGCATCCGACGAAGCCGATCATCAGCCCGGAGAACAGCTTCCAGGAGGGCATCCACCGGCGCCAGCCGTACTTGCCGGCCCTGGGGTAGTCGATGAACCCCTTCCTGCCGGGTGGTGGGGCCGGACGCCCTCTGCCGCGTCCGGGTCCGGCCGGTCCGCCGGGACCGCCGCGCCGGCCGCCCGGACCCGCGCTGTCCTCTGTTCTGCGACGGCTGCCTGCGCCTCTCTGCGCCGCCCGGCGGGCCTCGGCCCGGCCGCCGTAGGCGCGCTCCTCACCCCCCGAGTCGTAGGAGTCCGCCCCATAGGAACGGGACCCATAGGAGTCGGAAGGAGACCCGGTGGCGCCTCGCGGTGCCGCACGGCGGCCGGAGGACGAGCCGGACTGGCCGCGTCGGGCCGCGGCACGTCCGCCTTCCTGCGGCTGCGGCGATTTGCGACGGTGCTCGCTCATCGAACGATTACTCCTCGGGCAGGCGCGCCGTTGCGCGCCTGGAAACGGCGGCTGGTTTCCGGTCCCCCCGAAGTACGGATGTGGTCGGTCCTGCATTCACCCGTACTGCACCAAGGACCTTGACGCTCCCCACGCGTCACTCGGTTCCCGGTGACATGCATGCCGCACAGACTACGCACCGTCAAAACCTGCCTAGCCGAGAAGTTCACCCCAAATCAGGCAACTCACCTCCTACGAATCGGTGATGTGATCCCGTTCACCGCCCCCGCTCTTGTCGCATCCGGATGGCCGTTCTATCGTCATGATGTATCGAGTCGATACATCGGAGCGAGATAAGGACAGAGGAGGCGACGGTGAGCCGACGTTCCGGCATCCTTGAGTTCGCCGTCCTCGGTCTGCTCCGCGAGTCCCCGATGCACGGCTATGAGCTGCGCAAACGACTCAATACGTCACTGGGTGTGTTCCGCGCGTTCAGCTACGGGACGCTGTATCCGTGCCTCAAGACGCTGGTCACCAACGGCTGGTTGATCGAGGAGCCCGGAAGCACCCACGAGGACCCCCTTGCCGCACCGCTCGCGGGACGCCGTGCCAAGATCGTCTACAGGTTGACGGCGGAAGGTAAGGAACACTTCGAGGAACTGCTCTCGCAGACCGGACCCGACGCCTACGAGGACGAGCACTTCGCCGCACGTTTCGCCTTCTTCGGCCAGACGTCGCGCGATGTGCGCATGCGCGTGCTGGAGGGCCGCCGCAGCCGTCTGGAGGAGCGTCTGGAGAAGATGCGCGCCTCCCTGGTGCGCACCCGGGAGCGCCTCGACGACTACACGCTTGAGCTCCAGCGCCACGGGATGGAGTCCGTGGAGCGCGAAGTGCGCTGGCTGAACGAGCTCATCGAGAGCGAGCGGGCCGGGCGGGACCTGAAGGGTTCCGGGGGGCCAGCTCAGCAGGACACCACATATGGAGCGCCGGGCGGCCTGCCCCGTGCTGGGGAGACCCCCCGGACGGATACGCCCGACGACACCGCCACGTGAGGCCCACTCAGGGCCCCACTCGTACACACAGGGAGCAACCGGAATGGGTTCGGTTCGCGTAGCCATCGTCGGCGTGGGCAACTGCGCCGCGTCGCTGGTGCAGGGCGTCGAGTACTACAAGGACGCCGACCCGGCGGCCAAGGTCCCGGGCCTGATGCACGTGCAGTTCGGTGACTACCACGTGCGGGACATCGAGTTCGTCGCCGCCTTCGACGTCGACGCCAAGAAGGTCGGCCTGGACCTCTCGGACGCCATCGGCGCCTCCGAGAACAACACCATCAAGATCTGCGACGTGCCCAACACCGGTGTCACCGTCCAGCGCGGCCACACCCTCGACGGTCTCGGCAAGTACTACCGCCAGACCATCGAGGAGTCCGAGGCCGAGCCGGTCGACGTCGTCCAGATCCTGAAGGACAAGCAGGTCGACGTCCTGGTCTGCTACCTGCCCGTCGGCTCCGAGGACGCGGCGAAGTTCTACGCCCAGGCCGCCATCGACGCCAAGGTCGCGTTCGTCAACGCCCTCCCGGTCTTCATCGCCGGCACCAAGGAATGGGCCGACAAGTTCACCGAGGCGGGCGTCCCGATCGTCGGTGACGACATCAAGTCGCAGGTCGGCGCCACCATCACGCACCGCGTCATGGCGAAGCTGTTCGAGGACCGCGGTGTCATCCTCGACCGCACCATGCAGCTGAACGTCGGCGGCAACATGGACTTCAAGAACATGCTCGAGCGTGAGCGTCTGGAGTCCAAGAAGATCTCCAAGACGCAGGCCGTCACCTCGCAGATCCCCGACCGGGACCTGGGCGAGAAGAACGTCCACATCGGCCCGTCCGACTACGTCGCCTGGCTCGACGACCGCAAGTGGGCCTACGTCCGTCTTGAGGGCCGCGCCTTCGGTGACGTCCCGCTGAACCTGGAGTACAAGCTCGAGGTCTGGGACTCCCCGAACTCCGCCGGCGTCATCATCGACGCCCTGCGCGCCGCGAAGATCGCCAAGGACCGCGGCATCGGTGGCCCGATCCTGTCGGCGTCCTCGTACTTCATGAAGTCCCCGCCGGTGCAGTACTTCGACGACGAGGCCCGCGAGAACGTCGAGAAGTTCATCCGCGGCGACGTCGAGCGCTGAGTCGCACCAGCGCTGCGGGCTGACACCCGCCGCTCGCACGTAAACGCTCCTGCCAGGGCTGGAGGGTCCCCGAGTCCATGACCCGGGGACCCTTTCCGTGTGTGAGGCTGTGCCCCATGTCCGTCGTCAGTGACCTGCGCGTCCTCCTACGTCTGCGCGACTTCCGGCGCCTGCTCGCCGTGCGTCTCCTCTCGCAGGGCGCCGACGGGGTGTACCAGGTCGCTCTTGCCGCGTACGTCGTCTTCTCGCCGGAGAAGCAGGCCTCGGCCGCCTCGATCGCCTCGGCGATGGCGGTCCTGCTGCTGCCCTACTCGCTGGTCGGCCCCTTCGCCGGCGTCCTGCTGGACCGCTGGCGTCGCCGACAGGTCTTCTTCTACGGCAATCTGCTGCGTGGGCTGCTCGCCGGGGCTACCGCACTGCTGATGGTCAGCGATGTCCCGGACTGGCTGTTCTACGTCTCCGCCCTCTGCGTCACCGCCGTCAATCGCTTCGTCCTGTCGGGCCTGTCCGCTTCACTGCCACATGTGGTCGACACCGAACGTCTGGTGCTGGCCAACTCCCTCTCCCCGACGGCCGGCACGCTCGCCGCGACCGTCGGCGGCGGCCTGGCCTTCGCCGAACGGCTGGCCGTGTCGGACTCAAACGCTTCGGTGGTGCTGCTGGGCGCCGCCCTATACCTGTGTGCGGGCCTCACCTCGCTGACCATGGCACCCGAACTGCTCGGCCCGGACCGCGTTCCGGCACCACGGCCGCTGGGCACCGTACTCGTCCGGACCACGCGGGAGCTCCTGACAGGGGTGCGCCACCTCGCCGGCCCCGAGCGAAGGGAGGCCGCCTGGGCCCTGTTCACGATGACGGTGATGCGCTTCTGCTACGGCGCGCTGCTCGTCCTGCTTCTCATGCTGTGCCGGTACACCCTCTCCTCGAACCCCGACGAAGGCCTGCGCCTGCTGGGACTGGCGTTGGGGGTGTCCGGCGCGGGCTTCTTCACCGCGGCCGTGGTGACACCCTGGGCCGCGGGGCGCCTCGGTCCCGGACGGTGGATCGTCGTGTGCGCCTCCTCCGCGGCCTTCCTGGAACCCGCCCTGGGCCTTTCCTTCACCACCGGCCCCCTGATGGCCGCGGCGTTCTTCCTGGGGCTGTTCACCCAGGGCGCCAAGATCTCCACCGACACGATCGTGCAGTCGTCCGTCGACGACGCCTTCCGCGGACGGATCTTCTCCGTGTACGACGTGCTCTTCAACGTCGCCTTCGTCGGCGCCGCCGGTGTGGCCGCCCTGATGCTTCCTCCGGACGGCCGTTCGGCCGTATTGGTCGTCCTGGTCGCCCTTGTCTATGCGGCGGTCGCCGCGGTGATGGCCCGCTTCGCATGCCGCTAAGCGCGAGACGGGCGATGTTTCACGTGAAACATCGCCCTCCGTACGAGCGGCTCGGGGTCGTGTTTCACGTGAAACACGACCCCGAGCCCAGCAACGGTCAGCTCTGCTCGGCCCACCATTCCTTGAGGGCCGCCACGGCGGCGTCGTACTCCATCGGGCCGTTCTCCAGCCGCAGCTCCAGCATGTGCTGGTAGGCCTTGCCGATGACCGGGCCCGGGCTGACGCCCAGGATCTCCATGATCTGGTTACCGTCGAGGTCCGGACGGATCGCGTCCAGCTCTTCCTGTTCCTGGAGCTGGGCGATGCGCTCCTCCAGTCCGTCGTACGCACGCGACAGCGCGGCGGCCTTGCGCTTGTTGCGGGTGGTGCAGTCCGACCGGGTCAGTTTGTGCAGGCGGTCCAGGAGCGGCCCACCGTCACGGACGTAGCGGCGGACGGCCGAGTCCGTCCACTCCCCGGTGCCGTACCCGTGGAAGCGCAGATGGAGTTCGACCAGCCGTGAGACGTCCTTCACCAGGTCGTTGGAGTACTTCAGGGCCGTCATGCGCTTCTTGGTCATCTTCGCGCCGACCACCTCGTGGTGGTGGAACGAGACCCGGCCGTCCTTCTCGAAACGGCGTGTGCGGGGCTTGCCGATGTCGTGCAGCAGCGCGGCCAGTCGAAGGGTGAGGTCCGGGCCGTCCTCCTCCAAGGCCATCGCCTGCTCCAGGACGATCAACGTGTGCTCGTAGACGTCCTTGTGCCGGTGGTGTTCGTCACTCTCGAGGCGCAGGGCCGGCAGCTCGGGCAGGACGTGAGCGGCAAGCCCGGTGTCCACCAGCAGGGTCAGCCCCTTGCGTGGGTTCGCGGACATGATCAGCTTGTTCAGCTCGTCCCGGACGCGTTCGGCCGAGACGATCTCGATCCGCCCGGCCATCTCCCGCATCGCGGCGACAACCTCGGGGGCCACCTCGAAGTCCAGCTGGGCAGCGAAACGAGCGGCCCGCATCATCCGCAGTGGGTCGTCCGAGAAGGAGTCCTCGGGTGTGCCCGGCGTGCGCAGCACCCGCGTCGCGAGGTCCTCCAGCCCCCCGTGCGGGTCGATGAACCTCTTCTCCGGCAACGCCACGGCCATCGCGTTGACGGTGAAGTCACGGCGGACGAGGTCCTCCTCGATCGAGTCGCCGTACGAGACCTCAGGCTTGCGCGAGGTGCGGTCGTACGCCTCCGACCGGTAGGTGGTCACCTCGATCTGAAAACGCCAGTCCGTGTCTCCGACGCGGGCGTCCTTCTGCGCGCCGACCGTGCCGAAGGCGATCCCGACCTCCCACACCGCGTCCGCCCAGGGCCGCATGATCTTCAGTACGTCCTCGGGGCGGGCGTCGGTGGTGAAGTCCAGGTCGTTGCCGAGCCGGCCGAGCAGCGCGTCCCGGACCGAGCCACCGACCAGGGCGAGGGAGAACCCGGCCTCCTGGAATCGGCGTGCGAGTTCGTCGGCGACGGGGGCCACCCGCAGCAGTTCGCTCACCGCGCGCTGCTGCACCTGGTTCAGGGCAGTGGGAGTGTCTTCGTTGGCGTTCGGCACAACAGAAGAGGGTACGTGGCCCGGACAGCCGGGGGCGCCCTCATTAACGGGCAGATCCTCACCGTCCGTACTCGTGCGAGCACAGCTCCTGCGGCACGAGCGGGCCGTCTGCCCGATACTGGATATATAGGGACGGGTCGGCGGTGCCGCCGATCTTGTGCGGCAGACCGCGGCACTTCCCCTCGGCGCGCATCGTTACCATGCGTGGACGCACATTCCGACGACCACTGACGAAGACGAGGGACGGGCGAGCGCGTGGCCGAGGCGGCAGACTTCCAGGCGACCAGTGCCTCCCCTGCCCGCCGGTGGCTCTGGCGCGCGGGAGCACTGCTCGCCGGCGCGCCCTTGCTGGCCGGAGTGCTCCAGTTGCCCGCGTCCACGTCCGCGCAGGCGGCGACCTCGGACACGGTGGACGTCTCCGTGGATTCGCTCACGCCCAGCACCCCTACGGACGGCGACACGCTGACCGTCTCGGGGACGGTGACCAACAACGGCAAGCAGACCGTCACCGGCGCGCACGTGGGGCTGCGTGTGGGCCCGATGCTGACCACGCGCTCGGCGATCGACAGCACCGCCCAGCACGCCGACGACCTCCAGGCCAGCATCGGCTCCGAGGTCGGTGACAAGTATGTGGAGAAGTTCGCCAAGCTGACTCCTGGAGTCGCCGAACACTTCGAGATCTCCGTACCGGTGAACAAGCTCGACCTCGGCCACGACGGGGTTTACGAGTTCGACGTCTCTCTGTCCGGCCAGACTTCGGCGCAGCCCTGGGAGCAGGTGCTCGGCATCCGGCGGACCTTCCTGCCGTGGCAGCCTTCCGAGGCCGGCACCAAGACGAAGACGACGTATCTGTGGCCGCTGATCTCTCCGGTCCACGTGACCGCGAAGACCGGCGCCGGTGAACTACAGACGCCGGTCTTCCTCAACGACGACCTCGCCAAGGACATCGCGCCGGGCGGCCGGCTGGACCAGATGCTGGCACTGGGCAAGGACCTCGACGTCACCTGGGTGATCGACCCGGACCTGCTGGCGTCCGTGGACGCGATGACCCGCAACTACAAGATCCAGGGAGACGGCGACACCACCACCACCGGCACCCACCAGGCGTTGGCCAAGAAGTGGCTCGCCGGACTGCAGCAGGCGGTGGCGGACAAGGAGGTCGTGGCCCTGCCCTTCGCGGATCCGGACCTGGCCTCCCTGGCGCACAACGGCACCAGCGTCACCGGCTCGCTGAGCCATCTCAAGGACGCCACCGATGTCGCCGCCACCACCGTGAAGACGGTGCTGCACGTCACGCCGAACACCGACTTCGCCTGGCCCGTGGACGGTGCCGTCGACCCGTCGATCATCAAGGTCGCGACCTCCGCCGGCGCCGACAACGTGATCGCCCGCAGCGACAGCCTGCAGGAGGCCGGCGGCCTGTCGTACACGCCTTCCGCGGCCCGCCCCATCGGCGGCGGTACGACGGCGGTGGTCGCCGACGCGCGGCTGTCGAGGGCCTTCGAGGGCGATCTGACCAAGGCTGACTCGGCCACGCTGGCCGAGCAGGAGTTCCTGGCCCAGAGCCTGGAGCTGAACGGGCAGACCGACGAGCAGCGCAACATCGTCGTGGCCCCTCAGCGGATGCCCACGGCGAGCCAGGCCCAGGCGATGGCGGCGGCGCTGTCCGCACTCCAGGGCAGTAACTGGTCCCAGTCGCAGGACCTCGCCGCCGCAGCCAAGGCCAAGCCCGACCCGGGCGCCACCACGAGGATCCCGTCGACATCCGTCTACCCCTCCTCACTGCGTGCCGGGGAAATGCCGAGGTCGGCCTTCGAGCAGATCGCACGCACCCAGGACAAGCTCGACAACTTCCGGGTGGTTCTCACCGACGAGTCCCGGGTGGTCACGCCCTTCGGGCGGGCCATGAACCGGGAGATGTCCACGTCGTGGCGGGGGCGGGCTCCGGAAGCCGACAGCTACCGCAGTGGTGTCGAGGCATGGCTCGACGACCTGACCGACCAGGTGAAGCTGATCGACAAGTCCGAGACCAAGCTCTCGGGGCGCAGCGCCACCATCCCGGTGACCGTCCAGAACAATCTCGTCCAGCCCGCCGGCCACCTGGTGCTGCGGCTCACCTCGACGATGCCGACCCGCCTGAAGATCGGCGGCAAGGCCTACGCCGAGCAGCCCGTGGAGGTCTCCGGCGGGCACAGCCAGTCCGTGAAGTTCACCACCTCGGCCAACGCCAACGGCCGTGTCACGGTCATCGCCCAGCTCTACACGCAGGACGGCCAGGAGTACGGTGACCCCGTCAGCTTCGACGTGAAGGTCACCGAGGTCACCCCCACCGTGATGCTCGTCATCGGCGGCGGCGTGCTGCTCCTCGTCCTCGCCGGGTTCCGGATGTACACCCAGCGCAAGCGCGCGGCGGCCCGCCAGGCCCAGGACGACGGCCCGGACGACGCGGGGGAGGGCACCGACTCCCCGGGGAACCCCGAAGGCCCCTCGGACCGTCTCCCCGGAGAGTCGGACGGGGACGGCGGGGCAGACGACCCGGGGCAGCCGAGTGACCCGACACCGGACACCGCACCGGAAAGCGCCGACCCGTCCGGGACGGGTGAGAGAGTGGACCGTTGAGCGATGTCGTGGCCGGTGGGCCCGGGGACGATGAGGTGGGGTAAACCATGAACGCGCCGTACGACGGTGACCGCGGCCAGGGCGCGGCCGGTTCGGGCTACCCCGAGTCGCCGCCCGAGCCCGGCCAGGTGCCGCCGCAGCACGCGGCGGACATGTACCTCCAGGACGCCTACGACCAGGATCCTTACCGGTCTCAGGACCTCGCCGCCCAGGACCCGGTGGCCGAGGCGCTCTACGACCGCGCCGCGCACCCTCCACCGCCGCCGGGCGCGCACGAGCCCCAGCCGCCGCTGTACGGCCCGCCGGCCCAGTCGCCGTACGCCCCGGACCCGCAGGTGTGGGCCCAGACCCCGCCACCGGAGCCGGACGGCCCGACCCAGTACCTGCCCTACGGTGACAACCCCCGCACGACCCAGTTCGTGGGGGTGGACGACCTGGTCACGCACTCCGGTGAGGAGCACCACGAGCCGGACGCCTTCGCGCATCTGTTCCGGGACCAGCAGCAGGGCGGCTATCCGTCCATGGACCCCCAGCCCCGGGCGGTGCCGGGCCCGGCCGCCGCGCCGGGCAGCGGTCAGTATCCGACCGGTTCGCACCCCATGAGCCCGAACGGGGACCATTCGCATCAGGCGAACCCCTACCAGGGTGCGCAGTACCCCGAAGCCCAGTACGCCGAGGCCCAGTACCCAGCGGCTCCGGCCGGCGCGGAAGCCGCCGTACCGCCGCCTGCCCCTGCTCCGGCCGCGGCCACTGCCGCTCCCGCCCCCGCCCCCACGCCGGCCAAGGGCGGGCGGGCCTCCGGTCTGCTGAAGTCCAGCGCCGTCATGGCGGCCGGCACCATGGTCTCCCGCCTCACCGGTTTCATCCGGTCCGCACTGATCGCCGCAGCTCTCGGCCTCAGCTTTCTCGCCGACTCCTTCCAGGTGGCCTACCAGCTGCCGACGATGATCTACATCCTGACCGTCGGCGGCGGACTCAACTCCGTGTTCGTGCCCCAGCTGGTGCGGGCCATGAAGGAGGACGAGGACGGCGGCGAGGCCTTCGCCAACCGTCTGCTGACCCTCGTGATGGTGGCCCTGGCCGCGCTCACCGGCCTCGCGATGTTCGCCGCACCGCTGCTGGTACGGATGCTGTCCCCCACCATCGCCGCCGACCCTGCGTCCAACGAGGTCGCGGTCACCTTCACCCGCTACTTCCTGCCCTCGATCTTCTTCATGGGCATCCACGTGGTGATGGGTCAGATCCTCAACGCTCGCGGAAAGTTCGGCGCGATGATGTGGACCCCGGTCCTGAACAACATCGTCATCATCGTGGCACTCGGCGCGTTCATCTGGGTGTACGGCACCGCCTCGCACTCCCATCTGACCACCGCGAACATCCCGCCGCAGGGCCAGCGGCTCCTCGGTGTCGGGGTGCTGCTCGGCCTGGTGGTGCAGGCCCTGGCGATGATCCCGTACCTGCGTGAGACCGGGTTCCGGATCCGCCCACGTTTCGACTGGAAGGGCCACGGCCTGGGCAAGGCCGCGATGCTCGCCAAGTGGACGGTCCTGTTCGTCCTCGCCAACCAGGCGGGCGCCATGGTCGTGACCCAGCTGTCCACCGCCGCCAGCAAGGACTCCGGCATCAAGGGCACCGGCTTCGCCGCCTACGCCAACGCCCAGCTGATCTGGGGCCTGCCGCAGGCCATCATCACCGTGTCCCTGATGGCCGCCCTGCTCCCGCGCATCGCTCGCTCGGCTTCCGAGGGCGACAGCGGTGCCGTGCGCGACGACATCTCCCAGGGCCTGCGCACCACCGCGGTCGCCATCGTGCCCATCGCCTTCGGCTTCCTCTCCCTGGGCATCCCGATGTGCACGCTGATCTTCGGCTCCGCGGGCACCGACGCGGCCACCAACATGGGCTACATGCTGATGGCCTTCGGTCTCGGTCTGATTCCGTACTCCGTGCAGTACGTCGTCCTGCGCGCCTTCTACGCCTACGAAGACACCCGCACGCCCTTCTACAACACCGTCATCGTGGCCGTGGTCAACGCGGGCGCCTCCGGGCTCTGCTACGTCCTGCTTCCGGCCCGCTGGGCTGTCGCCGGCATGGCCGCCGCGTACGGCCTGGCCTACGCGACCGGTGTGGGTGTCGCCTGGCGACGGCTGCGCAAGCGGCTCGGCGGCGACCTGGACGGTGCCAAGGTGCTGCGCACCTACGCCCGGCTCGGCATCGCCTCGGTGCCAGCGGCCCTGCTCAGCGGCGTCGCCTGCTACGGCATTCTGCATGCCCTCGGCCACGGCGTCGTGGGCTCGTTCGCCGCTCTGCTGGTGGGCAGTGTCGTCCTGTTCGGCATCTTTTTCGTGGCCGCCCGCCGTATGCGGATCGAGGAACTCAACTCGCTCGTGGGCATGGTGCGCGGGCGTCTGGGGCGATGAAGGTGGGGGTAGGCGCACAACCATCGTTCGCGATTGCGTGTCGTGCATAGCAGCGGACTGTGGGCACAATTGGATTCGGCGTCGGACAGGGTGCAACGGATGGGGAGGCAGGGAACGACGGTGGCGGAACGGAGCACGGCTGCCGTCGACGTGGCAGGCAACAGCGGTGACGAGCCGCTGACCGCCAAGGCGGATCAGTCCACGGCCGACGGGGTGGCCCAGAACCCGGAGCGGGACACGGAAAGCGACGAGGCACAGAGGAGCGGCGGGACCGGAAGTCCTGAGAAGACAGCCTCACCTCCCGAACTGCACAGCGGTCACAAGCTCGCCAGACGCTACCGTCTCGAGGAGTGCGTCACCCGTCTGGACGGATTCAGCAGTTGGCGCGCGGTCGACGAGAAACTCCGTCGCGCCGTCGGCGTCCACATCCTGCCCGCGGACCATGCGCGGGCCCGGTCGGTGCTGGCAGCCGCCCGCTCCTCCGCGCTGCTCGGAGACCCTCGCTTCGTCCAGGTGCTGGACGCCGTCGAGGAGAACGACCTCGTCTACGTGGTGCACGAATGGCTTCCCGACGCGACCGAGCTGACCACGCTGCTCTCGGCCGCTCCCCTGGAGCCGCACGACGCCTACCAGATGGTCAGTCAGATCGCCTCCGCGATGGCTGCCGCGCATCGCGAGGGTCTCGCCCATCTGCGGCTCAACCCGAACGCCGTACTGCGTGCGTCGACCGGTCAGTGGCGCATCCGCGGGCTGGCCGTCAACGCGGCCCTGCGCGGCGTCAGTTCGCAGACCCCTCAGCGCACCGACACCGAGTCGATCGGCGCCCTGCTGTACGCGGCGCTGACGCAGCGCTGGCCGTACGAGAACGATGCCTACGGCCTGTCCGGCCTGCCCAAGGACGTCGGTCTGATCGCACCCGACCAGGTGCGGGCCGGAGTCCACCGGGGTCTGTCGGAACTGGCGATGCGCGCGCTCGTCAACGACGGTGCCACCGCCTCCCGCCACGAGTCCCCGTGCACCACGCCGGAGGAGCTGGTGAAGGCGATCGGCGAGATGCCCCGCATCCGTCCGCCCGAGCCGGCGTTCACGGCACCTCCCGAGTACCAGCGCACGACGTACCAGCAGGGTACATACGGCCGTCCGGCCCCCCACCCCGGCGTCGGGCAGCCGCTCACGGCGCCGCTGCCGCCGCTCCAGAGCCGTACCGGCAAGGCCCTCAAGTGGGCGGTCTCCGCCCTCCTGATCGCCGCCCTGGGCCTCGGCAGCTGGCAGCTGGCGGACGCGCTGATGCACGACGACAAGTCCAACGACACGAACCACACGCAGACCACGGACAGCGGCGGCGACAAGGCTCCGAAGAAGACGACGTCCGGCAAGCCCATCGCCATCATCGGCGCCCGGGACTTCGACCCGTTCAGCGATGACCACTCCGAGAATCCGGCCAACATAAACAAGGTCTACGACAACAGCACCCGAACGTACTGGCAGACCGACTACTACCTGGGCGCGAAGTTCGGCAATCTGAAGTCCGGCGTCGGGGTCATTGTCGACCTCGGCAAGGTCCAGCAGGTCGGGAAGGCCACCGTCACCTTCGTGGGGGACACGTCCGTCGAACTCCGGGCCGCGAGCAGTGAGAACTCGGGGACCATGCCGACGACCTTCGACTCCTACACCAAGGTCGCCACGGGTTCGGGTACGACCGTGGTACTCAAGCCCGGGCAGCCCCTCAAGAGCCGGTACCTCCTGGTGTGGCTGACGAAGCTGCCCATGCAGGAGAACGGCCAGTGGCGCGGCAGAGTGGCGGACATCAAGGTCACCAGCTGAGGACTGTGGATTCCTGTCCGGAAGTCCGTAAGGTTGCCCCGAGGAGGGGCGGATGGCAGATGGCGCCGGATACGACGACGTGCGGGACGAGGATCTCCTCGCCCGGCACGTCGAAGGTGACCCCGATGCCTTCGGGGAGATTGTGCGGCGTCATCGGGACCGGCTGTGGGCCGTGGCCCTCCGCACCCTGGGCGACCGCGAGGAGGCCGCTGACGCGGTTCAGGACGCCCTGGTGTCGGCCTACCGGGCCGCCCATACCTTCCGGGGGCAGTCCGCCGTCACCACCTGGCTGCACCGGATCACGGTGAACGCCTGCCTGGACCGGGCGCGCAAGGCCGCCACCCGGAAGACCTCCCCGGTCGACGACACCGAGCGGCTGGAGCAGCTGCTCGAGCCGCATGAATCGGCCTCCGCGCCGGCCGAACGGAACGACCTGCACCGTCAGCTCCTCGAAGCCCTCGGCACGCTTCCGCACGATCAGCGTGCGGCCCTCGTCCTCGTGGACATGCAGGGTTACCCGGTCGCGGAGGCCGCCCGGATCCTCGACGTGCCGACAGGGACGGTGAAGAGCCGCTGCGCCCGGGGCAGAGCCAGACTCCTTCCACTGCTCACCCATCTACGGCCGGAAAACACCGGTGGCGCCAAGGACCCGGGAGCGGAACGGAACCGGGCGCAGAGGACATCCGTCCCACCCGCAGCGGGATCTCAGGACGGAGCTCCCCCAGGACCCCTGGACGGGGGGCCCAGCGGTTCAGCTGTAGTGAAGGGCGGAGGTGGGCGAGCGTGACTTCCTCGACAGACACGGCCGGGCACCCGGACGTCGCGGAGATCTCCGACCTCACCGAAGGCCTGCTTCCGCCGTCACGGACTTCGGATCTCCGGCGTCATCTGGAGACGTGCGAGTTGTGCGCCGACGTTCATGCCTCGTTGGAGGAGATTCGCGGACTGCTCGGCACCGCTCCGGCCCCGCCGCTCATGCCCGCGGACGTAGCGGGCCGTATCGACGCGGCTCTGGCCGCCGAGGCGCTGCTGAACGCCAGCGCCCCCGAATCGATGGATTCCCCGGTACTGGTCTCCGCTTCCGGATCGTCCGCCGAGGACGCCCCGGCTCGCGTTTCACGTGAAACATCGACTTCAGCCGACCGCCCCTCCGGGCGTCCCCATGCGGCGACCGGCCCAGGGCGCAAGGAGCGTGGACGCGGTCGGCGCCGTAGGACCGTCGTCCTGGGAGCTGTCCTCACCGTCGCTGTCCTGGGTGCGGGGACACTCATCGTGCAGTCGCTCGGGAACGACTCCTCGGATACGACAGCCCACGGCACGCAGACCCCCTCCGCCGGCACCTTCTCCGGTGGCAGTATCGAGGACCAGGTGAAAGGTCTCCTCTCCACGAAGAGGGACACACAGCACCCCTCGGAAAGCCAGAAGCCGAACCTGGACGTCCAGTCCCAGCCCAACACCCCGGGCTCGGCCGAGAGCGCGAACACCCTGCTCCAGAAGCAGGTGCCGGTTCCCGACTGTGTACGCCAGGGAATCAACCTCAACACCACCGCACTCGGTGCGAAGACAGGAACCTACGAGGGGAAGAGCGCCTACCTGGTCGTGGTGCCCGAGTCCGGTGCCCCTCATCGGGTCACCGCCTACGTGGTCGACGCCTCCTGTATCGGCCGGCAGCCCGTCTCGCCGGGCAAGGTTCTGCTGAAGCAGTCCCTCCCGCGCTCCTGATCCTCCGTCGCACGTCTACGGGCAAGAAGGTCTTGTCTCTGCCCGTACGGTAATCCGTACCGTGTGCGACTCCGTGTGCCCGGACACACCGGGAATGCACGCCCCGTAGGATCCGTTGGGTGGTGTGAGGGCTCCGAGAGGGGCTCCCACCGGTCGAACGACGTAGACCAGAGACGAGGAATCAAGCCGTGAGCGACGTCCGAAACGTGATCATCATCGGCTCCGGGCCCGCCGGTTACACGGCAGCGCTCTACACCGCGCGCGCGTCGCTGAAGCCCCTGGTGTTCGAGGGTGCCGTCACCGCCGGCGGTGCGCTGATGAACACCACCGAAGTGGAGAACTTCCCGGGCTTTCGCGACGGCATCATGGGCCCGGAGCTCATGGACAACATGCGCGCGCAGGCCGAACGCTTCGGTGCCGAGCTGATCCCGGACGACATCGTCTCCGTCGACCTGACCGGTGAGATCAAGACCGTCACCGACACCGCGGGCACGGTCCACCGGGCCAAGGCCGTCATCGTGACCACCGGCTCGCAGCACCGCAAGCTCGGCCTGCCGAACGAGGACGCCCTCTCCGGCCGCGGTGTCTCCTGGTGCGCCACGTGTGACGGGTTCTTCTTCAAGGACCAGGACATCGCCGTGATCGGCGGCGGTGACACCGCGATGGAGGAGGCGACCTTCCTCTCCCGGTTCGCCAAGTCCGTGACGATCGTCCACCGCAGGGACACCCTGCGCGCGTCCAAGGCGATGCAGGAGCGCGCCTTCGCCGATCCGAAGATCAAGTTCGTCTGGGACAGCGAGGTTGCCGAGGTCCAGGGCGAGCAGAAGCTCTCCGGCCTGAAGCTGCGCAACCTCAAGACCGGTGAACTCTCGGACCTGGCGGTGACCGGTCTGTTCATCGCGATCGGCCACGACCCGCGTACCGAGCTGTTCAAGGGCCAGCTGGACCTGGACGAGGAGGGCTATTTGAAGGTCGCCGCGCCCTCCACTCGCACCAACCTGACCGGCGTCTTCGGTGCCGGTGACGTGGTCGACCACACCTACCGCCAGGCGATCACGGCGGCCGGCACCGGTTGCTCCGCCGCTCTCGACGCCGAGCGTTTCCTCGCCGCCCTCGCGGACGAGGAGAACGCCGAACCCGAGAAGACCACCGTCTGACCCTCCCCCCTCCGACCGACCGCACGATCAAGCTAAGGAGCCCGCCGTGGCCGGCACCCTGAAGAACGTGACCGACGACTCTTTCGAGCAGGACGTCCTCAAGAGCGACAAGCCCGTCCTGGTGGACTTCTGGGCCGCCTGGTGCGGTCCGTGCCGCCAGATCGCCCCGTCTCTCGAAGCGATCGCCGCCGAGTACGGCGACAAGATCGAGATCGTCAAGCTCAACATCGACGAGAACCCGGGTACGGCCGCCAAGTACGGCGTCATGTCCATCCCGACCCTGAACGTCTACCAGAACGGCGAAGTCGCCAAGACGATCGTCGGCGCCAAGCCGAAGGCCGCGATCGTCCGTGACCTGGACGAGTTCATCGCCGAGTGACGTTTCACGTGAAACACAAAAGGGCCAACCCCTGAGGGGTTGGCCCTTTTCGTTGAGAACAGGCTCCGCTCAGAGCGGCCGCAGGGCCGGTTCCTTCTGTACGGCACCCAGCAACCGGTCGAGCGCCAGTTCCACGTCTTCCTTCCAGGACAGCGTCGTCCGCAGCTCCAACCGCAGCCGGGGATGGCTGGGGTGCTGCCGGACCGTCTTGAAGCCCACGGCCAGGAGATGGTCGGCGGGCAACAGACAGGCAGGCTCCTTCCAACGGGCGTCACCGAATGCCTCGATCGCCTTGAACCCGCGGCGCAAAAGGTCCTTGGCCACCGTCTGGACCATCACCCGGCCCAGCCCCTGCCTCTGGTAACCGGGCATGATGAAGCCCGTGATGAGCTGCACGGCGTCCGGCGAGACCGGGCTTGTGGGAAACGCCGTGGAGCGGGGCACATAGGCCGGCGGGGCGTAGAGCACGAAGCCCACCGGTACGTCATCGACGTAGACCACCCGGCCGCAGGATCCCCAGTCCAGCAGGACGGCGGAGATCCAGGACTCCTTCTCCATCGCGGCCGTACCGCCTCTTACCGCGGCCTCACCGCTGACGGGGTCCAGTTCCCAGAAGACACACGAGCGACAGCGCTGGGGAAGGTCCTGAAGGTTGTCCAGCGTGAGCGGTACGAGCCGACGGCCCATGAAGGCGGTTCCTCGCTTCCTTCGCCCACGGCGCCGCGGGCGGCTGTCAGAGCGCTCCGTTCCCTGAGCAGGCTGCCGACGAACCCGCCGATCATGCCGAGTCCCAGGCCCATGCCCACCAAACCGGTGCGGCAAATCGATCGCATGGCCCCCGCCTCCCACTCAGAGGTGCTGCCAGGTGGATGCGCCATACCCGCTCGCATCGTATCCACGATGCGATTCCATCGATACCGACTGAAAGCAAAGGGCGGGTCGTGGGGCGGGGGGGCCCCGCCCCCCCCCCCCCCCCCCCGCGGGGGGGGGGGCCCCCCCGGCCCAGCCGGCGGGGACCACGGTGTGGCCGGCGGGGAGACCCATCTGGGGGTCCGGCCCCACGCCC
>NZ_JBIAGM010000004.1:113579-567367 GCF_042869815.1 Streptomyces sp. NPDC006739
CGCCCCGCCGCCCCCCCCCCCCCCCCCCCCCCCCCCCCCCCCCCCCCCCCCCCCCACCCCCCCCCCCCCCCCCCCCGGCCGGCCGCCCCCCCCCCCCCCCCCCCCCCCCCCCCCCCGCCCTCCCACTGCGGTGGATCGAGCCATCCGGGATCAGCCGTCGGACTCCTCGGTGTCGCCGTCGTGGAGACCCTTCTGGAGGACCGGCCCCTCGCCCGGGGCGAGGCTTCCGAGAATCCTCTCCAGGTCCTCCATGGAGGCGAACTCGACGGTGATCTTTCCCTTCTTCTGCCCCAGGTCGACCTTCACCCGCGTCTCGAAGCGGTCCGAGAGCCGGGACGCGAGATCGGACAGGGCCGGGGAGAGCCGGGTGCCGGCCCGTGGCCCCTTGGAACGCTGGGCCGCCTGGGGACGCGAGCCCATCAGGGTCACGATCTCCTCGACAGCCCGCACCGAGAGGCCCTCGGCCACGATCCGGTGGGCCAGCCGGTCCTGCTCCTCGGAGTCGTCGACGGAGAGGAGCGCCCGGGCGTGGCCGGCGGAGAGGACTCCGGCGGCGACCCGGCGCTGCACGGCCGGTGAGAGCTTGAGCAGGCGCAGGGTGTTGGAGACCTGGGGACGGGAGCGCCCGATGCGGTCCGCCAGCTGGTCGTGCGTGCAGTTGAAGTCCTTCAGCAACTGGTCGTAGGCGGCAGCCTCTTCCAGCGGGTTCAGCTGAGCACGGTGCAGGTTCTCCAGGAGCGCGTCCAGGAGGAGCTTCTCGTCGTCCGTGGCCCGGACGATCGCCGGGATGGCTTCGAGGCCCGCTTCCCGGCAGGCACGCCAGCGCCGCTCGCCCATGATCAGTTCGTAGCGGGCGGGCCCCAGTTGCCGTACGACGACGGGCTGCAGGAGGCCGACTTCCCTGATGGAGGTGACCAGCTCGTGGAGCGCGTCCTCGTCGAAGACCTCACGCGGCTGACGCGGGTTCGGTGTGATGGAGTCGA
The DNA here is from genome assembly GCF_042869815.1 of Streptomyces sp. NPDC006739. NCBI lineage: Bacteria > Bacillati > Actinomycetota > Actinomycetes > Kitasatosporales > Streptomycetaceae > Streptomyces > Streptomyces sp. NPDC006739. The sequence continues at coordinate 114,563 of NZ_JBIAGM010000004.1, forward strand.
GAGGCAGCTCGGCGAAGTGGGCGCCCATCGGAGGCGCCGGCGCCTCCGTGACCACACTCTCCGAGGGCTCCTCGGTTTTCTGGGAAACAGGCGGCAGGGTGGCCACCTTCGCCGCGGCCACCCCACGGTCGGTCGTCAGTACCGGGACTGCCGTGGGGGACGTGGAAGCCCCGCCCCCCAGCCCAGCCGCAGCCGGGTTCTTCTCGGTCGGTGCCGCAGGAATCAGTGCGCCGAGACCACGGCCCAGTCCCCTCCGTCGCTCGCTCACTGAATGCCCTCCACCATGCTCGGGTCGCTCTGGGCGCCGATGTGGGCGTGGGTCGGGTCGTAGCTGACACCGACGCCCCTCAGCGCGACTTCTCGTGCCGCCTCAAGATAGGAGAGGGCACCGCTCGATCCTGGATCGTAGGTCAGCACCGTCTGCCCATAGCTCGGCGCCTCCGAGATACGGACGGATCGGGGGATGCTCGTCCGCAGCACCTCCTCGCCGAAGTGGCTGCGCACCTCGTCCGCGACCTGGGAGGCGAGACGCGTCCGGCCGTCGTACATGGTGAGCAGGATCGTCGACACATGCAGGGTGGGGTTGAGGTGACCCCGTACCAGGTCGACATTGCGCAGGAGCTGTCCCAGACCTTCCAGCGCGTAGTACTCGCACTGGATCGGGATGAGGACCTCGGCGCCGGCGACGAGGGCGTTGACCGTCAGCAGGCCGAGGGACGGCGGGCAGTCGATGAGGATGTAGTCCAGCGGCTGCTCATACGCCTGGATCGCCCGCTGCAGCCGGCTCTCGCGGGCCACCAAGGACACCAACTCGATCTCCGCACCGGCGAGATCGATGGTGGCGGGGGCACAGAAGAGACCTTCTACATCAGGGACGGGCTGCACGACTTCGGCCAGAGGCCGGCTCTCGACCAACACGTCATAGATCGACGGAACTTCGGCGTGGTGATCGATCCCCAGAGCCGTGGATGCGTTGCCCTGTGGGTCGAGGTCGATCACCAGGACACGGCCACCGTGCAGAGCCAGCGAAGCGGCGAGGTTGACGGTCGTCGTCGTCTTGCCCACGCCACCTTTCTGGTTGGCCACCACGATGATCCGGGTCTGCTCGGGACGCGGCAGACCTTCACCGGCGCGGCCGAGAGCTTCTACCGCCAGTTGGGCAGCACGACCGATGGGAGTGTCGTCCATCGGAGGCGGTGTTTCACGTGAAACATCCGCCCCCATCGACTCGGTACGGGGACCGGGGACCGGATCGGTCATCGGTCCCGCGATGTTGGCGTCGGACCGCAAGGATTCACTCTCCTCGACTTCAGGCTCGCAATGAACAGAGCCTCCCATGTCTTCGGGGTCGCGAACCAGTGAGGCCTGGTGTTCTGTGGAGAAATCCACCTCTGTGGACAACTCCGCTGCCCCTCCGAGTGAGCCGAGGGGCTTACGGTCACGGGGTTCGGCCGCAGCGCGACCGCGGCTGATGATGCCGTGCAACAGTGAGCGACGTTTCACGTGAAACACGATGACAACAATTTGTCCCTTATGTGAGCGACACTCCGCCCCGCATCTCTTTACCACCCCCCTCCAGACCCAAGATTGGGTTTTGTTAAGATCAAAAAACAACGGGGCGGGGGACTTACGTGCTGCAGACCAGCGGCACGAACCACTTCCTTCGCCGGCGCGCCGGGCACATCCGCCCGGCGGGCCGATTCGACCAACGCAGGAAGCAACACGATGACTTCGAAGATCATTGGCCGTTTCATGGCGGCGGCGCTGGGGGTGGGTGTGCTGGCCACGGCCACGCCCGCCTTTGCCGACCAGGACATCAACGTGATCTGGGGCCACGGCTACCGCGTCAACAGCGATCACGGCGTGGCCGCCGTCAAGGACCTCGCTGACGACAACAACGCGGTGTACGTGCAGTACACCCGGGCGGGCCACGGAGACGAGATCTACACTCTGTGGAACAAGAAGGGAAGCGGCACGACCGCGTACAGCGGCAAGGGCGGCACCGTGACGATCAAGAAGGTGTGCCGTTCCATCTCCCTGCGCCCGGACGTCTGCTTCACCAAGACCCCGTAAGCAGCGACCGCCGACGCCCGGCGGGTCACAGCACAGAGGCGCTCTCCCCGCGGGGAGAGCGCCTCCGGCTTTTCATCCTCTTGTCCAGTCTTCGTCAGCGGCGACGGCGGGTCCGTCCCGTCCTGGCTGCCTTGGCCCGCTTGGCCGCGAAGCGCACACCGCCGGGGCTCTCGCCGACCTCGACCCGGACGACTGTGGACAGGGGATCCACCACGCCCTCGCCCACATGCAGGACGGACGTCGATACCGCTCCGAGCTTGCTGAGGGCGGTGGACGCCGCCTTCAGCTCCTCCTCGGCGGTGTCGCCCTTCAGTGCGAGCATCTCCCCGTACGGGCGCAGCAGGGGGATGCCCCAGGCGGCCAGCCGGTCCAGCGGAGCCACGGCGCGGGCGGTCACCACATGGACGGGCTGCAGCTTGCCGAGGACCTCCTCGGCGCGGCCGCGGACCACGGTGACGTGGTCCAGGCCCAGCAGCTCGACGACCTCCGTGAGGAAGGTCGTGCGTCGCAGCAACGGCTCCAGCAGAGTGATGTTGAGGTCCTCCCGGACCAGCGCCAGCGGAATGCCCGGCAGGCCGGCGCCCGAGCCCACGTCGCACACCGTCACCGACTCCGGGACGGCTTCCGAGAGCACCGCGCAGTTCAGCAGGTGCCGCTCCCACAGGCGGGGCACTTCTCGCGGCCCGATCAGGCCACGCTGCACGCCCGCCTCGGCGAGCAGTTCCGCGTAGCGAACCGCATCGGCGAAGCGATCACCAAACACTTCCCGCGCCTGTTCGGGCGCGGGGGGAAGCTCCGCTGCCTCCGTCACGGGGACCGTCCTTCCGTACAGCGCCGACGCTTCACGCGCCGACCACCAGAACTACCAGGCTGACAAAATTCGGCCCCGTCTGCGCAACAGACGGGGCCGGTGGAATGGGAGGACCGATCAGGCGGGAAGCACGACGACGAACCGCTGCGGCTCCTCGCCCTCGGACTCGCTGCGCAGTCCCGCCGACTTGACCGCGTCGTGCACGACCTTGCGCTCGAACGGGGTCATCGGCTTGAGCTTCACGGGCTCGCCGGTGTTCTTGACCTCGGCGGCTGCCTTCGCGCCCAGCTCGGACAGCTCGGCGCGCTTCTTGGCCCGGTAGCCGGCGATGTCCAGCATCAGCCGACTGCGGTCGCCGGTCTCCCGGTGCACGGCCAGACGCGTCAGCTCCTGCAGCGCCTCCAGCACCTCGCCGTCCCGGCCGACCAGCTTCTGCAGGTCACGGGTGCCCGCGTCGCTGATGATCGAGACGGAGGCACGGTCGGCCTCCACGTCCATGTCGATGTCACCGTCGAGGTCGGCGATGTCCAGCAGACCCTCCAGGTAGTCCGCCGCGATCTCGCCCTCCTGCTCAAGGCGGGTCAGGGTGTCTGCACCCTCGGCAGCGGCGGAGGTGGTGCCTTCCGTCACGGGATGGACTCCTTCTTACTTCTTGGACGGGGACTTGGGGCGCTGCGGGCCGCCCTTGCGCTGCCCGGACTGGGCCTTGCTTCGGGTGCCGTTGCCGGGCTTCTGGACGGCCTTCTCGGCGTCGGCAGGCCGGGCGCCCTCGGGCTCGTCCGCCTTCTCCAGCGAGGTGGGCGACGTGTCGCCGGCCTGCTTGGCCGGGCCGGACTGACGCTGCGACTTGCTCTGGCGCTTGGGCTGCTGCCGCCTGGCGGCCGTAGCGGTGGCGGTGACGGTGTCACCGTCCTCGGTCGTCTGCGCGGCGGCCTGGCTGTCGCTCTTCACCACGGATCCGTCGGCCTGGGCGGCGAGGCCTGCCTTGTTCAGGGCGTTGATGAACTTGCGCTCGAACTCGTTGCGGTCGCGGCCCTTGGTGACGATCGCCTTGACGATGACCTTCTCGCTCCGGCGGCGGACCTTGCCGTGGTGCGTGACGTGCTTGCCGAGGCGCTCCAGGTAGGCGGCCTGGGCCTTGGATCCCGGAGTCGGGTTGTTGCGGATCACGTACATCTGCTGACCCATGGTCCACACGTTGGTGGTCAGCCAGTAGATGAGGACACCGACCGGGAAGTTGATACCGAAGACGGCGAACATGATGGGGAAGACGTACATCAGCATCTTCTGCTGCTGCATGAACGGCGTCTTCACCGTGGTGTCGACGTTCTTCGTCATCAGCTGGCGCTGCGTGTAGAACTGCGACGCCGACATCATCACGATCATGACCACCGTCACGACGCGCACGTCGGTGACCGAGGCGTTGAGCGCGTGGATCGTGTCGGCGCCGTCCTTGAACTTCGCCGCGAGCGGTGCACCGAAGATGTGTGCCTGGCGGGCGCTGGCCAGCAGCGAGTTGTTGATGACGCCGATGGTCTTGCCCGAGGCGATGCCGTTGAGCACGTGGTACAGGGCGAAGAAGAACGGGGACTGCGCCAGGATGGGAAGGCACGAGGAGAGCGGGTTGGTGCCCGACTCCTTGTACAGCTTCATCATCTCTTCGGACTGACGCTGCTTGTCGTTCTTGTAGCGCTCCTGGATCTTCTTCATCTCGGGCTGGAGCGTCTGCATGGCCCGGGTCGCCTTGATCTGCTTCACGAAGAGCGGGATCAGGCAGATGCGGATCAGGATCACCAGGGACACGATGGACAGGCCCCAGGCCCACCCGGTGTCGGGGCCGAACACGGCGCCGTACACCTTGTGGAACTGGACGATGACCCAGGAGACAGGTGTCGTGATGAAGCTGAAGAGGCTGGCAATCGTGTCCACTAATCATGCTCCTTGGGCATGGGACGAGGTCTCTGCGGCCGGGCTCGGAGGGAGTTTCCCTTCGGTGGCCGGTTCGCCGGCGGAGGGCCCGCCCTTGCGTGCGCGCCAGGCAGCGCGCAGCATTTCGTGCCACCGCGGGCGCTTGCGCGGCGGGACATGGTCCACACCGCCGAGCGACCACGGATTGCACCGCAGGATGCGCCAGACGGTGAGCGCCGTTCCCTTGATGGCACCGTGCCGGTCGATGGCCGTGTAGCCGTAGTGGGAACACGACGGGTAGTACTTGCACACCGGCCCGAGCAGCGGACTGATCGTCCACTGGTACAGCTTGATCAGAGCCAGCAGCGGGTACTTCATCGCGCGCCCCCTCCCAGCAGCCGCTGAACGGCGGCGTCCAGGTCTCGGGCCAGCTGTGCATGGTCGGCGTCGCCCGCTCCGGGCAGCGCTCGTACGACTACCAGGCTACCGGGGGGAAACAGGGCGACTCGCTCACGCATCAGATGACGCAGTCTGCGCTTCACCGAGTTGCGTACGACCGCGCCGCCCACGGCCTTGCTCACGACGAAACCCGCACGCGTCGGGGGAGCGCTCTCCCCAGGCGCGTGCGGGTCCATGGCACCGCTACGAAGGTGGACGACGAGGGTCGGACGGCCTGCCCGACGACCCCGTCGTACCGCGGTCGCGAAGTCTTCGCGCCGCCTCAGCCGATGCTCGGTAGGCAGCACGACGTCATGACCTGACCGGATCAGGCGGACAGGCTGGCGCGACCCTTGCTGCGGCGGTTCGCGAGAATCGCGCGGCCGGCGCGGGTGCGCATCCGCAGACGGAAGCCGTGGGTCTTCGCGCGGCGACGGTTGTTCGGCTGGAAGGTGCGCTTGCTCACTCGGGGGCTCCAGAAATAAATCGGTGGTTGCGGGGTGCCGTCCTGGCTGTCACCGTGCGCCCACGAGTAGCTCGCAGTAACGCCCGAGTGCACCGCTGACCGATCACCTGGGAGTGACCTGTGCCCATCGGAGGCAGGCGGCAGCAGCCATCGACAACTCGACCTGGTTACGGTACGCGGGGCTACGCCATCCGGTCAAACCAAGGGTCACGGAGAGACACTGTCCACAGGCTGGGGACAACAACTTGAACCGCAGCCGCCGCGCTGACTACCGTGACTGAACTCTGATTCGTTCCCTTATCCCCGACCGACCCGATTTACATCCCTAGCCGTCCCCGAACCACACGTTCGAGGGACCTGTGAGAGAGCGTGCCCTGTGGCTGACGTACCTGCCGATCTTGCCGCAGTGTGGCCACGAGTACTGGAGCAGCTCCTCGGTGAGGGCCGCGGTCAGGGTGTGGAGGGCAAGGACGAGCACTGGATCCGGCGCTGTCAGCCACTCGCGCTGGTCGCGGACACCGCTCTGCTCGCGGTACCGAACGAATTCGCGAAGGGCGTTCTGGAGGGCCGTCTCGCGCCGGTCGTCAGCGAGACCCTGAGCCGCGAGTGCGGTCGTCCGATCCGCATCGCGATCACCGTCGACGACTCAGCCGGCGAGCCCCCGGCCCCGCCGGCGCCCACCGCTCAGCCGCAGCCGCAGCCGCAGCCGCGTTACGAGGAGCGGGAGCTTCCGTCGGGACAGTACGAGGGCTACGGCCGGCACCGCGCCGACCAGCTGCCCGCCTCCGACCAGCCACCGCGCGGGGATCAGCTGCCGACCGCCCGGCCGGCCTACCCGTCCGAGTACCAGCGTCCGGAACCCGGCGCCTGGCCGCGTCCCGGGCAGGACGAGTACAGCTGGCAGCAGCCGCGGCTCGGTTTCCCCGAGCGGGATCCGTACGCCTCGCCCGCCCAGGACAACTACGGTCCGCCGTCGCAGGACGCGTACGGCTCCTCGCCGGACCCGTACGCCTCGGGGCAGGACGCCTACCGCTCCCCGTCCCGGGACTACCGCCAGCAGCCGAGGGAACGGTCCTCGTACGAGCAGCAGCGCGGCGATTACGACGGGGGGCGCGCCGAGTACGACTCCTCCCGGACCGAGTACGACCAGCGGGACCCGGTCCGCCGCGAGCTGCCCGAGCCGGGTGCCGGGGCCGGACCGGCGCACCGAGGGGGTCCGGGACGCCCGGACCTGCCGGTGTCCGGGGCGCCCGGTCCGCTGGCCGCGAAGCCCGCGCCGGCGACGGGGCCGGGCGAGCCGACGGCGCGGCTGAACCCCAAGTACCTCTTCGACACGTTCGTCATCGGCGCGTCCAACCGGTTCGCGCACGCGGCCGCGGTGGCCGTCGCCGAGGCGCCCGCGAAGGCGTACAACCCCCTGTTCATCTACGGGGAGTCGGGGCTCGGCAAGACGCACCTGCTGCACGCGATCGGGCACTACGCGCGCAGTCTCTACCCGGGGACACGGGTGCGGTACGTCAGCTCGGAGGAGTTCACCAACGAGTTCATCAACTCCATCCGCGACGGAAAGGGCGACAGCTTCCGCAAGCGGTACCGGGAGATGGACATCCTTCTGGTGGACGACATCCAGTTCCTCGCGGACAAGGAGTCGACGCAGGAGGAGTTCTTCCACACCTTCAACACGCTCCACAACGCCAACAAGCAGATCGTGCTGTCCTCGGACCGGCCGCCCAAGCAGCTGGTCACGCTGGAGGACCGGCTGCGGAACCGTTTCGAGTGGGGCCTGATCACGGACGTCCAGCCGCCCGAGCTGGAGACGCGCATCGCGATCCTGCGCAAGAAGGCGGTGCAGGAGCAGCTGAACGCGCCGCCGGAGGTGCTGGAGTTCATCGCCTCCCGGATCTCGCGCAACATCCGTGAGCTGGAGGGCGCGCTGATCCGGGTGACCGCGTTCGCCTCGCTCAACCGGCAGCCGGTGGACCTGGGGCTGACGGAGATCGTCCTGAAGGATCTGATCCCCGGGGGCGAGGACTCGGCGCCGGAGATCACGGCGCCGGCCATCATGGCGGCCACCGCCGACTACTTCGGGCTGACGGTGGAGGACCTCTGCGGCACCTCGCGCGGGCGCGCGCTGGTCACCGCGCGGCAGATCGCCATGTACCTGTGCCGGGAGCTGACGGACCTGTCGCTGCCGAAGATCGGCGCGCAGTTCGGGGGCCGTGACCATACGACCGTCATGCACGCCGACCGCAAGATCCGCGCGCTGATGGCCGAGCGCCGGTCCATCTACAACCAGGTCACCGAGCTCACGAACCGGATCAAGAACGGCTGACAGCGGCGTCGGGGCGCCCCTGGGGACATCCCGGGGGCGCCCTTTCTCGTGGGCGAGCGGCAGAGCGGGGCGCGGCAGAGCCGGGGGGGTGGCGACGAGCACGGTGCGGCCGGCCGCCGGATCCGTCGTTGTCACGACCTGCGAGCCGGCCTCGCCGCCCGGCCGCACCGCTCGGGGCCCCAGGGCCTCTGGCCCGCCCCGCGGCCGACGCGAGCGAGGCAGCCCGGACCGCGCGAGAAGGACGCATCAGCGCCGTGCCACCAGCCGGCCCGACCGGCAACCAGACGTCCGGCCGCGGGCAGAAGCCGTCAGCGCGCCACGCAGGCACGTAGGACGTCGTCCTCGCCCCGCCCCCGTCCGCCCTGAGGACGCCGCCCACGCCACGCCCGCATCCGGCTCCGGCCAGCCGTCACGGTCGTCCTCGTGCGGTCCCTGGTTCCTCCCGCCGCCGCCCGCTGTTCGATTTCGCGTCGGGTTACGGGCGCTCTCCACAGATTTGGGGACTTTCTTGCGTCCACATCCTGGGGACTGCGAAGTTGTCCCGAAACCGTCCACAGGCTGTGCGGTTGAAAGACGATCAGCCCAGCTCACCGGCCTGTGGATTCGTGGACGAAGGATCTCCACAGGCTGTGGACGACGCGGGGATCCACAGCCTGTGGACGTGGTTTTCCACCGGTGACCCACAGGCTGAGGGCCGTTGTCCCCAAGGATCACCGACTTCTCCACATGGCTGTCCACTGTTCGGCAACCCGACGGCCCCGATCACCGCTCCGAGTGAAAGCGGTCACACCAAGGTGCCGGATTGGGGTGTGGGAAACCTGGGTAAATCTGGGGACGCAGCTGGGGAGAACTGCCCTCGCCCTGTGGGCGGTGTGTGCAGAACTTTCTGTTCTCCACAGAAGGGCCCGGTTTTCCACCGGCGTCACCCACAGGGTCGGTGGATAAAATTCCTGCCCTGAGCTGGGCAAACGAGGTTATCCACGGTATCCACAGGCCCTACTACTACTCCCACTCAGAGAGAGAGCGGAATCCGTTTCGAAGCGGGGCCTGTGCACAACTCGCGGCATCGAGCCCGGCCGCCCCTCGGAGCGACTTGACCCCGACAGGCACCTACTGTCAGTGCGGTGCGTCAGACTGGTCCCCGGTGTCCTGCCCGTCGCAGTGGGCGGTGACACCGAGTCGGAGGACTCAGTAGCAACAAGCAGGAGGCGGCTTACGGTGAAGATCCGGGTGGAACGCGACGTACTCGCGGAGGCAGTGGCCTGGGCGGCACGCAGCCTCCCGGCCCGTCCGCCGGCGCCTGTGCTCGCCGGCCTCCTGCTGAAGGCCGAGGACGGCCAGCTGAGCCTGTCGGGCTTCGACTACGAGGTCTCCGCGCGGGTGTCCGTCGAGGCCGAGGTCGAGGAGGAGGGCACGGTCCTCGTCTCGGGGCGCCTGCTCGCCGACATCTGCCGCGCACTGCCCAACCGGCCGGTGGAGATTTCCACAGACGGTGTACGGGCGACCGTGGTCTGCGGTTCCTCCCGGTTCACCCTCCACACCCTGCCTGTGGAGGAGTACCCGGCGCTGCCGCAGATGCCGAACGCCACGGGCACCGTCCCCGGTGAGGTCTTCGCCTCCGCGGCCGCCCAGGTGGCCATCGCGGCCGGCCGTGACGACACCCTGCCGGTGCTCACCGGTGTGCGGATCGAGATCGAGGGCGACACGGTCACCCTGGCCTCCACCGACCGCTACCGCTTCGCGGTCCGTGAGTTCCTGTGGAAGCCGGAGAACCCCGACGCGTCCGCGGTCGCCCTGGTCCCGGCCAAGACGCTCCTGGACACCGCCAAGGCGCTGACCAGCGGCGACAGCGTGACTCTGGCGCTGTCGGGCGCGGGCAAGGGCGAGGGGCTGATCGGTTTCGAGGGCGCCGGCCGGCGGACGACCACGCGGCTGCTGGAGGGCGACCTCCCCAAGTACCGCACGCTGTTCCCGACCGAGTTCAACTCCGTCGCCGTGATCGAGACCGCCCCCTTCGTGGAGGCCGTCAAGCGTGTGGCCCTGGTCGCCGAGCGCAACACCCCGGTGCGACTGAGCTTCGAGCAGGGCGTGCTCATCCTGGAGGCCGGCTCCAGCGACGACGCACAGGCTGTGGAAAGGGTGGACGCCCACCTGGAGGGCGACGACATCTCGATCGCCTTCAACCCGACCTTCCTGCTGGACGGCCTGAGCGCCATCGACTCCCCGGTGGCCCAGCTGTCGTTCACCACCTCCACCAAGCCCGCGCTGCTCAGCGGCAAGCCGGCGGTGGACGCGGAGGCGGACGAGGCCTACAAGTACCTGATCATGCCGGTTCGCCTCAGCGGCTGAGCACCGCTCTCTCGCTGGGCGGCCGACCACTCCCTCGGTAAAGCCCCAGGTGACGGCGTACGTATGAGCGCGTATGCCCACAGGTGTGCGTGAGCGTCCGGGTTTAGGCTCGGACGCAGGTACGAATGTGCCCCACACGCCACACAGCAACCTAAGGAAACAACTGATGGAGCTCGGTCTCGTCGGCCTCGGCAAGATGGGCGGCAACATGCGCGAGCGGATCCGCCGCGCCGGCCACACCGTCCTCGGGTACGACCGCAACGCGGACCTCGCGGATGTCCACAGCCTGGAAGAGCTTGTGGGCAAGCTCAGCGGGCCACGCGTGGTGTGGGTGATGGTCCCGGCCGGTGAGGCCACCCAGTCGACGATCGACCGGCTCGCCGAACTGCTGGAGCCCGGGGACGTGGTCGTCGACGGCGGCAACTCCCGCTGGACGGACGACGAGCGGCACGCCGAGGAGCTGGCGGCCAAGGGCATCGGCTTCGTCGACTGCGGTGTCTCCGGCGGCGTCTGGGGCCTGCGGAACGGCTACGCGCTGATGTACGGCGGCGACGCGGAGAACGTCGCCAAGGTGCGGCCGGTCTTCGACGCGCTCAAGCCGGAGGGCGACTTCGGCGCGGTGCACGCCGGCCGGGTCGGCGCGGGCCACTTCGCGAAGATGGTCCACAACGGCATCGAGTACGCGATGATGCAGGCCTACGCCGAGGGCTGGGAGCTGCTGGAGAAGGTCGACTCCGTGGACAACGTGCGCGAGGTCTTCCGCTCCTGGCAGGAGGGCACCGTCATCCGCTCCTGGCTGCTGGACCTCGCGGTCGACGCCCTCGACGACGACGAGCACCTGGACCGGCTGAAGGGCTTCGCCCAGGACTCCGGCGAGGGCCGGTGGACCGTGGAGGCCGCCATCGACCACGCGGTACCGCTGCCCGCGATCACCGCGTCGCTGTTCGCGCGGTTCGCCTCCCGTCAGGAGGACTCGCCGCAGATGAAGATGATCGCCGCGCTGCGCAACCAGTTCGGCGGTCACGCCGTGGAGAAGAAGTAATCCACAGGGTCGCACCGCGATCCACAACCCTGGGGAGGTCGGCGAACGACCATGCACGTCACGCATCTGTCGCTGGCCGACTTCCGCTCGTACGCCCGGGTCGAGGTCCCGCTGGACCCGGGCGTCACCGCCTTCGTCGGCCCCAACGGGCAGGGCAAGACCAACCTCGTCGAGGCGGTCGGCTACCTGGCGACCCTGGGCAGCCACCGTGTCGCCTCCGACGCCCCGCTGGTCCGCATGGGCGCCGAGCGCGCGGTCGTCCGGGCGCAGGTCAGACAGGGCGAGAGGCAACAGCTGGTCGAGCTGGAGCTGAACCCGGGCAAGGCCAACCGCGCGCGGATCAACCGGTCCTCGCAGGTCAGACCCCGTGATGTGCTGGGGATCGTACGGACCGTGCTGTTCGCCCCCGAGGACCTCGCCCTCGTCAAGGGCGACCCCGGTGAGCGGCGGCGGTTCCTGGACGAGCTGATCACCGCGCGCTCGCCGCGCATGGCCGGTGTGCGTTCCGACTACGAGCGGGTGCTCAAGCAGCGCAACACGCTGCTGAAGACGGCGGCACTGGCCCGGCGGCACGGTGGCCGCTCCATGGACCTGTCCACGCTCGACGTGTGGGACCAGCACCTCGCGCGCGCGGGTGCCGAACTGCTCGCCCGACGCCTGGACCTGATCGCCGCGATCCAGCCGCTGGCCGACAAGGCGTACGAGCAACTGGCCCCCGGCGGCGGCCCGATCGCCCTGGAGTACAAGCCGTCGGCGCCCGGCGAGGCGCACACCCGCGAGGATCTCTACGCACAGCTGACGGCCGCCCTCGCGGAGGCCCGCAAGCAGGAGATCGAGCGGGGCGTGACCCTGGTGGGCCCGCACCGGGACGACGTGGTGCTCCGACTCGGTCAGCTGCCCGCCAAGGGCTACGCGTCCCACGGCGAGTCCTGGTCCTGTGCGCTGGCGCTGCGTCTGGCGGCGTACGACCTGCTGCGCGCCGAGGGCAACGAGCCCGTGCTGATCCTGGACGACGTGTTCGCCGAGCTGGACGCCCGGCGCCGGGAGCGGCTGGCCGAGCTGGTCGCGCCCGGTGAACAGGTGCTGGTGACGGCCGCGGTGGCCGACGACGTACCGCAGGTGCTGGCGGGAGCCCGGTACGCGGTGGCCGAAGGGACGGTGGAGCGCGTATGACCACGGACGAGCCCGCCGGACAGCAGCCCCCCGAGCCCTCCGGTGTCGACCTCGCGCGCGTGGCGTTGCGCGCGGCCAAGGAGCAGGCACGCGCGCGTGGGGACGCGACGCGGCAGAAGAAGCAGGCCCGGCGCGGCGGCGGGTTGCGCTCCGGGGCGCGCGCCGACGGCCGCGACCCGATGGCGCTCGGTGCCGCGATCAACCGGCTGCTCACCGAGCGCGGCTGGGAGGCGCCGGCCGCGGTGGGCGGCGTGATGGGCCGCTGGCCGCAGATCGTCGGCGATGACCTCGCCAAACACTGTGTGCCGCAGAGGTACGACGAGGACGAGCACGTCCTGACCGTGCAGTGCGACTCCACGGCCTGGGCGACGCAACTGAGGCTGCTCGCCCCGGCGCTGGTGGCCCGTCTCAACGAGGACCTCGGGCACGGCACGGTCCGGCTGATCAAGGTGCACGGCCCCGGCGGTCCGGCCCGCCGGTACGGCCCGCTGCGCGCCCCGGGCAGCACGGGTCCCGGCGACACCTACGGGTGACGTACCTCACGTCTGCGGCCTGGACGGCGGTGTCGTCGTGGCACCGCGCGGGGTGGCGCGTCGCGATCGGAACCCGACCTGACCCCGGAGTAGCCAAGGGTTGACAGCCGGAAGCGCTGAGTGCCTCCTTGAGCCTCTTGTAGCCCCCTTCCGTATATCGGGACCCGGCGGAGACCGGTTGAGGGCGGCACATGCGGACTCAGGTACCCGCAAACCCCCATCACTGTCGGCGCTACCGGTAGACTGGAAGCCAATCCCGCCCCAACGTGGGGACCGTCGGGAAAAGCTGAGCAACGCTGATCAAGGCTTGACCAACGCAACATGCCGCAGCCGCTCCGGCACCCTCCCCCAAAGGGGGCACCCCCAGGAGCCCGGCTCGTGCTGTGCCAGTGCCAGAAAGGGCGCTTCGTGGCCGATTCCGGCAACCCCAACGAGAACATTCCGTCCACCGACGCCGGCGCCAACGGCGAGGTCACCGCCTCGTACGACGCCAGCGCCATCACCGTGCTCGAAGGGCTGGACGCGGTCCGCAAGCGACCCGGTATGTACATCGGCTCTACCGGCGAGCGCGGTCTGCACCACCTGGTGTACGAGGTCGTCGACAACTCGGTCGACGAGGCGCTGGCCGGTCACGCCGACACGATCGACGTCACGATCCTGGCCGACGGCGGCGTGCGGGTCGTCGACAACGGCCGTGGCATCCCGGTCGGCATCGTCCCCTCCGAGGGCAAGCCGGCCCTCGAAGTCGTGCTGACCGTGCTGCACGCGGGCGGCAAGTTCGGCGGCGGCGGTTACGCGGTCTCCGGTGGTCTGCACGGCGTCGGCGTCTCCGTCGTGAACGCCCTGTCGTCCAAGGTCTCCGTCCAGGTCAAGACCGACGGCCACCGCTGGACGCAGGAATACAAGATGGGCGTGCCGACGGCCCCCCTCGCCCAGCACGAGGCCACGGACGAGACCGGCACCTCGGTCACCTTCTGGGCCGACGCGGACATCTTCGAAACCACCGAGTACTCCTTCGAGACGCTGTCGCGGCGCTTCCAGGAGATGGCGTTCCTCAACAAGGGTTTGACGATCAAACTCACTGACGAGCGCGAGTCGGCGAAGGCCACGGCCGGCGCGGACGAGGCGGGTGCGGACGAGAAGGACGAGGTCAAGACCGTCACGTACCACTACGAGGGCGGCATCGTCGACTTCGTGAAGTACCTCAACTCCCGCAAGGGGGACGTGGTGCACCCCACCGTCATCGACCTGGAGGCGGAGGACAAGGACAAGAGCCTGTCCCTCGAGGTCGCGATGCAGTGGAACAGCGGCTACAGCGAGGGCGTGTACTCCTTCGCCAACATCATCCACACCCATGAGGGCGGTACGCACGAGGAGGGCTTCCGCGCGGCCCTGACGAGCCTCATCAACAAGTACGCGCGCGACAAGAAGCTGCTGCGGGAGAAGGACGACAACCTCACGGGTGACGACATCCGCGAGGGCCTGACGGCGATCATCTCGGTCAAGCTGAGCGAGCCGCAGTTCGAGGGCCAGACGAAGACCAAGCTCGGCAACACCGAGGCGAAGACCTTCGTGCAGAAGGCGGTCTACGAGCACCTCAACGACTGGCTGGACCGCAACCCGGTCGAGGCGGCGGACATCATCCGCAAGGGCATCCAGGCGGCCACCGCGCGCGTGGCGGCCCGCAAGGCCCGCGACCTGACGCGGCGCAAGGGTCTGCTGGAGTCGGCGTCCCTGCCGGGCAAGCTCTCCGACTGCCAGTCCAACGACCCGACCAAGTGCGAGATCTTCATCGTCGAGGGTGACTCCGCCGGCGGCTCGGCCAAGTCCGGCCGCAACCCGCAGTACCAGGCGATCCTCCCGATCCGCGGCAAGATCCTCAACGTCGAGAAGGCCAGGATCGACAAGATCCTGCAGAACCAGGAGATCCAGGCGCTGATCTCCGCCTTCGGCACGGGCGTGCACGAGGACTTCGACATCGAGAAGCTCCGCTATCACAAGATCATCCTGATGGCGGACGCCGACGTCGACGGCCAGCACATCAGCACCCTGCTGCTGACCTTCCTGTTCCGCTTCATGCGGCCGCTGGTCGAGGCCGGGCACGTGTATCTCTCCCGCCCCCCGCTGTACAAGATCAAGTGGGGCCGGGACGACATCGAGTACGCGTACTCGGACCGCGAGCGCGACGCCCTGACCGAGATGGGCCGTCAGCGGGGCAAGCGTGTCCGCGAGGACTCGATCCAGCGCTTCAAGGGTCTCGGCGAGATGAACGCCGAGGAGCTGCGGGTGACCACCATGGACCAGGAGCACCGGGTCCTCGGCCAGGTCACCCTCGACGACGCCGCCCAGGCCGACGACCTGTTCTCGGTCCTGATGGGCGAGGACGTCGAAGCCCGCCGCGCGTTCATCCAGCGCAACGCCAAGGACGTCCGCTTCCTCGACATCTGAGTCGGTCTCAGCTGACCGCACCAGGAAGGATCCTCACCAGCAATGGCCGACGAGAACACTCCCGTCACCCCCGAAGAGGGCGGCGAAGTCGCGATGCGCGTCGAGCCCGTCGGGCTCGAGACGGAGATGCAGCGCTCGTACCTGGACTACGCGATGTCCGTCATCGTGTCCCGTGCGCTGCCCGATGTCCGGGACGGTCTCAAGCCCGTCCACCGCCGCGTGCTGTACGCGATGTACGACGGCGGCTACCGCCCCGAGCGCGGCTTCTACAAGTGCGCCCGCGTCGTCGGCGACGTCATGGGCAACTACCACCCGCACGGCGACTCCTCGATCTACGACGCGCTGGTCCGCCTCGCGCAGCCGTGGTCGATGCGGATGCCGCTGGTGGACTCCAACGGCAACTTCGGCTCTCCGGGCAACGACCCGGCGGCGGCCATGCGCTACACCGAGTGCAAGATGGCGCCGCTGTCGATGGAGATGGTCCGGGACATCGACGAGGAGACCGTCGACTTCACGGACAACTACGACGGCCGCTCCCAGGAGCCGACCGTCCTGCCGGCCCGCTTCCCGAACCTGCTGATCAACGGCTCGGCCGGCATCGCGGTCGGTATGGCGACCAACATCCCGCCGCACAACCTGCGCGAGGTCGCCGCCGGCGCCCAGTGGTACCTGGAGAACCCCGAGGCCTCGCACGAGGAGCTGCTGGACGCGCTCATGGAGCGCATCAAGGGTCCCGACTTCCCGACCGGCGCGCTGGTCGTGGGCCGCAAGGGCATCGAGGAGGCCTACCGCACCGGGCGCGGCTCGATCACCATGCGCGCGGTGGTCGAGGTCGAGGAGATCCAGAACCGCCAGTGCCTGGTGGTCACGGAGCTGCCCTACCAGACCAACCCCGACAACCTCGCGCAGAAGATCGCCGACCTGGTGAAGGACGGCAAGATCGGCGGCATCGCGGACGTCCGGGACGAGACCAGCTCCCGTACCGGTCAGCGCCTGGTCATCGTGCTCAAGCGGGACGCGGTCGCCAAGGTCGTCCTGAACAACCTCTACAAGCACACCGACCTGCAGTCGAACTTCGGTGCGAACATGCTGGCGCTGGTCGACGGCGTGCCGCGCACGCTGTCCCTGGACGCGTTCATCCGGCACTGGGTGACGCACCAGATCGAGGTCATCGTCCGGCGTACGCGCTTTAGGCTGCGCAAGGCCGAGGAGCGGGCGCACATCCTGCGCGGTCTGCTGAAGGCCCTGGACGCCATCGACGAGGTCATCGCGCTGATCCGGCGCAGTGAGACGGTCGAGATCGCGCGCACCGGCCTGATGGGTCTCCTGGAGATCGACGAGATCCAGGCCAACGCCATCCTGGAGATGCAGCTGCGGCGGCTGGCCGCCCTGGAGCGCCAGAAGATCGTCCAGGAGCACGACGAGCTCCAGGCGAAGATCACCGAGTACAACGAGATCCTGGCCTCGCCGGTCCGCCAGCGCGGAATCGTCAGCGAGGAACTCGCCGCGATCGTCGAGAAGTACGGCGACGACCGCAAGACCATGCTGGTGCCCTACGACGGTGACATGTCCATCGAGGACCTCATCGCCGAGGAGGACATCGTCGTCACCGTCTCGCGCGGCGGTTACGTCAAGCGGACGAAGACGGACGACTACCGGGCGCAGAAGCGCGGCGGCAAGGGCGTGCGCGGCACGAAGCTGAAGGAAGACGACATCGTCGACCACTTCTTCGTCTCCACCACGCACCACTGGCTGCTGTTCTTCACCAACAAGGGCCGGGTGTACCGGGCGAAGGCGTACGAGCTTCCGGACGCCGGCCGCGACGCGCGCGGGCAGCACGTGGCGAACCTGCTGGCCTTCCAGCCGGACGAGGCGATCGCCGAGATCCTGGCGATCCGCGACTACGAGGCGGCGCCGTACCTGGTGCTGGCCACCAAGGCGGGTCTGGTCAAGAAGACGCCTCTGAAGGATTACGATTCGCCCCGTTCCGGCGGTGTCATCGCGATCAACCTTCGGGAGCGTGAGGACGGTTCCGACGACGAACTGATCGGTGCCGAACTCGTCTCGTCCGACGATGATCTGCTGTTGATCAGCAAGAAGGCACAGTCGATCAGGTTCACGGCCACGGACGACACCCTGCGTCCGATGGGCCGAGCCACCTCCGGTGTCAAGGGCATGAGTTTCCGCGAGGGTGATGAACTTCTGTCGATGAATGTTGTTCGACCCGGTACGTTCGTGTTCACTGCCACAGACGGCGGGTACGCGAAGCGGACCCGTGTCGACGAGTACCGCGTCCAGGGTCGCGGCGGCCTCGGCATCAAGGCCGCCAAGATCGTGGAGGACCGTGGTTCGCTCGTCGGCGCGCTGGTGGTCGAGGAGCACGACGAGATCCTCGCCATCACCCTCTCCGGCGGTGTGATTCGCACGCGAGTCAACGAGGTCAGGGAGACGGGCCGTGACACCATGGGCGTCCAACTGATCAACCTGGGCAAGCGCGATGCCGTGGTCGGTATCGCACGTAACGCCGAGGCGGGGCGCGAGGCGGAGGAGGTCGACGGCGACGTGGCCGTCGACGAGACCGCCGAGGGCGCCGCGACCAGCGGCACGGACGAGGGTGAGGCGCCCTCGGCCGAGTAGTACGAGGAGTGAGTCATCGTGAGCGGAGCCACGGGCGCCGGTTCGGCAGGTACCTCCACGGGTACGGAGACGGACGGCGGCGGCCGTGGCTCCGCCGCGAGCGCGGCGGGCAAGAACGCCGCTCCGGCGACAGATCCGCACACGACCAACCTGCAGGCGATCAAGCCGGCGGCGAAGGAATCCCAGGGAGGCACCGTGACGGACACCGCCGAGCCGCAGCCGGCCTCCCCGCTGCCCGGCGAGCGGCGCCCGCAGCAGGCCTCCGGGCCGTACCACCCGCCGCAGGCCTACCCGGCCTCGCAGGCCCCGGCCGGCGCGGTACGCCGTCCGCGCACCGGCGCCGGCGCGCGCACCGCCCCCCGTACGCGCAAGGCCCGGCTGCGGGTGGCCAAGGCCGATCCGTGGTCGGTGATGAAGGTCAGCTTCCTGCTCTCCATCGCGCTCGGCATCTGCACCGTCGTCGCCTCGGCCGTGCTGTGGATGGTCATGGACGCGATGGGCGTCTTCTCCACGGTCGGCGGCACGATCTCCGAGGCGACCGGCTCGAACGAGGCGAACGGCTTCGACCTGCAGGCATTCCTCTCCCTCCCGCACGTCCTGATGTTCACCGCGATCATCGCGGTCATCGACGTCGTCCTCGCGACGGCGCTGGCGACCCTCGGCGCGTTCATCTACAACCTCTCCGCGGGCTTCGTCGGCGGCATCGAGCTCACGCTGGCCGAGGACGAGTGACAACCGATTTTGGGACTGCGCTGGTCGTGCGCTAATCTTCAGGAGTCAGCGCGCGGGACACACACCGCAGAGCGCGGCGGGGCTATAGCTCAGTTGGTTAGAGCGCATCCCTGATAAGGATGAGGCCACAGGTTCAAATCCTGTTAGCCCCACCGGACAGAAGACCCTCAGGTGATCACCTGGGGGTCTTTTTCGTGCCCGGTCGGCGAGCGGCCGAAGAGCGGTCGGCGAGTGGCGGTGGCGGCAACGCAAACGCCCGACCGCTGGCGACGGGGGATGCACCAGCGGTCGGGCTATGGCCAAGGGTAACAAGGACCTAGGCTCCGTGGGGGAAGAACTTGGCAGTGGCGTCGAAGAGTTGTGATCGTTACCGGCCGCACGGGGGGTCGTAGGAGAGCCGGGGCAGGTATTCGTGCCATTTCGCCGGGGTCAGCACGCCCCGGGTGGTCGAGCAGATGCGCCGGATCGCCGCGTCCGTGTCCAGGTTCCACAGGCGGATCGTGTCGGAGCCGCTGGAGACGCCGAGCAGGTGGCTGGTGGGGCTGAAGGACAGGAAGTTGCCCGTCTTCGCGTTGGGGCGCATCGACTGGCCGATGGGATCGGCCCTGGCCGGATCGCTGACGTTCCACAGGCGGACCGTGTTGTCGTTGCCTCCGCTGGCGAGGGTGCGGCCGTCCTGGCTGAAGGTCAGGGACACCACCGCCTCGGAGTGACCGATGAGCGCTGGGCCCAGCGGCGCCGCCTCCAGGGGGGCGCTGACGTTCCACAGGCGGACCGTGTCGTCGTCGCTGCCGCTGGCCAGGGTCCGGCCGTCCGGGCTGTAGGCGAGCGCGTTGACCGGGCCGAGGTGGCCGGTGAGCGACCTGCCGAGCGGCAGCGCGTGGGATGGGTCGGTGACGTTCCACAGCCGTATGACGCCGTCCTCGCTGCCGCCGGCGAGCGTGCGCCCGTCCGGGGTGAAGGCGAGGGAGTCGATGAACCCCTTGGGACCGGTGAGCGGCTTGCCGAGCGGGGTCACACGGGAGGGGTCGGTGACGTTCCACAGCTGGATGGTGCGGTCCTCGTAGGCGGTCGCCAGGGTGCGCCCGTCCGGGCTGTAGGCGATCGCGAAGGGGCCCATGAACAGGGTGCGCAGGGCGATGTCGGGTCCGGCGGGGACCGGGTGGGCCGGGTCGGTGAGGTTCCACAGCGCCACCGTCCGGTTCCCGGTCAGCACCGCGAGGGTGCGGCCGTCGGGCGAGAACGCCGGCGACCGGTCGCCGCCGTCGGCGGGCATGAAGGGCCTGGCCAGTGAGACGGGCCGGCCGGCGTCGCGCACGTCCCACAGCCGGATGCGTCCGTCGCGGGCGGCCGTGGCGAGCACCCGGCCGTCCGGGCGGAACACCCCGCGGCGGCCGATCATGTCCGAGGTCGGTACCGACCACAGCCGGACCTTGCTGTCGCCGCTGCCGGTCGCGAGGGTACGGCCGTCGGGGCTGAAGCCCAGCGCGTACATCTCCCCGCTGCCGCCCGCGAGGGGTTCGCCGACCTGGGACGGCGAGGCCGGGTCGCTGACGTTCCACAGGCTCGCCGTGCTGTCCGCGCTGGCGGCGGCGAGCATGGTGCCGCCGGGGTTGAAGGCCACCGACCAGATCGGGCCGGTGTGGCCGGTGAGAGGGGAGCCGAGGGGCCCCGCGTGCGCCGGGTCGGCCACGTTCCACAGCCGTATGGTGTCGTCCGCGCTGCCGCTGGCCAGGGTGGAGCCGTCGGGGCTGAAGGCCACCGAGTGCACCGTGCCGGTGTGACCGGTCAGCTTCGGCCCGACGCGCTCCGGGTGGCGCGGGTCGGCCGTGTTCCACAGCATGATCGTGTCGTCGTCGCCGCCCGCGGCGAGCCTCCTGCCGTCGGGGCTGAAGGCGAGGGAGCGCACGGCGGCACTGTGCCCGGTCAGGACGGACAGCGGCCTGGGCCGGCCCGGGACGCCGGTGTCCCACAGGCGGACGGTGTGGTCCTCGTCCGCCGTGGCCAGCGTACGGCCGTCCGGGCTGAAGGCGATCAGGTAGATCGTGCCGTCGTGGCCGTTCAGGGGCGTGCCCAGCGGCTTCGGGCGGCCCGGGTCGCGTACGTCCCACAGCCGGACCGTGCCGTCGTCCGAGGCGCTGGCCAGGGTGTGGCCGTCGGGGCTGAAGACCGCGCTGCTGACCCAGCTGGTGTGACCGGTGAGGGGGCCGCCGAGCGGCTTGGGCCGGTTCGGGTCCGAGACGTTCCACAGGCGTACGGTGCGGTCGGCGCTGGCGGTGGCCAGGAGGCGGCCGTCCGGGCTGAACGTGGTGAGGTACACGGCACCGGTGTGGCCGAGCAGCGGGGTGGCCAGGGGCGCGTTGACGATCGAGATCAGCCGGTTGTTCGCGCCCTCGTCGCCCGGGCGCAGATGGTGCGCGACCAGGTCCAGTTGGGCGGAGAGCGAGGGGTCCGTGTACTGGACCCGGTCGGCCTCGGCGACGACCTGCTCGAACACGGCGTCGTTGCGCTGCTGCCAGGCCTCCACCGCCGAACCGACCGCCACGACGGCCAGGACGACCAGGGCGGACACCGCGGCACGGCTGATCCACACCGTGCGCCTGCGCAGCCTGACCGAGGCGGCGAGGAACTCCGCCGCGCTGCGCGTGAGGAAGGTGTCACCGGCGGACTTCGCCCAGGCGTGGGCCTGTTCGAGCCGGGAGCCCCGGTAGAGGAGGGACGAGTCGCGGTTCGAGCCCTCCCAGGACCTGCCGTCCTCCTCCAGGCGCTGGCGCAGCAGGTTGCCGCCCCGGTCCTCGTCGATCCAGTCGCGCAGCCGTGGCCAGGCGTGCAGCAGCGCCTCGTGGGTGATCTCCACGCTCTCCGCGTCGAGCGTCACCAGCCGCGCCCTGACGAGGGCCTCCAGCGACTCCTCCGTACCGTGCGGGTCCGTCGACTCCTCCGCCAGCTGGCGCCGGGTGCCGCGCCTGCGGGTGGCCTGGGTGTCCTCGCCCAGCCGGACCAGCCTCAGCAGCAGCAGCCTGGCGGCCGTGCGCGCGGCCGGGTCCAGGCCGGACCAGGCCCGCTCGGCGGTCGCCGCCACCGCGCCCTGGATGCCGCCCGCCGCCCGGTAGCCGGCCAGCGTGAGCCGGCCCGCCTTGCGGCGCTGCCAGGTGGCGAGCAGGGCGTGGGAGAGCAGCGGCAGGGCGCCCGTGTCGTGGGTGCCCCGGGGGCCGTCGGCGCTCACCTCACGCAGGATCAACTCGGCCAGCCCCGGTTCGAGTTCCAGGCCGACGGCCTTGGCCGGGCCGGTGACGGCCTCGCGCAGCTCCGCGGTGGTGAGCGGGCCGAGGACCATGTGCCGGTGCTGCAGGGCGTCGGCCAGTTCCGGATGGGCGAGGCACTGCTCGTAGAAGTCGGCGCGCATGCCGAGGACGACGAGGACGGGGGCGGTCCCGTCGTCGTCCGAGGGAGTGCACGCGGCGTGCAGGAGCTGGATGAAGGTGCGGCGGTCCGCCTCACTGGGGCACAGGGTGAAGGTTTCCTCGAACTGGTCCACGACGACCACGGGCCGAGGGGCGGCCGCCGACGCGCCGTCGGACGGCACGACTCCGGCCCTCTCGCGCCCGGCCCTCCCCCGCCCGGCCCAAGCCGTCATGGCCTCCCGCACGGCCCGCGCGAACCGCGGGCTGCCGGGCTCGTGAGCCGCGTCCGCCGGGTTGGCCGAGCCTGTTTCGG
This sequence comes from Streptomyces sp. NPDC006739, assembly GCF_042869815.1. Taxonomy (NCBI): domain Bacteria; kingdom Bacillati; phylum Actinomycetota; class Actinomycetes; order Kitasatosporales; family Streptomycetaceae; genus Streptomyces; species Streptomyces sp. NPDC006739. The sequence continues at coordinate 137,222 of NZ_JBIAGM010000004.1, forward strand.
TGTGCGTGTCCGCCGTGTCCGCTATACCGGTCGGGTCGGTCGTGGTGGCCTGCGACGCCTCGGTGACGGCGGCGAGTTCGGGGATCCGGCGCGTCAGTTCCCCGAGCGGATCGCCTCCCGGCACGAGCTGCACCACGTCCCTGGGCCCGTCGCCCTCGCCGCCCAGCGCGCCGTTCTGCACGGCGGGCACGAGGCCGGCGTTCAGCAGGGAGGACTTGCCGGCCCCCGAGGCGCCGACGAGCACGACCAGTCCGCCGGTCCGTTCCGCCGCGCGGAGTTGGGCGACGAGCGCGTCCGTGCTGCGCTCCCGGCCGAAGAACCACCGGGCGTCCTGCTCCCGGTAGGAGGCGAGCCCGCGGTAGGGGCACACGCCGGTGACCGCCGCGGCCTCTGCCGGGGAGTGTTCCTCCTCGTCCGTGGCGGCCGCGGTCCGGTCGCCGACCGGGTCGGCCACCGCGCTCTGCCACAGGCGCTGCCACTCGGCGAGGTCGTACAGACCGGTGGCCGCGGGTTTGGGCCGGACGCGCCGCGCCTCGGGGATCAGGACCTGCAGCACCGCGGCGAGGGCCGCGAACTGCGCCGGTACGTTCCTGGCGCGTCGCCAGTCGCTGATCCGCTGGGCGGACACCCGTACGGGCCGCCCTCGCTCGTCGACCCGCTGAAGCCGTACGACGGCCTCGGCGACGCGCTTCAGGGGAGGGTTCCCCGCCTCCTTGTACAGCAGCGCGAGACGTTCCGCGAAGGCTGTGCGTACCCCTGAGTCGAGACTCAAGGTCCCCACCCCTAACTTCCCCCGCACCTGACATCCGGACCGGAAAATCCACTCTATACGGCTGACCTGCGGGAAGTCCCTGATCCGGACTCCGGTCCCTCCTCGGTTTCGGACCCGGGTGGCAGGATCACGACGGTCCTGCTCGCGGTGGTCCCGCGTCGTTCGGTACCGGTCCCCACGTGGGGAGGGACCGGTACCGAACGACGCGGGATCCCCGGGCCGGGACCGTCAGAGCCATCCGGCCTCGCGCGCGGCCGCGACCGCGCGTTCCTCGGCCTCGTCGGCGGCGGCGTTCAGGGACGTGTCCCGTCCGCCCGCCGTCCCGCCGGCCGCCAGCGCGGCGGCCCGTGACGCGGCGAGGGCCGCGGCCTCCACAGCAGCGTTCACAGCAGGCCTCAGGTCCGTGCGGGTGGCTACCTGGGCGGCGAGGGCGGCGGTGGCCGCGGCGTTGCGGGCGCAGCGGGCGTCCGCCGCCGGGTCCGGCGCGGTCGAGGGGAGCGCGTCGAGCGACCGCGCGCACAGGCGCAGGGCGTTCGCGGCCCGGCCGGCAGGCGTCGTAGGTACGGTCTCGGCCCCGGAGGGGTCGATTCCGGCCTGCCGACAGGCCGCTGCCGCGCGCTCGTACGCGCTGTGGGCGCGGGTGGCATGGATTGTTCTGAGCGCTTCCGGTGCGTCTGGTGCTTCCGGTATTTCCCGTGCCTCTGCCGATCCGCTCATTCATGCCTCCCGGCCGTCGAGACGACACCGTGTCCGGCTGCCGGGGCAGGGTGCCATGCCGGCCGCGAAGAGAAAAGAAGCGCACCCTGGATACCTGACGCTCCGTCAGTTATGGTCCCTCTGCCGTGCAACGCCCGAAAGGTGATCGGCAGGGCGATCGGAAGGGTGATCGGAATGGAAACAGGTCCCCGGAGTCCGCAGCCGCCGGGCCCCCCGCGCTGGGTGGCGATGGCCTATCGGCCGTCCTCGGCCTCCTGGCAGGTGTGCGCGGAATCGCCCCACCGCGCGCCCGTGCGGTACGCGCTCGGCGAGATGGCCCACACGGTGCGGGCGCGGGGCGGCGACCTCACGGTCAGTCTGTGGGGCCCGAAGGACGGGGCGTGGCAGCGCTTCGACGAGGTGGCGGCGAGCCCGCCGACGCCCTCGACCGACCGCGAGGCGTCCGGTTCGCCCGCCTCCGCTCCGGAACGGCAGCCGAGCACGCTCACGGAACGCATGAGCGGCCGGCGCCGGCAGGTCCTCGTGGCCGGTCTGGGCAAGGCGGGCCTCTACGACCTCTCCCCGGCCGACTGGGCCGCCGTCGAGGCCCTCGCCGACCGGCTGGACGAGACGTCCGTGCGCACGGTCGCCCGGTGGCTCGCCGTGGCCGGCGGCGACAGGGGGCCGGCCGCGCCGGTTCGGTGAGCCGTACGCGGGGCGGTCACGGCGTCTCAAGGGGGCAGCGGCACCCGGTGCGGCGGCACCCGGTGCGGTGTCACCCGATGCCGGGGCAGCTCCATCCGAAGGACGCCAACGCCCGCGCCCGCGCCTCCACCACCGCCATCCGGGCGTCCCGTTCGTCGGGGTCCACATGGGCCCGCTGCCCGGTCATCTGCCCCTCCCACTTGCGGTAGAGCAGCCCCACCTCCCCGGTGAACCAGCCACGACTGACCGCGTTCAGCGCCAGCAGCAGGCCGGTGTCCTCGGAGGCGGGCAGCGCCATCCAGCCGCCGAGGGCCAGCAGCAGATCGCGCCGGACGAAGAGCGTCGCCGGGTGGACCTGGGCGAGGAAACCGTTCGCCGCCCAGAAGTCGAGCACCGCGCCGCGCTCCAACGGGCCGTTCTCGGGGTCGCCCGGAAAGCCTGCCGTGGAGCCGTCGGGCAGCAGGTCGAGCACCCGGGACGTCGCCCAGCCGAGTGTGCGGTCGGCTTCCAGGGCGGCCAGGTCGCGGGCGAGGGCGCCGGGGGCGAGCTGGTCGTCGGCGTCCAGGACCTTGACGTACGCGCCGTCCGCGTGCGCCAGGGCGATCGTGCGGGCGACCCCGGGACCGCCGAGGCCACCGGCCCGGCCCTGCCGGAAGTCCACCCGCTCGTCGTCGGGTACGTGGGGACGCACCCGGTCGGTCAGGCCGTCTTCCTGGATCACCCAGCGCCATTCCCAGCCGTCCGGCAGCTCCTGTTCGCACAGCGACTTGTACGCCTCGCCCAGGAACGGCGCCGAGGGGCCGTGCACCGCGGTGACGACGACGATGCGCCCGCTCCCGGCCGTACTCACCACCACGCGCACCTTTCGCTCACCGTCCTCGGCACCCCTACTCAAGCACGCAGCAGGCCCCCACACATGCGAGGACCCCCGACCGGCCGGTCGGGGGTCCTCACCCTGGGGTGCCGCTGTACGCAAGCTCGCCGTCGGGTCTTCCTGCCTTCAGAGGGTCAGCATTCGAGGGTGGCTGTCGGCTCCGTCGCACTGTTCGCTTCCGATTCCGGGTCCGTGTCCGGGAGGGAGCGGTGGCGACAGCCGGGGGTCTTGCCGTGGGCCTCGGCCCGGATGCGCTGTTTCATCGTGGGGGGCAGTGCCCGGCCATGGGACCAGGCCCAGTGGGACACCGCCGGGACCGTCGGCTGCGTGGCGCTGTTGCGCGGGGTCTCGGTCTGCGGTGCGGCCGCGGCGGTGGTCGCGGTGACGAGTCCGAGCGCCGTGCACAGCGCGAGGAAGGCGGTGACGATGGCGGTCCACAGCTTCATGACCTTGTTCTGGGTCATGGCCCCTCACTTTCGGGTTGGGCGATTTGCGTACTTCCCTCATGATGTGTATGGAGGCCGAGGAGCGTCGGACCGCCGCCCGTGTCGCGTCGAAGTTCAGATCAACACCACTCGGATGGACGTAACAGCGCAGAAAAGCGTCTCAAGGGTTCAAAAGTTGCGAAATCTGACCGTCTGTGCGGGTGTGATCACCCTCCGATCGGAACGGAGACGGTCCGCGCTACTTGGCTCCGGGGTGCGGGAGTTGGGCCCCGACGTAGGTCACCGATCGGTATCGGCCGGTGTGTATAGTCGGGCGCCAGAGGTCCCCTACGTCAAGGAAAGACGAGGTCGCGCGGTGAAGAAGCTTCTCCTGGTCGCACTGGCCGCCATCGGCGGGCTCCTCGTGTACCGCCAGATCCAGGCGGATCGCGCCGAGCAGGATCTGTGGACGGAGGCGACTGACTCCGTGCCCACGGGTTCGTGAGTAACGACACCGGAATCTGATCAGACCCCGACCGCCTCTCGCGGTCGGGGTTTTGCGTTGCCAGGATGGGCCAGTGCGACGACGACGGACGACGAGAGCGACGAAGAGAGCGACGAGAGCGGGGACGGCGGCCGTGGTGGGCGCCGTGCTGTGTGCCGTGGCCGCCCTGACCGGGACGAGCGCGACGGCGGCCGGGGCGCAGGGGGCGCACGCCTCCGCCCAGGGCTCGTACGCCTTCGCGCCGGGCGCGCGGTTCGTCCGGGGGGCGGCCGGCACCACCGATGCACAGCGGCTGGAGCCCGGGCGGATCTACCGCAGCTCCATCCCGAGGAACGGCAAGCTCTCCTACCGCCTCGACCTCACGGCCACCACCACGGCGTACGTCCCCGTCACCGCCGTCCCCCCGTCGACCGCCACGGTCGCCGCCACCGATGGCATCAGGGTGTCGATGCGGGACGCCCACGGCACCACCTGCTCCAACGCCGCCGCGAGCTTCGGCGCCGGACACAGCCCCCAGCCCGTCACGGCGCTCGGGTGGCGGGACGTCGGCAAGGCGCTGTGCCAGGGTCCGGGGACGTACTACGTGCAGGTGGAGCGGGTGGACGCGACCGGGTCCGGGGCGGCGGGCCAGGGCAGCTGGGACCTGGAGCTGGCCCCGGTCTCCGAGCCACGTGCGGCGAAGGCCGGTGCCACCGGCGCGCCCGAGGTCTGGGACTCCTCCTCGCCCCGGCCCCTGACCGGCGAGCCGCACCGGCGGGCGGGCGGCGCCGGGTTCGCCACCGCCGCCACGGTCGGCCAGGGCGTCTGGCGTTCCGACATCGAGCCCGGCCAGACCCTCTTCTACAAGGTGCCGGTCGACTGGGGGCAGCAGGTGCACGCCACCGCCGAACTGGGCGGGTTCAGCGGCGCCCGCAGTTATGTCACCGGCGCCCTGGACATGGCGCTCTACAACCCCGTACGCGGCCACGTCGACGACATGTCCGTCAGTTACACCGGCACCCAGAAGTCGGCCGAGCTGCGGCCCCTGCCGCCGGTCGAGTACGCCAACCGGTACGCCGTGCTGGACGAGGTGAGTGCTGTCCGCTTCGCCGGTGACTACTACCTCGTCGTGCACCTCAACGGGCAGATGGCGGACATGTTCGGGCCGGGACCGTTCGGGGTGACGCTGCGCGTGCGGGTCGGCGGCGCCCCGCATGCCGGGCCCGGGTACGCAGGGCAGTCCCAGCCGCACGACCTCTTCGAGGTGACGGCCCAGGACCGGCAGGCCGCGGCGGCCGGGACCGACGGGATCAACCGGAGCAACGGGAGCGACGGCGGTGGCACAGGGAGCAACGGAGGCGGTGCCACCGTGATGCGGGTGGTCGCGGTGGGCGGGATCGGCGCCGGGACCGCGCTGCTGTCGGTGCTCGGGGTGTGGACGGTGGCGGCCCGTCGGGGTCAGACCCGGGCCAGCGCCCAGAAGCCCACGGCGTAGCAGGCCAGCGCCAGGAGCAGGATCGGGATCGCCGCCTTGGCCGGAGGCCCGGGCCGGCGATCCGGGCGGCGCCTGCGATGGCGGCGGGGGCCGGTGCCTTCGGGGCTTTCGGCGCGTTCCGGGCCTTCGGGATACGGTGCGTGCGCGGGGCGTGGGGTGTTGTGAGCGGTGTACGAGGCGGTGCCGGGATCCGCGCGGGCCTCGGTGACCGGGGTCGGTGTGGGCGTGGGGGTCGGAGTCGGGGTGGGCGGCGCGTCGAGGAGCCTCGGGGGCGGGAGACGGAAGCTGCCGGTGTCCGACATGGACGTGGACTTCGGAAGAGGGGGCACGGGCAGGGCCGCGGGGATCGGCGGCAGGGTGCCGGTGCCCAGGCGGGGATCGGGCGTCGGGTCGACGGCCTCCGCCCCGCCCGCCTCCGCCCCGTGCGATGCCGTACCGTCCGCGCTACGGATCTCCCGGTCGGACCCTTCCGTCGCCGCCTTCTCCGGATCCACGCCGGAGGCCGGCTTGAGCGGCCCGTCGGGGCCGAATCCCGGTGGCAGCGGGCCGATTTGGTCGAATATCTCGATCAACTCGTCGTCGGGTCCGGGCTCCGCGAGGAGTTCCACGGCGGAGGCGAGCGCCTTGCGCGCTCCCGTGGCCGTGCGGAACCGGGCTGCCGGGTCCGGCTGCAGGAGCGTGGCGACGACCTGCCACAGCGGCTCGGGTACGCCCTGGGGCGCACCGGGTGTTCCGTGCTCCGCGAAGTACTGCAACAGGGCCTTGGCATCGGGTTTGGCACCTTCGAGCAGGTACAGGGCGACCAGGCCCACAGCGAACAGATCGGCCGGGAAGTCCGGGTCGGAGCCCAGCAGTTGCTCGGGTGCGAGGTAACCGGGCGTCCCCACCACGAGGTTGGTCTCGGTCAGGCGCGGCTCGCCCAGCCGCATGGCGATGCCGAAGTCGGACAGCCGCAGCCGCGGCCGGCCGGTTCCGGTGGCCTCGAGCAGGACGTTGGCGGGTTTGATGTCACGGTGGACGACGCCTTCCGCGTGCACCGCCGATAGCCCCGACAGGAGTTGGTCGAGCAGGGTGCACACGAACAGCGGCGGCAGCGGGCCGTAGTCGCCGACGAGGTGCACGAGTGAGCCGCCGGCCACCAGGTCCATGGTGAACAGGACCTTGTCGTCGTCGGCGGCCCAGCTGGCCGGGGCGAGGACGTGGGGGTGGTCGATCCGCAGCGCTTGTTCCCGTACGAAGCGCAGGAGCGAGTGGGCGTCGCGCTGTTGGAGCACCTTGGCGGCCACGTAGCGGCGCCGGCGGTGGTCCCAGGCCCGCCAGACGGCACCCACGCCACCGCGTCCGATCGGGTCGGCCAGCTCGTACCGCCCGGCGAAGACCTCACCCATGCCTGCCCGTCGCTCCTCCCCCTGCGGCCCCTGCGGCGCCGTACCCCCTGCTACCGCGCCGTACCCCCTGATACCCCCGTGAAGCTTGTTTCCCCCGTGAGACTTGCTTCCCCCGTGATGAGAGCTACGACCCCTCCCCGGGCCCTGGGCTCAGTTCTGGTGGGACTGGTAGTGCGCGACCGCGTCGGAGGTGCGGCCGGCGCCGTAGACCCGGAGGAACTCGGCCAGTTCGGGGTGGCTCGGAGCGAGGGTGTCGGCGGCCTCGATGATGTCGCCGGCGGCGGCCACCGAGCGCAGCAGCGACTGGATCTCGCGGACCACCCGCTTGACCGTGGGCGCCCCCGAACTGTTGGTCGTCTGTGTGGCGTTGCTGAGCACCGAACCCCCCTGTGACTTCTTGATCTCGTCCATGCGCTCGGTCGCCTCGGCCGCGCTGACGCTGCCGTCCGCGACCTGTGCGGCCAGGTCCTGCAGCAGCTGCACCCGCTGGACCACGGCCGGGTTCCCGATCTTCGCCCGCTGGCCGCTCATCAGCTGCGACAGCATCGGAGCGGACAGCCCCAGGACCGCCGCGAGACGGGCCTGGTTGAGACCGAGATCCTCGATGAGCTTACGGAAGAGCGCCCCCAACGGCTCCCCGTACCAGTTCCGCTGCAGCTCCCGCGCTCTGGCGGTGGCTTCCTGCTGTGCGGCGTCCATTGCGTCTCCCCATCGCTTCCCCTGAGATACCGCGGTTCGCTGTAGCGAACCACGTCGAGCATCCTACGGAGAGTGGTCATGCGCGGGGACCCCCAAACTTTTGCGGGATACCCCGGGTGACCCGGTACTCTGGTCTGCGGCACCCACCGGAACGCGGTTCCTCCGGCTGGGCGCTACCCGTCCGGGGCCTTAGCTCAGTTGGTAGAGCGCTGTCTTTGCATGGCAGATGTCAGGGGTTCGACTCCCCTAGGCTCCACTTGGATACACCCCTCTGATCTGCGAAAGCGCGGTCAGGGGGGTCTTTTTGTCTGGACGGGTGCCCGGCCGGCCGTGAGCAGCGCGAGGGCTCCCTCTCGGAGCTCTGGTCGCGGAGGCGCCGGACCTTGACGCCAATTAATGATACCTTCTAGAACGAATTTTATTGGACCCGGTGCCGCACCGGGCATCCAGGGGGAGGTTGCGCATGACAGTGGTGGCAGACATGGGCGTCGAGGCGTCGGCCGACGGCGGGCACCGGCCCGCCTATCTGGTCTTCTGCGACGTCGACGAGACCTTGATCGACTGCAAGAGCATGTTCGAGTTCCTGCGCTTCCAGCTGGTACGGCGCTACGGCGACGCGGGCGAGGAGCGCTACCGGTCCATCCGCGGGGACATCAGGCGACGGGCCGCCTCCGGAGTGCCCCGTGAGGTCGTCAACCGCTCCTACTACCGCTCCTACGCAGGTGAGAGCGCGGCCGAGATGACCGCCCTCGGCCGGGAGTGGTTCTCCCTCGCCGCCGCGGACCCCGGGTTCTTCATCGCGTCGACCGCGGCCGAGCTGGAGCGGCACCGTGCCGCCGGTGCCGAGATCGTGCTCGTCTCCGGCTCCTTCCCGCCCTGCCTGGAGCCCATCGCCGAGCGCATCGGAGCCCGGCACGTCCTGTGCACCACCCCGGACGTGGCCGACGGCCGCTACACCGGCGAGGTGCCCGAGCCCGTGATCGGCGAGGGCAAGCGGGCCGTGGTGCTGCGCATGCTCGCCGAACACCCCGGCGTCAACCCGCTCGACTGCTACGCCTACGGGGACCACTCCTCGGACTTCCCCATGCTCGACTGCGTCGGCCACGCCCGGGCCGTCGGCGACGACCCCGCCGTACGGGACTATCTCGTCCGGCGTGCGGAGCGGGCCGGGGCCGCCGTGTCCGGTTGTGCGCTCGCCTGCTGGTCCATGGGCCGGGACGAGCTCTCCGCGGACTGCGACGGGCAGTGCGCCCTGCCGCTGGGCTGAGCGCGAGACGCCGTGAACAGGCGTCGGGGGACGGTCCGGGCTGTGGCCCGCCGTCCCCCGACGCGTGTGCGGGATCAGTCGATGCTCCGGCAGATGTGCGGCTCCAGGCCCGCGTCGTCGGCGTCGCCCGCCAGACGCAGGACGGGTGTCCTGGCCTCCGGGCCGGTGTTGAGCAGGTACCAGCGTCCGTCGTGCCGGACCGAGGCGATGCTGCCGTTGGACAGGACACAGAGGCGGGAACTGGGGGCGGTGGTGGTCCGCTGGGCGGTGGTTTCCATGGTGATCACTGCTTCTCCTCGGTACGGGGCCGGATGCGGGTGACGGTCGCGTTTTTCTCTCCGGTGCTTGCTCGTGGGACTTCGTTCTGCACTTCGTTCTGCACTTCGCTGCTGCCGTACGGCGGGTGCCGGCCCTGCTACCGCGCCCCGGCCAGTGCCGGCTCCCGCACCGGTACGGCCGGGACGAGCGCCTCGGTGCTGGTCCTGGCCGGGCGGGCGTGCCGGGTCGGGGCCCAGCGCAGCAGGGCCGAACCCACCGACATGCCGCCGCCGAAGGCCGACAGGACGGTCACGTCTCCCTCGGTGAACAGCCCGCGGCGGTGCGCCAGATCGAGGGTGATCGGAACCGAGGCGGCGCCGGTGTTGCCGTGATGGGCCAGGGCCAGATGCATCCGGGCCGTGTCCAGGCCGAGCGCGGGCCAGACCTCGGCCAGCATCACACCGTTCGCCTGGTGCGGGACGAAGTGGCGGACGGCGCGGGCGGGTACCTCCGCCTTGGCCAGCAGGGTGTGGATCGCGCCCGGCAGGTTCTCGTGCACGAACCCGCGGACGCCGCGCCCGTCCATGGTGAACCAGTGCGCACCCTCCGCCAGCGTGTCCGCCGACGCCGGCCGCCTGCTGCCGCCGGCCGGCACGCTGATCAGCCGGTGCTGGTCGCCGCGCGTGGTCAGGCTGGTGGTGATGCCGCCGGTGCCGGCCGGCACCGGGCCGAGCACCACGGCACCCGCCCCGTCCCCGAACAGGATGGCGGTCTTGCGGTCGGCCGGGTCCAGGATGCGGGAGTAGACGTCCGCGCCGATCACCAGGGCGTACGGCCCCCGCCCGGGCGTCTGCCCGCCGGCCGCGTCCTCGGCCGCGTCCGCGCGCAGCATGCGGTCCGCGGCCGTCAGCGCGAACATGAAGCCGCTGCACACCGAGTTGACGTCGAAGGCCGCGGCCTGACGGGCCCCTATGAGGTCCGTGACGATGGCCGCCGTGGCGGGCTGGGGATGGTCGGGGGTGGAGGTCGCGACGACGACGTACGCGATCTCGTCGGGTGTCAGACCCGCCTGTTCCAGGGCCTGCCGGGCCGCCTGGGCGGCGAGGTCCGAGGTGGCCTCGTGGGCGGCGGCGCGGTGCCGTCGTCGTATGCCGGTCTTGCGTTCGATCCATTCGGCGGTCACTCCGGCCGCCTCGCCGACCTCCGTGTTGTCGACGACCGTGGCGGGCAGGTAGGAGCCGGTGGCGATGATGCCGATCGCGGTGTTCATGGTCACTCCCGGGTGTCGTGGCGATGGGGCGGGAACTGCTGTGCGGGTCGGGTCAGTTGGCGGGCTCGGTCGTGAACTCGCCGAAGCTCGGCCCCTGCATCTTCAGCTGGGCGTGGATGTCGCCGCCGAGACCGAAGTGGCCGATGGCGCCGCCGTAGTTCTGCTGGTAGCTCATCCACAGAACGACCACGTTGATCACCCGGTTCGCGCCGGGGGTGCCCGGTGCCGGGAAGGGGTTGGGCAGCGTCGCCCGGTAGTGGCCCATGCCGTTGCTGTCGCTGATGAACGCGTTGGGCACGCCGAGCGGGCCGGGGCGGGTCGGGCCCGCCGGGTCGAGGTCGTGCTCGCGCAGCGACATGACCGTGTAGAGGCTGTCAGGGATCAGGCCGGTGAAGGCGAACGAGAAGTCCGCACTGCGCCGGTGCGCCGGCACATGCACCTCCAGCTGACCCCGGGCCTTGATCCACTGGCCGAGCGTGATGGGCTCCCGCACCCTCGGGCCGTCCTCCTCCCGCAGGTCGGGGATGGGCGCGCCGTGCAGCGGATAGCTCGGGCGGCGCACGTCGTGCGCGTCGGGGCGCTGCTCCGGGGCGAAGAGCATCGGGTAGTTGTTGCAGGGCAGGGGGAGGGGCAGGGTGGAGAGCTGGACCTGGGCATCCGGTCCGGTGGGGTCGGCGAGGTCGAGATCGCGGACGACGTCGTACGGCAGGTTCTGCCCGAACGGCGGCAGCGGGCTGTCGGGGGAGACTATGGCGCCGCCCCACTCGGAGACGGTGGCGCCGTCGGGGCCGGGGCGGTTGATGCGGCCGATGACGACGAAGTCGCCGTTCTCGTCCACGATCTCGCTCGGCGGGTACAGCGGGCCCTGTGTGGTGACGCTCAGGTCGTAGGTCCGGGTCTTCGGGGCGGCCGCGACGGGTGCCGGGGCCACGGGTGTGAGGGTCATGTCGGGTGCTCCTTCTGCTCCTTCGCCGGTCTGAAGCCGGTACGAGGCCGTGGGGTGGAGGCGTTGGGCATACGGGGCCGTCGGGAAGAGGCCCGTGGGCGCAGGGACCGTATGCCGACGGCCGGCCGCGGACGTTCTCGCTCGGTGGCGGGGGGCCGCGCGGCCGGCCGTGGGGTGGTCGTCGGGTCAGGCGGTGACGCGCTCGTAGATGCGGGTGTACAGGCCGTTGTCGCCTCCGGTGATGTAGGTGTCGCCGGCTTCCCGGACGATCTGCTGGTAGCGCGGGGAGGTGAAGGCCTCCATGTACTTCGCCGGGTCGGCGTCGAAGCCGGACACGAACATCACGCCGGGCTCGGTGCTGGCCAGCGAGTGGAAGGCCTGGAAGCTCTTGACCTCCTCCGAGGTGCGCACGACGTCGAAGATGGTCTCCTCGCGCCAGGCGCGGTACTGCCGGTAGACGCGCGGCACGACCTCGACGTGCCGCATCTGCACGTACCGGGTGTCGGGCAGGGCGCCCGCGGCCGGCTTGGGGGCCTCGACGAACTGCAGGAACTGGCGGCGGAAGTCGCCCTCGCCGAGCGGGCCGACGGCCTCCCACAGCTTCCACCAGTCGGCGCGCAGCTCCTCCATCTGCTCGAAGCCGTCCAGCGGGGCCAGCTCCAGCACGGAGTTGCTCTCCAGGCCGCGGTAGAGGATGCGGCCAGCGAAGCCGGACGCGTCGTTGTGGCGCTGCCAGGCCTCGGCGACGGCGTCGATCTGCTCGGGCTTGGCGAACAGCTCGGTGGCGGTGATCAGGGCGGCGGAAGCGGAAGCGGACATGGCGGTCTCCTTGGTGTCTGAGTTCGGGATTCGCGTGCTGCGGGACGGAGTGCGTATGACGAAGGTGCACGTGACGGCGGTCTGCGTGGACCTGGCGCAGGTGGGTGTGAGGTGTGAGGCGTGACGTACGGCGTCGGTGGTTCAGGCGCCGACCAGCACCGGCTGCCGGGCGGCGGCCGCGGCCCCCGCCGCCGTGGCCGCGGGTGATGCCGTGCGAACCGCGTGCTCGACGGCGATCCGGGCCCTGCGGTGCTCCTTGGCCTCGATGACCGGCGAGTCGAAGGCCGTGTAGCTCACGGTGGTGATCGAGGCACGGCGGCCGGCCTGGTGGAGGGAGATCTCCGCTTCGAAGGAGAGCCGGTCCGGGTTGTCGAGTTCGGCGCGGACCGTGTGGTAGACGATCGTGGCGTCGACCGGGAAGAGGAAGTTCTCGAAGCCGGTGTTGAGCGACTCGATGACGTAGTAGTACGACCGGTCCAGGTAGCGGGAGGCGTGATAGCGCTCGCTGACCGCGAGGAACATCTGCCGGGCGGCCTCGACGGCGACCATGCCCTGGACGTGCTCGCCGGTCTGGTGGTCGATGAGCAGCTCGTTGTCGTTGTGGACCCGCAGCGTGGCGGAGAACAGGTCCTCGCCGTCCCGCCTGAGGTCGGCTATGAGGGTGTTGCTGCTCAGGTGCTTGTGGGCCTCGCCGCGGCCGGCCAGGTCCGGCGCCCGGAAGTCGAAGTCGAGCCGCTCGGTGAGGCCGAGGAGCAGGGCCTCGCCGCGGACACGTTCCCACTCGACGACGGTGACGCCCTGGCCGGCCCGGATCCGAATCGGCCGGGAGTCCCAGGAGTACACCCCGAGGCGCATCTCCTCGATGAACTGCGAGACGGTGAGGACGTCCTGCTGAGCGGCGAATCCGGCAAAACGGTCACCGACGAGCAGCAGGGTACGGGGAGTGGCTGTGGATGACATGCGTTTCTCCTTGGTGGGGCGGCCGGTGCCCGAGGGAGGGCCGCAGGACGGGAGGAGTGCCGAACAGGAACAGCTGACGTGCAGGAACAGCTGACGTACAGGGCCTGCCGCCTCTTCCGTCCCGGTTCTTCCGGGGTGGCGGCGCCGATGGGAAGACCGTAGAGGAAGCCAGGGGCTGAGCGCAACCATCTAGTTGGTTTTTCTGAACTATCCAGTTGGTTTCACGGTGGACTAGGCTCTTCCCATGGCTGAGACACCCAAGGGACAGCAGACCCGCGCCAAGCTTCTGGAGGCGGCCGAGGCCGAGTTCTCCGAGTACGGTCTCGCGGGTGCGCGCGTCGACCGCATCGCCGAGCGCTCCGGCGTCAACAAGCAGCGGATCTACGCCTACTTCGGCAACAAGGAAGCCCTTTTCGCGGCCGTGATGGCCAAGGTGTACGCCCACATGTCCGAGGCCGTCCCCATCCCCACCACGGAGGAGGGGCTGCGCCGTTATGTCGGCGAGGTCTTCGACTACCACCGCCGGTCCGACCTGGTGCGGCTGCTGGCCTGGGAGGGTCTGCACTACCGGGACAAGCCGATCCCGGACGAGAAGGAACGCGAGGCGTACTACGTCCACAAGACGGCCGCGCTCAGCCTCGCCCTCGGCGTCGACGACCCCACCGCGGCGGCCCGGGTGCTCATCGCCCTGGTCGGCATCGCGTCCTGGCCGTTCATCGTGCCGCAGCAGCGCCGGCTGATGCTGGGGCCGGGCGGCGACACGGAGTCGGGCTGGGCGCTGTTGCGGGCCAGTGTCGTGGCGCACGGGCACTCGATCATCGACAACGTGCTGCAGGGATCCGTCTGAGAGGTCTGTCCCGCGGCCGGGCCTGAGTGGCCGTCGTATCGCTCCATCCGCAAGGGAGTTCGGGTTTTCCCGGGCTCCCTTTTCTGTTGTCCGGGGTGGCCGCCCCACTGAAAACCAACTAGATGGTTGCGCTCGTCCTCGAACCCCGCTACCTTCTTCATCGTCAGGCCGGACGCGCTCGGTCCGGGTCACTCGACATGAACTGACAGGCAATCAATCGGGGGCGCTGCCCCGGGAATCGAGGAACCGTGGACACCGTCGCCCCCGTCATCGTCGTCAGCGGCGCCACCGGCGGCATGGGCTCCGCCGTGGTGGAGGAGCTGGCTCGCTCCGACGCCACCGTCGCCCTGCTCGGTCGCGACGCGGCCCGGCTGGAGCGGACACGCGCCGAGGTGGACACCCGCACCGGCGGCGCCGGCCGCCTGGTCGCGTACGAGACCGACATCAACTCCAGCGCCTCGGTCGACGCCACCGTCGCCGCGCTGCTCATGGAGCTGGGCCGGGTCGACGGACTGGTGCACACGGCCGGTGACGGCCCGCTGGCCCCGCTCGACGAGACGACCGACGACATGTGGCAGACCACCTTCAACGCCAAGCTGATGGGCGCGGTCCGGCTCACCCGGGCGCTGTCCGGCCCGCTGGCCGAGGCCGGAGGCGGCTCGGTGGTGCTGGTCAGCGGGGTCTTCCGGAAGGACCCCGACCCGCTCTTCCCGGTGAACAGCGCGGTCAACGCCGCCCTCGCCGCCTTCGCCAAGGCCGTCTCCAAGGATCTCGGCCGCCGTGGCGTCCGGGTCAACGTGCTCGACCCGGGTGCGGTGCGCACCCCGCTGTGGGACGAGATCGCCAAGGCCATCGGCGACCGCACCGGGGCCACCGCCGAGGAGGTCAGCGCCCAGGTCGCCGCCCAGACTCCGCTCGGCACGCTCGCGGACCCGGCCGATGTCGCCCGGCTCGCCGCCTTCCTGCTCTCACCCGCGGCCCGCCATGTCGCGGGTGCCGCGATCACTCTCGACGGCGGTGCCTCGGCCGGACTCTAGGTCCCGGCCCCCGCCCCCCGGGGCTCGCGCGCCGCTCACCACCCGGCGCGGATCCCGCCGCCCGTACGCCTGTTCGCCCGTGTGGCGTCGTACGCCCGCACCTCGTGCAGTCCGGTGCACCCCGCACCCGGCGTGCCGAACAGCCCGTGACGCCCGTAAGCCGTACGCCCCGCACCCCCGCGCACCCCGAACGCCCCACGCCCACGCCCGAAGGAGCTTCGTCATGCCCATCCTCTCCATGACCACCTGGCCGAACCAGACCGACGAGAAGTGCCAGGAGCTGATCGAGGAGCTGACCGCCACGGTGCACCGCGTCATCGGCGCACCCCTCGACAAGATCACCGTCTACATCCAGGAAATTCCGCAGAACCGCTGGGGCGAGGGCGGAGTGCTCGGCACGAACCCCGAGTTCGCCGAACTCAGCCGCCGCCGCGCCGCGCCGGCCGACGCCTGACCGCGCTCCGCATCCCGCCAGCCCCCCCACCAACTCGGCCGCTTCCAAGGAGATTTCCCATGGCCATCCTGACCCGGTCCGCGCGGACCGACCGGCGCCCGGTCGTACCGGTCGGTGATCCGTCCACCCCGCGGCGCAGCTCCCCCACCACCGTCCTCGCGGCAGCCCTGCTCGCCTTCTTCGTCATCTCCCTCGACGGCTCGGTCGTCAACGTGGCCCTGCCGGCCATCTCCCACAACCTGCGCGGCTCGATGGCCGACCTGCAGTGGATCGTCGACGGCTACACCCTGATGTTCGCGGCCTTCATGCTGTCGGCCGGCACCTTCTCGGACCGGATCGGCGCCACCCGGGCCTACGCCTGGGGTCTCGCCGCCTTCACCGTGGCCTCCGTGGCCTGCGGCATCGCACCCAACCTGGGCACGTTGATCGGCGCCCGCATGGTGCAGGGCGGTGCCGCCGCGCTGATGGTGCCGGCCTCGCTCGCGCTGATCCGGCAGACCTACTCCGACCCGGGCAAGCGGGCGCGGGCCATCGCGATCTGGACGGCCGCCGGTTCCGTCGCGGTCGCCGTCGGCCCGGTGATCGGCGGCATGCTCACCAGCGGGCTGAGCTGGCGGGCGGTGTTCTACCTGAACATTCCGGTGGGCGCGCTCGGTCTCGCCCTGCTGACCCGGATCACCCCCTCGCCCCGCCGTGCGGCCCCGGTCGACCTCCTCGGGCAGCTGTCGGTCGTGGCGTCCCTGGCCGGTCTGACCTACGCGGTGATCGAGGGCGGGCGTGCGGGCTGGGGCGGCGCGGACGTGCTGGGCACGCTGGCGCTGTCGGTCGTGGCCACGGCGGTGTTCGTGGTGACCCAGTCGCGGCGCGAGCACCCGATGGTGCCGCTGGGCATCTTCAAGTCCCGCACGGTGCTGGTCTGCCTGGCGGCCGGCTTCACCATCAACGCGGTCTTCTACGGCGCCATCTTCCTGCTCGGCATGTACTTCCAGCAGGTGCGCGGGGCTTCTCCGGTCAGCACCGGCGCGATGTTCATCCCGATGTGCGCGCTGATCTCCATCGTCAACATGGCGGGCGTCAAGCTGGCGGCACGCAAGGGCGCGTGGGTGCCGATGACCATCGGCCAGCTGGTCATGACCGCCGGTTCGCTGCTGATGCTCACGGTCACCTCCCACACCTCGTACCTGATCCCGGTGCTGCTGCTGGTCCCGATCGGCCTGGGCGGCGGGCTCGCGGTGCCGTCGCTGACGGCGGCGATCCTGGAGAACATCGACGGCGAGCGGGCGGGCACGGCGGCCGCGGTGCTCAACACCTTCCGCCAGGTGGGCAGTTGCATCGCGGTGGCGGCCTTCGGCGCGCTGATCGCGGACACCTCGCACTTCCAGCAGGGCTTCGACACCAGCTTCGTGATCAGCGTCGCGATGCTGCTGACGACGGCCGTGGCCACGGCCCTGCTGCTGCCGCGCCTGTCCAGGAAGGCCGGTGGCAAGGCCTAGGGGCGTCCGACACGCCCCTGGACGGCCGGGCGGTGCATCCACCCCCCGCCTACCGCTCGGCCACGTACGAAGGCCCCAGTCCCGGGAGATCGTTCCCGGGGCCGGGGCCTTCGGCGTACCCGCGCTCTCTGGCAAAGCACTATTAAAATACCTTCCCGAAGGAATTTAAGTGGTCCATGATGGAGGCATGACCGTCATGGAGGAACGCACCGTCCCGCACCCGCCACCCGAGACCACCCGCTCCCGGCTCGCGGAACTGGAGCTGATACGCGAGCTCGTGCACGAGGGACCCGCCCCCGGCGCGAGCGCCCAGCAGCACGCGCGCGGCAGGCTCACCGCCCGCGAGCGCATCGAACTCCTCTTGGATCCGGGCTCGTTCACCGAGATCGAGCCGCTGCGCCGGCACCGTGCCACCGGCTTCGGCCTGGAGGCCAGACGGCCGTACACGGACGGCGTGGTCACCGGCTGGGGCACCGTCGACGGCCGCACCGTCTTCGTCTACGCCCATGACTTCCGTATCTTCGGCGGCGCCCTCGGCGAGGCGCACGCAACCAAGATCCACAAGGTGATGGACCTGGCACTGGCCACCGGGGCGCCGCTGGTCAGCCTGAACGACGGGGCGGGCGCCCGGATCCAGGAGGGGGTCTCGGCACTCGCCGGCTACGGCGGCATCTTCACCCGGAACGTGGCGGCCTCCGGAGTGGTGCCGCAGATCAGCGTGATGCTCGGACCGTGCGCCGGCGGCGCCGCCTACTCGCCCGCCCTCACCGACTTCGTCTTCATGGTGCGCGGCATCTCGCAGATGTTCATCACCGGCCCGGACGTGGTGCAGGCGGTGACCGGCGAGCAGGTGGATCACGACGGGCTCGGCGGCGCCGACGTGCACGCCTCGGTCTCCGGAGTGGCCGCCGCGGCCTACGACGACGAGGCGAGCTGCCTGGAGGACGTACGCCACCTGCTGTCGATGCTGCCGTCCAACAACCGCGAACTGCCGCCGTACGAGGCTCCGTCGGACGATCCGGAGCGACGCTGCGAGGCCCTGCTCGACCTGGTGCCGGCCGAGCCGAACCAGGCGTACGACATGCACCGGGTGATCGAGGAGATCGTCGACGACCGGGAGTACTTCGAGGTGCAGCCCACCTGGGCGGCCAACCTGGTGTGCGCGTTGGCCCGGCTGGACGGCCATGTCGTCGGCGTGGTCGCCAACCAGCCCGCCACGACCGCCGGGGTGCTGGACATCGCCGCGTCCGAGAAGGGCGCGCGGTTCGTGCAGTTCTGCGACGCCTTCAACATCCCGCTGGTGACCCTCGTCGACGTGCCCGGCTTCCTGCCCGGCGTCGGCCAGGAACACGCCGGCATCATCCGGCACGGCGCCAAACTGCTGTACGCGTACTGCAACGCGACGGTGCCCCGGATCTCACTGGTGCTGCGCAAGGCGTACGGCGGCGCCTACATCGTCATGGACTCCCGCTCCATCGGTGCCGACCTGGCGCTGGCCTGGCCCACCAACGAGATCGCCGTGATGGGTGCCGAGGGCGCGGCGAACGTCGTCTTCCGCCGGGAGATCACCGCCGCGGACGACCCCGAGGCGGCCCGGGCGCGGCGCATCGCGGAGTACCGGTCCGAGCTGATGCACCCCTACTACGCGGCCGAACGCGGCCTCGTCGACGACGTGATCGACCCGGGCGACACCCGGGCCGTGCTGATCCGTTCGCTGGCCATGCTCCGCGCGAAGCACCGTGACCTGCCGTCCCGCAAGCACGGGAACCAGCCGGTATGAGTGACGACACGGGCAGCCCCGTCCTGCGCGTGCTGCGCGGCGCCCCGTCCCCGGAGGAACTGGCCGCCGCCACCGCCGTACTGCTGGATCTGGCCCGGCGGACGCCTGCCGCGGAGGAGCCCGCGCCCGCCCCGACCCGACCCACCTGGCACCGCCCCGCCCTGATCACGCACCACGCCGCCACGTCCTGGCGCCACTGACCCGGAGGATCACCATGCCCGCCACCCAGGCCACGCAGGCCACGACTCACGACAACCGCCCCACCGCCTATGCCGCCCCGCACGCCGAGACCTACTCCCTGGAGGAGGTGGTCCGGATCAGCGGCCTCGACGCCGGGACGCTGCGCTGGTACGAGGACCAGGGGCTGATCGAGGGCGCCGAGGAGGACCCGTACGGCGGCCGTGCCTACAGCCCGGTCCACCTGCGCTGGCTCGAGTTCCTCAACCACCTGCGGAGCACCGGGATGTCCCCGGCCGAGATGAACCACTACGTCGAGCTGTACCGGGCGGGCGACTCGACGATCGCCGCCCGCCGTGAACTCCTCGAGGCGCACCGGGAGACGCTGCGGGTCCGGTCCAGGGAATTCGGCTCCACGCTGCGCTACCTCGACTGGAAGATCGGTTTCTATCTGGAGCGGGAGGCGGCGCTGGTGCGGGCCGGGGCGTCGGTGCCGAACGCGGCCGAGGCGTAGGCGGCGGCCACCGGCTCCAGGCGCAGCACTCCGTGCGAGGCCACCGTGTGGACGTCGCGCCACAGCCGGTTCAGGTCGCCGCCGCCGTCGCGGACGTGGGCGCCGCCGGTGCGGAAGAGCCGGTCCACCGCGTCGGTGAGCAGCCCGGCGGCCACGGCGGCGTCCCGCTGGTTGCCGGTGACGAGGGCCGGGGTGACCGGTTCGGTGTCGGCGCGGTGTGCGGCCCGCTCCAGCAGCAGGCCGGCCGCGTCGATGTACGCCGAGGCCAGCGCGAGGGTCTCGCGCACGGTCGCGCTGTCGTGGTGCGGGCGCCCGCCGGGTGCCTTCCCGGCCGCCCATTGCGACCACACGGCAAGGGCCCGGCGGGCCGCGCCCAGCGCCGGGGCGCAGAACAGCGGGCCGCCGGCCAACTGGGCCGGGACGGTGTGGCAGCGGGCCAGGCCCGGTGCGTCGCCGCCGCGCAGCAACGCGGCCTGGGAGAAGGAGCGGTGGTGCGGGACGAAGACGTCCCGTACCACGGCGGTGTGACTGCCGGTGCCGCGCAGTCCGGTGGCGTCCCAGGTGTCGGCCACCTCCACTTCCCCGGCCGGTACGGCGAACACGCGCACCCGTCCGCCGTCCTCCGCCGGCTCCGGCGCGGCCGCCAGCAGCCACTGGGCACTGTCGATCCCGCTGACGCATGCCCAGGACCCGGTCAGCCGCCAGCCGCCGCCGGCCGGCCGGGCCGATCCGCTGGGCGGCATCAGGGCGGCCGAGATCCGCACGTCGGGCGAGCCGCCCCACAGCTCACGCCGGCCCTCCTCGGGCAGCAGCGCCGCATAGCGCGCGTGCGCGGCCCAGAGCATCCCGACCCAGGCGGCCGACGCGCAGGCCTCGCCGACCGCCGCCACCTCGGCGAGCAGGGGTGCGAAACCTCCTTCGGCGCCGCCCCATCGGCGCGGCACGAAATGCCGGGCCAGTCCGGCGGAGGTCAGTTCGGCCACCACCACTTCGGCCAGCCGGCGATCCCGGTCGGCGGACGGTGCGTGTTCGGCGACCGTGCCCAGAGCGCTGATGGAGGGCATGCTGTCTGCTCCTTGTCGGAATCCCGCACCAAAAAAGTGCGTTCAAGAAGGTATTATTTATGGACCCGGCCGCCCCCACCTCGCACGATCGAAGGGACGCACCATGGCGAAGCAGGCGCGCTCGCTGCGCACCCATGAACTGGTCCTCGACGCCGCCGCGGCCGAGTTCGTCCGGCACGGTTACCCGCGCGCCAACCTCCAGCACGTGGCGGCCCGCACCGGACTGACCAAGGGCGCCCTGTACGGCCACTTCGCCTCCAAGGAGCACCTGGCCCGCGCGCTGACCGAGCACCTCGACGAGGTGGTGGACGACATCCTCGCCCGGCACGCGGCCACGGACCTCCCGGTGCGTGAGCGGCTGCGCGCGCTGTGCTGCGCGCTGGCCGAACGCGTCGAGTCCGACGTGCGGTTCAACGCGGCGTTGCGGCTGGTGCTGGACGAGACGCCCGGGAACTCCGAACCGCCGAAGATCCTGGCGGATCTGCGCGCGCTGGCCACCGAAGTGGTGGAGGGCGGGGAGGGCGGGGAGGCGCTGGAGACGACGCCGTCCGCGGCCCTGGCCGATCTGACCAGGGTGATCCTGGTGGGCGCCTACTGCACGGCGCCCGATCTGGAGCGGCGCGGGCTGGCCGCGCGCGTGCGCGAGCTGTGGGACGCGCTGGAGGAGGGTCCTCAGGCGGTCCGGGGAACGGCGGCGCAGTGAGCGGCGCGGCCGCCCGCGGCCAGGCCGGCGGCTCCCCAGCGGGACCGGCAGCGGGCGAGCCGGACGCCGCCCTGGACGGCGTCGAGCGTCAGACGGGTCGTGCCGGAACGGGGATCGACCTCGCGCTCGCGCACCACCAGGTCGATGGGCGTGTCCAGTTCACCGAAGGAGAGGCAGTCGACCTCCATGCCGAGCAGGGTGTGCCCGGCGTCCGGGGGCGTGTCACCGGGGTGCAGCAGGAGATGGCCGAGCTGACGGAAGCCTTCCAGGGTGACCATCAAGGGCACATGGTCGCTGGGATGGTCGAAGAAGATGGGGTGCTCGACGTCGATGAGCAACCGCCAGGGGGCGTCGGCGCGTTCGCGCACCAGCACGCAGTCCTTGGCGCGCAGCCTGCCCACCGCCGACGGGTGTGCCCGCTGCAGCGGGCGCGGCGCCGGACCGGTCACGGCGACACCGCGCGGCTGGGCCCCCCGGCCGCGCAGCATGGCGTACCGCTTGTCGTCCACGGCGACGACCTGCAGCGCACCGTGGCCGCAGGCCCGCCCGCCCACCGTGAGGACGACCTCCAGGCGCATGCCGTAACGATTCGGCGGACGGTTGCCGACCCAGACCCACTCGGCTTCGAGGACCACCGGGACGGGTTCGCCGCCGACGTGCAGGGCGGCCGGGTCGGTGATCTCGAACTCGGAGCCGAAGCCTATGAAACGGTGGCCGAGCGGCACGTCGTGGTAGGCGTGCGCGAGGTAGACCAGGGCCTGCCGGATCGTCTCCATGAACAGCAGCGGGTCGCTGGTGCCGTCGCTGCCGGGGGAGTAGAGGGCGTGGTCGCGCGGCCACTGCGCGGCGACCAGGAAGCTGTGCTCGCCGGTGCGGACGGCGTCGGTGAGGAAGACCTCGGCGATCGCCGCGCGGTGCACCATGTGCCGCGGGACGGCGTGGAGGTAGCTGAGCTGCCGGTGTCCGGGACGCGTGGGAGCCGCCGCTGCCGGGGCGAGGTGCCGCGGGTGGAAGGCCTCGACGCGGGCGGTGCCCGGGTCGGGGAATGTGGCGACAGGCTGATGCATGGTCTGAACCCCCAGTGAATGCATTCACGCAGACAACAGCAACACCGGCACGACGCTTGAGAGCTGGTCGAGCCGCCACTTACAATACATTCCCGAAGGTATATTTCAAGGGAAGAACAGTCTCAGCGAGGGAATGGACGCCATGGCCGCGGAACGCACTACCCCCATGTCCCGGCCCGAACGGGCCACCGCTCCGCGCCACCGGGACACGGGACTCAAGCAGGAACGCGCCGTGCGCACCCGCAGTCAGGTGCTCGACGCGGCGGCGGAGGCCTTCGCCACGAAGGGCTTCCCCGCGGTGACCGTGCAGGACGTGGCCGAACTGGCCGGGGTGACCAAGGGCGCGGTCTACTTCCACTTCGCCAACAAGGAGGCGCTCGCCCAGGCGGTGGCCGAGGAGTTCTACCACGTGCTCGGGGTCATCGCCCAGGAGGTGGAGGAGGCCGGGCTGCCGCCGCTGGAGGCGGTGGCGGAGCTGCTGGTGCGCACGGCCGTCGCCTTCCGCGACGACACGATGGTCCAGGCCGGTGCCCGGCTGCAGATCGAGCGTTCCCTGATCGGTGTCGAGATGCCGATGCCGTACCTCGGTTACACCGAGTCCCTCACGGTCTGGCTGCGCCAGGCCCAGCGGCAGGACCGGCTCCCGGCGCCCACCTGCCCCGAGTCCACCGCCCGCGTCCTCGTCTCCGCCTTCTTCGGCGCCCAGCACATCTCCTGGGTCCTCAACGACCGCAAGGACGTCGCGGACCGCGTCCAGGAGATCCTGACGGCGGTGCTGCCGGCGGCGAACGCGAGCTGAGACGGCCCGGCCGTCCGCCCGGGGCGGGCAGGACGGCCGGTACCTCCTGCTCCGCCCGCGGTCCGGAGGACGTCTTCGGTGGCTCAGGAGGTCGGTGCGACCAGCATGTGTTCCGTGCCCAGTTGGTCGGCGTGGGTGTCGGTGTACATGGTGGTCTCGCCGTCGGACCAGCGGATGACGACGTCGTCCGTGGAACCGTTACCGGTGTAGGCGCCGGTCGTCATGGCCGCGTCGCGGGTCCAGAGCTTGTTGGGGTTCTTGATGCGCTGCTCGGGGCCCACGCCCGCGGTGCTGGTGTTGGCGTAGTTGTCGAGTTCGCCGTCCGTCCAGCGGACCATCAGATCCCAGTTCCGGCTGCCGGAGAACTCTCCGCTGGTCAGCAGTGTGGCGTTCTTCCAGGTGGCGTTGGGGCCCTTGAGCCTGTGCAACTGGCCGAAGGTGCCGGCGCCGACGTTGGTGTAGAGCGTCAGTCCACCGTCGGCCCAGCGCACCATCAGGTCCGTGACGTACTTCGAGGAGGCGAAGCGGCCGGCCGCGATCTGCGTCGCGTTCCTCCAGGTGGTGTTGGGCTTGATCATCTGGGTTCCGGCCCAGTTGAGCCCCTTGGAGCCGACGTCGCCGTAGAGCGTGACCTCGCCGTCGACCCAGCGGACCATCAGGTCGAACTGGTCGGACCCGGAGAAGTCGCCCGCCGTGATGGTCGTCGCGTCCTTCCAGGTGCCGTTCGCGGCCAGCAGTCGCCGCCCGGTGTCGTAGCCGCCGTGTCCGTTGCCGGGGTAGAGCGTGACGGAACCGTCGGTCCAGACCACGATCATGTCGCTGTGGCCGGTGTGCCGGAAGTCCCCCGAGGCCAGCAGCCTGGCCTGCTGCCAGGTGGACGCGGCTCCGGGCAGCCAGGGGGCCCCCGACGGCTGGTACGGCGGCTCGGCGCCCACCGCTCGATGGGCGGCGGCGTCGTCGAACAGGTCCTGGGCGTCCTTGCCGAAGACCGGCGCGTACGTCACCCAGTCGTCGTCGGCGTCGTTGCCGCCGCCGTTGTACCCGCCCGTGTCGCCGATCACCTTGCCGGTGCCGGTGGCGGGATCGTAGTCCTCGATCCAGGGGCCGCCGGAGACGCCGCCGTAGAAGCCCTTGCAGGTCATGCGCAGTTGCCGGAAGCCAGGCAGCTGCGAGGTGCTGACGGGGCAGCGGACCGGCACGTGGCCGGGGTTGACGCCGGCGGAGCCGGGATAGCCGATGACGGTGACCTGGTGGGCGTACCCGCTGGTCGGCGTGAACGTCAGGGCGCCGGTGACGCTCTCCACCTCGCCCCGGCTGTTGGCGTCGACCTGGGCGAAGGCCAGGTCCAGGTCGGAGGTCGGCTTCTTGGTGTTCCTCTCGTAGCGCGGGTCGATGTACAGCTGGGAGACCGGGAAGACGCCGTACGGCTGCTGGTCGGCGGACTTGCCGGCGCTGTACTGGGGCACGAAGATCCGGTGGGTGGCGGCCGCCAGGCCCAGGCCGCAGTGTCCGGCGGTCAGCACGATGTCCTTGGCGGCCGTGTCCACGACGCTGCCCGTGCAGTAGGTGCTCGGGCCGCCCAGCGGTGTGCCGTCGAAGAAGAACGTGCCCACCGTCGGGTGGCCGCCGAAGCGTTCGGCGGCGGGTGTGCCGACGGGCGCCGGGCGTTTCGCGGCGCCCGCGAGGTCGTGCCGGGAGCCGGGAGCGGGGCGCGTGACGGCGTCGACCGGTACCGCGTTGTCCATGAGCTTCGCCGTCCAGTACTTCTCCTCCTCTCCAAGGCTCGGACCGCCCGAGGGAGTGGGGGACCCGGCCGGTTCGACGGCCCCCGCGCCCGTCGATGACGCCGGGTGCGCCGTCGACGCGGCCGCGGCCGACGCCGTCCCGGTGCCGAGCAGGCCCACGCTCAGTCCGAGCGCGAGGGCCGGGATCCATCTGTGTCTGGAACGCAAAGAGGTGTCTTTCCATCTTGTAGGGAGCCGCCGGACGGTGGTGGCACCGGGCTCCCGAGAGTCGCACTTCAGTTCGACAGAAAGCCGCCAGCATACTGGTGGGCAGAAACTGACACAACGTCAATAGCGGCGTTCGGACGGACGGATGGGCGGACGGGCTGACAGCCCTCGATGGACGGAAAGAACGGGGGTAGCGGCTGCCCGCGCCCAGTCCGGAGGAGTACTGGGCCGCGGACTCCGCCTGGCCACGGTCGCCGTGGGACGTGCGGACCTCCGGGCCGGCGGCCGCATCACGATCACCGACTAACGACGGCGAGTGAGCGGACGGGGGCATCACCCTCGGGCGCGACGCCGCGCCCGGTCTCTACGTCGTCTGCCGGTACGACGTCCACCAGGGCGCCCGGGACCGGCCGTGGGACCGTCCGCGCGTCGCCGCCCCGCGCGGCAGAACCCGCCCCACCCGGCAGGCGGCCGCGCACCCGGCCCTGCCGGGTGCGCGGCGCACTCCTCGCCGTGGCGGCGGAAGCGGCGCTCGCCCTGCGGGCACGCTCCCGCCCGCGCGAACTCGGCCTGGGTACGGCCTGTGCGCTGCCGAGCGCGACGGCGGCCCTACGCGCCGTCGAGGTCCTTCGTGCTGCTGACGGCGTGCCGCGGGCCCTGCGGCGGTGACACCTGGCCGACCAGTTCCCGGAAACAGGCCAGGGCGGTGATCGGGGGAATGCCGAATACCACCATGCCGAGCACGGAATGCGGGGAATGGCCCACGGAAAGGGTCACGGCCATGGCGGAGGAGAGCAGCATGACGGCCCATGAACGGCGGGCCGGGCGCCGTTGCAGAGAGGCGCGCAGAACTGATAATCCGGCCACCAGCCACGGGCCGTAAACGGTGAGCGGCCACCATTGGGCCGGCTTGCTCGGCTCCACCAGCAGAGCCACCGTGCGCAGCTGGGAATACGAATAGGAAATGGACCATCCGAGCATGATCACCGAGCATACGGTGATCAGGACGATCAGGAGCGCCGCGGGAAAGGCCCTGCGCCGCCCGGTGACATAGCGGGCCCCCGGCCGCGGGCGCCGCCGATCGACCCGGTGGCGTGGTCCCGCGCCCTCGTCCAGCAGCAGCTCAGGAGGGGTTCCGCCGGCCGCCGCGGACAGCATCTCGGCCAGTTCCTCGGCCGGATCCCATGAGTCCGGGGTGATCGTCGCATCGGGGGACTCCACCATGTTGTCCATCCCGAACGACTGCTGACTCCAGTTCATTTCTTTCCCCAGTGGCCGGGTTCAGAATTCCCCACCCAAGGCAGCTCGCACGTATTCGCTCTCCATCCTGCTGATGGTCTTGAGGAAATCCTCGAGCAGGTCCGAGCAACCGCTGATCTGCTCCGGTTCTTCGAGGCCTTCCCAGCGCGGGAGAGATGATTGCACGTCACCGGGAGACCTTTCTGTCCACGTCACGCCCACCTAACTGCCGAGAGTGACCAGTAAGTCACGGTAGGTGATGGCAATGGTTTGGTCAAGGGGCGTTGGGGTGCGTTGAAATTCCGACCATGCACCGTGCGGTGCTATCGAATACCTCGACGTCGACTAATAATTTTCCGGCCTTTAATTTCTTTCGGACAGAAGGGGCCCGCCGTGCGCTTCGCACGGCGGGCCCCGAAGCGGCGGCAGCGCTTCGCGTCAGTCCTGGTCCTCGCCCTTCGCCTGCTCCTCGGCCTCCTTGGCCTGGACCTCGGGATCGAGCAGCGAGGAATCCGGGCTGCCGTCCACCGAGCTGAGCCGGCCCGGCTCCGGCACCTCCGTCGCGGCGGGCGGCTCCACCAGCCAGTCGGGATTGGCCTGCTTGTCCCACCACTTCCAGGCGGCGAAGGCACCGCCCGCGAGCGCTCCCAGCACGGCCAGCGCCTTGGCCGCCCGGCCGGCCCTCGCCCGCCGGCGGTGCTTGCGGGCCAGCTTCTGGATCTCCTTGGGCGAGACCTGGCCGCGCAGTGCGGCCAGGGCGGCCACGCCCCGGGCGGCGGCCTCGTCGCGTACCGGACCGGCCGCCGCCACGGCCTGCTCCAGCCGGGGGCGTGAATAGTCGGCGGCCTGCCGGGCGGCCTTGCGGGTGCGGACGGCGGCCTCGTGCGCGGCATGGTCCACCTTCGGCGGCACATGCGCACGGGCCTGTTCCAGACGCGGGGCGAGATGGGCGCCGTACTGCTCGCGGGCCTGTTCGGCGGCCTGCGACACCACGGGCGCCAGCCGCACGCGTGCCTCCTGCGCGTAGAACGCGGCACGCTCCTTGGCCGTGTCGGCGTAGGGCGCCACCACTTCCGCGGCGTGCAGCACGCTGTCCTTCGCCGAACCGGTCGCGGCGCGCACGCTGTCAATGCGGGTCACGGGTTCCTCCTCCTCGGTGGCGTACGGTATTTCGACTTTCCACCCTTTTACGGATCATGCCTGTCGACGCGCTGTGGGGCATGCGAGGACGGGCATACGGGTTGCCGGCGACAAAGCAGACAATGCCATCTTTCGCTTCCGGGTGCCCTCAGGTCGGGGGGACTCGCCCGGATTTCCGCAAGCGATTCGTGAGGATGCCCGCCGACCGGCCGCCACCGGGCCGGGTGGCGCCCGGGCCGTGCGAGGATCGGGGTGTCACAGGAGGACAACGGAAGGCAGATCGTGGCCGAGCAGCTTTACGCCACCCTGAAGACCAACCACGGCGACATCGAGGTCCGGCTGTTCCCGAACCACGCGCCGAAGACGGTCAAGAACTTCGTGGAGCTCGCGCAGGGCGAGCGCGAGTGGTCGCACCCGCAGACCGGTGCGAAGACCAAGGACCGGCTCTACGACGGCACGATCTTCCACCGCGTGATCAGCGGTTTCATGATCCAGGGCGGTGACCCGCTCGGCACCGGCATCGGCGGCCCCGGCTACGAGTTCGAGGACGAGTTCCACCCCGACCTCTCCTTCAACAAGCCCTACCTGCTCGCCATGGCCAACGCCGGTCCGGGCACCAACGGCTCGCAGTTCTTCATCACGGTCGCCCCGACCGCCTGGCTGAACCGCAAGCACACGATCTTCGGCGAGGTCACCGACCCGGCCAGCCAGAAGGTCGTGGACGCCATCATCGCCGTCCCCACCAGCCGCCCCAACGACAGGCCGCTGAAGGACGTCGTCATCGAGTCGGTCGTCATCGAGAAGCGCGAAGGCTGAGCCCGACCGCCGAAGGCCGAGCGCGACCGCCCAAGGCCGAGCGCGACGGCCGCGACGACGCCCGGCCGGAATCTTCCCCGGGGAACCAATCGCCCCGCTCGTCCGTAAGGATGGGCGGGGCGGAGTACGTCCACGACGAGCGAGGGGACCTCATGGAGGACCAGGCCGCAGGCAACGCGCAGGATGCGCAGAGCCTGCCCGTGTGCTACCGGCACCCGGAGCGGGAGACCGGTGTGCGCTGCACCCGCTGCGAGCGCCCCATCTGCCCCGAGTGCATGGTCAGCGCCTCCGTCGGTTTCCAGTGCCCCGAGTGCGTCCGGGGCGGATCGGGTACGGGCCACGCACCGGCCGCCGCCCGGCCGCGCACCCTCGCCGGAGGCACCCTCACCGCCGACCCCCGGCTGCTGACCAAGCTGCTGATCGGGGTCAACGTCGCCGTCTACCTGGCGCAGATGGCGCTGGGCGACGCCTTCACCAACCGCCTGGAACTCGTCGGGCAGGCGTTCTTCTCGTACGGCGGGCCGCTGGAGGGCATCGCCCAGGGCCAGTACTACCGGCTGCTCACCGCGATGTTCCTGCACGGCGGGTACGTCCACATCCTGTTCAACATGCTCAGCCTGTGGTGGATCGGCGCCCCCCTGGAAGCCGCCCTCGGCCGCGCCCGCTACCTCGCGCTCTACTTCACCTCGGGCCTGGCCGGCAGCGCGCTCACCTACCTCCTCGCCGACGCCGCCCAGCCCTCCCTGGGCGCCTCCGGCGCGATCTTCGGCCTGCTCGGCGCCACCGCCGTGCTCATGCGCCGCCTCAACTACGACATGCGGCCGATCATCGCCGTGCTGGTGATCAACCTGATCATCACCTTCGGGATGAGCGGTATCGCCTGGCAGGCCCATATCGGCGGCCTGGTCGCCGGTGTCGGCGTCGGCTACGCCATGGTCCACGCCCCGCGCCGGCGGCGGGCGCTGATCCAGTACGGCTCCTGCGCCCTGGTCCTCGTCCTCGTGGTGGTCCTGACGCTGGTCAGGACGGCTCAGCTCACCTGATACCGAACCGTTGTCCACAGTCGGTGGCGGATCTTGTGCATACCGTGCGGACACAGCTGTGCCCCCTGCCGCTCAGGTGTGTTTCACCAGGTCAGGCAGGGGGCGAACAGGCTTTCGGCGGTCGGTGGGGCAGTCATACCGGCGTCAACGCCAGACGGGTTATCCACAGATCGTCGTTCTTTTTCCCCAACATGTGGACGACGAGCGCTGGGCTGTGGATAACTCAGCGGCCAAGCCCTGGGCAGAGCTGCCCGGCCGCTACTTCCACTGGGTGGAGACACCGAAGCCGGCGGCGATGAAGCCGAAGCCGACCACGATGTTCCAGTTGTTCAGGCTGTCGATGGGCAGCGAGCCGCCCGTCACATAGAAGAGGACGATCCAGGCCAGGCCGATGAGGAACATGGCCAGCATCACCGGCGCGACCCAGGCACGGCTGTTCAACTTGATGGCGGTCGCCTGCTTCGCCGGCGGCGGCGTGTAGTCGGCCTTCTTGCGGATACGTGACTTCGGCACGAGGGTCTCTCCTGTCGATGCGCTGCGTGGCCGCGCAGGTAACTGGGTCGGGCTCGGGGGCAGCGTACAAGGGGACACTGAGGGCTCCCCCGGGCGTCCGTTAGCGTAGTGCTTCCGCGGCGCCGAAGGAGATAAGGGTACGTTGAGCAATTCTGCCGACTCCCCCGGGACGGGATCAACGGGTTCCGGGCCTTTCCGTACCCCGCGTCTGCGGCCGGTGCGGATCCTCACGGTGGCCGTCTTCGCCCTCGCGGGCCTCATCTTCTTCACCAGCTTCAACACGGCCAAGGGCACCGACATCCGTACGGACTCCTCGCTGCTGAAGCTCTCCGACCTCATCCAGGAACGCAGCCGCAAGAACAAGGACCTGGACGAGTCCAACGCGGCCCTGCGCGACAACGTCGAGTCCCTCGCGGAGAGCGACGACGGCAGCAGCAAGGCCCAGGACCGCGCCCTGTCCGGACTGGAGAAGGACGCGGGCACCCAGGGCCTCAAGGGCAGGGCGATCACCGTCACCCTCAACGACGCCCCGCCGAACGCCACCGCCAAGCTCCCCGGCTACCCCGAGCCGCAGCCCGACTACCTGGTCATCCACCAGCAGGACCTGCAGGCCGTGGTCAACGCCCTGTGGCAGGGCGGCGCCAAGGGCATCAAGGTCATGGACCAGCGGCTGATCTCCACCAGCGCGGTCCGCTGCGTCGGCAACACCCTGATCCTCCAGGGCCGCGTCTACTCACCGCCGTACAGGATCACCGCAGTGGGGGACCCGGGTGCCCTGCAGAAGGCGCTCGCCGACTCCCAGGCGATCCAGAACTACATGGTCTACGTCAATGTCTACGGGCTCGGCTGGAAAGTCACCGACGACGGGACGGTGACTCTTCCCGGCTACTCGGGCACAGTGGATCTGCACTACGCGAAGCCCGTGCCGTAGCCGCCAGCCGTCCGCTCAGGAGCCGCCGGTGCGCGTGATCGTCAGGACCGTCAGCGAACTGTGCATCACCGTAGGCGCGCTCATGGTGCTCTTCGTCGCGTACGTACTGTTCTGGACCGGGGTCCGGGCCGACAGCGCGATGAGCGACCAGATCGACCAGTTGCACCAGCAGTGGTCGAGGGCGAGCGGCACACACCGCCCGGCGGGTCCCACCGTCGCCCCGGCCGGTCCCGCGCAACCGGCGTCGTACCACTACGGCAAGCCCTTCGCGATCATGTACATCCCGCGGCTCGGTTTCACGTGGAACAAGCCCGTGCTGGAGGGCACCGGCACCGACGTACTCAAAAAGGGCCTCGCCCACTACGCCCGCACCGCCGGGCTCGGCCAGGTCGGCAACTTCGCGGTGGCCGGGCACCGGCGCACCTACGGCGACCCCTTCAAGGACTTCCCCGAGCTGCGCGCCGGGGACGCGATCGTCCTCACGGACGGCACCAGCTGGTTCACGTATCGGATCGACAAAGGGCCTTACAAAACCGTGCCGACGGACGTCGAGGTGATCGACCCTGTGCCACGTACATCGGGGTACACCCGTCCGGGCCGGTATCTGACGCTGACCACATGCGATCCCGAATGGGGTCACAGTCACCGGCTGATCGTCTGGGCGCACCTGGACGCCACCCAGCCCGTGGAGGCAGGCAAACCGGGGGCTCTGCGCCGTTAGTCTGGTGCTGTACGGCGTGAGTGCGGTGCCGTGGCGGAACGGAAGGAACGGCATGTACGGCTGGATCTGGCGGCATCTGCCGGGGAACGCGTGGGTGCGGGCGCTGATCTCGCTCGCGCTCGTCCTGCTGGTGGTCTATGTCCTGTTCCAGTACGTCTTCCCCTGGGCCGAACCGCTGCTGCCCTTCAACGATGTGACGGTGAACAACCAGTGAGCGCGCGGATCCTCGTCGTCGACAACTACGACAGCTTCGTCTTCAACCTGGTCCAGTACCTCTACCAGCTGGGCGCCGAGTGCGAGGTGCTGCGCAACGACGAGGTGTCGACGGCGCACGCCCAGGACGGCTTCGACGGTGTGCTGCTCTCGCCCGGTCCGGGCACGCCGGAGGAGGCGGGCGTCTGCGTGGACATGGTCCGGCACTGCGCCGCGACCGGCGTCCCCGTCTTCGGCGTCTGCCTCGGCATGCAGTCCATGCAGGTGGCGTACGGCGGTGTGGTGGACCGGGCGCCGGAACTGCTGCACGGCAAGACCTCGCTGGTGGAGCACGAGGGCAGGGGTGTCTTCGCGGGCCTGCCCACGCCCTTCACGGCGACCCGCTACCACTCCCTGGCGGCCGAGCCGGCCACGGTCCCGGCGGAGCTGGAAGTGACGGCCCGCACGCCCGACGGGATCATCATGGGGCTGCGCCACCGCGAACTCCCGGTGGAGGGTGTCCAGTTCCACCCCGAGTCGGTGCTGACCGAGCACGGGCACCGGATGCTGGCCAACTGGCTGGTGGAGTGCGGCGACCAGGGTGCCGTGGCGAGGTCGGCGGGGCTCGCCCCGGTGGTGGGCAGGGCCACGGCGTGACCGCGCTGCGCCCGGAGCGCGAGACCGATGCCTCGTACGGGGATCAGTCGTACGAGGCTTCCGGTGCGCACGGGGACTGGGCGTACGAGAAGGCGCCCGAGGAACCGTATCGGCCGCCGCTGGACGACGAGACGATGGCGCTGCGGATCCCCGATCCGCCGACGGCCCACGGGAGCGAGCCCATACCGGGCCCTGGAGCCGCCTCTGCGGCCTCATCGGGCTCTGGTGTCACAGGAACCCCGGCGGGCGGCCGAGCGGCCCGCAGAAAGGCCGCCAAGCGGCGCGGCGGACGGCACGGGACCCCCGTGGCCCCGGACCCGGAGCCGAGGCCGGCCGCGGGACCGGCGTCAGCGGCTTCGGGGGGCACCCCGTCGCGGGCCCCGCTCTCCCGGATGGAGGCGCGGCGCCAGGAGCGGGCGCGCAGGCCGAGCCCCGGGGTGCTGGCGAGCCGGGCGATAGGCGAGGTGTTCATCACCACCGGTGTGCTGATGCTGCTGTTCGTCACCTACCAGTTGTGGTGGACGAACGTGCGCGCGCACGCGCAGGCCGGCCAGGAGACCAGCACCCTGCAGCAGGACTGGGCGAACGGCAAGCGGGCGCCGGGTGCCTTCGAGCCGGGGCAGGGCTTCGCCATCCTGCACATTCCCAAGCTGGACGTGGTCGCGCCGATCGCCGAGGGCGTCAGCAACAAGAAGGTGCTCGACAAGGGCATGGTCGGGCACTACTCCGAGGGCGCGCTGAAGACGGCGATGCCGGACGCGAAGACGGGCAACTTCGGGCTGGCCGCGCACCGCAACACGCACGGTGAGCCGTTCCGGTACATCAACCGCCTCACCAAGGGTGACGCGGTGGTGGTCGAGACGCAGGACACGTACTTCGTGTACAAGGTGACCTCGACGCTGCCGGTGACGTCACCGTCCAACACGAGCGTGCTGAACCCGATCCCGAACGGCTCGGGGTTCACCACGCCGGGCCGGTACATCACCCTCACCACCTGCACGCCGGAGTTCACCAGCAAGTACCGGCTGATCGTCTGGGGCAAGATGGTGGAGGAACGGCCGCGCAGCAAGGGCAAGCCGGATGCGCTCGTCAGTTAAGGGCAGATGAACAGTGGCAGCGACCGCCGACGACACCGAAGAGCAGACGTCCGTGCCGGACACGGCGACCTCCTCGGGACGCCGGGGCACGGGCAGGATCGCCGCGGCGGTCAGCGTCTTCGGTGAACTCCTCATCACGGCGGGCCTGGTGCTCGGCCTCTTCGTCGCCTACTCCCTGTGGTGGACGAACGTCGTCGCCGACCGGGTGGCGCACAAGCAGTCCGACAAGGTCCGTGAGCACTGGGCCGCGGACACCGGGCCGGGCGCGCTGGACACCAAGGACGGCATCGGCTTCCTGCACGTTCCGTCGATGCGCAACGGCGAGGTCCTGGTCGAGAAGGGCACCTCGACGAGCGTCCTGAACGACGGCGTGGCCGGCTACTACACCGACCCCGTCAAGGCCACCCTCCCGACCTCCGGCAAGACGGGCAACTTCGCCCTCGCCGCGCACCGGGACGGCCACGGCGCGAAGTTCCACAACATCGACAAGGTGAGGAAGGGCGACCCGATCGTCTTCGAGACGAAGGACGACTGGTACGTCTACAAGGTCTACGCGATCCTCGACGAGACCTCGAAGTACAACGTCAAGGTCCTGACCGCGGTCCCCAGGGAGTCCGGCAAGAAGAAGCCGGGCCACTACATCACCCTGACGACCTGCACCCCCGTGTACACGTCCCGTTACCGCTACGTGGTCTGGGGCGAGCTGGTCCGGGTGCAGAAGGTGGACAGCGAGCGGACGCCGCCGAAGGAACTGCGCTGAGCCGGTGAGCCGGTGAGGTACCCAAAGGGCCCTCGGCTCCGCGCTGTGCGGTGCCGAGGGCCCTTTGGGTGAGGCGGGTCAGGACCGGATCAGCCGCCGACCCCGCCGAAGATGTTCGTACCGCCGTTCCCGTTACCGCCGTTCCCGCCGATGGTGGTCAGCGTGATCTGCGTGCTGCCCGGGTCACCGACCTGGCTGTTCCCGCCCGGGTCCTGCTTGACCACGAACGCGTTGTCGTCCGAGGACCCCGAGAACTGGATGTTGTTGAAGCCCTGCTGCTGCAGGATCTGCCGGGCGTCCTTCACGGACCGGCCGGTGACGTTCGGGACCTGCGTCTGCTGCTGGAGCTTGCCGACGTTGAGGGTCACCGGCGTGTTCTTCGCCAGCTGCGTGCCCGCCGGCGGGGAGCTGGAGACGACCTTGCCGTTCTGGTTGGGGTCGGTGGTCGGCTGGTCGTTGCAGGTGCCGGCCAGGCCCTGGGCCTGCAGGTCCGCCTTGGCCTGGTCGCAGCTCTTGCCGGTCTCGTCGGGGACGGCGACCTTCTCCTCGGCCTTGGCCACGGTGAGGGTGATGGTCGAGCCCTTCTCCTTCTCCGTGTCACCGGCCGGGTCCTGGGCGATGACGACGTCCGGGGTCTGCGTCGACACCTCGGTCTTCTTGGCCACGTCGAAGCCCTGGCTCTTGAGCTGGGCCTGCGCCTTGTCGAAGGAGATGCCCCGGACGTCCGGCACCGTCACCTTCGGCGCGCCCGTGGAGACCACCAGCGAGATCGTGTCGCCCTTCTTGACGTCCGTCCCCGCCGCCGGGTTCTGCGAGCAGACGTTGCCCTTGGGCTGGTTGTCACAGGGCTTGCGGGTGGGCGGCGCCAGCTTCAGATCGGCGTTGACGGCCATCTTCTGGGCGTCGCCGTAGCTGTTGCTGACGAAGTTCGGAGCCGCGAAGGTCTGGTCCGACGTCTTGCTGCTGACCACCCACTTGCCGATCAGGACCGCGCCGACCAGCACCAGGATGCCCGCGACGACGAGGAGGATCGTGGAGGTGTTGTTCTTCTTGGGCTGCTGGCGGCGCCGGTCGGGGCGGTCGTCGTAGCCGTAGCCGCCGTCGTCCGGGTTCATCGGGGGCAGCATGGTGGTGGCGCCGGCGCCCGGCTCGGAGCGCAGGGCCGTGGTCGGCTGGTCGTCGGGGTAGCCGCCGTAGCCGACCGAGCCCATGGCGGCCGTGGCCGCGACCGGCTGGCCGTCGAGACACGCCTCGATGTCGGCACGCATCTCGTCGGCCGACTGGTAGCGGTAGTCGGGATCCTTGACCAGCGCCCGCAGCACGATCGCGTCCATCTCGGGCGTGATCTCGGGGTCGAAGACGCTCGGCGGCTGCGGCTCCTCCCGGACGTGCTGGTAGGCCACGGCCACCGGGGAGTCGCCGACGAACGGCGGACGGACGGTCAACAGCTCGTACAGCAGACAACCCGTCGAGTACAGGTCCGACCGCGCGTCGACCTGCTCGCCCTTGGCCTGCTCCGGGGAGAGGTACTGGGCGGTGCCGATCACGGCGGCGGTCTGCGTCATCGTCATGCCGGCGTCGCCCATCGCGCGGGCGATGCCGAAGTCCATCACCTTGACCTGGCCGTTGCGCGTCAGCATGACGTTGGCCGGCTTGATGTCGCGGTGGACGATGCCGCTGCGGTGGGCGTACTCCAGGCCCTGGAGGATGCCGATGGTCATTTCCATCGCCCGCTCCGGCAGCAGCTTGCGGCCTGAGTGGAGCAGCTCGCGGAGCGTGGAGCCGTCTACGTACTCCATGACGATGTACGGGATCGAGACCCCGTCGATGTAGTCCTCGCCCGTGTCGTAGACCGCGACGATCGCGGGATGGTTGAGCGAGGCGGCCGACTGGGCCTCCCGGCGGAACCGGGCCTGGAAGGACGGGTCGCGCGCGAGGTCCGCGCGCAGCGTCTTCACCGCCACGGTGCGACCGAGCCGGGTGTCGTGCGCGAGGTAGACCTCCGCCATGCCACCACGGCCGAGCACATGGCCCAGCTCGTACCGGCCGCCGAGGCGACGCGGCTCTTCCATAGCTACCTACCAGCCCTCTCCGTCGGTCCCGGCCGCCACGTCTGTGTGCGGCCGGAGGCTGCCGTCCGGGCCTACCGTACCCGGCTCGCTCTGTGTGACCTGGCCAAGCCCGTAACCCGATACAGGACCGGTATCGCAACGTGCACCGATGTGAAAGGGACGTGAGCGGGGTCACTTCTTGGAGTTGATCACTGCCTCCATCACGCTCTTCGCGATCGGGGCGGCCAGGCCGCCACCGGAGATGTCGTCACGGTTGGCGTTCTCGTCCTCGATGACCACGGCCACGGCCACCGGCGAGCTGCCGTCGCTGAGCTTCGCGTACGACAGGAACCACGCGTACGGGTTCGCGCTGTTGGCCACGCCGTGCTGGGCGGTACCGGTCTTGCCGCCCACCGTGATACCGCCGCCGATCTGCGCGTTCTTGCCGGTGCCGTCCTTGACGACCGTCTCCATCATCGACTGCAGGATCTGGGCGTTCTTCGGGCTCAGCGGCCGGCTCAGCTCCTCCGGCTGGGTCTGCGCGACCGTGTCGACGTTCGACGACTGGAGCTTGTCGACCATGTACGGCTTCATCAGCTTGCCGCCGTTGGCGACCGCGGAGGCGACCATGGCCATCTGCAGCGGGGTGGCGGCGGTGTTGTACTGGCCGATCGAGGACAGCGCGGTCTGCGACTGGTTCATCTGGTCGGAGAACACCGAGGCGCTGGAGCGGACCGGGGTGAACTGCTCGGCGTCGAAGCCGAACTTCTTGGCCTCGGCCAGCATCTTCGCGTTGCCGAGGTCGGAACCGATCTTGCCGAAGACGCTGTTGCACGAGTACTGCAGGGCGACCCGCATGGTCGCGTTCTTGCAGGGGATGTTGCCCTCGTTCTTCAGCTGGGTGGTGGTGCCCGGCATGGTCCACGGCAGCGGCGAGTCGGTCGGCTGGTCGGCGGAGGTGTACTTGCCGTTCTCCAGCGCGGCGGCCGCGGTGACCACCTTGAACGTGGAGCCCGGCGGGTAGGTCTCGCGCAGGGCCCGGTTCAGCATCGGGTCGGCCGGGTTGTTCTCCTTCTTGAGCTTCGTCCAGGCCGTGGTGTCGCTGCCGGTCGAGTTGCCCGCGAAGGACGAGGGGTCGTACGACGGGTAGGAGGCCAGCGCCAGGATCTTGCCGGTGGACGGGTCGAGGGCGACCACGGCGCCCTTGCCGCCCCGGTCCTTGAGGCCGTTGAACGCCGCCTTCTGCGCGTCCGCGTTGAGGGTGGTGACGACGTTGCCGCCCTGCTTCTGCTTGCCCGTGAGCATGTCGAGGGTGTTGCGGAAGAAGAGCCGGTCGTCGGTGCCGGTGAGGATGCCGTCCTCGATGCTCTCCAGCTGGTTGGCGCCGAAGGCCTGGGAGGCGAATCCGGTGACCGGCGCCCACATGGGGCCGTCCTTGTAGGTGCGCTTGTACTTCAGGTCGTTGTTCTTCGTCTCGACGGACCCGGTGATGGGGTCGCCGTCGACGATGATGTCGCCGCGCGGGGTGGCGTAGCGGGCGATGGTGACCCGGCGGTTGGCGGGGTTCGTCCTGAGGCTGTCGGCCTTGACGTACTGCAGCCAGTTGTCCCTCAGGAGCAGGGCGAAGACGAGGAGGCCGCAGAAGACCGCGATCCGGCGCAGGG
The DNA here is from genome assembly GCF_042869815.1 of Streptomyces sp. NPDC006739. Taxonomy (NCBI): domain Bacteria; kingdom Bacillati; phylum Actinomycetota; class Actinomycetes; order Kitasatosporales; family Streptomycetaceae; genus Streptomyces; species Streptomyces sp. NPDC006739. The sequence goes on from NZ_JBIAGM010000004.1 coordinate 174,991, forward strand.
GCTTGTTCATGACGGGCGGACCACCTGGGTCATCTCGGCGTCGGGGGTGGCGGCGGGCGCGGGCGCCGGGCGGCGGGCGGTGTCGCTGATGCGGATCAGGATGCCGATGAGCACCCAGTTGGCGATGACGGAGGAACCGCCGTACGCGAGGAACGGCATCGTCATACCGGTCAGCGGGATGAGGCCCATCACACCGCCGGCCACGACGAAGACCTGGAGGGCGAAGGCGCCGGAGAGGCCGATGGCGAGCAGCTTGCCGAAGGGGTCGCGGGCGGCGAGGGCGGTGCGCACACCGCGCTCCACGATCAGGCCGTAGAGCAGCAGCAGCGCCATGAGGCCGGCCAGGCCCAGTTCCTCGCCGAAGGTGGCGAGGATGAAGTCGGAGTTGGCGGCGAAGCGGATCAGGTCGGAGTGGCCCTGGCCCCAGCCGGTGCCGAGGGTGCCGCCGGAGCCGAACGCCCACAGGGCCTGCTGCAGCTGGTCGGAGTGGACGCCCTTGACACCCGGGGTGCGGCTGAGCGTGTACTCGCGCATCGGGTCCAGCCAGGCCTGCACACGCACCTGGATGTGCGGTTCGAAGCTGGCCACGCCGACCGCGCCGGCCGCGGACATCAGCAGACCGAAGACGATCCAGCTGGTCCGCTCGGTGGCGACGTACAGCATGATCACGAACATGCCGAAGAACAGCAGCGACGTACCGAGGTCGGTCTCGAAGACCAGGATCAGGATCGAGATCGCCCAGACGACGAGGATCGGGCCGAGGTCGCGGCCGCGCGGCAGGTACAGACCCATGAACCGGCGGCTGGCCAGGGCCAGCGCGTCGCGCTTGACCATCAGGTAGCCGGCGAAGAAGATCGCGAGCACGATCTTGGCGAACTCGCCGGGCTGGATGGTGAAGCTGCCGATCTGGATCCAGATGTTGGCACCGAAGACGTTCGCGCCGAGGCCCGGGACCAGTGGGAGCAGCAGCAGGACCAGCGCGGCCGCCATCGAGATGTAGGTGTAGCGCTGCAGCGTGCGGTGGTCCTTGAGGAAGATCAGCACGGCGACGAACAGCGCGATGCCCATCGCGGTGTAGATCAGCTGGTTGGTGGCCTTGCCGCCGGACACATGGATGCTCTGCAGCAGCTTGGACTGGTCGAGCCGCCAGATGGCGACCAGGCCGAGCCCGTTGAGCAGGGTGGCGAGCGGCAGCAGCAGCGGGTCGGCGTACGGGGCGAACTTGCGCACGACGAGGTGGCCGACGCCGGCCAGCAGGCCGAGGCCCAGGCCGTAGCTCAGCAGGCCGGCGGGCACCTTGTCGTTGATGGCCAGGCCCACGTTGGCGTAGGCGAACACCGGGATGGCGACGGCGAAGACCAGGAGCGCCAGCTCGGTGTTGCGGCGGCTCGGCGTGCCGATCGAGCCGATCGTGGACGTGTGGTGCGTCGACGGGTTGGTAGTACTGCTCATCGTGTGACGGGGCCTCTCACGGCTTGCCTACTGCTTACCGCACAGCGAGACGACCTTCTGCTCATCCTCCGAGAGGGTGGGGCCGGGGCTGGGGGTCGCGGACGGTGTCGTGGACGGAGACTTCGGTGGTGCGGTAGTCGAGCCCGACGGGTGGGGTGTCGGTGAGGCCTTGGACGTGAGAGCGCTACGGGTGGTTCCCGTGGTGCCCTGGGCCTGGCCCTTGCCCGTCTTGGACTTCTGCTGGTTCTGGGCGGCCTGGCGCTGGGTCTCCTTCTTGCAGGCGGACGCCTGCACGGCCAGCTCCTGGACCTTCGACCGGGCGTCCTGCAGACCGCCCTCCGTGATCGTGTTCTTGACCTGCTTCTGCTGGTAGGGCGGCAGGTACTTGAGTTCGATCTCGGGGTGATCCTTCTCCACCTTCGACAGCGACACCCAGGCCAGGTCCTGGCTGATGCCGCGGTAGAGCGCGACGTGCTCGTCGTTGGCGCCGACGTAGTACTGCGTCTGCGTCCACCGGTAACCGCCGTACAGGCCGCCGCCGATGACGGCGAGGACCAGGGCGCCGTAGAGGGATCTCCTGAGCCACCTGCGGCCCTTGCGGGGCTTGACGAAGTCGTCGTCGGTGTAGTCGCCGAAGCTGCCGGCCGGGATGTAGCCGGTGGTGTCGCCGGAGCCGGGCGGGCCGAACTCGCCTCCGCCGCCCTGGCCGTGTGCCTGGCGGCCGAGGTGGGAGGCGCGGCCGGCCGGGGTCTGCATGATGCCGTTGTCGTGCAGGTGGTGCTGGTTCTCCGCGACGGCACCGACCACGACCGGGGTGTCGGACAGCTGCCCGGCGAGGGTGTCGTTGGTGTCCAGGTCGAGGACGTCGGCGACGATGACCGTGATGTTGTCCGGGCCGCCGCCGCGCAGCGCGAGCTGGATCAGCTCCTGGACGGTCTCCTGCGGGCCCTGGTAGCTGGCGAGGGTCTCCTCCATGGTCTGGTGGGAGACGACGCCGGAGAGGCCGTCGGAGCAGATCAGATAGCGGTCGCCGGCCCGGACCTCGCGGATGGACAGGTCGGGCTCGACGTGCTCGCCGCTGCCCAGCGCGCGCATGAGCAGGGAGCGCTGGGGGTGGGTGGTCGCCTCTTCCTCGGTGATGCGGCCCTCGTCGACCAGGCGCTGCACCCAGGTGTGGTCCTGGGTGATCTGGGTGAGGAGGCCGTCGCGCAGCAGGTAGGCGCGGGAGTCGCCGACGTGCACCAGGCCGAGGCGCTGTCCGGTCCACAGCAGCGCGGTCAGGGTGGTGCCCATGCCCTCGAGCTGCGGGTCCTCCTCGACCATGGCGCGCAGCTGGTCGTTGGCGCGCTGTACGGCGTGGCCGAGGGAGGTGAGGATGTCGGAGCCCGGCACGTCGTCGTCGAGCGTGACGAGGGTGGAGATGACCTCGGAGGAGGCGACCTCGCCGGCCGCCTGGCCGCCCATGCCGTCGGCGATGGCGAGCAGCCGCGGACCGGCGTAGCCGGAGTCCTCGTTGCCCTCGCGGATCATGCCTTTGTGCGATCCGGCGGCGAAACGCAGTGACAGACTCATGCGCACCTCGCCCGTCGGCTCCGGGTACATCCGCACGGTGCCCACCCTCCGGTCGGGAGCGCGCCGGAGACCGGGTGGCGGCCTGCCGCTGCGTGCTCGCTCCGCTCGCGCCTATTCATGATGCAGCACTACTTCCGCAGCTCGATGACGGTCTTGCCGATGCGGATCGGCGCGCCCAGCGGGATCGGCGTGGGTGTCGTCAGCCGGGACCGGTCCAGGTAGGTGCCGTTGGTGGATCCGAGGTCCTCGACGATCCAGTTGCCGTCGCGGTCCGGGTAGATCCTGGCATGGCGGCTGGAGGCGTAGTCGTCGTCCAGCACGATCGTGGAGTCGTGGGCGCGGCCCAGGGTGATGGTCTGGCCCTGGAGCGCGACGGTGGTGCCGGTCAGGGTGCCTTCGGTGACCACCAGCTTGCTGGGGGCGTTGCGCCGCTGCCGGCCGCCGCCACCGGCGGCCTGCTGGCCGCGCTGCTGCGGGGGCGCGGCCTGCTGCCGGGCCGTCTGCGGCTGCGGACGGGCCGCTTCCCTACGCGATCCGCGCTGGGTGACGCGCGTACCGAACAGGTCGCTGCGGATGACCTGCACGGCCACGATCACGAACAGCCACAGTACGGCCAGGAAACCCAGCCGCATGACCGTGAGGGTCAGCTCTGACATTGCCCCCGCTTCACCCTTCGGCTTGCCGGTAAATGATGGTGGTGCTGCCCACGACGATCCGCGAGCCGTCGCGGAGCGTAGCGCGGGTGGTGTGCTGTCCGTCCACCACGATGCCGTTGGTGGACCCGAGATCCTGGATCGTCGAGGGCGTTCCGGTCCGGATCTCGCAGTGCCGGCGGGAGACGCCGGGGTCGTCGATCCGCACGTCGGCGTCGGTGCTGCGGCCCAGCACCAGCGTCGCGCGGGAGATCTGGTGGCGGGTGCCGTTGATCTCGATCCAGTAGCGGGTGCGGCCGCCGCCCATCGGCGCGGCGGCGGGACGCTGGGTGGCGGGCTGCGGGTAGCCGTAGCCCCCGGGCCGGGCGCCGGGCGGCGGCGCGGCCGGCATCGGCGGCGCACCGGCGGGCGCGGCGGGCGGCGGGAAGCCGTGACCGGGACGGCCGGTGGGCGGCGCGGACTGGGGGGCCGCGGGCGCGGCGGGCGCCTGCTGGCTGCTGGAGGAGGCGAGGGTGCGGCTGCGCACCCGGTACAGACCGGTGTCCAGGTCGTCGGCCTTCTCCAGGTTGACCTTGATCGGTCCCATGAAGGTGTAGCGCTGCTGCTTGGCGTAGTCGCGGACCATGCCGGCCAGCTCGTCGCCCAGCTGCCCCGAGTAGGGGCTGAGCCGCTCGAAGTCCGGCGTGCTCAGCTCCACGATGAAGTCATTGGGTACGACCGTGCGGTCGCGGTTCCAGATCGTCGCGTTGTTGTCGCACTCCCGCTGGAGCGCGCCGGCGATCTCCACCGGCTGGACCTCGGACTTGAACACCTTGGCGAAGGTGCCGTTGACCAGACCTTCGAGACGCTGCTCGAACTTCTTCAGGACTCCCATGGGGCACCTCCTCCGTCGCTGCTGCTCTTCGCCGCTCTTCCTTGTCCTGCTTACTGATCGTATCCACGCGCCCGGCAATCAGCCGGTTCCCCCAGCGGCTCCCCTTCGAACTCCTCGTGCCAAGGATCGTAGAGGCGGCCCGAGACCAGTGTCCCGCACCTGGCTGTGGACCCGGTCCGCTCCTGAGGAGATGACCATGACCGGTACGAGGTTGATACGTGCCCGGGACGGAAGAAGGGATGTGAACCCGCCCTGTCCGACGTGCTAATGTTCTGGATGTCGGAAGGGGCCAGCCCACAAGGGCCGGAACCGGAGGACACACCCAATGCGCGGGTGGCGGAATAGGCAGACGCGCTGGATTCAGGTTCCAGTGCCCGCAAGGGCGTGGGGGTTCAACTCCCCCCTCGCGCACAGAGATCAAGGGCCCATCGTGAAAACGATGGGCCCTTGATCGTTTGTCGGGCCGCTTGTGTTCGAGATGTGATGAGTCTCTCAAGGTGGCCGAGGTCACGTGGGGCTCCCGAGCCTGTGCGGTCCGGACGAGTTGATGTCCGTGCCGGTGATCGTCTGATATTCGTGTGGTGATCGTTCAGGCGTGTGTTCGGGGGAGGCGGTCGCGGTGACCGAGGCCGGAGCAGGTACGGGGCGGGAGCGCAGGCTCCCCCAGGTGCGCGGGTTCGCCCAGTGGCCGCCGCAGGGCTCGGCGAAGGACGAGGGCAAGGCGCTGCGCGCGAGCGTGCCGCGCTCCGCACACCTCGTCCTCGACCTCGACGCCGGCCGCCCGGACGCGGTGAGCGCGGTGGAGGAGTCCAACCGCGGCCGGATACCGGAGCTGACCCCGATACGGGTGGGCCGGATGGCGGCGACGCCGTTCGCCTTCCTGCGGGGTTCGGCCGGCCTCATGGCGTACGACCTGGCCCGTACCCCCACGACCGGGATCGGCACCCAGATCTGCGGTGACGCGCACGCGGCCAACTTCGGCCTGTACGCGGACGCCCGCGGCGGTCTCGTCATCGACCTCAACGACTTCGACGAGACGGCGCACGGCCCCTGGGAGTGGGACCTGAAGCGGCTGGCCGCCTCGCTGGTGCTGGCCGGGCGGGAGGCGGGGGCCGACGAGGACACCTGCCGCAAGGCGGCCTACGACGCGACGGGCGCCTACCGGCGCACCATGCGCCTGTTGGCGAAGCTGCCGGTGCTGGACGCCTGGAACGCCATCGCGGACGAGGAACTGGTCTCCCACACCGACGCCCACGACCTGCTCGGCACGCTGGCCCGGGTCTCGGAGAAGGCGCGGGCCAACACCAGCGGGCGGTTCGCCGCGAAGTCCACCGAGGCCGCCGAGGAGGGCGGCCGCCGGTTCGTCGACGCGGCGCCGGTGCTGCGGCGGGTCGGGGACGCGGAGGCGGCGGCGGTGACGGCGTCCCTGGAGGAGTACCTGACGACCCTCTCCGAGGACCGCCACCCGCTGCTCGCCCGGCACGCGGTGCACGACGTGGCCTTCCGGGTGGTCGGCACGGGCAGCGTGGGCGCCCGGTCCTACGTCGTGCTGCTCCTGGACCACCGGGGCGAGCCGCTGGTGCTGCAGGTGAAGGAGGCCCGGCCGTCGGCGCTGGTCCCGCATCTGGCCACGGCCGGCTTCGAGACGCCGGTGGTCGACCACGAGGGGCGTCGGGTGGTCCTGGGCCAGAAGCGGATGCAGGTCGTCAGCGACATCCTGCTCGGCTGGACGACGGTGGCGGGGCGGCCCTTCCAGGTACGTCAGTTCCGCAACCGCAAGGGCAGCGTCGACCCCGCCGCGCTCGCCGCCGACCAGATCGACGACTACGGCCGGATGACCGGCGCCCTGCTGGCCCGCGCCCACTCGCACAGCGCCGACCCGCGCCTGATCGCCGGCTACTGCGGCAAGAACGAGGAGCTGGACGAGGCGGTGGCCGACTTCGCCCTCGCCTACGCCGACCGCACCGAGGCGGACCACGCCGATCTGGTGGCGGCCGTGCGCTCCGGCCGGATCGCCGCTGAGCTGGGGATATAGGCACGTGCCCGGCGTTTGACGAATGGGCCTAGGCTGGTGGCGTGACGACCCCGGAAGCTGAAGAGTCCCAGGCACCGCGGCCCGAGGAACGGCTGGAGAGGGCCGTGCGGGCCGCCGAGCAGGCGTTGATCGAGTACGAGATCGCGGTGGAGACCTTCCGCGTCGAAGTCGAGAACTTCTCCCGGCTGCACGAGCAGAAGCTGGGTCCTCTGTACCTCCGGCTGGAGGAACTGGACGCGCGGATCGCCGAGGCCCGTGCCGCCCGCACCGGCGATCCGGAGGACATCCGCCGCGCCGAGGAGGCCCGCGCCCGGGTCCTGCCGATGCCCGGGGTCGAGGAACTGATGAACGGCTGGATGGACGGGCAGGGCCTGTTCCCGGAGGCCGCCGCGATGCTCACCGACCAGCAGGTACGGCCCCCGGAGCGGGTGCGTCCCAGCGAGGAGGCGCGACGGCTCTACCGGGACCTGGCCCGCAAGGCCCACCCCGACCTGGCCCAGGAGGACGCCGAGCGGGAACGGCGCGAGGAGTTCATCACCCGCGTCAACGCCGCCTACGCCCGCGGCGACGAGGCGCTGCTGCGGGAGCTGGCCGAGGAGTGGGCGGCGGGCCCGGTACCGGCCGAGCGGCGCCCGAGCCGCGGCGAGGAGCTGTACGCCCGTCTGGAATGGCTCGCCCAGCGCAAGGAACTGCTCACCCTGGTCGCCCGCGAACTGGAGGACGGCGCGATCGCCGGGATGCTGCGGCTGGCCCCGGACGACCCCGACGCCCTGCTGGACGAGATCGCCGGGAAGCTGCGGGCCGACGTGGCGCAGCGGGAGGCGGAGCTGGCGGCACTGTTGGCGCAGGAATAGGTGCCGCTGTCGCGGGCGGGCCGTCGGGTAGCGTCTTCGGTATGAACTTCGGAGCTGGTGTGCCCACGGTGGAGGTCACGGACCTCAAGGACGACGACTTCCTGCTGGACGTCCGCGAGGACGACGAGTGGCAGGCGGGCCACGCCGAGGGGGCGCTGCACATTCCCATCAGCGAGTTCGTCGCCCGGTACGGCGAGCTGACCGAGGCCGCCCCGCAGGACGGCCGGGTCCACGTGATCTGCCGCTCCGGCGGCCGCTCGGCCCAGGTCACGATGTACCTGGTCCAGCAGGGCATCGACGCCGTGAACGTGGACGGCGGCATGCAGGTCTGGCAGGCCGCCGGCCGCCCCGTGGTCACGGACGAGGGCCGGCCGGGCTCCGTCCTGTAACGCGCGCGCAGGCCGGGGACGGGTCGCGGGGGAGCGGTCGGTGAGCCGCGTCGGTCAGGCGAGCGGATGCGCCGCCAGCAGATCCCCCAGTTCCTCCTCGTAGGCCGCCGCCGGGCCGAGCGCCAGCTCCAGGTGCTTGGCCCAGGCGTGGTACCGGTGCAGCGGGTAGTCGGTGTCGGCGCCGAACCCGCCGTGCAGGTGCTGCGCCGTCTGCACCACCCGACGTACCCCCTCCGACGCCCAGATCTTGGCCACGGCCACGTCTCCGAAGGCGGGCAGCACCCCCTGCGCGCCGGAGCCGATCCGCCAGGCGGCCTGCCACAGGGTGGCCTCCATGGCCCGCAGGTCGATGTACCGGTCGGCGGCCTGCACGGCGACGGCCTGGAAGGTCGCGACCGGATACCCGAACTGCTCCCGCTTTCCGGTGTACTCGCTCGTCATCCGCAGCACCCGCTCGCCCAGCCCGAGGGCCAGCGCACAGGTCCCGGTGGCCAGCAGCGCCCGCAGCCACTCCCAGGCGCCGTCGGCCTCGACGACGTCCCCGGCCGCGATCCGAACGGACTCCAGCCGCAGCTCTCCGAGCCGCTCCCCACTGGTGGAGACCTGCTCGGCCAGGGCCGCCCCGACCTGCCCGGGGGCCACCAGCGCGAGCACGGTCCGCCCGGCTCCCACGGCCGCGTCGGTGGCGTCGGTGCGCGCCGGTACGACGACGAGGTCGGCGCCGTACGCCCACGGCACCCCCGTCTGCACCCCGTCCAGCACCCACACCTCCCCCTCCCGCCGCGCGGAGACGGCGAGTTCGGCGCCGTCGTGACCGGTACGGCCGTTGGCCGCGACGGTCAGCACCAGTTCACCGCGCCCCGCCCGAGCCAGCAGCCGCTCCCCCAACTCCCTGCCACCGAAGGCCTGTACGGCCGCTGCCGCCGCGCTGCTCTCCAGCAACGGCACCCGGGCGAGCACCTTCGCCGACTCCCGCAGCACCAGACACAGCGCGATGGCGTCCAGGCCGGCCCCGCCGTACTCCTCGCCGAGCAGCAGGCTCAGCAGATCGGCGTGGGCGAGCCTGTCCCACAGCGCCCGGTCGAAGTCCTCGGCGACGGCGCCCGTGGTGCGGGCGGGGCTGGGCACCGCGTCCGGTGCGACCCCGGTGAACACCCCCCGCGCCGCCTCGGCCGCCGCCAGCTGCTCCTCGGTGAAGGTGAAGTCCACGACCCTGTCCTCCCGGCGGTCCGCCGACCGGATGCGACGATGTAGATCTGACGGTCCGTCAAGATAGAACAGGTTCTAGGAGAAGGGAACGGGGCGTCACCCACAGGTGTCCGGCGGTCCGAGAGTCGACGTTCTCAGCGGGCCCCCGGGCTCAGCGGGCCCCCGGGCTCAGCGGGCCCGGCGGGCTCAGCGGTCGAAGTCCAGCTCCACCCTCTCCGTCACCGGATGCGACTGGCAGGCCAGCACGTACCCGGCCTCCGTCTCCTCCGCCTCCAGCGCGAAGTTGCGGTCCATCCGCACCTCGCCCGCGACCAGGAAGGCCCGGCAGGTCCCGCACACCCCGCCCTTGCAGGCGTAGGGCGCGTCGGGCCGGTTGCGCAGCACCGTCTCCAGCAGGGACTCCCCGTCCCGGACCGGCCAGCTGCCGCCACGCCCGTCCAGCCGTGCGGTCACGGTGCTGTGCGCGGGCGCCGGCGCGGTCGCCGCCGGGGCCGGGCTCCCGTCCACGTGGAAGATCTCCTCATGGACCCTGGCCCGGTCCACCCCGAGGTCCCGCAGCGCCTTCTCCGCCCCCTGCACCAGCCCGAACGGCCCGCACAGGAACCACCCCGCCACCGCCGCCACCGGCAGCAGCGCGGGCAGCAGGCTCACCAGCCGCTCCCGGTCGAGCCGCCCAGACGGCAGTCCGGCCTGCTGCTCCTCCCGGGAGAGCACGGTGACCAGCTGCAGCCGCTCGGGATAGCGGTCCTTGAGGTCGGCGACCTCCTCCAGGAACATCGTCGAGGCGGCCGTACGGTCGCTGCGTATCAGACAGAACCGGGCGCCGGGCTCGCGCGCCAGCAGCGTCGAGACGATCGACAGGACCGGGGTGATGCCGCTGCCGCCGACGATCGCCGCGTACAGACCGGGCGCCGGTTCGAGGGTGAAGCGTCCGGCCGGGGTCATCACCTCCAGTTCGTCCCCGACGCCGATCTCCTTCAGCGCGTACGTGGAGAAGGCACCGCCCTCGACCAGGCGCACCCCGACCCGCAGGGTGTCCGGCCCCTCGGGACCCGGGGCGGGCGAGCAGATCGAGTAGGTCCGCCGTATCTCCGTGCCGTCGGACCGCCGGCGCAGGGCGAGATGCTGGCCGGCCGCGTGCCGGTACTCCGCGCGCAGCCCGGGCGGGACGGTCAGGGTCAGGGCCACGGAGTCGTCGGTGAGCCGCTCGACCGCGGCCACCGGGAGCGGGTGGAAGCGCGCCATCACAGCTCCTTGAAGTGGTCGAACGGCTCCCGGCAGGCCAGGCAGCGGCGCAGCGCCTTGCACGCGGTGGAGGAGAACCGGCTGAGCAGCTCGGTGTCGGCGGAGCCGCAGTGCGGACAGTGCACGGCCGCGTGTTCGCCTTCGGATTCCCCTCCCGATGCGGCCGCGGATACGGCTTCGGATACGGCTTCGGATACGGCTTCGGACCCGGTCGTCCGGGTCGGGCCCAGGGTCAGGGGCACCTGGCCGCCGGCCTGTCGGACGCGCGGGGGAGCGATGCCGAACTCCCGCAGCTTGCGGCGCCCTTCGGCCGTGATGTCGTCGGTCGACCAGGCGGGAGTGAGCACCGTGCGGACGGTGACCTCGCGCACGCCGTGCTCGCGCAGGATCCGCTCTATGTCCGTGGACATCGCCTCGACGGCCGGGCAGCCGGTGTAGGTGGGGGTCAGCTCCACCTCGACCGCGCCCGTGTCCGTGAGGTGCACCGCGCGCAGCACACCCAGTTCCTCCAGGGTGAGCACGGGCAGCTCCGGGTCGGGGACCGAGCCGGCCAGCGCCAGCAGCTCCGCCTCCAGGGCGGTGGCCGTCACCATGACGCCCCCGGGTGACTGCGGTGCAGATGCTGCATCTCGGCGAGCATCCGCCCGAAGGACTCGGTGTGCACACCCTGCCGGCCGGCGCCCGCCGACCAGGCGCCGGTCCGCGGCCCGTCCGGGACGGTGAGGGTGGCCCGGTGCAGCACGTCCGTCACGGACTCCAGCCATGCCGTCTCCATCCCGGCCCAGTCGGCGTCCAGGCCCTCCACCGGCTGGAACGGCTCCCCGGTGAACCGCCACAGCGCCGCACACGCCCGCCGCATCCGCTGGTGGCTGTCCTCGGTGCCGTCGCCGAGCCGCAGCGTCCACTGCTCGGCGTGGTCGCGGTGGTAGGCGACCTCCTTGACCGCCTTCGCGGCCAGCGGGGCGAAGGGGCCCTGCCCGGCGGCCAGTTCTGTGTAGAGCAGCTGCTGGTAGGTGGAGAAGTACAGCTGACGGGCGATGGTGTGGGCGAAGTCGCCGTTCGGCTGCTCGGTCAGCTGCAGGTTGCGAAAGGCGCGTTCCTCGCGCAGATAGGCCAGCTCGTCCTCGTCGCCCGCCATCGACAGCAGGAGGCGGGCCTGGCCGAGCAGGTCCAGCGCGATGTTGGCCAGGGCGACCTCCTCCTCCAGGACCGGGGCGTGGCCGGCCCACTCCCCCAGACGGTGGGAGAGCACCAGGGCGTCGTCGCCGAGGGCGAGCGCGGCGGTCGCGGGGACGGTGGCGGTCACAGGTGCTTCACCCCTTCCGGGATCTCGTAGAAGGTGGGGTGCCGGTAGGGCTTGTCGGCGGCCGGTTCGAAGAACGGGTCCTTCTCGTCGGGCGAGGACGCGGTGATCGCGGCGGCCGGGACGACCCAGATCGAGACGCCCTCGCCGCGCCGGGTGTACAGGTCGCGGGCGTTGCGCAGGGCGAGTTCCGCGTCGGGCGCGTGCAGGCTGCCGGCGTGGGTGTGGGAGAGACCGCGCCGGGAGCGCACGAAGACCTCCCACAGGGGCCAGTCGGTGTTCGTCATGCTCGCGTCGCTCCTGTCCCACCGGTGTCCCCGGTGTGCTTGGCCGCGTAGGCCACCGCCGCCTCCCGGACCCAGGCTCCCTCGTCGTGGGCCCGCCTGCGCTGGGTGATCCGCTGTTCGTTGCACGGGCCGTTGCCCTTGAGGACCTCCCAGAACTCCGTCCAGTCGATCGCTCCGAAGTCGTGCTGCTTCCGCTCCTCGTTCCACCGGAGGTCCGGGTCCGGCAGGGTCAGGCCCAGTGACTCGGCCTGGGGGACGCAGATGTCGACGAACCGCTGGCGCAGCTCGTCGTTCGAGTGGCGCTTGATCTTCCACTCCATGGACTGCGCGGAATGCTGTGACTCGTCGTCGGGCGGGCCGAACATCATCAGCGACGGCCACCACCAGCGGTCCACCGCGTCCTGCGCCATCGCGTGCTGCTCCTCGGTGCCCTTGCTGAGGGCCAGCAGCAGCTCGTACCCCTGGCGCTGGTGGAAGGACTCCTCCTTGCAGATCCGCACCATCGCGCGGGCGTACGGACCGTAGGAGCAGCGGCACAGCGGGACCTGGTTGGTGATCGCGGCACCGTCCACCAGCCAGCCGATCGCGCCGACGTCCGCCCAGGTCAGGGTGGGGTAGTTGAAGATCGACGAGTACTTCTGGCGGCCGCTGTGCAGCTTGTCGAGCAGTTCGTCGCGGCCCGTCCCGAGGGTCTCGGCCGCGCTGTAGAGATACAGGCCGTGGCCCGCCTCGTCCTGCACCTTGGCCATCAGGATCGCCTTGCGGCGCAGACTGGGCGCCCGCGTGATCCAGTTGGCCTCCGGCTGCATGCCGATGATCTCGGAGTGGGCGTGCTGGGCGATCTGCCGGACCAGCGTCGCGCGGTAGGCGTCGGGCATCCAGTCACGTGGCTCGATGCGCTCCTCGGCGGCCACCGCGGCGTCGAAGGCACGCTCGTACGCCGCCGTGCCGGCGGTGTCCGGTGCGCCGTCCGCCGCTGTGCGGGCCGTGCGGTGCGCGGCTGCTGTGGCCATGCGGTCCCCCTGACCTCGGGCTCTGCCGTGAGCGTCGTCCCGACCGATCGTTCGGTCCGGTGCGATTCCATGGTGTGCCGGGCCGCCGCGGGTGTCAACCGCTGTGGAAAACGTGCCCGGCGGCCTGTGGACAACCTTCCGGTCCGGGCCGGTCGCGCCGCTGACGTGGCGATGGCCACGTGGCCCGGCCGCCCCTCGGGGCTGGGCCCGGCGGGTGAGGCTGAGTACCGTTCGTGCGAGCGCCCGGCAGTGGTGCTCGTGGGGCATGCGGTGCCGCGTCCCGCGGCGGGCGGCCGGATTACCGAGCGGAACCGGGGAGCGGGCGGAATGGACGCGTACGACGAGGACTCGAACGCCCGGCCGGCCTCCGACCCCGCGTCGCGGTCGGCCTCCGACCCCGCATCGCCTCCCGCCTCCGACCCGCCGGCCGCCGAGTCGCCGCCCGCGCCGGCCTCCCCTCCGCCGCCCCCGCAGCCCGTGTCCGAGCCCGTGTCCGAGCCCGTGTCCGAGCCCGTGCCCCCGCGCACCGGCGTCGCCGCCCTCTCCCCGTGCTACCGGGTAGGTGCGGCGCTGGCCCTCGCGGTCGTCGCCGTCGCCGTCTGCGCGCACCTCGGGATGGTGTTCCTCAGCGTGGCGCCGGCGAACACGATGACCAAGCAGCACGGCAAAGCGGTGGAGGAATGGGTGTATCCGGAGTTCGAGCAGAACTGGAAGCTGTTCGCGCCCAATCCGCTCCAGCAGAACATCGCCGTACAGGCGCGCGCCGAGGTGCGGGCGAAGGACGGCAGCGTGGTGACCACCGGCTGGACCGATCTGTCGGCCGAGGACGGCGCGGCCATCGACGGCAGCCTGCTGCCCAGCCACACCGTCCAGAACGAGCTGCGCCGCGCCTGGGACTTCTTCGTCGGCACGCACGACAACGACGCCCGTCCGGTGGGCCTGCGCGGCACGCTCTCCGAGGAGTACCTGCGCCGGATCGTGGTGATGCGCCTGCACCGGGAGGACGCGATCCGTCAGGAGGGGGTCGTCCAGCGCGTCCAGATCCGCTCCTGCACCACCGATGTGCCGCCGCCGAAGTGGAGCACCGAGCAGGTCTCCGGCAAGCCCGTCTACCGGGAGCTGCCGTGGTGGACGGTCACGGCGGACGAGGCCGCGGGAGGTGTGCGGTGAACCGTCTCGCGCTGACCGTCTCCCGGGGTATCGCCCGCGTGACCGAGTCGCCCCTCGGGCCGTACCAGACCGCCGTCATCCGTATCGGCTTCGCCGCGACGTGGCTGCTGTTCCTGCTGCGCGAGTTCCCGCACCACCAGGAGCTGTACGGCCCGAACGGTCCGTGGAACCTGGACCTGGCCCGGCAGCTGACCGCGGACAACCACGCCTTCACGGCCCTGACGTGGGCGAACGGACAGTTCTGGTTCGAGAGCTGTTACGCGCTGGCGCTCGTCTCCAGCGCCCTGCTGCTGCTGGGCTGGCGCACCCGCACCGCATCCGTGCTGTTCATGGTGGGTGTGCTGTCCCTGCAGAACCGCAGCGTCTTCGTGGGCGACGGCGGCGACAACGTCCTGCACCTGATGTCCTTCTACCTGGTGTTCACGCGCTGCGGACAGGTCTGGTCCCTCGACGCACGACGGGCGGCGCGCGCGTGTGCGCAGCGGCCCGGACGGCTCGCTCCCGACCGTGTGGGGCCGGTCCTGTGGGTGGTGTCCGGCACGGCGCTGGCCGTGGTGGCCCTGGCCGGCCGGCTCGGCGGCGGCCGGCTGGTGCCCGCGCTGCTGTGGGCGGTGTGGGTGGCGCTGGCCCTGTGGTGGGCCGCCGGGCGCCGGCCACGCTTGCGGCAGCCGCGGATCCTGCTGGACGTGATCGCCAACGTCCTGCACAACGGCGCCCTGTTCGTGATCATGGCGGAGGCGTGCCTGATCTACGCCACCGCCGGCTGGTACAAGATCCAGGGCTCCCGCTGGCAGGACGGCACCGCCGTCTACTACCCCCTCCACCTGGACTACTTCTCGCCCTGGCCCGGCCTCGCCGACCTGCTCTCGGCCAACGGCACCCTGGTGATGCTGGTGACCTACGGCACCGTCATCGTGCAGGTCGCCTTCCCGTTCACGCTGTTCAACCGGCGGGTCAAGAACGTCCTGCTGGCCCTGATGATGACCGAGCACGCCGTGATCGCGGTCGTCCTCGGCCTGCCGTTCTTCTCGCTGGCGATGATCGCGGCGGACTCGGTCTTCCTGCCCACCTCGTTCCTGCTCCGGCTCGGCGGCCGGGCGGCACGCGCGCGTGAGCGACTGGCCCGGCGGGACCGCCCGCTGCCACCGCCTCCCGCCCCGGGAGACACCGCGGGAGGGACCCGCGCAGACACCGCGGGAGAGCCCCCCGGAGACGCCACGGGGGCGAGGGAGACGGCCGCGTAGGCTCGCCCGCATGAGCGACCCCGTGATCCGCTGGCGCGAGCACGCCACCACCGCCGTACTGCTCGACGGCTTCCACGCCCTCAAGCACGCGCTGCGCTTCGGGGCCGACGTACCGGTCGCGGTCACCACCGGCCGGCGGGCCGCGCTCGCCCTCGCCGAGGAGCTGGCCCCGGACGTCCACAAGGCGCTGGACGCGCTCCTGACCGAGGTGCCGGAGGCCGTCTACGCGACCCTGGTGCCGCGCCCGCACCCCACCGGGGTCGCCGCCCTGGCCGTACGGCCCTCGCGCGAGGACCAGCTGCGCGCCCTGGCCCACACGCCCCGCACCGCCCCCGTCGTGGTCCTCGACAACCCGCGCAACCTGGGCAACGCGGGGGCGGTGATCCGGCTGGCCGCCGGTTTCGGTGCGACCGGGGTGGTCACCACCGGCACGCTCGACCCCTGGCACCCCACGGTGGTGCGCGGCGGCGCGGGACTGCACTTCGCGACCGCCGTGGAGCGGCTCGGCGTGGACGAGCTGCCCCCGGGACCGGTGTTCGCGCTCGACCCGGAGGGCGACGACATCCGGGGCGTGAGGCTCCCGGACGACGCCGTCCTGGCCTTCGGCTCCGAACGCAGCGGCCTGTCCGCCGAACTGCGCGCGCGGACCGACCACCTGCTGTCCCTGCCGATGCGCCCCCAGGTCTCCAGCTACAACCTCGCGACCAGCGTGGCCATGACGCTGTACCACTGGAGCGCCACGGTCTAGACCTCCCGGCGGACCTCCACCACGCGGAAGCGGCCTGCGACGAACGCCCCGTCGGTGAGCGCCGCGTTGGCCGCCGGATTGCCGCCCGAGCCGTGGAAGTCCGAGAAGGCGGCGGTCTGGTTGACGTACACGCCGCCGGTGAGGTTCAGCGACAGCTGGGCGGCCTCCTCCAGGCAGACCTCCGTGATCGCCTGTTCGACCTCGTCGTCCACCGTGTACGCGCCGACCGTCATCGCGCCCTTCTCGCGGACGGTGCGCCGCAGCAGTTCCACGGCGTGCGCCGCCGAGTCGACCGCGACGGCGAAGGAGACGGGCCCGAAGCACTCGCTCATGTAGGCGGCCTCGTCGTCCGGCTTGGCGCTGTCGAGCTTCACGATCACGGGCGTGCGCACCACCGCGTCCGGGAACTCCGGGTTGCCGACCTCCCGGGAGGCGAGGGCCACCTCGCCGAGCCCCGCCGCGGCCTCCAGGCGGGCCTTCACGTCCGGGTTGACGATCGCGCCCAGCAGGGCGTTCGCGCGCGCGTCGTCGCCGAGCAGGCCGTCCACCGAGCGGGCGAGGTCCGCGACCACCTCGTCGAAGGTCCTCGGGCCCTCCTCGGTGCGGATGCCGTCGCGCGGGATCAGCAGGTTCTGCGGGGTGGTGCACATCTGGCCGCTGTACAGGGACAGCGAGAAGGCCAGGTTGGAGAGCATCCCCTTGTAGTCGTCGGTCGAGTCGACGATCACCGTGTTGACGCCGGCCTTCTCCGTGTAGACCTGCGCCTGGCGGGCGTTGGCCTCCAGCCAGTCGCCGAAGGACGTCGAGCCCGTGTAGTCGATGATCCGGATCTCGGGGCGGGTGGCCAGCGTCCTGGCGACGCCCTCGCCGGGGCGCTCGGCGGCCAGCGCCACCAGGTTCGGGTCGAATCCGGACGCGGCGAGCACCTCGCGCGCGACCCGCACGGTGAGCGCGAGCGGCAGCACCGCGCGCGGGTGCGGCTTGACCAGGACCGCGTTGCCGGTGGCGAGGGAGGCGAACAGGCCCGGGAAGCCGTTCCAGGTCGGGAAGGTGTTGCAGCCGATGACCAGCGCGATCCCGCGCGGCACCGCCGTGAACCGCTTGCTCAGCGCCAGCGGGTCGCGCTTGCCCTGGGGCTTCGTCCATTCCGCCGTGTCGGGCGTGCGGACCTGCTCCACGTACGCGTACGCGACCGCCTCCAGACCGCGGTCCTGGGCGTGCGGGCCGCCCGCCTGGAACGCCATCATGAAGGCCTGGCCGGAGGTGTGCATGACGGCGTGCGCGAACTCGTGCGTCCGGTCGCTGATCCGCTTGAGGATCTCCAGACAGACCACGGCCCGGATCTCCGCCCCCGCGTCCCGCCAGGCCCGCTGGCCCGCCTTCATCGCGGGCAGCAGCACGTCGAGGTCCGGGTGCGGGTAGGTCACGCCCAGCTCGACGCCGTACGGCGAGACCTCGCCGCCCACCCAGTCGTCGGTGCCGGGCTGGCCGAGGTCCAGGCGGGTGCCCAGGAGGGCGTCGAAGGCGGCCTTGCCCGCCGCCGCGTCGAGGCTGCCGTGCTCGCCGTACGCCTTGGGGTGCTCGGGATGCGGAGACCAGTACGCGCGGGTGCGGATCGCTTCCAGCGCCTGGTCGAGCGTGGGCCGGTGCTTGGCGATCAGTTCGTGCGTGGTCGGTTCGGCGGCCATGCGGGACCAACTCCTCGTCTCAGAGAACTCTCCGTCGAGCTCATCGACCTGGCGGAAACATGGGCAGGAACAGCCGGTCAGAGTTAGAGTAACCGAACGATCGGTCGGGACAAGGGGGTCCGCCGCATCTGTGGAAAACCCCGTGCGGGAGGATCGCGCACATGACAGCACTCGACCTCAGCAGCCCCGTGGCCGTCGTCGGCACCGGCACCATGGGCCAGGGCATCGCCCAGGTCGCGCTGGTCGCGGGCCACCCCGTGCGGTTGTACGACGCCGTACCCGGGCGGGCCCGGGACGCGGCCGAAGCGATCGGCGCCCGCCTCGACCGGCTCGTGGCGAAGGACCGGCTGACCGCCGCCGACCGGGACGCGGCCCGCGCCCGCCTGAGGCCCGCCGAGACCCTGGCCGACCTGGCGGAGTGCGCGCTGGTCGTCGAGGCCGTCCTGGAGCGGCTGGACGTCAAGCAGCGGCTCTTCGGCGAGCTGGAGGACATCGTCGCCGACGACTGCCTGCTCGCCACCAACACCTCCTCCCTGTCGGTGACGGCCATCGGCGGCGCCCTGCGCAACCCCGGCCGCCTCGTCGGCCTGCACTTCTTCAACCCGGCCCCGCTGCTCCCGCTGGTCGAGGTCGTCTCCGGGTTCGCCACCGACGTCACGTCGGCCACGCGCGCGTACGAGATCGCCCGCGCCTGGGGCAAGACCCCGGTGGCCTGCGCCGACACCCCCGGGTTCATCGTCAACCGCATCGCCCGGCCGTTCTACGCGGAGGCCTTCGCCGTCCTCGAGGCCCAGGCCGCCGACCCCGCCACCATCGACGCCGTCCTGCGCGAGTGCGGCGGCTTCCGGATGGGCGCGTTCGAGCTGACCGACCTGATCGGCCAGGACGTCAACGAGTCCGTCACCCACTCCGTGTGGGAGGCCTTCTTCCGGGACGTCCGCTTCACCCCTTCCCTGGCGCAGCGCCGCCTGGTCGAGTCCGGCCGTCTGGGCCGCAAGTCGGGACACGGCTGGTACGACTACGCGGACGGCGCCGAGCGGACCGAGCCGCACACCGCCGAGCAGGCCCGGCCGCCCGCCTACGTCGTCGCCGAGGGCGGTCTCGGCCCGGCGGCCGAGCTGCTCCCGCTGATCCGCGAGGCGGGCATCCAGGTCCGCGAGGAGGACGAGGACCACGGCACCCGCCTGGTGCTGCCCGGCGGCGGCCAGCTGGCCCTCGCCGACGGCCAGACCTCCGTCGAGTTCCGCGATGTCGTCTACTTCGATCTCGCCCTCGACTACCGCCGAGCCACCCGCATCGCCCTGTCCGCCTCCCAGGACACCTCCCCGCAGACCCTCGCCGAGGCCATCGGCCTCTTCCAGGCGCTCGGCAAGGACGTCAGCGTCATCGGCGACGTCCCCGGCATGATCGTCGCGCGCACGGTCGCCCGGATCGTCGACCTCGCGCACGACGCCGTGGCCAAGGGCGTGGCCACCGAGGAGGACATCGACACCGCGATGTGCCTGGGCGTCAACTACCCGCTCGGCCCCTTCGAGTGGAGCCGCCGGCTCGGCCGCGACTTCGCCTACGGCCTGCTGGACGACCTGCACCTGCGCGAACCCTCCGGCCGGTACGCGCCCTCCCTGGCGCTCTACCGCCACGCGTACGCCACCGACAAGCGGGAGGGCAGCGGCTCATGACCACCGCCAAGCGCGACACCTACACCCCCGAGACGCTGCTCACCGTCGCCGTCCAGGTCTTCAACGAACGCGGCTACGACGGCACCTCCATGGAGCACCTCTCCAAGGCGGCCGGCATCTCCAAGTCGTCGATCTACCACCACGTCTCCGGCAAGGAGGAGCTGCTGCGCCGCGCCGTCAGCCGGGCGCTGGACGGCCTTTTCGGCATCCTCGACGAGGAGCACGCGCGCGGGGGGCGGCCCGCGGACCGCCTGGAGCACGTCGTACGGCGCATGGTCGAGGTCCTCATAGCCGAGCTGCCCTACGTGACGCTGCTGCTGCGGGTGCGCGGCAACACCGGCACCGAGCGCTGGGCGCTGGAGCGGCGCCGCGACTTCGACCACCAGGTGGCCGAGCTGCTGAAGGCCGCGGCCGCCGACGGGGACGTGCGCGGGGACGTGGAGGTACGGCTGGCCACCCGGCTGGTCTTCGGGATGATCAACTCGATCGTGGAGTGGTACCGGCCCGACGGGCGCGGCATGAACGAGCGCGAGGTGGCGGACGCGGTGGTCCAGCTCGCCTTCGGCGGCCTGCGCAAGGACGTCTGAGGACAGGGACACGTCAGGGGCGCCTGAGGACAGGCCCCCTGAGGAGAGGGACCCTGAGGGCAGGGGTGTCTGAGGGCGAGAACGGCCGGAATCAGTCCTGCGGCTCCAGGTCCGCCTCCTCGAACACCAGCAGCGTGCGCGTGCTGAGCACCTCGGGGAGGGCCTGGAGACGGGTGAGTACCAGCTCGCGCAGCGCCCTGTTGTCCGGCGTGTGCACCAGCAGCAGCACGTCGAAGTCCCCGCCCACCAGGGCGATGTGGGAGGCCCCGGGCAGCTGGCTGAGCTGCTCGCGCACGGTGCGCCAGGTGTTCTGGACGATCTTCAGTGTGATGTACGCCGAGGTGCCCTGTCCGGCCCGCTCGTGGTCGACGCGGGCGCCGAAGCCCCGGATGACGCCGTCCTCGATGAGGCGGTTGATGCGGGCGTAGGCATTGGCGCGGGAGACGTGGACGCGTTCGGCGACGGACCGTATCGAGGCGCGGCCGTCCGTCTGCAGGATCTGCAGGATGTCCTGATCAATGGCGTCCAGCGGGCGCGGCGGCGGCAGGACGGCGCCGGCCTCCGGGCCCTCGGCCATTTGTTCAGGTGCCATGTGCCCCCGCCTCCCTGCCGTGGACGTAGTGCGTTCATTTCAGGTTGTGGAGAACCGTTTGTCCACAGCCTGACGGGGCCTGTAGCCAAAATGTGCCGACGACCGAACAATCGGTAGGTGAGACGGGTCACTGCCGACCCGCCTCCCGTACCGCTCCCACGAGGAGGTGCCGTCATGACGGTGATGGAGCAGCGAGGCGCGTACCGGCCTTCGCCGCCGCCCGCCTGGCAGCCCCGGATGGACCCCGCGCCGCTGCTGCCCGACGCGGAGCCGTACCGCGTCCTCGGCACCGACGCGGCCCTCCAGGCCGACCCGGAACTGCTGCGCCGGCTCTACGCCCTGCTGGTCCGCGGCCGCCGCTACAACGCCCAGGCCACCGCCCTGACCAAGCAGGGCCGCCTGGCCGTCTACCCCTCCACCACCGGCCAGGAGGCCTGCGAGGTGGCCGCCGCGCTCGCGCTGGAGGACCGCGACTGGCTCTTCCCCAGCTACCGCGACACCCTCGCCGTGGTCAGCCGGGGCGTCGACCCGGTCGAGGCGCTGACCCTGCTGCGCGGCGACTGGCACACCGGCTACGACCCCCGCGCGCACCGGGTGGCACCGCTGAGCACCCCCCTCGCCACCCAGCTCCCGCACGCCGTCGGCCTCGCCCACGCCGCCCGCCTCAAGGGCGACGACGTGGTCGCGCTCGCCATGGTCGGCGACGGCGGCACCAGCGAGGGCGACTTCCACGAGGCGCTGAACTTCGCCGCCGTCTGGCAGGCACCGGTCGTCTTCCTGGTCCAGAACAACGGCTTCGCCATCTCCGTCCCGCTCGCCAAGCAGACCGCCGCCCCCTCCCTGGCCCACAAGGCCGTCGGCTACGGCATGCCGGGCCGGCTGGTCGACGGCAACGACGCCGCCGCCGTGCACGAGGTCCTCGGCGCCGCCGTCCGGCAGGCGCGCGCGGGCGGCGGACCCACCCTGGTGGAGGCGGTCACCTACCGCATCGACGCCCACACCAACGCCGACGACGCCACCCGCTACCGGGGCGACACCGAGGTCGAGGCCTGGCGCGCGCACGACCCCGTCCAACTGCTGGAGCGCGAGCTGACCGGCCGCGGCCTGCTCGACGAGGACGGCATCCGGGCCGCCCGCGAGGACGCCGAGGCGATGGCCGCGGACCTGCGCGAGCGCATGAACCGTGACCCGAGGCTCGACCCCATGGACCTCTTCGACCACGTGTACGACGAGCCCACCGCGCAACTGCGCGAGCAGCGCGCCCTGCTGAGTGCCGAGCTGGAGGCCGAGCGGGCCGACCAGGGCGACGAAGAGCAGCCGGAAGGCGGCCACCGATGACCACTGTCGCCGTCAAGCCCGCCACCATGGCGCAGGCGCTGACCCGCGCACTGCGCGACGCGATGGCCGCCGACCCGGCCGTGCACGTCATGGGCGAGGACGTCGGCACGCTCGGCGGTGTCTTCCGGGTCACCGACGGCCTCGCCAAGGAGTTCGGCGAGGACCGCTGCACGGACACCCCGCTGGCCGAGGCGGGCATCCTCGGTACGGCCGTCGGCATGGCGATGTACGGCCTGCGCCCGGTCGTGGAGATGCAGTTCGACGCCTTCGCCTACCCCGCCTTCGAACAGCTGATCAGCCACGTCTCCCGGATGCGCAACCGCACCCGCGGCCGGATGCCCCTGCCCATCACCATCCGCGTCCCCTACGGCGGCGGCATCGGCGGTGTCGAGCACCACAGCGACTCCTCCGAGGCCTACTACATGGCCACCCCCGGGCTGCACGTGGTCACACCCGCGACCGTGGCCGACGCCTACGGGCTGCTGCGCGCGGCCATCGCCTCCGACGACCCGGTGGTCTTCTTCGAGCCCAAGCGGCTGTACTGGTCGAAGGACTCCTGGAACCCCGACCACCCCACCGACGTCGAACCGATCGGCCGCGCGGTGGTGCGACGCCCGGGCCGGAGCGCCACGCTCCTCACCTACGGCCCCTCCCTGCCCATCTGCCTGGAGGCCGCCGAGGCCGCACGCGCGGAGGGCTGGGACCTGGAGGTCGTCGACCTGCGCTCCCTGGTGCCGTTCGACGACGAGACGGTCTGCGCGGCGGTACGGCGCACCGGACGCGCGGTCGTCGTGCACGAGTCGGGCGGGTTCGGCGGCCCGGGCGGGGAGATCGCGGCCCGCGTCACCGAGCGCTGCTTCCACCACCTGGAGGCGCCGGTGCTGCGCGTCTCCGGGTTCGACATCCCCTACCCGCCCCCGATGCTGGAGCGGCACCACCTGCCCGGCGTCGACCGCATCCTGGACGCCGTGGCGCGTCTGCAGTGGGAGGCCGAGGGCTGATGGCACACGTGCTGGAGTTCAAGCTCCCCGACCTCGGGGAGGGACTGACCGAGGCGGAGATCGTCCGCTGGCTGGTGCGGGTCGGCGATGTCGTCGCCATCGACCAGCCGGTGGTCGAGGTCGAGACCGCCAAGGCGATGGTCGAGGTCCCCTGCCCCTACGGCGGCGTGGTCACCGCCCGCTTCGGCGAGGAGGGCACCGAACTGCCGGTAGGAGCGCCCCTGTTGACGGTGGCGGTCGGCGCACCGGCCCCCACGGACGCCCCGGAGGGCTCAGGCAACGTCCTGGTGGGCTACGGCACGGGCGCGCCGGCGGCGCGCCGGCGCCGGGTCCGGACGTCGGCGGTCGCGGACGGCGCGGCCGCCGAGAAGGCGTCGACGCGGCGGCCGGACCCCGTCCCGGCGCCCCACGCGCGCGTGGCCGCGCCCACGCCCGTCGAGGGCCCCGTGCCCGTGATCTCCCCCCTGGTCCGCCGCCTGGCCCGGGACAACGGCGTGGACCTGCGGCACCTGGTGGGCTCCGGACCGGACGGGCTGATCCTGCGGGCCGACGTGGAGGGCGCCCTGCGAGCCGGCACCGCCCCCGCCGGCCCGCGGGAAGCGGCGGACACACGGACCCCCGCTCCCTCCACGGCCGCCTCTGCCGCGGGCCTGCGCACCCCCCTGAAGGGCGTCCGCGGCGCCGTCGCCGACAAGCTCTCCCGCAGCCGCCGGGAGATCCCGGACGCCACCTGCTGGGTCGACGCCGACGCGACGGAACTGATGCGGGCGCGGACCGCCATGAACGCGGCCGGAGCGCCCAGGATCTCCCTCCTCGCGCTGCTCGCCCGTATCTGCTCCGCCGCCCTCGCCCGGTACCCCGAGCTGAACTCCTTCGTCGACATGGAGGCCAGGGAGGTCGTCCGGCTCGACCAGGTGCACCTCGGGTTCGCCGCGCAGACCGAGCGCGGACTGGTGGTGCCCGTCGTCCGCGACGCCCATGTGCGCGACGCGGAGTCGCTCACCGCGGAGTTCGCCCGGCTCACCGAGGCCGCCCGGACCGGCACGCTGACACCCGGCGAACTCACCGGCGGCACGTTCACGTTGAACAACTACGGCGTGTTCGGCGTCGACGGCTCCACACCGATCATCAACCACCCCGAGGCGGCCATGCTCGGCGTCGGCCGGATCGTCCCCAAGCCGTGGGTGCACGAGGGCGAGCTGGCGGTGCGCCAGGTCGTGCAGCTCTCGCTCACCTTCGACCACCGGGTCTGCGACGGCGGCACCGCGGGCGGTTTCCTGCGGTACGTGGCGGACTGCGTGGAGCAGCCGACCGTGCTTCTGCGCACCCTGTGATACTCGGGGGGTGACCCACGACTCCCCCCACGCTCATGAGGCTGCCGGGCCCGCCGAGCCGTACGACGCCGTCGTGCTGGCCGGCGGTGCCGCCCGGCGGCTCGGCGGGGTCGACAAGCCCGGCGTGCGCGTCGGCGGGCGCCCCCTGCTCGACCGGGTGCTCGCGGCCTGCGGCGACGCCCGCACCACCGTCGTCGTGGCCGCTCCCCGCCCCACCGCCCGCCCGGTGCGCTGGACTCGTGAGGAGCCGCCCGGCGCCGGACCGGTCGCCGCCCTCGAAGCCGGGCTGGTCCTCACCACCGCCGACCGTGTCGTCGTCCTCTCGGCCGACCTGCCCTTCCTCGGACCGGACACGGTACGACGGCTGCTGGCCGCCCTGAGCGCCACCGGCGCCGACGGTGCGCTGCTCACCGACGCCGACGCCCGCGACCAGCCCCTCGTGGCCGCGTACCGCACCGCCACCCTCCGCCGCGAGCTGACCGCGCTCGCCGCCGCGCACGACGGTCTGACCGGCCTGCCCCTGCGCCGGCTGACCGGCGCGCTCGACCTCACCCGTGTCCCGGACCCGCTCGCCTCCTTCGACTGCGACACCTGGGACGACATCGCCGACGCCAGGGCACGCATCAGGGAGCATGGACACGTGTTGGATGAATGGATCTCCGCAGTCAAGGACGAGCTGGGCATCGACCTCGACGTCGACACCGGTCTTCTGCTCGACCTGGCCCGCGACGCCGCGCACGGCGTGGCCCGCCCCGCCGCCCCGCTGACCACCTTCCTCGTCGGCTACGCGGCCGCCCGGGGCGGGCAGGGCCCCGAGGCGGTCGCCGAGGCCGCCCGCAAGGCCGCCGCGCTGGCCCTGCGCTGGGAGGAGGAGAACAGCGCCGCCGCCCCCCGGCCCGGCGCTCCCGCCCCCCGACCCGACGCCCCGGACGCCGGATGACCGCCCATGGCGTCCGGGACGGTGCCAGAGCCGGGAAGCCCGTGAAGCCCGGGAACCCCGAGAACCACGAGGACACCGACGACCTCGGCGTCGAGGAGGCCCTTGCCCTCGTGAGGGAACCCCGGGACGACAGCGCGCCCGCCGTGCCCCCGGCCGCCGGCGGCGAGCCCCTGGAACGGCACCGGGCCACACCCTGGCCCCGGGCCCGTGAGACCGCCGCCCGCGCGGCCCGGTCCGGTGCCCGCCGCCCGCCCGTCTCCGTGTCCCTCGCCGACGCCCTCGGGCTGGTCCTGGCAGCCCCCCTCGACGCCCTCACCGACCTGCCCTCCTTCGACACCTCCGCGATGGACGGCTGGGCGGTCGCCGGACCGGGCCCCTGGGCCGTCCGGGACGAGGGCGTCCTCGCCGGACAGGCGCAGCCCGGTCCGCTCACCGACGGCGAGGCGGTACGGATCGCCACCGGAGCCCGCATCCCGGCCGACACCACCGCCGTCCTGCGCACCGAACACGGCCGCACGGACACCCAGGGCAGGCTGCACGCCACCCGCGAGATGAGCCACGGCCAGGACATCCGCCCGCGCGGCCAGGAGTGCCGCAGCGGCGACCAGCTGCTGCCCGTCGGCACCCTGGTCACCCCGGCCGTGCTCGGCCTGGCCGCCGCCGCCGGATACGACACCCTCGCCGTCCTGCCCCGACCACGCGTCGAAGTCCTCGTACTGGGCGACGAGTTGCTGACCGAGGGAACCCCCCACGACGGTCTGATCCGGGACGCGCTCGGTCCGATGCTGCCGTCCTGGCTGCGCGCCCTCGGCGCCGAGGTCATCGCGGTGCGCCGGCTCGGCGACGACGCCAAGGCCCTGCGCAGGGCGATCACCGGCTCCCCGGCCGACCTCGTCGTCACCACCGGCGGCACCGCCTCCGGACCGGTCGACCATGTGCACCCGACCTTGGAGCGCATCGGCGCCGAACTCCTCGTCGACGGCGTCAAGGTCCGCCCCGGCCACCCCATGCTGCTGGCCCGCACCAAGGACGACCAGCACCTCGTCGGTCTGCCCGGCAACCCCCTGGCAGCGGTCTCCGGCCTGCTCACGCTCGCCGAACCCCTGCTGCGGACCCTCGCCGCCCACCCTGCCCCCGAGCCGTACACCCTGCCGGTGCGGGAGGCGGTGCACGGGCACCCGCACGACACCCGGCTCGTCCCGGTGGTCCTGCGCGGCGACCGGGCCGTGCCGCTGCACTACAACGGCCCGGCGATGCTGCGCGGAATCGCCGCCGCCGACGCGCTCGCGGTCGTACCGCCGGGCGGGGTTCCAGCGGGACAGGAGGCGGAGCTGCTCGACCTCCCGTGGGCAGCCGCCGGAATCGGGGTGTGTTTCACGTGAAACCTCCGGACCGGGTGTGCCTCGGCGGACGCCCGGCCGGGGAGTAGCGTCGCCTGCATGCATGCGATCACGATTCCCGAACCTGGTGGTCCCGAGGCTCTGGTGTGGGACGAGGTCCCCGATCCGGTGCCCGGCGAGGGCGAAGTGCTGGTCGAGGTGGTGGCTAGCGCAGTCAACCGCGCCGACATCCTGCAACGGCAGGGCTTCTACGACCCGCCGCCCGGCGCGTCCCGCTACCCCGGCCTGGAATGCTCCGGCCGGATCGCAGCGCTGGGTCCCGGCGTGTCCGGCTGGACCGTCGGCGACGAGGTGTGCGCCCTGCTCGCGGGCGGCGGATACGCCGAGAAGGTCGCCGTGCCGGCCGGACAGCTGCTGCCGGTGCCCGAGGGCGTCGACCTCAGGCAGGCCGCCGCGCTGCCGGAGGTGGTCAGCACGGTCTGGTCCAACGTCTTCATGATCGCTCACCTGCGCCCCGGCGAGACACTGCTCGTCCACGGCGGCTCCAGCGGCATCGGCACGATGGCCATCCAGCTCGCCAAGGCGATCGGCGCCAAGGTCGCGGTGACCGCCGGGAGCAAGGAGAAACTGGACTACTGCGCCGAGCTCGGCGCGGACGTCCTCGTCAACTACAAGGACCAGGACTTCGTCGCCGAGGTCAGGCAGGCCACCGACGGGGCGGGCGCCGATGTGATCCTCGACAACATGGGCGCCAAGTACCTGGACCGCAATGTGCAGGCCCTCACCGTGAACGGGCGGCTGGCGATCATCGGCATGCAGGGCGGCGTCAAGGGCGAGTTGAACATCGGCACGCTGCTGGGCAAGCGGGCCGCCATCAGCGCGACCTCGCTGCGGGCGCGCCCGCTCACCGAGAAGGCGTCCATCGTGGCCGCCGTACGCGAGCACGTGTGGCCGCTGCTCGCGGCCGGGCACGTCCGCCCCGTCGTCGACCGCGAGGTGCCGATGCCGGAGGCGGCCGAGGCGCACCGGCTGGTGGAGGCGAGCGGGCACATCGGGAAGGTGCTGCTGGTGGCGCCGTAGCGCGCTCAGCCACGCCGCACCCGCAGGCCCACGAACGCCAGGGCCAGGCCCAGGCCGATCAGGACGAGGCCGCTGCCCAGCGGCAGGATCCGCAGGGTGGGCCCGTCGTCCGCGGCTTCGCCGCTGTGGCCGGTGTTCGCGGGCCGCTGCCGAGGCGTGGCAGGCGCCAGTCCGGCGTCCTGTGGCGAGGCGGAGTCCGTCGGGTTCCCCTGCCCGCCGTCCACGGTCTCGTCCCCGGCGGAGGAGACGGCGTCCGGGGTGGTGGGGGCCTCGCCGGTGTCGTCGTCGCCCTCGATCTGCGCCGCCGGCCCCTCCCGCCGCCCCGGCCGCAGCCGCCCCTCCCCGGCACGGCTGCCGGCCCGGGACGGTTCGGCGGCGACGGCGGAGGCGGAGGCGGAAGGGGACGGGGCGGCGGTGGCCGCGTGGGCCGTGCCGTACGGCGGTCCCACCGCCGCCAGGACGATCAGCAGCCGTACGAGGCGAAGCGTGAAACGCGGCCATGGACTCACGTCGGTGACCTCCCGCAGCACAGTCGGCGCAGCATGAAGCCGACGAAAATAATCCTTATCTTTCATGGCAATTCGGGCATTACCGGTTACGCCGACCGAGTTAAACGGTGGATCAGCCACAACCGGGGGCACCACGGTGATGAGGTGGAGGCGTGCGAGAGAATGGCGGCATGGAGATGCCGAGGAACGAAAGGTCGCCGGAGAACCCGCAGATCCTGGTCGTAGGCCAGGACGGCATGGCGCTCGGCGGCGTGGGCGACGACGACCCCCGTGAGATCCCGGTGACGGAGATGGTGGAGCAGCCGGCCAAGGTCATGCGGATCGGCAGCATGATCAAGCAGCTTCTGGAGGAGGTGCGCGCGGCTCCTCTGGACGAGGCGAGCCGGGTCCGGCTCAAGGAGATCCATGCCAGCTCGGTGAAGGAGCTGGAGGACGGTCTCGCGCCGGAGCTGGTGGAGGAGCTGGAACGGCTCTCGCTGCCCTTCGCGAACGAGGCGACCCCGAGCGACGCGGAGCTGCGCATCGCGCAGGCCCAGCTGGTGGGCTGGCTGGAGGGCCTCTTCCACGGCATCCAGACGACGCTGTTCGCCCAGCAGATGGCGGCCCGCGCGCAGCTGGAGCAGATGCGCCGTGCCCTTCCTCCGGGCGTGGGGGGCCAGGAGGGCGGCGACGACCCGCGCACGGGCGGCCGCTCGGGCGGCCCGTACCTCTAGCGATACTCATCTGTTCCAAGCTCTGTCCGTCCGTCACACACACGTGAGCCGAGGTCGACGACCTCGGCTCACCCGGCGTCTCGGCGGCCGGGTCAGGACGGCGGGTTGCCCGTCGAGACGTTCAGCTGGATCGTCGGCATGTTCTTCGGGTCGACGTCGGTGTCAGCGGCGGGGAACTGGTTCATGACGGTCCCGTCGCCGTACGTGTTCTCGTCCACGTGCACGATCTTCATGACCCAGCCCGCGGCCTCGAAGCACTCCTTGACCGACTTGATGTACTTGAACTTGAAGTCGGGGACCCGCACCTTGGTCGGGTCGTTGTAGGACTTCTCGGGCTCCGTGCAGGCGGTCTTCTCGATCGTCTTCGACTCGTCCGGGCCCCGGTAGGCCGCCGCGTGGGACGCCGAGGCGCTCGCGCCGCCGCCCTTGTTCGCGTCGCCCGGGCCACCGCTGTTCATCGTCAGCGCCACGACCAGGCCGACCACCGCGACCAGCGACACCACGACCGAGCCGACGATCACCGGCTTGTTGCCCCTGCCGCCGCCCGGCCCGGAGCCCTGGACGGAGGTCTGCGGCGAGATGGTGT
Organism: Streptomyces sp. NPDC006739; assembly: GCF_042869815.1. Lineage (NCBI taxonomy): Bacteria > Bacillati > Actinomycetota > Actinomycetes > Kitasatosporales > Streptomycetaceae > Streptomyces > Streptomyces sp. NPDC006739. Next base: position 204,426 of record NZ_JBIAGM010000004.1, read on the forward strand.
ACGGCGGCGGGGTGGCGTGGGTCTGCTGCCCGTACCCCGCCGCAGGCGTCGGGTAGCCGCCCTGCTGCGGGTAGCCGTACGCCGGGGAGGGGTGCGGGGTGCCGTACGGGTTCGGCACCGGGGCCGGCTGGTACGGCGTCTGCACGGGGCCGGTGGGCGCCCCGGTGGCCTGGTCGACCGGCGGGAACACCGCCGAGCCGACGCCCGAGCCGCTCTGCGTCGGGCCGGCGCCCGGCACGATGCTCGGCGCCGCCGCCTGCAGCGACGCGGCCACGCGCAGGCACTCCTCCCGCATCGACTCGGCGGTCGGGAAGCGTTCGTTCGGGTTCTTCCGCAGCGCGCGGGCGACCAGCGCGTCCACGGCCGGAGGCAGCGCGCGGTTGACGGAGGAGGGCGCCACCGGCTCCTCCTGCACATGCGCGTAGGCGATCGCCAGCGGCGAGTCCGCGTCGAACGGCAGCCGGCCGGTGACCAGCTGGAACAGCATGATGCCGACCGAGTACAGGTCGGAGCGGGCGTCCACGGCCCGGCCCAGCGCCTGCTCGGGGGAGAGGTACTGAGGGGTGCCGACGACCATGCCGGTCTGCGTCATCGAGGTGACGCCGGACTGCATGGCACGGGCGATGCCGAAGTCCATCACCTTGACGACGCCACGCTTGGTCATCATCACGTTGCCCGGCTTGATGTCGCGGTGGACCAGGCCCATCTCGTGGCTGATCTCCAGCGCGGCCAGCACATCGGCAGTGATCTTCAGCGCCTTGTCGGCGGGCATCGCGCCGTACTGCCGGATGTCCTCCTCCAGCACCGAGCCCAGCGGGCGGCCCTCGACGTACTCCATGACGATGTACGGCGTCATCAGGCCGCCGAGATCGTCCTCGCCGGTGTCGAAGACGGACACGATGTTGGTGTGCGTGAGCTTGGCCACTGCCTGCGCCTCGCGGCGGAAGCGCTCGCGGAAGGCCTGTTCCCGCCCCAGTTCGGTGTGCAGTGTCTTGATCGCGACCTGGCGGTCCAGCACGGCGTCGTACGCCAGGTGCACCGAGGCCATGCCGCCCTCGCCGAGCAAGTCGCGCAGCTGGTAGCGGCCACCGGCGACCGCCCGCCCCGCATGCCGGCCGTGCGCGCCGTCCTGGCTCATGTTCTGCGTCCCCCATAGGCGCCGGTGACCGGAAGCCGGTGACCCAATGCCGGTGATCCAATGTGCTATTCCCGGCCAAGTCTGCCCCAGGGCACCGACACGTCAAGCTCGGTGCCCGATCCGTGACCGTACGCGAAAGAAGCGAGGCGGAAGCGTTACAGCGGACGTACGCCCGGCACACAGAATTTGCACGACAGCGCGTGCTACAGGTTTGATGGCCGGTCCGTCCCGGGCCGGCCCCGGTCCCGATCCCGGACCGGCGGCTTGCGCGGAGGCTGTAGCGTGGCCGACGGAGACCGTAACAACACCGCGCGCACCGCGGGCAGAAACGACGGCGAGGACCGATGGCACAGACGCACAGCGCCCAGGGCCCGTCCGACCCCGAGGCGACTGGCGGCGGCATGTCAGACACGCCGGAGATGTGGGGCAACGGCGGGCTCGTCGGCGACGGCCGGTACCGGCTGACCCATCGGCTCGGCCGGGGCGGCATGGCCGAGGTGTTCGCGGCCGAGGACGTCCGCCTGGGCCGGACGGTCGCCGTGAAGCTGCTCCGCGCGGACCTGGCCGAGGACCCCGTGTCCAAGGCCCGCTTCACGCGCGAGGCCCAGTCGGTGGCCGGGCTCAACCACCACGCGATCGTCGCGGTCTACGACTCCGGCGAGGACTTCGTCGGCGGCCAGTCGGTGCCGTACATCGTGATGGAGCTGGTCGAGGGACGCACCATTCGCGACCTGCTGCTCAACGCCGAGGCGCCGGGTCCCGAGCAGGCCCTGATCATCGTCTCCGGTGTCCTGGAGGCGCTGGCCTACTCGCACCAGCACGGCATCGTGCACCGCGACATCAAGCCGGCCAACGTCATCATCACCCACAACGGCGCCGTCAAGGTGATGGACTTCGGCATCGCCCGCGCCCTGCACGGCGCGTCCACGACGATGACGCAGACCGGCATGGTCATGGGCACCCCGCAGTACCTCTCCCCGGAGCAGGCGCTCGGCAAGGCCGTCGACCACCGCTCCGACCTGTACGCCACGGGTTGCCTGCTCTACGAACTGCTCGCGCTGCGGCCCCCGTTCACCGGCGAGACACCGCTGTCGGTGGTCTACCAGCACGTCCAGGACATCCCGGTGCCGCCGTCGCGGACCTCGGACGGCGCCTGTCCGCCGGAGCTGGACGGCCTGGTCATGCGCTCGCTCGCCAAGGACCCGGACGACCGGTTCCAGACGGCCGAGGAGATGCGCGGGCTGGTCCAGTACGGGCTGCAGATGCTCTACGACCAGGGCGGCCACACCGGCACCTGGAACACCGGGCCGGTGGCCTTGCACGAGAACCGGCACACCCCGGCGGGCGGCTTCGCGGGGACGACCGTGATGCCGCACCCCGCCGACGCGTCCGGCACCACCCAGATCCCGCAGCCGATCCTGCCCGGCGGATACGGCAACGGCGACGACGGCGGCTTCGAGGGGCACGGCAACAGGGGCAGCGGCCGCGGCAAGCTGTGGATCCTCGCCGTCCTCGCGGTGATCGCCGTCGCGGCCGGCGTGGCCCTGGCGATGAACGGCGGCGGCGGTGGCGGCGGTGCCGGCACGGACCCGTCGAAGTCGCCCTCGCAGACACAGACCACGAAGGACGAGACGGCCACCGACAGCCCGTCCGACACGACCACCGACCAGCCCAGCGACACGGCCACCCAGGGCTCGTCCGACACGGGCAACGGCTCCGGCTACACCCCCTCGTACACGCCGTCGTACACGCCCTCCCACACCGCCACGTCCGGCCCGAGCAAGCAGCCGAGCGCTCCGGCGACCACGCCGGCGCAGAGCCAGCCGGACACGCCCTCGCAGTCGCAGCCCTCGGACCCGGTGACGGACCCCGGCACCGGCGGCACGGGGGACACCACCGGGCAGGGCGGCCCTTGAAGGACGCCCACGGGCACTGACGGGCCGCCCACCGGGTAGTCGGGCTGAGGTCGGCCGGTCCCGGGCGCGCGGGCGGCACGGGTGGCGTGGGATGTGGGGGCGGTGTCAGGCCACGAAGGCGTCGCACACCTTGTCGTACTCCCGGGTCCACCACACCGCGAGCGCGGAGGCGGCCGGGAACTGGCAGTCCGCCCGGGTGTCGCCGCGTTCGTAGTGCCAGCGCAGCATCCAGAAGTCGTTCAGGCGCTCCCACCACACCCGGTGCACAGCCGCCGCCAGCTCCGAGGGCGTGGCGTCGGCCGCGCGCAGGTACGCGCGCGCGTACGCCCGCACCTTCGGCAGGTCGAGCGCCCCCACGGGCCGTACGAAGAAGATCGCGGCGGCGCGAACGGCCTCCTCCGCGCGGGGCTGCACGCCCAGCCGGTCCCAGTCGACGATCGCGGCGGGCGCGTCGCCCTTGTAGAGCAGGTTGAAGGGGTGGAAGTCCCCGTGCACCCAGCCGACCGAGCCGCCGCGCGGGGGGCGCCGGCCGGCGTGCCGCTCCAGGAGCGCCCGCCGTTCCAGGAGCCGGTGGCGGGCCAGTTCGTCGAAGGCGTCGGCGGGTCGGTGGCGGCGCACCTGGGCGAGCAGGTCGTCGATGAGGGAGAAGGTGTCGGCCGGGTCGGCGCTCCGGACGGGATGCGGGCTGGTGGCCGGGCGGGTGCGCCCTTTGGGTGGCATCACACGCTCCAGGCAGGCGTGTACGGCCCCCAGGAGCGCCCCCAGCCGTGCGCTCTCCGCGCGCGTGAGCTGACCGCCGTGGCGGTGTCTGCCGTCGATCCAGGGATGCAGGGCGTAGGCGTGGCCGCCGACGACGGCGACCGTACGGCCGTCCCGGCGGGCCAGCGGCGGCGCGACCGGCACGCCGAGGTCGGCCAGCCGCTGGGTGGCGCGATGCCGGCGTTCGATCGCGGCCGGATCGGCGGTGTCGGGGTCGAAGTGGTGCTTGAGGAAGTAGCGGCCGCGAGTGGTCCGCAGACGGTAGCCGCGGTTGAGCAGACCCTGGTCGACGGGCTCACAGGCGACGGCGGAACCGGCGGGATACAGGCGCAAGAGGGCGCCCAGGGGGAGCGCGTGGGACATGGGGGGTGGTACACAAGGGCGCGGCACGGCCAGATGCTAGGGCACCCGGATGGCCCTGTGAGCTGCGGGTTGTCACACACAGTCGCGGGTATTCACTGACGGTCGCTTTTGGTCGCACAGCGCACTGTGGCCGCCGTGTGGCCACCGCCCTGGAAGCGGCCGTGCTATTGGACTCTTCCCGTGACATGGGTCAGCGGGATAACGTGCCGTTGCTCCGGCCTCCTGCAAGGCTGTGACCAGCGACCTTCCACACCGCTTCGATTTACTTGGAAATCCAAGCAAAATCGCAGGTCAGGTGGGGTTTCACAGAAATGTGGGGCACTGGGTAACGTGAATTCTTGCAGGGTGCTCGCCGGGGCACCTGTCACGCCTGTTCCCGGCCGAGTGGCACCCACCCCGTGCACGGGTGCCGGAACAGGTGAGCCGCACTGGCCACCCGGCAACCCTGGGGGCCGGAACGACGGAGGAGCACACGTGACCGTGGACAGCAGTGCCGCGCGCAAGCCGCGACGCAGCGCCGCAGGCAGGGCCGGCACCACCGGCACCAAGCGCACCACCCCCCGCACCACGAAGCAGACCGGCGACCCCCAGCTCGTACAGCTGCTGACGCCCGAGGGCAAGCGCGTCAAGCACGCCGAGTACGACGCCTACGTCGACGGCATCACCCCCGACGAGCTGCGCGGTCTGTACCGCGACATGGTGCTCACCCGCCGCTTCGACGCCGAGGCCACCGCTCTGCAGCGCCAGGGCGAGCTGGGCCTGTGGGCCTCCCTGCTCGGCCAGGAGGCCGCCCAGATCGGTTCCGGCCGGGCCCTCCACGACGACGACTACGTCTTCCCCACCTACCGCGAGCACGGCGTCGCCTGGTGCCGGGGCGTCGACCCGACCAACCTGCTGGGCATGTTCCGCGGCGTCAACAACGGCGGCTGGGACCCCACCACCAACAACTTCCACCTCTACACGATCGTCATCGGCTCCCAGACGCTGCACGCCACCGGCTACGCGATGGGCGTGACGATGGACAGCGCCGACTCGGCCGTCATCGCCTACTTCGGCGACGGCGCCTCCAGCCAGGGCGACGTGGCCGAGGCGTTCACCTTCTCGGCGGTCTACAACGCCCCGGTGGTGTTCTTCTGCCAGAACAACCAGTGGGCGATCTCCGAGCCGACCGAGCGGCAGAGCCGCGTACCGCTCTACCAGCGGGCCCAGGGCTACGGCTTCCCGGGCGTCCGGGTGGACGGGAACGACGTGCTGGCCTGCCTCGCGGTGACCAAGTGGGCGCTGGAGCGGGCCCGCACCGGCGCCGGCCCCACCCTGGTCGAGGCGTACACCTACCGCATGGGCGCCCACACCACCTCCGACGACCCCACCAAGTACCGGGCGGACGAGGAGCGCGAGGCCTGGGAGGCCAAGGACCCGATCCTGCGCCTTCGCCGTTATCTCGAAGCCTCAAACCACGCGGACGACGGATTCTTCGCGGAACTCGAGAACGAGTCCGAGGCGTTGGGCAGGCGAGTGCGCGAAGCGGTCCGTTCCATGCCGGACCCGGACCACTTCGCCATCTTCGAGAACGTGTACGCGGACGGACACGCGCTCGTCGACGAGGAACGAGCCCAGTTCGCCGCCTACCAGGCGTCGTTCGCGACGGAATCCGACAGCGGCATCGCCGCGGGAGAGGGGGCCTGATCATGGCAGAGGAGACCGTGGCCGCCAACGCCACCAAGAGCCTGCCCCTGGCCAAGGCGATCAACGAGTCGCTGCGCCGCGCCCTGGAGACGGACCCCAAGGTCATCATCATGGGCGAGGACGTCGGCAAGCTCGGCGGCGTCTTCCGGGTCACCGACGGCCTGCAGAAGGACTTCGGCGAGAGCCGTGTCATCGACACCCCGCTCGCCGAGTCGGGCATCGTCGGCACGGCGATCGGCCTGGCCCTGCGCGGCTACCGGCCCGTCGTGGAGATCCAGTTCGACGGTTTCGTCTTCCCGGCCTACGACCAGATCGTCACCCAGCTCGCCAAGATGCACGCGCGTTCCCTGGGCAAGGTCAAGCTGCCGATCGTGGTCCGCATCCCCTACGGCGGCGGCATCGGCGCGGTCGAGCACCACTCCGAGTCCCCGGAGGCGCTGTTCGCGCACGTGGCGGGCCTGAAGGTGGTCTCGCCGTCGAACGCCTCGGACGCCTACTGGATGATGCAGCAGGCCATCCAGAGCGACGACCCGGTGATCTACTTCGAGCCCAAGCGCCGCTACTGGGACAAGGCCGAGGTCAGCACCGACGCGATCCCCGGCCCCCTGCACAAGGCGTCCGTGGTCCGTGAGGGCACCGACCTGACCCTGGTCGCCTACGGCCCGATGGTGAAGCTCTGCCGGGAGGTCGCGGACGCGGCGGCCGAGGAGGGCAAGAGCCTGGAGGTCCTGGACCTGCGCTCGGTGTCCCCGGTGGACTTCGACACCATCCAGGCGTCCGTCGAGAAGACGCGCCGCCTGGTCGTGGTCCACGAGGCGCCGGTCTTCCTCGGCTCCGGCGCGGAGATCGCGGCCCGGATCACGGAGCGCTGCTTCTACCACCTGGAGGCACCGGTCCTCAGGGTGGGCGGCTACCACGCCCCCTACCCGCCGGCCCGCCTGGAGGAGGAGTACCTGCCGGGCCTGGACCGGGTGCTCGACGCCGTCGACCGTGCCCTGGCGTACTGAGGAGAGGGTCGTGACGACGATGACGGAAGCGTCCGTACGCGAGTTCAAGATGCCGGACGTGGGCGAGGGACTCACCGAGGCCGAGATCCTCAAGTGGTACGTCCAGCCCGGGGACACGGTCAGCGACGGCCAGGTGGTGTGCGAGGTCGAGACCGCGAAGGCGGCCGTCGAACTGCCCATCCCCTACGACGGTGTGGTCCGCGAACTCCACTTCCCCGAGGGCACCACGGTCGACGTGGGCACGTCGATCATCGCGGTGGACGTGGCGGGCGGCGCCGCACCGGCGCCGGCCGAGCAGCCCGTCGCCGTTGCCGTCGCCGAGCGGCCGAAGGCGGAATCCACGGCGGAACCCAAGGCGCCGGAGCCGAAGCAGCAGGGCCGCCAGCCGGTCCTGGTCGGCTACGGCGTGGCGGCCTCCTCGACCAAGCGGCGCCCCCGCAAGGGCCCGGAGGTGGCGGTCCCCGCGGCGCACTCGATCCAGACGGAACTGAACGGCCACGGGGCGGCGACGCCGGCGGCCAAGCCGCGCCCGCTGGCCAAGCCGCCGGTACGGAAGCTGGCGAAGGACCTCGGCGTGGACCTGACGACGGTGACGCCGTCGGGCCCGGACGGCGTCATCACCCGCGAGGACGTGCACGCGGCGGCGGCACCGGCCGCTCCCGAGGCCCCGGCGCCCGCGACGACGACGGCCGCCGCGCCCGCTCCCGCGCCGGTGGTGACCTACGACGGGACCCGCGAGACCCGCATCCCGGTCAAGGGCGTCCGCAAGGCCACGGCGCAGGCGATGGTCGGCTCGGCGTTCACGGCGCCGCATGTGACGGAGTTCGTGACGGTGGACGTCACACGGACGCTGAAGCTGGTCGAGGAGCTGAAGCAGGACAAGGAGATGCAGGGCCTGCGGGTGAACCCGCTGCTGCTGATCGCCAAGGCCCTGCTGGTCGCCATCAGGCGGAACCCGGACATCAACGCGTCCTGGGACGAGGCGAACCAGGAGATCGTGCGCAAGCACTACGTCAACCTGGGCATCGCCGCCGCCACTCCGCGGGGCCTGATCGTCCCGAACATCAAGGACGCCCAGGACAAGACGCTCCCGCAACTGGCCGAGGCACTGGGTGAGTTGGTGTCGACGGCGCGGGAGGGCAGGACGTCCCCGGCGGCGATGCAGGGCGGTACGGTGACGATCACCAACGTCGGGGTCTTCGGCATCGACACCGGCACGCCGATCCTCAACCCCGGAGAGTCGGCGATCCTGGCGGTCGGCGCGATCAAGCTCCAGCCGTGGGTCCACAAGGGCAAGGTGAAGCCGCGTCAGGTCACGACCCTCGCGCTCAGCTTCGACCACCGCCTGGTCGACGGCGAACTGGGCTCCAAGGTGCTCGGGGATCTCGCCTCGATCCTGGAACAGCCGAAGCGCTTGATCACTTGGGCCTGAGGGGCCGGGGGGAGTAGCCTCTGAAGCTCGGGGGCGGCCGCAACCAAGTCTTGCGACCGCCCCCTCTCCTTCAGGTCGTTCAGGTCCTTCAGGCGGTGCCGAGCAGGTACACCGGCGCCCCGTCCTCCGTCCCGCCGCGTGAGCGGATGCAGGCGTGCCTGTGCAGCAGGCGGAGACAGTCGTTGACCCGGCGCACCGAGAGGCCTGTGCGGGCCGCGATCCCTTCGAGCGGCTCGCGCAGCTCACCCTTCTCGACGAGAACCGGGGCGATCACCACGGCCACCGTCCACACGTCCTCCGTGACGGACAGCCGTTGCCGCCAGTCGGCCAGCACGGACGCCGTGGTGGACAGCGGCGTGAGGTCACCGCCTGGCGTCGAGCGTTCCAGCACGAGGGTGTCGAGCCGGTCCGCGATGCGTTCCATGGCCCGGACCGTGGCTTGCTGCACGGCGAGTGCGGCCTTCTGCGTGGCCAGCATTTCCCTTTGCAGAGCCATCGACTCGCGGTGCCCGGCGGCAAGCTCCTCGTCGATCTGAAGGTTGTGCGCCTCCAGCCGGACGATGGCCTCGGCGACCTGCTCGGGCATGGCGTACGCGACGGGCGCCCCCGGCTCGGCCGGCTGCACCTCGGCCTCTTCGAGGGAGTAGGAACCCTCCCGCTGCACTGTCTCGACGACCTCGGCGACCCACTGCTTGAAGGGGGCGCAGGCGGGTTTCGTACAGGCGGAGACAAGGAGGACGAGGCCTTGGAGATCGATGAGATTCATGTCTCGACGCCACTCCCGACCTGCGGGAACGCTGAGACCGTAACCTCTGGTTACGCTCTCGAGAATCTCTCGGTGCTCGTCCGGGACGTGGTCGGCAAGTGCCTTCCTCGAGTTGCTGTGCCCGAGTTCCTTGCACACATCCACCGCCGGGAACCAATGCGTCCCGTCGGGCATCGTCAGCCGTCGCACCCGGGCTCCCGTCGCCGCGTACACGAAGTCGCTGACGTCGATCGCCTCGTGCCGCTCGGCGGAGTGGGGTTGCTTGCTGGGTTCGTTCATGTGAACCACCTCCGCTGGGGAACGTAGAGCGCGGAAAAGCGCATATGCCAGCTGAGGCCGTGATGTTCACGATTGCGAGGGAATTTAGGGGGATTCCGCCCACGCAAAGGGCCCGCCGCGGCAAGGCGACGGGCCCCTGGGCGTCGGTGAAGCCTCAGCCGAGCTTCGAGAAGCCGTAGCCGAGGAGCTTCTTCGCGTCCGCCTCGCGCTGCGGGATGGACGTGGAGGACAGGACGGTGCCGATGACCGTCTTGCCGTTCCGGGTCGCGGCGAAGACCAGGCAGTAGCCGGCCTCGGGGCCGGAGCCGGTCTTCACGCCGATGGTGCCGCTGTAGCTGCTGAGCAGCCCGTTGGTGTTGGTCCAGGCGTTCATCGTCCGGGTGGAGCCGGTCTTGGTGACCGTCTTCGCCGTGTACGACTTCGTCTTGACGACCGTGCGGAACGTGGCGTTCTTCATCGCGGCGCTGGCGAGCTTCGTCAGGTCGCGCGGCGTCGAGTAGTTGCCGCCGTTGCCGATGCCGTCGAACGAGTCGAAGTGGGTGTTCGTCAGGCCGAGGCTCTTGGCGGTGGTGTTCATCTTGCCGATGAAGTTCTGCACGCGCGCGTCCCGGGTCGACCCGGAGCCGTACGTGTCGGCGAGCGCGTAGGCGGCGTCGCAGCCGGACGGCAGCATCAGGCCGTACAGCAGCTGGCCGACGGTGACCTTGTCGCCGACGATCAGGTGGGCCTGGGAGGCGTTGTTGGCGACGACGTAGTCGCTGTAGGCCTTCTGGATGACGACCTGGCGGTTGAGGTTGAGGTTCGACTGGGCGAGCACGACCTTGGCGGTCATGATCTTGGTGGTGGAGCCGGTGGAGCGCTTGGTGTCCGCGGCCTTCGTGAACAGCGTCGCGGAGTTGGAGTTGTTCATCACGTAGCCGCCCTTGGCCACGATCGAGGGCGCGGTGACGGCCTGCGCGGGCGCCGCGGTGAGAGCCCCGGTGGCGCACAGCACGCCGGAGGTGACGGCGACGGCGGTGGCGCGGCGGATGCGGGTGCCCTTAATGCCGGTAATCAAAGTAAAGTACCCCGATTGTCTGGAATGCCCCTGATGTGCGGCCGAGTTGCTATGGCACGAGAGTAGGGCCGCACATGTGTGACACGTAAGTAGCACAGTTGGTTGTGCGGTTGCTGAAAGAGATCTGCGTCACGTCCGCATGCTGGACCGCCCATCGTATGGGTACGCGTTGTATCTATCCTGTGGGCATGCCCGCCGCCATGACCTCCCTCAAGCCGCCTGCCGCCGCCGACCGCGTCTACGCCCATGTCAAACAGGGTGTCCTGGACCGCCGTTACGAGGGCGGGACGCTGCTGACGGAGGGTGAGCTGGCCGAGGCCGTCGGCGTCTCGCGCACGCCGGTGCGGGAGGCGCTGCTGCGGCTCGAGGCGGAGGGGCTGATCAGGCTCTACCCGAAGAAGGGCGCGCTGGTGCTGCCGGTCTCCGCGCAGGAGATCTCCGACGTGGTGGAGACCCGGCTGCTGGTCGAGGTGCACGCGGCGCGCAAGGCCGTACCCGCTTCGCCCGTACTCCTCGAACGGCTGGCGGACCTGCTGGCCCAGCAGAAGGCGCAGGCCGCCGCCGGTGATCTGGCGGGCGCCGCGGTCACGGACCGGTGTTTCCACGCCGAGATCGTGCGCAGCGGCGGCAACGAGATCCTCTCCCGTCTCTACGACCAGTTGCGGGACCGTCAGCTGCGGATGGGCGTCGCGATCATGCACTCCCACCCGGACCGGATCGCCAAGACGCTGGCCGAGCACGAGGAGATCCTGCGGGCGCTGCGCGCCGGCGACGCGGAGGACGCGGTCGCCGTCGTGCACCGGCATGTGAGCTGGTTCTCGCATCTCGCACGGGGTGAGGTCCGATGAGCACCAACACCACTCTTCCGGGTGATCCGCCGGGCGGCCGGCGCGCCGCCGCGGTGTGGGGCATCGGCGTGGCGGTCTACTTCGTCGCCGTCATCTTCCGCACGTCCCTCGGGGTCGCCGGTCTGGACGCGGCCGCCCGCTTCCACGTCAACGCCTCGGCCCTGTCGACGTTCTCGATCCTCCAGCTGCTGGTCTACGCCGGCATGCAGATACCCGTCGGCCTGCTGGTGGACCGGCTCGGCACCAAGCGGGTGCTGAGCATCGGCGCCGTGCTGTTCACCGCGGGTCAGCTGGGCTTCGCCTTCTCCCCCTCCTACGGCACCGCGCTCGCCTCCCGCGCGCTGCTCGGCTGCGGTGACGCGATGACCTTCATCAGCGTGCTGCGCCTGGGCTCCCGCTGGTTCCCGGCCCGGCGCGGTCCGCTGGTCGCCCAGTTGGCCGGGCTGGTCGGCATGGCGGGCAACCTGGTCTCCACCCTCGTCCTGGCCCGGCTGCTGCACGGCGTCGGCTGGACCCCGGCGTTCGCGGGCAGCGCGCTGGCCGGCGCGGTCGTCCTCGTCCTGGTGCTGCTCTTCCTGAAGGACCACCCCGAGGGCTACGCCCCCGAGCCCCTCCCGCACCAGGGCGCGGCCTACGTCCGCCGGCAGATCGCCGCGTCCTGGCGGGAGCCGGGAACCCGCCTGGGTCTGTGGGTGCACTTCACGACCCAGTTCCCGGCGATGGTCTTCCTGCTGCTGTGGGGCATGCCGTTCCTGGTGCAGGACCAGGGCCTCAGCCGCGCCACCGCCGGTGAACTGCTCACCCTGGTCGTCCTGTCGAACATGGTGATCGGCCTGGTCTACGGCCAGATCGTCGCCCGGCACCACGCGGCCAGGCTGCCGCTGGCCCTGGGCACGGTCGCGGCGACGGCGACGCTGTGGGCGGCGACCCTCGCCTGTCCGGCCGCCCACGCCCCCATGGGGCTGCTGGTGGTGCTGTGCGTGGTGCTGGGCGCGTGCGGACCGGCATCGATGCTCGGTTTCGACTTCGCGCGCCCGGCCAACCCGCCGGAGCGTCAGGGCACCGCCTCCGGGATCACCAACATGGGTGGTTTCGTCGCCTCCATGACGACGCTGTTCGCGGTCGGTGTGCTCCTCGACGCCACCGGCGACGACTACACGGTCGCCTTCTCCTTCGTCTTCGTCCTCCAGGCGCTGGGCGTGAGCCAGATCCTGCGCCTGCGCGGACGGGCGGCCCGCCGGGAGCGGGAGCGCCTGGTGGCGAGCCGGGTGGAGACGGTGCACGTGCCCGTGTGAGCCGGCCCGTTCGAGCCGGCCCCGGACACGTCAGCGCGCCGACGCCACCGGTACCAGGGTGAGGTAGGCGATGCCGAGGACGCCCCGGTAGCTCAGCCACTGGCCCCGGTGCCGGTCGAGGCGTTCGCGGGTCTCGGCCGCCAGCGGATGGTCCGGGTGGCGGGCCAGCCACACCTCGGTGTCCGCCTGGTACGCCGACTCGAACTCCTCCCACTCCTCCTGGCTCGCCGTCTCGGTCCACTCGGGCCGGAACCCGGCTTCCACGGCGAGGTCCGTCAGCCGGGCGAGGCCGTGGTGCTGGCCGGCGGCGGCGCCCGGCCACATGCCGGACAACTCGGCCGGGGTCGGGGTGCGCTCCCAGAAGCCCTCGCCGAGGACCACCCGTCCGCCGTCGGCGACCAGCCGGCGCAGCTCCCGCAGGGCGTCGGTGGTGTGCCGGGGCGGCTCGGCGGTGCTCAGCGCATGGCTGGCGCCGAGGCACAGCACGAGGTCCGCGGGCCCGCGCCGGGTTCCGACCGCCGACTCCTCGACGAACTCCACCCGCTCCGCGAGCCCGCGCGCCTCGGCGTTGCGTCGCCCCCGCTCCAGGTCCTGGCCCCGGATGTCGACTCCGACGCCATGGGCGTCCGGTACGGCGTCCAGGACGCGGAGGAGCATCTCGCCCCAGCCGCAGCCGATGTCCAGGACGCTGCCGGGCCGTACTCCGGCGAGCCGCCGCACCATCGCGGTGGCGCGGGTCTCGGAGAGGGGGCCGTGGAAGGTGAGCCGGGTGAGACGGGGCGGAACTTCGTCGGTGTCGAGGGTGGCCGCGGTGCTGGACGTGGCGGGGCCGGTCATGGCGGAGTCGGTCATGGCGGGCACGCTAGTTTCCGTCGTCGTCCCGGCGACAGCGAATATCCGGGGCCCGGGCGGCGCCCCGGAGACCGGTCACGACCTCACGGCGTCACGAGTTCACCGCGTGACCGCGAGTTCACGGCGTGACCGCGAAGTTCCGCAGGATCGCCGCCGTCAGTTCGGGTTCTCCGTCGGCCTTCACGCGGTCCGTGACCGCCTCGGGGTGGACGCGCCCGCAGGCCAGGCGGACGTAGGTCTCCCAGTCGAGGGTGAGGGTGGCGGCGGGGCCGAGCGCGGGGGTGCTCTCCAGGGTGCCGCGGCCCTGGATGTCGACGCGGATGGTGCGCAGGAACTCGACGGGCCCGTGCACGTCGAAGACGATGGCGGAGCTGCGCGGGGCGTCCGCCTTCTCGGCGACGACGCGGGGCAGCGCGGCGAGCAGGACGTCACGGGCGACGTACGCGCCCGGCGAGTCGAGGTTGCCGGGGCGGCCGAGGGCGGCGCGCAGGTCCTGTTCGTGCACCCACACGTCGAACGCGCGGGTGCGCATGGCCTCTTCCAGCGTGATCTCGGTGCTGAGCGGGCCGCGGACCTTGGTGCCGGGGTCGCGGGACTCGTTGCGCAGCTGGCGGTTGCGCCGGATGACCGTGTACTCCAGCTCGGAGGTCATCTCCGGGGCGGTGTGGTGGCGGCGGACGTCGACCTGCATCTCCATGTACCGCTGGTGCTCGTTGGTGACGTGGAAGAGGTCGCGGGGCAGGGTGTGGATCGGGCGCGGGTCGCCGAGCATCTCGCAGTCCAGGCCGATGACATGCGAGACGATGTCACGGACCGACCACCCGGGACACGGGGTCCGCCGGTTCCACTCGCCCTCCGCAAGCGGCTGCACCAGCTCGGATATCGCGTCGATGGAGTGGGTCCAGGCGTCGGCGTAGGGCTGGAGGGTGGGATGCAGACTCACGGAACGGGACCCCTCGGCGGTCGGTACACGGGCGGTGGTGGCGGCGTTGCCAGCGGGCGGCGGCGGCAGCTGTCGGCGGGTGTCTTGGAACGCTAAGTTACGCTGCTCCAAGGCACCCCGGCAGTGCTTTCGTGTGACGATCGTAGGCCTGTATGGACGGCCCGAATGCCAGGACGGTGGTAGTGTGCGCGCCTCGCTGATCCAGATCGCCGTGAACGAGGGCGAATCGCTCGAATCCCGGCGGCGGCGGGTGGCCGCGCTCGTCGGGGAACAGTCCGGGGCCGACCTGGTGGTGCTCCCCGAGCTGTGGACGACGGGCGCGTTCGCCTACGAGGAGTTCGCCGCGCAGGCCGAACCGCTGGAGGGGCCGACGTACGAGGCCATGGCGAAGGCGGCGAGCGACGCGGGCGTGTGGCTGCACGCCGGGTCGATCCCGGAGCGGGACCCGGACGGCCCCCTCTACAACACCTCTCTCGTCTTCTCCCCCTCCGGTGAACTGGTCGCGGCCTACCGCAAGATCCACCGCTTCGGCTTCGACAAGGGCGAGGCGGTGCTGATGGGCGCGGGCGGCGAGCTGGTGACCGTCCGCCTCCCGCAGACCACGCTCGGCCTGGCGACCTGCTACGACCTCCGCTTCCCCGAACTCTTCCGCTCCCTCGTCGACGCCGGCGCCGAGACCCTGGTGATCCCGGCGGGCTGGCCCGAGCGGCGACGCGCGCACTGGACGCTGCTGGCCCAGGCGCGGGCGGTGGAGAACCAGGCGTTCGTGCTCGCGTGTGGAACGGCCGGGACGCACGCGGGAGTTCCCCAGGCGGGTCACTCGATCGTGGTGGACCCGTGGGGTGAGGTACTGGCGCAGGCCGGCCCGGGCGAGGAGATCCTCACGGTCGACTTCGACCCGGCGAGGGTGGCGGCGACGCGGGAGCAGTTCCCGGCGCTCAAGGACCGGGTCCTGGGGCTCCTGCCACCCCGTCCTCGCCCCTGACCGCTCAGTCGTCGTCCCGTTCCTTCTCGGCCAGGTGGATCACGCACACCGTCACCGCGATCATCAGTGCCGGGTCGGCGTCGTCGCGGACCACGTCGACGCCGTAGGTCTCCCGGACGCGCAGCCAGCGGCGGGAGACGACCGCGAGGAGTTCGCCGTCGTACTCGACGGCGAACTCACGGTCGAAGATCTTGCCGCTGACGTCCAGTTCCGTGCCGTCCACCAGGGAGACGCGGTAGTGGTTGCGCAGCAGGGACAGTCGCTTGCGCTTGATGCGGGCCAGCGGCTCGCCGCCCCGCTCGATCACCATCGTGTCGCGCAGGGCGAACATCTTCTGGTGGATGTGGATGAGGACGTGCCCCTGGGTGTCCTTCAGCTCGAAGGTGTCCCGCACCCGCATCGCCTTGCCGTCGATGAGGAACACCTTGTTGCCGTGCTCGTCCTCGATCCAGTAGTCGTCACCGAAGCCGAGGAGCCGGTCGCGTACGAGGAATCTCATGCCGTTACCGCTTCCCCGGCAGGGGACACGGAACGCAGCCGGTAGGCCGACGGGCTGAGAAACCTTTCCTCAGACCCTCAGACTCTCAGACCCTCGGACCCTCAGTCCCTCAGACGCCGTAGCCGTCCCGGTACCCGTCGCCGTACGCGTCCGGCCGGTGGTGGACGTGCCGTTCCTCCTCGACGACCGTCGTGGCCGGCGGCGGCACCACGACCCGCCTGCGGCGGGCGATGCTGCTGAACGTCGAGACGCCGATCAGGCCGACGGCCATCAGGATGACGCCGACGAGGTCGAGGTTGACCCCGTTCATGTGCCAGTCGGTCGCGAACGTGAGGATGGCTCCCACGGCGATGAGGATGATGCACCCGCCGAGGCCCATGAGTCTCGCCTCCCTGTTTGACCGGTGCATCCGGTAGGTCCGGGCCGGTCCGGACGTTCGGGTACCCCGGGCGGCAACTCCCATGCGGGGGCCGTGCCTTCCCGGCGGCGCTCATCCCTCCAGGAACGCCACCAGCGCGTTGGCCAGCAGGAACGGGTCGTCCGCGCCGCACAGTTCGCGGACGCTGTGCATCGACAGGATCGCCACGCCGATGTCGACGGTCTTGATGCCGTGCCGGGCCGCCGTGATCGGGCCGATCGTGGTGCCGCAGGGCATGGAGTTGTGGGAGACGAAGGTCTGGAAGGGGACGTTCGCCTTCTCGCAGGCGGCGGCGAAGACCGCGCGGCCCGAACCGTCCGTCGCGTAGCGGTTGTTGACGTTGACCTTGAGGATCGGGCCGCCGTTGACCCGGGGGTGGTGGGTGGGGTCGTGCCGCTCGGCGTAGTTGGGGTGCACCGCGTGACCGGTGTCGGAGGACAGACAGACCGTACCGGCGAAGGAACGGGCCCGGTCCTCGTACGACCCGCCGCGCGCGAACACCGAACGCTCCAGCACGGTGCCGAGCAGCGGCCCGTCCGCGCCGGTGTCCGACTGGGAGCCGTTCTCCTCGTGGTCGAAGGCGGCCAGCACGGGGATGTGGGTGAGCGGGGCGCCGGAGGTGGCGGCGGCGGCCAGCGCGGCCGTGCCGGCGTGCACCGACAGCAGGTTGTCCATGCGCGGGCCGGCGACCAGGTCGAGGTCGCGGCCCAGGTAGGAGGGCTGTTCCACCGGGTACGTCATCAGGTCCCAGCCGGTGACCTCGCCCGCCGTGATCCCGGCCTCCGCCTCGACGAAGGCGATCAGATCGCCGTCGCGCACGTCGTCGCCGAGTCCCCACACCGGCTGCAGATGGCGCTGCTTGTCGAGCTTGAGCCCGTCCGTGGACACCGACCGGTCGAGGTGGATGGCGAGCTGGGGGACCCGCAGCAGCGGGCGGGCGATGTCGACCAGACGGGTCGAGCCGTCCCGCAGCGCCACCCGGCCGGCCAGGCCGAGGTCCCGGTCCAGCCAGGAGTTGAGCAGCGGACCGCCGTAGATCTCCACCGCGACCTGCCGGAAGCCGTGCGCACCGCTGTCCGGCAGCGGCTTGACGCGCAGGTTGGGCGAGTCCGTGTGCGCCCCGACGATCCGGAACGGGGTGTGCGCCGCGGCGCCCTCGGGGACGTACCAGGCCACGATCGCGCCGCCGCGCAGGACGTACTTGCCGCCGCTCGTCGCGTCCCAGGCGTCCGTCTCCGCGACCTGCCTGAAGCCGGCCTTCTCCAGCCGCTCGGCGACGTTCGCCACGGCGTGGTACGGCGACGGGCTCGCCGCCAGGAAGCTCATGAGGTCGTCGGTGTGGCCGCGGTCGAAAGCGAGAGGAGCGCGCGGAGCGCTCTGCGGAAGGGCGGCGGCGGACGGCCGGGCGGGTTCGCTCATGGGATTTACCTTAACGACGTCTGTGGGCCCACTCCCCGTCCGGGGAGTGGGCCCACAGCGGCGGTCGACGGGTTCGGAGGCCGTCCTCGGGAACCCGCTCGGCCAAGCGGTTCGCCGGACCTCAGAAAGCGGCTTCGTCCAGCTCCATCAGGTCCAGGTCGACGCCCTCGGCGAGCTTGCGCGCACCGGTGACGCCCGGCAGGACGTTGGCGGCGAAGAACTTCGCGGCAGCGATCTTGCCCGTGTAGAAGGCCTTGTCCCTGGCGGAGGCCGTCTCCAGCTTCTCCTGGGCGACGGCGGCGCCCTTCAGCAGCAGGTAGCCGACGATGACGTCACCGGAGGCCAGCAGCAGGCGGGTGGTGTTCAGGCCCACCTTGTAGATGTTCTTCACGTCCTGCTCGGTGGCCGCGAGGTCGGTCAGCATCAGGCCGACGATCGCCTCCAGCTCCACGGCGGCCTTGGCCAGGTACTCGCGGGCGCCCGCCAGCTCCTCGCCGCCGGTGCCGAGCGCGAGGAACTTCTTGATGTCCTCGGCGAGGGAGTTCAGCGCGGCGCCCTGGTTGCGGACGATCTTCCGGAAGAAGAAGTCCTGGCCCTGGATCGCGGTGGTGCCCTCGTACAGGGTGTCGATCTTGGCGTCGCGGATGTACTGCTCGATCGGGTACTCCTGCAGGAAGCCGGAGCCGCCGAAGGTCTGCAGCGACTGGGCGAGCTGCTCGTAGCCCTTCTCGGAGCCGTAGCCCTTGACGATCGGCAGCAGCAGGTCGTTCAGCGCGTGCTCGGTCTTGGCGTCCTCGCCGTTCGCCTCCTTCACGGCGATGGCGTCCTGGATCGAGGCGGTGTAGAGGACCAGCGCGCGCATGCCCTCCGCGTACGCCTTCTGCGTGATCAGCGAGCGGCGCACGTCGGGGTGGTGGGTGATGGTGACCTTCGGCGCGGTCTTGTCCATGAAGTTCGCCAGGTCCGGACCCTGGACGCGCTCCTTGGCGTACTCCAGCGCGTTGAGGTAGCCGGTCGACAGGGTCGAGATGGCCTTCGTGCCGACCATCATCCGGGCGAACTCGATGATCCGGAACATCTGGCGGATGCCGTCGTGCTTGTCACCGATCAGCCAGCCCTTGGCCGGGTGGCGGTCGCCGAAGGTCATCTCGCAGGTGTTGGACGCCTTCAGGCCCATCTTGTGCTCGACGTTGGTGGCGTAGACGCCGTTGCGCTCGCCCAGCTCGCCGGTCTCCCAGTCGAACAGGTACTTGGGCACGAGGAAGAGGGAGAGGCCCTTGGTGCCGGGGCCGGCGCCCTCGGGGCGGGCGAGGACGTAGTGGAGGATGTTCTCCTCCATGTCGTGCTCACCGGAGGTGATGAAGCGCTTCACGCCCTCGATGTGCCAGGAGCCGTCCTCCTGCTGGACCGCCTTGGTGCGGCCGGCGCCCACGTCGGAGCCCGCGTCGGGCTCGGTGAGCACCATGGTGGAGCCCCAGGTCTTCTCGACCGCTATCCGGGCGATCTTCTTCTGGGCCTCGTTGCCCTCGTCGAAGAGGATCCCGGCGAACGCCGGACCGGAGGAGTACATCCAGACCGCCGGGTTCGCGCCGAGGATCAGTTCCGCGTACGACCAGATCAGGGACGGGGGAGCCGTCGTCCCGCCGATCTCCTCGGGCAGGCCCAGCCGCCAGTACTCGGAGTCCATGAAGGCCTTGTAGCTCTTCTTGAAGGACGCCGGGACGGGCGCGGTGTTGGTCTCCGGGTCGAAGACCGGCGGGTTGCGGTCGGCGTCGGCGAACGACTCGGCCAGCTCGTTCTCGGCGAGCCGGGTCAGCTCCTCGAGGACGCTCTTGGCGGTGTCCGTGTCCATCTCCGCGAACGGGCCGGTGCCGTACAGCTTGTCGCGCCCGAGTACCTCGAAGAGGTTGAACTCGATGTCGCGGAGATTCGACTTGTAGTGCCCCATGGTGACGGCTCCGTATAGGACTGGGCGAGGCACTGTCTCCTCGCATCTGGTTCACGTACCAACAAGTAGCTACGATGATGCTACCCGTCGGTAATAACAAGCAACCCCGATCCGGCCATCTGTGACCGAGCCCTCGTGCGGGGTCAGTACCCTTTGTGGCATGTACGGCTACGACCAGAACGTTGGGGCCCAGCAGCAGTACGGCGTCCCGCCGCAGCAGCAGATGCCGGGTGGGTACGGCCAGCAGGCGCCGCTCTACCCCGAGCCGTCCCCGCCCTCGCTCGCGGACGCGGTGCGCGCCTTCACCACCGGCCAGCTGTCCGCCGAGGACTTCCAGCAGGTCTTCGCCACGTCCAAGGTGTACTGCCCGCGCGGCGACAACCCCGGCTTCCTCGCGCTGCACAACACCCAGCAGCCGGTGATCCCGATGTTCACCTCCCTCAAGGAGCTGCGCCGGTACGCGGGCAAGGAGTCCAAGTACTTCGTCATCACCGGCGCCGAGGTGATCGACCTGCTCCCGACCGGCTATGGCTTCGTCCTCGACATGGAGGGCGAGCACCGGATGGTGTTCGACGCCAAGGCGGTGGAGCAGATGGTCGAGTTCGCCATGCGCAGAATGTACGGCTGAAGCCGCGCCCGGCGACAGGCCCAGAGCCCGGAGGGAATTCCCTCCGGGCTTTCGCTGTTCCGGGTAGCAGAAAGTTCAATGCTCAACTAAACTGGCCGCACAAGGAGGTACCGACCATGCCTGCAGTGACCGTCGAGAACCCGCTGACGCTGCCCCGCGTGACCGCGTCGGCCGACGCCGTGACACGACCCGTGCTCGCCGTCACGACCGCGCCGAGCGGGTTCGAGGGTGAGGGCTTCCCGGTGCGCCGGGCGTTCGCCGGGATCAACTACCGCCACCTCGACCCGTTCATCATGATGGACCAGATGGGCGAGGTGGAGTACGCGCCGGGCGAGCCCAAGGACTCTATCAGTTGGGGGAGTATCCCGACGGATGCTCGCTGACCTGCGGAAACTTCCACCCAGAGGAGAGTCGGACCCATGCCTGCTGTAACCGTCGAGAACCCCCTGACCCTGCCGCGCGTGGCCGCGTCGGCGGATGCCGTGGCTCGCCCCGTGCTGGCCGTGACGACCGCGCCGAGTGGCTTCGAAGGTGAGGGCTTCCCCGTCCGTCGGGCGTTCGCGGGGATCAACTACCGCCACCTGGATCCGTTCATCATGATGGATCAGATGGGTGAGGTTGAGTATCAGCCCGGGGAGCCGAAAGGGACCCCGTGGCATCCCCACCGCGGCTTCGAGACCGTCACCTACATCATCGACGGCATCTTCGACCACCAGGACAGCCAGGGCGGCGGCGGCACCATCACCAACGGCGACACCCAGTGGATGACGGCCGGATCCGGCCTGCTCCACATCGAGGCGCCGCCGGAGTCGCTGGTCATGTCCGGCGGACTCTTCCACGGCCTGCAGCTGTGGGTGAACCTGCCGGCCAAGGACAAGATGATGGCGCCGCGCTACCAGGACATCCGCGGCGGCAGCGTCCAGCTGCTCACCACCCCCGACGGCGGCGCGCTGCTGCGGGTGATCGCCGGTGAGCTGGACGGCCACCAGGGCCCCGGCATCACGCACACGCCGATCACTATGATCCACGCGACGGTGGCGCCGGGTGCCGAGGTGACGCTGCCGTGGCGGGAGGACTTCAACGGGCTGGCGTACGTCCTCGCCGGGCGTGGCTCGGTCGGTGCGGAACGGCGTCCCATCCACCTGGGGCAGACGGCGGTCTTCGGCGCCGGCGGTTCGCTGACCGTCCGCGCCGACGACAAGCAGGACTCCCACACGCCGGACCTGGAGGTCGTCCTCCTCGGCGGCCGGCCCATCCGTGAGCCCATGGCGCACTACGGACCGTTCGTCATGAACACCAAGGACGAACTCCAGCAGGCGTTCGAGGACTTCCAGAAGGGCCGGCTGGGCACGGTCCCGGCGGTCCACGGGATGACCGAGGGCGGTCTGCGCTAGTGCTGCGACCGGAAAGGTTCACCGGCTCGCGACGCCCGGCACGGCGCCTCGCCGCGTTGTCGCATCACCCGAGTACATCCAGTACGCGGGCGACGCTCCGCCTTGCGAGGCACCGCACCGGACGCCGCGAGCTTCTCGGCAAACCTTTCCGGCCACAGCACTAGGGACGCGGGGACTGGATGCGAGGAAGCCCCGTCCGGCTGCCGAGGGTGCCGGACGGGGCTTCGGCGTGCGTGGCGCAAGGCGGCACGCCGACACGGACGGCGTAAGTCCGCAGGGCGTCACGTCAGGAGGCGCCCTAGCGTCGCAACTGCGCGACTCGTTCCACGGCGCGTGTGAGTGGTCGCTCTCAGTAGTGGACACCTCGCAAACAAAACAGTTCAGGAGTCACATATGAGCAGCATCCGCAGCTTCATGGCGTGCACCGCGGCAGGCGTCCTCCTCAGCGTCGGAGGCGTCGCGCTGGCCGCCCCCGCCCAGGCCCAGGCCCAGGCACAGCCGGGCGTCACTCAGCAGAGCAGGGCCGCGGCGCCCGCCGGTGACGGCGACAACGACGGCAACCCGCCCAACTGCGGCCTCCTCGGCCTGGGCTGCGTCCTGCACGGTCTGCTCGGCATCCTCTGAGCCGCCCCCACAGCGCCTGAACAGGCACTGCGCGCACCACGAGCGGCCGCCGCACGACAAGGCGGCCGCTCGTGCCGTGCCCGGGCGACCCCGTCCGTCGCGGCGGCCGGCGGGTCACTCCTTCTCGTACAGCTCGAACCAGATGCTCTTGCCCTCGCCCCGTGGAGCCACTCCCCACTCGTGCGCCAGCAGCTCGATCAGCACCAGCCCGCGTCCGGAGGAGGCCAGTTCCCCGGGGCGCCGCTTGTGCGGCAGGTCGTCGCCCGCGTCGGTGACCTCCACCCGCAGCCGCCGCCCGCCCGTCTCGCCGGTGACCTCGGCGAGCAGCAGCGCGTCCGCGTCGGTGTGCACGAGGACGTTGGTGAGCATCTCGGAGACCAGCAGCACCGCGGAGTCCACCTGCTCGGCCGCGCTCCAGTCGTGCAGCAGCTCGCGCAGCTGCTGGCGGGCCTCGGCGACCCGTTCCGGCTCGTCCTGCGCCACCGACAGCAGGGTGCGCCGCACCCTGGTGCGCGGCGGTGCGCCGAGGGGGCCGTGGCCGTCGTCGGGCCTGCTCAGCAGGAGCAGGGCGATGTCGTCCTCGCGGCGGTCGGCCAGCGGGCCCGTGGTGTGGTGAGAGGACGGTCCGTGCACCGCCTGCACCAGGGCGTCGGCGAGCGCCTCCAGATCCACGTCGGCGCCGTCCAGGACCGCGTCCTCCAGGATCGCCCGGACCCGCTGCCAGCCGCTCTCCATGTCATGGCCGCCGGTCTCGATCAGACCGTCGGTGCAGATCATCATGGTCTCGCCGGGCTCCAGCGCGAACCTGGTCGTCGGATAGTCGGCGTCCGGATCGATGCCCAGCGGCAGGCCCCCGACGGTGGGCCGCATCATCACCGTGCCGTCCGCCATCCGGATCGCCGGATCGGGGTGCCCGGCCCGGGCGATCTCCAGCATGCCGGTCGCCGGGTCGGCCTCCGCGTACAGACAGGTCGCGAAGCGCAGGTCCGTCAGCTGCTCGTCGTGGGTGATCCCGTGCAGGAAGCGGGAGGCGCGGGACAGGACGGCGTCGGGGCGGTGCCCCTCGGAGGCGTAGGCGCGCAGGGCGATCCGCAGCTGGCCCATGAGGCCGGCGGCCCGTACGTCGTGCCCCTGGACGTCCCCGATGACCAGCGCGAAACGCCCGGAGGGCAGCGGGATCATGTCGTACCAGTCACCGCCGACCTGTAGTCCGCCGCCGGTCGGGATGTAGCGGGCGGTCAGGTTCATCCCGGGGATCCGGGGGCCGAGCGTCGGCAGCATGGAGCGCTGGAGGCCGTCGGTCAGCTCCCGCTCGGATTCGGCGACCCCGGCCCGGGACAGGGCCTGGGCGAGCATCCGGGCCACCGTCGTCAGCACGGAACGCTCGTCGGGCGTGAAGGCCACGGGGTGGGTGAAGGCCGCCATCCAGGCGCCCATGGTGCGCCCGGCCACCGTGAGCGGCAGGAACGCCCATGACTCGCGGCCGAAGTGTTTCGCCAGCGGCCAGGTCACCGGGTAGCGGTCCTTGTACTCCTCGGGGGAGGAGAGGTAGACGGCCCGGCCCGTTCGGACCACCTCGGCCGCCGGATAGTCCGTGTCCAGCGGCAGATGGGAGAAGCGGCCGTCGTCGCCGGGCTGGTGCCCGTGCAGGCTGATGATCGTCAGCTGGTCGCCCTCCACCCCGAACACCGTCAGGCCGTCCGGGGAGAACCCGGGCATCGACAGCCCGGCCGCGACCCGCAGCACCTCCGCCGTGGACCGCGCCTCGGCCAGCGCACGGCCCGCGTCGAGCAGGAAGGCCTCCCGGGAACGCCGCCAGTCGCCGGTGACCGTGTTGCGGTCGGCCGGCGTGCCCGGAGTGGGCTCGGTGACCTCCTGCAGGGTGCCGATCAGCTCGTAGGCCCGCCGGGCGGCGTCGAAGGACGGCTTGGAGCGGCTGCGTACGACCCGTATGACCCGGCCCAGCTCGTCCATGATCCGGACCCGCACCTCCGCGAGCGTGCCCTCCGCCACTGCGAGCTGGACCACGCCGGTGATCTCGTTCCAGTCGACGGGGTGCAGACGGGCCCGGGTCTGGGCCTCGGTGAGGGTGGTCTGCTCGGGGGGCAGGCCGAGCAGCCGTGCCGCCTCCGCGTCCACGGTGACCAGCCCGGTGGCGGTGTCCCAATGCCACAGCCCGGTCGCGAGGGCGGCGAGGACCTCCCCGACGGCGGGCAGGGGCTCGCCAGTGCGCATTGCCCCACTTTAGGGAGAGGCGCAGGAAAGATGCTACTGATCACCGGCCCGGGAATGGGGGCGAGCCGACCTTGGGGTGCCCGGTACCCTGGGGGTGTTTCACGTGAAACAGCGGCTGAACACAGACCCCGATCCGCGAAGGCTGGATGAACGACGATGCATCGGTACAGGTCCCACACCTGCGGCCAGCTCCGCTCCTCTGACGTCGGTACCGACGTCCGGCTGAGTGGCTGGCTGCACAATCGGCGCGACCTGGGCGGCATCCTCTTCATCGATCTGCGCGATCACTACGGCATCACGCAGCTCGTCGCCCGCCCCGGCACGCCCGCGTACGAGGCCCTGGACAAGCTGACCAAGGAGTCGACGGTGCGCGTCGACGGCAAGGTCGTCTCCCGGGGCGCCGAGAACGTCAACGCGGACCTGCCCACCGGTGAGGTCGAGGTCGAGGTCGGCGAGGTGGAGCTGCTCGGCGCGGCGGCCCCGCTGCCCTTCACGATCAACACCGAGGACGGGGTCAACGAGGAGCGGCGGCTGGAGTACCGCTTCCTCGACCTGCGCCGTGAGCGCATGCACCGCAACATCATGCTGCGTACGGCGGTCATCTCGGCGATCCGGCACAAGATGACGGCGCTGGGCTTCAACGAGATGGCGACGCCGATCCTGTCGGCCACCTCCCCCGAGGGCGCCCGCGACTTCGTCGTGCCGTCCCGTCTGAACCCGGGCAAGTTCTACGCCCTGCCGCAGGCCCCGCAGCAGTTCAAGCAGCTGCTGATGATCTCCGGCTTCGACCGCTACTTCCAGATCGCGCCCTGTTTCCGCGACGAGGACGCGCGCGCCGACCGCTCGCCGGGTGAGTTCTACCAGCTCGATGTCGAGATGAGCTTCGTGGAGCAGGAGGACGTCTTCCAGCCCATCGAGAAGCTCATGACGGAGCTGTTCGAGGAGTTCGGCAACGGCCGTCACGTCACCTCCCCGTTCCCGCGGATCCCGTTCCGCGAGGCCATGCTGAAGTACGGCTCCGACAAGCCGGACCTGCGGGCCCAGCTGGAGCTGGTGGACATCACCGACATCTTCGAGGGCTCGGAGTTCAAGGCCTTCGCGGGCAAGCACGTGCGCGCGCTGCCGGTGCCGGACGTCTCGGCGCAGCCCCGCAAGTTCTTCGACCAGCTCGGCGAGTTCGCGGTGACTCTGGGCGCGAAGGGCCTGGCCTGGGTCCGGGTCGCCGAGGACGGCTCGCTGACCGGCCCGATCGCGAAGTTCCTGACCGAGGACAACGTCGCCGAGCTGACCAAGCGCCTCTCGCTGGCGGCCGGCCACGCCGTCTTCTTCGGCGCCGGCGAGTTCGACGAGGTCTCGAAGATCATGGGCGCGGTGCGGGTCGAGGCCGCCAAGCGGGCCGGCCACTTCGAGTCCGACGTCTTCCGCTTCTGCTGGATCGTCGACTTCCCGATGTACGAGAAGGACGAGGACACCGGCGCGATCGACTTCTCGCACAACCCCTTCTCGATGCCGCAGGGCGGTCTTGAGGCCCTGGAGACCCAGGACCCGCTGGACATCCTGGGCTGGCAGTACGACATCGTCTGCAACGGCGTCGAGCTGTCCTCCGGCGCGATCCGGAACCACGAGCCCGAGATCATGCTCAAGGCCTTCGAGATCGCGGGCTACGACCGCGACACCGTCGAGGAGAAGTTCGCCGGCATGCTGCGCGCCTTCCGCTTCGGCGCCCCGCCGCACGGCGGCATCGCGCCCGGCGTGGACCGCATCGTCATGCTCCTCGCCGACGAGCCCAACATCCGCGAGACCATCTCCTTCCCGCTCAACGGCAACGCCCAGGACCTGATGATGGGCGCGCCGACGGAGCTGGAGGAGGCCCGGCTGAGGGAGCTGCACCTGTCGGTGCGCAAGCCGCAGCCGAAGTAAGGCACAGAGGGGCAGAGGCAGGCGGGGGAAGGGCTCGGAACCGGGACAGGTTCCGAGCCCTTCTCGTACGGTTGTTGTCGGCTCAGTCCTGCGTCTCGTCCGGGGAGGCGCCCTCCTCCAGGAGCCGTTCGGCGATGTCCGTCGACCAGGCCAGGGCCCAGGCGCGCAGACCGGTGATCTCGTCCTCGGTCAGGCCGTACGCCGTGAAGGACGAGTCGGGGTAGTAGTCCCCGCCCTCCAGACGGGTCTGCAGGGTGGGCAGGTCGAAGTCGTCCCTGGCATGGCGGCGGGCCAGTTCCTCCAGGCGGGGGCAGGGGAAACGGGCCGCCGCCGCGCGCGCGTCGATGAGGTCGACGGCAAGTCCGCGGTCGTACAGGGCGCGGATCTTCGTGCCGACCGCGTCCTCCAGGGCGAGCGTGGGTCCGTACGGCGTCAGGACCGGCGGGCTCCAGAGGGTCTCCTTGTGCAGGGCCAGGTCGCAGGGCGTGCCGGACGTCGGATCGGTCACCGACAGGTGCGCGGAGAGGGGGTCGGTGTCCTGGACGCTCACCTCGCGACCCCGGGCGGTCAGGGCCTCGGTGAGGATCCGGGCGATGCGGGGCATCGGCTCGGCGCTCTCGGTGGCGAAGTCCACGTTCCTGTGGGGACGTTCGAGCAGGCCATGGGCCTGGAGGGCGTAACCGCCGGCGAGTGCCAGGGACAGGGGGGCGGCCAGGGCGTCGGTGAGGAGGCGCAGGTGGGGTTCATGGGGCTGGGACTCGGGGAGATTCACTCGTTCGGCCAGGTGGGCGTGGGGGCGGTGGTCGGGCGGAGCCTACCGCCCGGTCCCGGCGAAATTCGTGAGTGACGGCGACAACCTCCGCGTCCGCGAGGGCAACTGAGGCGTCGTAAGGCCCCTTCACGGGAGCTTCAACGGCCGCTCACCACGACCTGGGCAGGTCGGGGCCGACGTGACGAGCAGCGCGTTCAGAAGCCCAGGTAAGTGATCTGTACGAGGTAGACGCGTTCGCTGCGTACGACGATCTGGTATCTGAACATGCCGCCCGGGACGATGACGTCGCCGCCCTTCGGGTCGATTCCCTCGTGGGCCCGGCCGTGGATGTGGACGGCTTCGGCGGCTCTGACCAGCTCGTCCGCCTTCTTCGCCACATGGGCCAGGAAGTCGGCGGGCGCGGTGCGAGCGGTTTCCTCGGCACCGAAGGCGTACTCCCACTTCCAGCTCAACCGCGTACTGCCTTCATGGCCTCGTCCAGGACAGCGCTCAGCTCGTGCAGCGCTTCCCGGGCGGTGGCAGGATCCTCGTCTTCCAACCTGTTCTGCGCATGAGCGAGGCGGGAGGACAGATCGGGGCGCCGGGCGATTTCGATGTCCCTGGCCCAGGTGAGGACCCAGCTCCGTACCGGGCTCAGGGACTGCCACTCGATGGCTTTGGCGAAGGCGTCGTCCTTCGTGGCCTGCATCTCGTCCAAGCGGCCGGGGGCGACGACGGCGAGAGCCGCGCGGAGGGCGTCCGGGGTCTGGTCCGGGCGGGCGATCAGCTCGCGTCCGTGGTCGGCCGGTGTGCTCATGGTGTCCTCCAGGAGTGCCCCAGCCAGGGTATCCGGCGGCCCCTTCATCCGGAGGACACCGGTGATGCCTCGACGGGTGTGGCTCATGGTGTGCCCTCCGGGCAGCGCTCTGACGTGCATCTCTGGCAGTTGTGTGGGTCAGGGCCTCGGTAGCCGCGGTCGCAGGTGTCGCAGTTGCGCATGGGGTGGTGGGCGGGCGGGGGCGGTTCGGGGGTGCGGAACGGTGGCAGGGGTGGCAGCTGGGCGGTGAGGCGGTGGGCCAGCAGGGCGGCCGGGCGGCGCAGGGGGTCTGGCAGGTCTCTGCTCAGGGCGTGGCGTACGGCGGTGGGAGTGAGGTCCCGTTCCAGCCAGGCGGCGACGCCCGGGGCGAGGTGCTCGGCGTCGGTGGCGGAGAGGAGTAGACGGGGGTCAACGCGACGGAGGCCGGAGAGGACGTCCGTGGCCGCCTGGAGGAGGGCGGGGGAGGTGTACGCGGGTTTCGGCACGGCGGGGAGGGCGCGGGGGCGTGCGGGTCTCTGCTGCGGGGCGGTGGCCGCGCGGCGGGCCGGGAGCCTGGGCGGGGGTGGTTCGGGCGCGTCGCGGTCGCCGCGGTGGCCGGGCTGGTTGCAGGAGACGGTGCGGGTGACGATCCGGCCGGTCTCGGTGCGTACGCGGGTGCGGCGCAGGTAGCCGTGGGTCTCCAGCTCGCGCAGGGCGGCGGCGATACGGGTGGAACCCTCGTGGAAGCGGGCGGTGAGGGACTTGATGTCGACGCGCGAGCCGGTGGGCAGCGACTGGATGTGGCAGGACAGTCCGATCGCGAGCAGCGACAGGTCCGGGTGCTGGGTGAGGTGGTTGCCGATCACCGTGAAGCGGGTGGTGTGGCGGGCGTTGTCGTGGATGACGCCGGCGGGGTGTCCGTGGAGGTGGTTTTTCCCGCTGTTACGGGACCGGGCCGGTGGGTGCGCGCTAGTGTTTTGGGTGTCCATCGGGAAGGGGTGTTTCCTTCTTGGTGGTGTCCATCGGGAAGGTGCTTCTTCCTTGGTGGTCGGGCCCTCGCAGTGGGATGGCAGTCCCGGCGAGGGCCGTCGTATGTCTGGGGGCCGTGCTGTGTCGTGTTGCGCTGAGCCTAGGGCAGACGACCCGTCAGGAATCCAGCCGAGCCGGTGATGTTCACCCACCCGAGTGAGCGTGTGCCGTGGGCGGGAAGGGTGGGGCTTGGTGCGGTTCCTTTCCCTCTCGTGTCCTTTGGGGAAGACCGCCCACGGCACCGGAGCACACGCGGCCGGGTTCCGGTGGCAGGTCGAGTTCCGCCCAGACAGTTTTGCGCGGTACGGGCCCCAGTTCGACGCCCCAGCGGTCGGCGAGGGCCTCGACGAGGAGGAGGCCACGGCCTGACTCGGCGTCCCGGGTTGGTGGCCGGAGGTGCGGGAGGGCGTCCGCGCGGGTGTCCGTGACCTCGACGCGGAGTACGGCGGCGGTGGCCACGAGGGCGAGGCGGAAGCTGCGGCCGGACAGCCTGCCGTGGGTGGCCGCGTTCGCGGTGAGTTCCGCGACGACGTGCTCGGCGGACCCGTCGATGCCATGGGGCAGGTCCCAGGTGCGCAGCCACTCCGTGGCGAGGAGGCGAGCGAGTCGGGCACCCCGGGGGGTGGGTGAGAAGAGGGCACTGAAGTGGCGGGTGCGGGGGTGGAGTCGGGTGGAGATTTCCTGGTTCACGTGACTCACAGTGGTGGTGAGTGCTTACGGTGAACAGTGACTCAGCCGGTCCGTACGGTGACTGTCCGGAGTTTGTCCAGTGCTGTCGGGGCTGTCGGCAGGGGTTGTACGGGTAAGGGGCGTTGCGGCGCGGACATGCGACGGAGGGGGCGCGGATGCAGCAGGTGAACCGTGACGAGGTCCGGCTCAAGGGCGAGGCGGACGAGCCGGGTTGGGAGGTGGACCCGGACGACGAGTGGGGCGTGGCCGTCATCACCACGGTGGGGCGCCAGCTGAAGCTGCGGAGGGAGGCGGTGGGACTGCGGGCCGCCGAGTTCGGGGAGGCGGTGGGGTACGGGGAGGACCTCGTCTACAAGATCGAGGGCGGGAAGCGGATCCCCAGGCAGGAGTACCTGGACAGGGCCGACGAGGTGTTGGGGGCGGGCGGGCTCCTCGCGGCGGCTTGGGAGGACGTGAAGAGGGTTCGGTATCCGAAGAAGGTTCGAGAGCTGGCCAAGTTGGAGGCGCAGGCGGTAGAGGTCGGCATCTACGAAAGCCACGGCATCAACGGCCTCTTGCAGGTGCCTGGCCATGCCCGAGCGTTGTTCGAGGCCATGCAGCCTCCATACTCGCCGGATGAGGTGGAGCGGATGGTGGCTGCACGTGTCGCTCGTGCGTCTATCTACGAGCGTTCACCCGCGCCAGCGCTCAGCTTCGTCCTGGAAGAAGGGGCTCTGCGCCGCCCGATCGGGGGCACAATGGTGTGGCGCCAACAGCTCGAACGTCTGTTGGAGGTTGGTGGTCTGCACAACGTCGTTCTTCAGGTGATGCCGTTGAACTGCGAGACCCACTCCGGTATGGACGGCAAGATCGAACTACTGAAGTTCGCGGATGGTTCGGCCGTGGGCCGCTCCGATGGTGCATTCAACGGTCGGCCGACCACCGATCCCAAACAACTGCGCATCCTTGAGCTGCGGTATGGCACGATCCGGGCTCAGGCGCTCTCACCACGGGAGTCGCTGGCCTACATCGAGCAACTGCTGGGAGAATCATGATCCGCAAGACCACTGCCGGGGACGCCTCCGAGCTGGCGTGGTTCAAGAGCAGCTACAGCAGCGGAAACGACGGCAACTCCTGCGTCGAGGTGGCCAAAACGCCCGGCACGATCCGTGTCCGCGACTCCAAGCACGCCGAAGGCCCCCGGCTCGCGCTGGCGCCGGAGGCCTGGGCGGACTTCGTGACGTACGCCTCGGGAATCTGAACCGGGGCCCGGAGGCCTACGCACCGCTCCTCAGGTCAGGGGGGTGAACAGTTCCTCCGGTGCGTCGACCGTGATGGCGTGGTCGAGGCGGCGCGTGAGGAAACCCGGGTCTGGACACACGTAGAGGGGGCGGAAGACCTCCTTGGGTACCTCGATGTCACGCGTCTCCAGGAGTCGGAGTACTGCTGCGGCCCATGCCGCCGTGTATCCGGCGATGTACCCCCGGACCCATTCCTCGTCCCCGTGTTCGTCATCGGGCCGCTTGTCCACCCTGGCCCGGACGCGGGCCATGTCCCGGAGGGGGAGGCAGTCTTGTTGTCTCAGTTCCTCCAGCCCGGAACGGAAGTCGCCGACTACTCGCTCCGGCGGAACGCCCAAGCCAATGGCTGTCAAGGTGAACCGGAGCAAGTCGTGCAGTTCCGGTGTAGCGTCCAGGTCGTCGATCATGATCGCCCGCGAGTCAGTCCTCGGCTTTGTCCGCAGCAGGCCCCGCGTCCCCGGCGAAGAGGTCGTCGACGCTCTCCACGTGGGGCGTCCGGTCCAGCCAGCGGTTGAGGAGGTCGAGGTCGGTGCAGCCGGCGATGCGGTCCCGGGCCTCCTTGGGGACCGAGATGCCCCGTGCCTCAAGGAAGCGGAGGATCGCCTTGGCTTCGCCCCTGGCTTCGCCCCTGGCTTCGCCCTCGGCCTGGCCTTCCAGGTAGGTCTCCTCCAGCAGGGTGCCCCGGCCGGGGAAGAAGTTGGTGAAACTCATCAGCTTTCTCCATGTCTGTCGGGCGGGAGTGTCTCCCAGGCCGATCTCCAGTAGGCCGCTGAAATACAGGGCGGTCTGCGGGTCCGTCTCCTGCAGGGCGCCGAACAGGGCCTCCAGTATGGCTTCGGCCTTCGGATTCCTGCTATGCGTGATGGCGGAGAACGTCGCCATCGCCAGGTTCCGCGCGGCCGTGCGCCGGTCGGTGATCATCGGTACGTTGTCGGGGCTCAGGACCAATGGATGGGTGCTCTGGGTGGTCCAGCCTCCCACCTCACAGGTGAATGGTCCGGTCGCCCACCGTGCCGTGCGCCGGTCGGTGCAGGTGACGAGGAGCAGCACCGGCAGGCAGAACTTCTCGTGCAGATACCCCACGTAGTACGACCAGCTCGTCGCCTTGCGGTTGTCCCGACGGCCCTGCGTCTCGATGGCGAGCAGGAAGGCGTCCCCGTCGGACGGTTCGACGCGCAGGACGGTGTCCACGCGTCTTTCCAGAGGCTGGATCTCCGTCACGTCGACGCTGAGCACCGACACCGACGCCTTCGCGGACATCGGGACTCCGAGGAGGTCGAAGACAGGGGTGAGCAGCTCCGGCCTGTCCTGGAAGATCCGGTGAGATGCCTCGTGGGTGGATGTGACCATGGGGGCAACGTAAGAGGACAGAAAGCTCTGTTTGTGGTGGATGGGGAAGCATTCACTCTTTCGAGAGTGGGAGAAACGTTCGCGCCCCGCTGCTGGTGAGGCCAGGAGCGGGGCGCGTTGGTGTGGGAGGGAAGTTACGCGGTCGGCTTCTCTTCCAGGCGGGGGAAGAGCACCGCGCCCTTGGTGACCGTGGAGCCGGTCGGGAGCTTGCCCCACTCGCCGGCCTCCTGGACGCGCTGGTCCGCGAGGGTGCCGAGGGAGGCTTCCGCGCCCAGGGAGTCCCAGAGCTGCTGGGAGGTGTCCGGCATGACCGGGTTGAGGAGGACGGCCACCGCGCGGAGGGACTCGGCGGCGGTGTAGAGGATCGTCGCGAGGCGGGCCTGGCCCTCCTCGGAGGTGTCCTTGGCCACCTTCCAGGGCTCCTGCTCGGTGAGGTAGCCGTTGACCTGCTTGACGAAGTCGAA
This sequence comes from Streptomyces sp. NPDC006739, assembly GCF_042869815.1. Taxonomy (NCBI): domain Bacteria; kingdom Bacillati; phylum Actinomycetota; class Actinomycetes; order Kitasatosporales; family Streptomycetaceae; genus Streptomyces; species Streptomyces sp. NPDC006739. Next base: position 237,197 of record NZ_JBIAGM010000004.1, read on the forward strand.
GACGGCCAGGATGCCGCCCTGGAAGTCCAGCTCGTCGCCGATCTTCCGGTCGGCCTCCGCGACGGCCTTGGCGAGGCCGTCGCGGACCGCCTGCTCCGCCTCGCCGACGGCCGTGGCCTCGGGGAGCGTACCGCCGAAGTACTTGCCGACCATCGCGGCGACCCGCGAGGCCAGGTTGCCGTAGTCGTTCGCCAGCTCGCTCGTGTAGCGGGCGGAGAAGTCCTCCCAGGAGAAGGAACCGTCCTGGCCGAAGGCGATCGCGCGCAGGAAGTACCAGCGGTAGGCGTCCACGCCGAAGTGGGTGGTGAGGTCCTGCGGCTTGATGCCGGTCAGGTTCGACTTGGACATCTTCTCGCCGCCGACCATCAGCCAGCCGTTCGCTGCGATCTTTCCGGGCAGGGGCAGGCCCTGGGCCATCAGCATGGCCGGCCAGATCACCGCGTGGAAGCGGAGGATGTCCTTGCCGACAAGGTGGACGTCGGCCGGGAAGGTCTCCTCGAACTTCGCCTGGTTCTCGTTGTAGCCGACCGCCGTGGCGTAGTTCAGCAGCGCGTCGACCCACACGTAGATCACGTGCTTGTCGTCCCAGGGGATCGGGATGCCCCAGTCGAACGTCGAGCGGGAGATGGAGAGGTCCTGCAGGCCCTGGCGGACGAAGTTCACGACCTCGTTGCGCGCGGACTCGGGCTGGATGAAGTCCGGGTTGGCCTCGTAGTGGGCGAGGAGCTTCTCGCCGTACTCGCTCAGCTTGAAGAAGTAGTTCTCCTCGCTGAGGATCTCCACCGGCTTCTTGTGGATCGGGCAGAGCTTCTCGCCCGCGAATTCGCCCTCGCCGTCGAGCAACTCGCCCGGCAGCTTGTACTCCTCGCAGCCGACGCAGTACGGGCCCTCGTAGCCGCCCTTGTAGATCTCGTCCTTGTCGTACAGGTCCTGCACGAACTCCCGGACGCGGTCGGTGTGCCGCTTCTGCGTGGTGCGGATGAAGTCGTCGTTCGCGATCTCCAGGTGCTCCCACAGGGGCTTCCAGGCCTCGGTGACGAGCTTGTCGGCCCAGGCCTGCGGGGTGACCCCGTTGGCCTCGGCCGTGCGCATGATCTTCTGACCGTGCTCGTCCGTGCCGGTGAGGTACCACACCTTCTCGCCGCGCTGACGGTGCCAGCGGGTGAGCACGTCGCCTGCGACGGTCGTATAGGCGTGGCCCAGGTGAGGAGCGTCGTTGACGTAGTAGATGGGGGTCGAGACGTAGTACGCCTTCGCCCCCTGCTTCTCGGATCCAGTGGCCGCCATGAGTCGAAATCCTACTGGTCCGCCGGAGATCGACTCACCCGCGTTTCGGGGGGTGGACGGGTGTGTGCCCGTCCACCCCGGCGGGGTGCGGTGGGACTCGTGGGGCTGCGGTGGGGCTTACGGGCGCCAGGCGGCCAGTACGCCCTCGTACAGCTCGGTGTCGGTCAGCTCGCGGGGGGTGGGGCCCGCGTGGAAGAAGGACGTGTTGTCGGTCTTCAGTTTGCGGAGGTAGTCGAAGGCCTTGTTGTCGTGCTCTCCGAAGGCGACGAAGGAGAAGAAGACGGCGGGGTGGCTCTTCGCGGCCTCGGTGAGCGACTGGGTGGCGGGGGTCTTGGCGTCCGGGGCGCCGTCCGTCTGGAAGATCACCAGGGCGGGGGCGGTGGGGTCGGACGACTTGTCGTGCAGGGCGAGTACGGCTTCGACGGCGGCGTGGTAGCTGGTACGGCCCATGCGGCCGAGCCCTGCGTGCAGGTCGTCGATCTTGTTCTCGTGCTCGGTGAGGGTGAGTTCGCCGGTGCCGTCCACCTCCGTGGAGAAGAAGACGACCGGGACCGTGGCCTCGGGGTCGAGGTGGGCGGCGAGGGCGAGGGTCTGCTCGGCGAGGGCCTGGGCGGAGCCGTCCTTGTAGTACGGGCGCATGCTCGCGGAGCGGTCCAGGACGAGGTAGAGCTTCGCTCGGGTGCCGGTGAGGTCGGCTTTTGCGAGGGGGGACGCGGCTGCCTTGTAGGCGGTGGCGAGGCTGGGGGCGTGGGTCTTGAGGCGGGTGAGGGGGGTTGCGGGTGTCGCAGGCGTCGTTGGTGCGGCCTCGGCTTCGCCTTCGGCCGGTTCGTTCCCACCCGCACCACCCGTGCGGCTTTCGTCGTCGGGTGCGGGTGGCCCCTGTGGGGCGGTCTCGCCGTCGGCGGCCGCGGGTTCGTCCGCGTGGGCAGCCAGCGGTTCCACTTCCACTTCCACTTCCACTTCCGGTTCCGATTCCGGTTCCGGGGAGACGTCGGCCGTCGGCTCCGAAACGGCCTCACTGTCGAGAGCGGCCGACACGGGCTCCGACTCGGACTCGGCCTCCGCCGCAGGTGCGCTCTCGTCGACGGTGTCCGCCACGGGCTCCGTCGTAGCCTCGGCTTCTGCCGAAGGCTCGATCTCCTCGACGGCGTCCGTCACAGGCTTGGCCTCCAGCTCGGCCTTCGCCTCCTCGACGGTGTCCGCCACGGGCTCCGTCGTAGCCTCGGCTTCTGCCGAAGGCTCGATCTCCTCGACGGCGTCCGTCACAGGCTCGGCCTCCTGCTCGGCCTTCGCCTCCTCGACGGTGTCCGCCACGGGCTCCGCCTCCGCCGAAGGCTCAGCCTCCTCGACCGCCTTCGCCACGGGCTCCGCCTCCGCCGAAGGCTCAGCCTCCTCGACCGCCTTCGCCACGGGCTCCGCTTCCGGCTCCGCCTCCGCTTCCGGGACGGCGTCCGCCTCGGGCTCGGCGTCCGCCTCGGGCTCCGTTTCCGGATCGGCTTCCGCTTCCGGGGCTGCGTCGGCCACGGGCTCCGCTTCCGGAACTGCCTCCGCCGTCAGTCCGGCCTCGGCCTCGGCCTCCGCTGCTTCCGGCGTGCTCTCCGCCTGAGCCTCGGCAACCGGCTCCCGCTCGGTCTCCGCCGTAGTCCCGGCCTCGGGCTCGGCCTCCGCTTCCGGCGTGCTCTCGGCCCGAACCTCGGCGACAGGCTCCGGCAGAGGCTCGGCCTCCTCGGCCGCCTCCGCAGTCGTCGCAGCCGCAGTCCCGGTCTCCGGCAGAGGCTCGGCCTCCTCGGACGTCTGCGCAGGCGCGGGCTCCGTCGTGGTTCCCCGGGCCGGGAAGTCGTGTGCGCGGTCCTCTGCCGGAGGGGACGGGCGGGGGACCGTGATGTTGTCGAAGGCCGCCGCGACCAGGTCGTGTTCTTCCTCCTCGGGGGAGGACGGGCGGGGTTCCGGCACCTGGGCGGAGGCCGCGGGGCGGGGTTCCGGGGACGGGGACGGGACCGTCGGGGCCGGCTCGGCGGAAGGCGAAGGCGTGCTGTCCGCACCCTCTGCTTCCGCGGTACGCGCCTTGCGTGACCGGCCGAACGCGTTCCGCAGGAGAGTGAGAATGCCCATGTGCGCAACCCTTCGCGTGAGTTGGTGTCCGTTTAATCCCTGGCCAGGACGGACACGTAAGGTTAGCGGCCCCAGGTTGGGATCTTGAGTGTCGGCACCCCGGAATGACTAGTGCGGCGACGTGATCGATCTGGCCGCGGCCACCTCCTGCCGCAGCGGTTCCAGGACGCTGTCCGCCGGGCCGGTCAGGTCCGTGCGGACCGCGACCAGGGACTCCGCGTGTCTGACGCCCTCCGCCAGTTCCCTCAGTTGCAGGGTGACCTGCGCGACCTCGGCCGGGGACGGCGCCGCCGCGCCGTGGCCGACCCGGACCCGGGCCGCCGTCGTCGCGTCGACGATGCGTTCCACGGCGACGACCAGCGGCAGCCAGGCGGCGGCGCGGCGGCCGGTCGGCGGCGGTTCGGTCAGGGCCCGCTGGAACTCCGTGCGGACGACCGAGAGGTCGCGGTAGAGGCGGCGGCGCATACGGGCGGCACGGTCCGCGGACGAGGAGTCCTCCCGCTCGCCGACGGTGAGGTCCGTGAACGCCGTCTCCACATAGCGGGCCGTGTCCGTCACCGCGTCGGCCAGGCGGTCGCCGACGCGGGTGTGCCAGCTCTCCGGCCACAGGAGGTAACCGGCGACGAGCGCGATCGCGCAGCCGATCAGGGAGTCCAGGAGGCGGGGCAGGAGGAGGGCCGTGCCCTGGTGGTTGAGGACATCGGAGAGAACGAGGATGACCGGGGTGATCGCGGCGGTCTGGTAGCCGTAGCCCCGTGGGGTCAGCGCCGGGATCAGCGGGGCCAGCACCAGCATCGTCGGCACGTCCCACCAGCCGCGCGGCACCTCCGCCAGTACCGCCGCCGCGATCAGCAGGCCCGCCACCGTGCCCAGGGCCCGCAGCAGCGCCCGGGAGAAGACCGAGCCGAAGTCGGGCTTGAGGACGAAGGTGATGGTGAGGGCGACCCAGTAGGAGCGCGGCACCGGGATGAGGGAGACCAGGGCCTGCGCGATGCCGATGCACAGGGCCAGGCGCAGGCCGTAGCGCCAGGAGTTGGCGGACAGGACGACGTTGCGGGCGGCGCGGGCGGTGCGGATGCCGAGGGCGGCCGGGCGGCCGAGGCGGTCGTCGATGCCCCGGGGGTCGACGTCGGGGGTGGTGACGACCGCGGCCGCGTGGCGCAGGGCGTGGTCGACGGCCCGGGCCGTCTCGGAGGCGGGCGCGGGCAGGTCCAGGGCTATCGGGCCCGTGTAGCCGGATTCCACCGCGTCGGCGAGGTGGCGGACGGTCGTGGCGGTCTCGGGTGGCAGCGGTCTGCCGTCGAGGTGGGCCGCCGGGGCCGCCTCCACCACCGGGGTGATCGCGTTCAACTGGGCCAGCAGACGGGTCAGTTCGCGGTTGCGGCCGTGGTGGCGGGCGCGCCGGGCCAGGATGAGGTCGTAGGACTGGTTCAGGGACTGGGTGACGGCGTGCCGGGCCCGGTCGTACTCCGTGGAGCGGGCCGTCGCCGCCAGCAGGCTTGCCACGGAACGATACGTCTGCGCCACCGCCGACCGTTCCGGGACCCCGGAGCGCAGCGGCCAGGCGAGCAGGGCCAGGAGCAGGACCAGCAGTCCGCCGCCGGACATCAGGGCGGGGGCCAGCCACCAGGGGCCGGGCAGCGGGAGCCCGGCGCCGATCACGGAGTCGAGCAGGAGCAGCAGGCCCGATACGGAGGCCACCGCGCCGATCGTCGAGATCATCCCGGAGACCAGCGCGACGCCGGTGACGGTGGCGACCGCGAGCCAGCCGTGGCCGAAGACCAGGGCGCCGAGGGCGACGCCGACGGCACCGAAGAACTGCGGTACGGCGATGTTGAGGATGCGCATGCGGTAGGCGTCGGCGGTGTCGCCGATGACGCCGGACAGGGCGCCCATGGAGGCGAGGGCGCCGTAGGCGGCGTGTCCGGTGGCGAGCCCGACGGCCGGCGGCAGGGCCATCGCGAGGGCCGCGCGGGCCATGGCGGGCCGGTTGACCGGTGCCTGCTGCGGCCGAATGTTCCGCACCAGCCAGTCGGGAGGGGTGAGGCCGATGGGGAACTCGCGGGGCATGCGGCCATTATGACCGGTCCGTCCGGGGCGACCCGGGGGCCCGGGGCCGTCAGCGCTGGTGAAGGGTGATGTCCCACCCCGGGCGTGCCCGGAAGCGGCTGGACGCCCGCCGGGAGAGGTGGGCGGTGTCGAACTCCCGTTTGAGGGTGGCCTGTCAGGTGTACTCGCACTCGACGTCGGAGGTCAGGACCGGGTGGAGGCGGGGGCGGTCCCGGGGCTCGCCGGTCTCTTCGTACGGCCCGGCGAACCAGGCGAGCAGGCCGAGGACGGTCACGGCCACGGCCACGGCCCACACCGGTGCGGACCACCGGCGGGCGAACAGCGCGCACAGGAGGGCGACACCGGTGGGGGCCAGCAGCCAGGGCAGGAAGGCGAGCAGTCGCGTTACCGGCGTGACGCCGCCGGTGCCGGCCGCCCGGCAGCCGGCCACGGCGCTCACCACGGCCGGCATCGGTCCCGCCGACAGCGGTCCCGCCGGCAGCGGTCTTGCCCGCAGCGGTCCCGCCGGCAGCGGTCCCGCGCACCGGGCGCCGAGCCCGCGACTGGACCTCGCGGCCACCGTCCCTGGGTCTGTCACCGTTCCTGGGGCCGTCACCGTTCCTGGGTCTGTCACCGTTCCTGGGTCTGTCACCGTTCCTGGGTCTGTCACCGTCCCTGGGTCTGTCACCGGACCCGGGCCCGTCACCGTTCCTGGGTCTGTCACCGTCCCTGGGGCCGTCACCGGACCCGGGCCCCTCGCCGCCCCCGGGCCCCTCGCCGCCCCCGGGCTCCTCACCGGCCCAGGGCTCCTAGCCGCCCCCGGGCTTCTCACCGGTCGGAGGTCACGCGTGCGCGTCCACCCGCGCCAGGAATTTCCCCAGTACCTCGTTGAACTCCTCGGGCCGTTCCAGGTTCGGCATGTGGGCGGCGCCCTCGACGACATGCAGGGTGGAGTCCGGGAGGACGGTGTGCATGGCCTCGGCGTCCGCGACCGGGGTGTAGGTGTCCTCGGCGCCGACGACCACCAGGGCCGGCACGGCCACCCGGGCCAACAACGGCCGGTAGTCGGGGCGTTCGGCCCGGCCGCGCAGGGCGGCGGCGGCGCCCTCGGGGGCGGTGGCCGTCATCATGCGGTGGACGTGCGCCTTCACCTCGGGGGCCGCGTGCGGCGCGACCATCTTCTCCAGGACCTCGTCGGCGTAGCCCCGCATGCCCTCGCGCAGCAGCCGGTCGGCCATCGCGTTGCGGCCGCGCCGGCCCTCGGCGCTCTCCGGGTCCGCGAAGGTGTCGGCGAGGACCAGGCCCCGGAACCGGTCGCCGTAGCGGTCGTACGCCTCCATGGCGATCTGGCCGCCCATCGACAGGCCGGCCAGGACGAAGGCGTCCACCTCCAGCGCGTCGAGGAGTTCCCCGACGTCCTCGGCGAAGCGGGCGAGCGGGGTGAGGCGGTCCGCGGGCACCGGGGAGGCGCCGTAGCCGCGCAGGTCGGGGGCGATCACCCGGCGGTCGGCGGCGAAGGCGGACAGCTGCGGCGTCCACATCGTGCGGTCGAAGGGATGGCCGTGCACGAGGACAAGCGGGACCCGGGACGACAGCGCGGGGCCTTTGTCCTCGTATGCGAGGAAGGGGCTCATGGTGACGACCCTAGGGCGGGCCAAATGATCAGTGCAATAAGATCTTTGCCCTCGGTGCAATGCGCGGTGCCGGGGCGGAAGGGGGACGTGGGGTGGACTACCGGCTCATAGCCGACCGGATCGCCGCCGACATCAACGGCGGACGGCTCAGGCCCGGACAACGGCTGCCGCCGCAGCGGACGTTCGCCCGGCGGCGCGGGATAGCGCCCTCGACGGCGGGGCGGGTCTACGCCGAACTGGTGCGCCGGGGGCTGGTGGTCGGCGAGGTGGGGCGCGGTACGTTCGTCCGGGCCACCGAGCCGGGCGGGGCGGGGCACGCGCTCGTCGAACCGGCGACCACCGCGCTCGTCAACCTGGAGCTGAACTACCCGGCCGTGCCGGGCCAGTCCGAGCTGCTCGCCCCGGCCCTCGCGCCCCTGCTGCGCCCAGACGCGCTGACGACGGCCCTGTGGCCGGCCCCGGCCACCGGAACGGCGGCCGCCCGGACGGCCGTGGCCGACCTGCTCGCCGCCGGCGGCTGGCGCCCGGACCCGGCCGGGATCCTGTTCACCGGCAACGCTCGCCAGGCCATCGCCGCCACGCTCTCCTGCCTGGTCCCGCCGGGCGGCCGGATCGGCGTGGAACAGCTGACGTATCCGCTGGTCAAGGAGATCGCCGCACGGCTGGGCGGCACACTGGTCCCGCTGGCCTCGGACGAGGAGGGGCCGCTGCCGGAGGCGATCGCCGCGGCCCACCGCGCCGCGCCCCTGTCGGTCCTGTATCTCCAGCCGACCCTGCACAACCCGACCTCGCTGACCACGAGCACCCGGCGCCGGACCCGACTGGCCGCACTGATGCGGGAGCTGACGCTGCCGGCCGTGGAGGACCGGGTCTGGTCCTTCCTCCATCCGGGAGCGGAGCCCCCGCTGGCCGCCCTCGCGCCCGGCCTCACCCACGTCGTCGACGGTCTCTCCAAGCGCGTCGCGCCCGGTCTCACGGTCGGCTTCGTCGCCGCACCCCCCGGCCGGGCGAAGGCGCTGGCCTCGGCCGTCCGCTCCGGCGGCTGGGGCGCGGGCGGCCTCGCGCTGGAGGCGGCCGTGCGCTGGCTGGAGGAGGGCACGGTGGCCCGCCTGGTGGCCGCCAAGCGGCGGGACGCGGCCCGCCGGCAGCGGCTGCTCGCCGAGGAACTGCGCCCCTTCTCCGTACGGTCCGACCCGTCCGCCTACTTCGCCTGGTGGCGGCTGCCCGCCCCGTGGCGCGCGGACACCTTCACGGCGGCGGCCGCGGCCCACGGCATCGCGGTCACCCCGGGCACGGCCTTCTCGGCCGACCCCGCCCACACCCCGGACGCGGTCAGGCTCGGGCTCGCGTCGGTGTCGGAGCGGGAGCTGAGGGAGGCGCTGCGGACCCTGGCCCGGGTGGCGCGCGGCGGACCCGGCGGGTGAGGTACGCGGTCAGGGCCGCCGCCAGGCCCAGGGCCACCAGCAGCCAGGACGCCGTGCGCAGGTCGGCCGTCAGGGCGTCGTAGACCGCGGCGGCGGCCGGGTGGGGCGCGTCGGGCGGCAGGCCGGAGAGGGTGAGACGACGGCCGAGCGACAGGGCCACGGCGAGCACCGCGCCGCCCAGGGCCGTGCCCAGCGCCGTCGCGGTGACGGCCCGTCGGCGCCGGACCGCCAGGCCGATGCCGAGGGCGGCCGAGGCGACCGTGGTGACCGGGAGCCAGAAGCCGGCCAGTTCGAGCATGTGGAATCCCTTGCGGTACCGGGCCAGTTCGTCCGCCGCGAGGACGGCGACCGAGGTGTGCTCGACCGGAATGCGGTCGGCGAGCGGCACATGGTCGTGGGCGAGCTGGCGTTTGACCTGGGCGGTGACCGGAGCGAGGTCGACCGTGACCGGCCGCCCGCGCGGGTCCCCGTCCTGCTGGAGCGCGCGCAGCACGGCGTCGTGGGTGATCCGGTTGCCGGCGTCCCAGGCGACGCGGAAGGCGCGGGTCCGGGTGAAGGAACGCACCGCCGCGCGCACGAACGGGCGTACGTCCGCGCTCATCGGCCGCCCGGCGGCCGCCGCGCGCACGATGCCGTCCCCGACGGTGTCCGCGACGGCGTCCCGCACGTGCGGGTCGCCGGCCAGCGGCGCCATGGCGGTGACGTACCGGCCGGTGTCCGTGAGCCCGTAGGTCGCCCAGGCCGCGAGCGTGCCGAACGGCACGAGCAGGCAGGAGAGGGCGACCAGTACGGCCGACAGGCCGTCGCGCAGGCGTCGGGAGACGGTGGACACGGTTCCAGACAACGGCCGCGCGGGCGGACGCGCGAGCCGTGCGCGGCCCTCCGGTGGAGGGTTGACCCGAACGGGTGTTTCCTGGTGGGTGGAGTGCCGTCGGGCCCGTGGAGTCGGCCCGGCGGCCGGTGCGGAGGGAAACACAGGGGAACACGTGGGCCCCGGCGCTCCCGCCGGGGCCCACGCGTGTGCCGGTCAGCGGATGCGGCGTCCCGCCGCGTCCTCGTGCGTGTAGTACCAGTAGAACAGCACGGTGAACGCGACCCCGGCGACGGCCAGCGACCAGCCCACCGACTGCAGCGCCGAAGCTCCGGTCTGGACGTACAGGAAACCGAACGCGCAGCCGGCGAACACCGCCCACAGCACTGCGTGCGCCTCCCGCGGCAACCTCGGGGCCACCGCCTGGATGCCCAGGCAGAGGACCGCGAACACGAGGGCGGTGACGAAGCCGAACAGGAGGTTCCAGCCGGTGATGGGCCCGCCGGAACGCAGGTTGGCCGCGGCCCAGTAGCCGTAGACCAGCCCCAGCAGGACGGGTGTGGCGATCCGGGCCCGCGCATGGGTCCGCTCGTCGAAGACGTCGGGCGTACGCCGGCGCCGGGCCGTGCCACCGGACGCGGGTGCCGCTTGAGCCATGAGAGCACTCCTTCCTCGCCTCGCCCCCGCCTTCCAGGGCACACCCGGCAGGGGCCGCCTGGCAAGTCCGGACGAATGCCGTGCTGAGGCCTGCCTTCGGGGCGGCAGCGGTTACGGTGCTGCCGTAGGAGCTGCCGCAGGACCTGTGCGGCGGATGATCGACCGGTCGACAGGGGAGGGACGATGCCCGGAACCGTGCTGCTGCTCGCGGCCTCGCCGATGGGCAAGGGACGCCTGGTGGAGGCGGCTTCCGTGCTCCCCGTGCTGGCGGCCGTCGCCCCCGCCGTGCTGTCCGGCACCGACACCGCGAACGTGGTCGAACTCGCCGACCCGCTGGAGCCCCAGGCCGTGCTGACCCGGCTGCGGGCCGCCGCGGCCGCGCCCGGCCCGCTGACCGTGTTCGTCACCGGCCAGCTGCAGCTGGACCGCCGCCAGCGCCTGCCCCATCTGGCGCTCGCCCGCACCACCCCGGCCTCCGTGCGCTACACCGCCCTGCCCTGGCACTGGATCCGCGAGGAACTGCGGTTGCGGCCCTCCGGCGCCACCACCCTCGTCCTCGACCTGCACGCCGACGCCGAGACCTGGCAGCAGCTCGCGGCGCAGCCCCTGGACTGCGGCCGCAACAACACGGTGCACGGGCGGATCGCGCCCCCGCCGCCCAGACGCGGGATCGCGCAGCCCTCGTACATGAAGGCCGTGGCGACCCTGCTGCGCAGCGGGCACCGGCCGCCCCCGGCCGAGCTGCACCAACAGGCCCTGGTCAGGATCGCCGACGAGGCGCCCGGCAACATCCTGCTGTCCACCCGGACACCGCCCACCGGCGACCCGCACTCCGCCATCAGCGCCGCCGTCGCGGCCGGCCGGCACACCGACGCCGACGCGCTCGCCGCCCGCTGGGAACACGCGGCGCTGCGGGCGCACGGGCCCGGTTCGCAGGACGCCCTGCACTGGGCCGAGGTCCGCGCCGACCTGGCGATGTTCGCGGGCGACCCGGTGCGCAGCTGCCGTACCTGGCTGACCGTCGCCTCGGCCCGGCTGGCCGCCGGACAGCCGCCGGACGCGCCCGCCGTGGAGGCGGCCGTGGACCGCGCCCACCACCAGTGGGGGCGGATCGAGGACACCGCGCATGCCCGTGAACTCGGGCCCGCGCTCGCGGAGTTGCGGCTCAGGGTGCCGGGCCGCCGGCAGGGTGCCCTGGACCACGTCCAGCAGCAGCTGCGGCAGCTCCAGACCCAGGGCTGAGCCGCCGGGAACGGCTCGGCCGGGGGCCGGGAGGTCACGCCGGCGACAGAACGGCGAGCGCTCCCGAGACCAGGGTGCGGACGCCCGGCGCGATCGTGGACGGGTCGGGCGCGAAGTGGGGGCTGTGGTTGCTCGGTACGGCGTCGAGCTTGGCCGCGAGATCCGCGCCGGGCGCCTGTTCCCACACGTCGGGCGGGGTGGTCGTGACGAACCAGTAGGCGTACGGGATGGAGCCCGCCGCCAGTTCCGGGAAGTCCTCGCTGCCCATCGCCGGGCCGGGGTCGAAGACGGTGCCGGCGCCGAACAGTTCGCCGTGCACGGCGGCGATCAGACGGTCGGTGCCGGCGTCGTTGACGGTCGCCGGGAAGGTGGCGCCGACCGTCACCTCCGGCTCGCGCGGGCAGCCGGCCGCCAGGCACTCGCCGTGGGCGATGCGCCGGATCGCCCCGATCATGCGCTCCCGCACCTGCTCCGACCGGGTGCGCAGACTCAGCGCGATGCGCGCCTCGGCGGGAATGATGTTGTGCCGGGTGCCCGCCTCGATCCGGCCCACGGTCAGTACGGCGGCCTCCCCGGCGGCGATCTCCCGGGAGACCACGGTCTGCAGCCGGGTGACCAGGTAGGCGGCGGTCACCACGGGGTCGACGGTGGTCTCGGGCCGCGAGCCGTGACCGCCCCGGCCGTGCACCACGATGTCGATCTCCGTCGCCGCCGCCATGATCAGCCCCGGCACGTGCGGATACAGTCCGGCCGGACCGGGCACCGCGTGCTGCCCCAGCAGGACGTCGGGCCGGGCGAAGCGCTCGTACAGCCCGTCCGCGATCATCCGGGCCGCGCCCTGTCCGCTCTCCTCGGCGGGCTGACCGACCAGAAACAGGGTGCCCGACCAGGCGTCCCGGCCCGCCGCCAGCGCCCCGGCCGCGCCGGCCAGCCAGGTGACGTGCAGGTCGTGTCCGCAGGCGTGCATCACACCGTCCACCTCGGAGGCGTACGGCAGCCCCGTCTCCTCCTTGACGGGCAGCGCGTCCAGGTCGGCGCGCAGCAGCACGGTGGGGCCGTCGCCGTTGCGCAGGATCCCGGCGACTCCGGTACCGCCGATGCCGTCCGCCGTCTCGAAACCGGCCGCGCGCAGCCGGCCGGCGAGGGCGGCGGCGGTGCGGTGCTCGTGGAGGGAGAGTTCGGGGTGCCGGTGCAGGTCGCGGTAGAGGTCTTCGAGGGCGGTCAGGGGGAGGTCGGCGGTCAGGGACTCGGCCGTGCGGGCGGCGCGTACGGCGTGGTCGGCGTGGACGGCGTGGGCGGTGTGGGCGGCGGGAGTCGGCATGGGGGGAGGGTAGGCAGCCCCGGCCCGTCGGCGCAGCCCCTTGGCACGGCCTATTGGCGCAGGGCTTCCAGGGGTTCAATGCGGGCCGCTCGCAGGGCCGGGTAGAGGCCGGCCAGCAGGCCCACGAACGAGCCGACGAGGGGGGCCGGGAGGACCGTCAGCGGGTCGACGACGGCCGTCCAGTCCTGGATCAGGGCGACCGTGACCACCATGCAGACGCCGATGGCCGTGCCCACCAGGCCGCCGAGGGTGCCCAGGGTGGTGGACTCGGTCAGGAACTGGGCCGCGATGTGCCGGGGGCGGGCGTCCAGGGAGCGGCGCAGGCCGATCTCGCCGGTGCGCTCCAGGATCGCCACCAGGGTGGTGTTGGCGATGCCCAGCGCGCCGATCACCAGGCAGATCGCCGCCAGCAGCAGGAACAGGCCGGACAGCGAGGTGTTCACCGAGTCGCGCAGGGCGTGCGGGTCCGGCGGTGCGGCGGCGTGCAGCAGGTGGGGGTGGTCGGGGAGCAGCGCGGTCGGGGCCTGGTGGGCCAGCAGACGGGCCGCGCCGACCCGCGTGTGGATGATCATCTCGGCGGGCTGCCCCGTCAATCGACATACTTGTGACCGAGAGTTGCCCACCGTGTGAACGAGTTTTTCCCTTGCCATGACAATTGTCGTCGGTCATGATCTGTCGGTCGATCGAGCGATCGGCTTGGGTCGGCACCCGTTCTTCCGTCAATCCCGTTCGGCTGACAGACATGTGATGTCACGTCAGCCAATCGGCATGCCCAGGGGGTCAGAATGAACCTGAAGAAGCGCAACCTCGCCCGCGTCGGCGTCCTCGCCGGCGGTGTCGCCCTGTCGGTGCTCGCCGCCACCGGTGCCGCCCAGGCCTACACCAACGACGGCACCAGCCCGGCCTCCACCGGCTGCGCCAACGACGGCACCACGGTCGCCTCGGCGCCCATGAAGAACGCGGCCGGCACGATGGGCACCATCGAGCTGCGCTACAGCCTGACATGTCACACCGCCTGGGCCCGCCTCACGCTCAACTACACCCAGTTCGCGTGCGGAAACGCCTCGGCCGGTTACGCCTGTGCCACCGCGGTGATCACCCGCAACAACGACGGACGCCAGTACACCTGCACGATCCACCAGGGTGAGACCCAGTGCTACACCCCGCAGGTGTACGACAAGGGCCTGACGTCCTTCGCGCAGGGCGGCATCGACATCGTCAGCGGCCAGATCGACACCCGGACCGCCTCCTACTGATCACCCGCCGGTCGTCCACCGGCTGATCACCCACTGACCGGGGCCGCGGTTCCCACGAGCCGCGGCCCCGTCGGCCTCACCAGGTGAAACCCTTCTGCACGTCCATGCAGGCGTCCTTCTTGTCGCCGTTCAGCACGGCGGCCGTGGTGGGCGCCTTGGTCGGCTGGGTGGTCTTCGGATAGGTGGCCCCGGTGCGCCAGTCGGCGCCCACGATCAGGGTGACCCCCGAGACGTCGGTGGACTTCTTCACCGAACCGGTCGGCAGCCCGACCGCCTTGGCCACCGCCTCGGCGTCGCCCTGCAGGTCGGCGCTGGGGTAGAGGATGGTCGTCCGGGCCTGGGGGGTCAGCTCGGCGGCGTCCACCTTGGCCTCCGTGAACCCTTTGCCCCGAAGGACCTCTTCGATCGCGCTCGCCCGCTGGGGCGTCGGGGCCTCACCGTTCACTCCGGTGCCATTGCGAACCTGTACGGCGATCTGGCCGGCCGGTGCCGCCGGGTCCTTCGGCGGTGTCTGCTGGGCCTTTTTCTTCGCGCCCTGACCGTCCAGCGGGACGTCGTCGCGGATCATGGAGATCAGCTGGTCGGCGTCCCCGGCCATGGGCACCAGCCGGTCGTGGTTCTGCGACCACTGCGTGGTGGGCAGCGTCGTCATCGTGATGCGCTTCGTGGGGACCTTCTTGAACTCCTCGGACAGGTCGTACAGCTTCTTGACCGTGCCCAGGCCGTCGTCGACGGTGAGCGCCTTGGTCGCCGTCTCCGCCAGTCTGCGCATCTCGTCCGGGTTGCTCAGCGTCGCGTTGTCGCGCAGCTGGCGGACCATCGAGTTCATGTACATGTGCTGGGCGTGGGTACGGCCGATGTCGCTGCCGTCCTCGAAGCCGTAGCGGGTGCGCAGCCACTGCAGGGCCTGCTCCCCCTTGACCGAGGTGGTGCCCGCCTTCAGCTTCAGGCCCGAGCCGTGGCCGTCCGAGGTGTGCGAGTAGACGTTCTGCTTCACACAGACCGGGACACCGCCGATGGCGTCCGCCATCGAGACCACACCGGAGAAGTCGACCATCATGAAGTGGTCGATGTGGATGTTGGTGAGCTTCTCCCAGGTGGCGACCGTGCAGCCGGGGCCGCCCCGGGCCAGCGACTCGTTCGCCATGGACAGCGAGAGCGCCTCGTACACCTTGTGGTCGCTCGGGTCGGTGCACTTGGGGATGGAGATCATGGTGTCGCGCGGCAGGCTGACCACGGACATGTTGGTGCGGTCGGCCGACAGGTGCACCAGCATCTGTACGTCGCCGAGCGGGGCACGGCCCACATCGCCCCTGGAACCGCCGAGCTTCAGGTCCTCGGCGGTGTTGCGGCTGTCCGAGCCGATCATCAGCACGTTCAGCGGCGTCTGGCCGGCCGCGTTCGGCGTGGCCTGTGGCGCGCCGCCTTCGCCGAGGTTCAGCTTGGCCTTGCGGATGTTGGCGTTGAGGTGCTCGTAGTAGAGGTAGCCCGCGCCGGCGGTGCCGAGTATCAGCACCGCCACCGTCATGGCCGAATAGCGCAGTATGCGCCGCTTCGGGCGCGCGGGTTTCGTGTTCTCCCCGCGCCCGCCCCCGCCCTCGCCCCCGGCCGGCGCCTGGCCGCCGCCCCCACCAGGTACGTGGGCGCGCCGAGTGCGTGGCAGAGCCCCTTCTCTGCCCACGCTGCTTTGCGTCATCTTCCTGCCCTCCCGCCCCCGGCACCCTCACCGCGGCTTCGTTCAACACCCCGCGCGCGTGCTCGCGCACCGGGGCACCATGTGGCTTGCTGCCGGCCGCGTGCCGTGGAGTGCGGGGCACAGGCCGGAGTGCGGGTCCGCCGCGGCCCCGTGCCGTGGCGATTTCCGCGCTCTGCGCTTAGTGAGACGTAGAACCGGCCCCTGAGGTCACGAGGCGCACTTCACCTCGTTGGCGGTCGTCTTCGGAACACCGGCCGGAGCCTTGGACGAGCCGCTGACCGGAACGCCCGCTCCCTTGAAGTCCTGACCGAGCCTGAGCACGATCGCCGGCAGCCCCTGCGCGTTGGTCTCGCTCTTGCCCGGCGTCAGGGCGGAGGCCGACAGGCCCATCAGATCGGCCAGTTCGCGCGCCTGGTCGGCCTGGCCGGGAGCGTACTCCAGGGTCGTCCTCGGCTGCCGGGTGCCGGAGTTGCCCAGCTGGCTGGACTTGGGCACGCCCTTCTGGGTCTGCAGCCAGGTGAGCGTCTCCTGGGCCGAGCCGGCGGCCGCGCCGGCGTTGTAGATGTCCACCCGGACCTCCGCGGCGGCCGAGCGGGGCCCCTTGAGCTTGGCGGCCTCGGCCGCCTTCTCCTTCTGCTTGACCTCGCTGAAGGACACGTCGCCGCTGATCGCGGAGGCGATCTGCTGGTCCAGGGCGGGGTTGGGGACGACCGTCTTGTGGATCCTGCCGTCGGCGGGGTTGTCGAGGACCGGCAGGGTGACGAAGCTGATGTTCTTCGGCGGCACCTTCTTCAGCTCCATCGCCACGTCCTTGAGCGTGCTGATGGAGCCGATCCCCTTGTCCACGGTGAGCGCCTTGGTCGCCGCCTCCGCCAGGTCCAGGAGCTTGCTCGGGTCGGTGAGCGTCGAGTCGGACTTCATCTGCCGGAACAGCGAGCCGAGGAACTGCTGCTGGACCTTGATGCGGTCGAGGTCGCCGTGGTTGCCCCAGCTGTAGCGGGTGCGGACGAAGGCGAGGGCCTGCTCGCCCGCGACCGTCGAGGGTCCGGCGGGCAGGTCCAGGTGCGACTTCTTGTCCTTGACGGCGTGCGCCAGGCAGACCTTCACGCCCCCCACCGCCGTCGTCAGCGTCTTCACCGCGTTGAAGTCGGCCATCATGAAGTGGTCGACCTTGACTCCGTTCAGGAGCTTCTCGACCGTCCGGATCGTGCACCCCGGGTCGCGGCCCAGCTGGCCGAGGCTGGTGTTGAAGCGGGTCTGGTCGGTGCCCGGGATGGTCCTGACCGAGCCGTCCGGCTGCTTGGTCGGGCAGTCGGGGATGTCGGTGATGACGTCCCGGGGGATGCTCAGCGCGGTGGCGTTGCTGCGGTCCTTCGCCACGTGCAGCAGGATGTTGGTGTCCGCGTGCCCGACGCTGTTGGCGTCGCCGTACCCGGTGTCGCCCTTGCCCTGGCGGCGGTCGGTACCGATCACCAGGATGTTGAACGCCTCCCCCTTGCTGAAGGAGTCGCTGGTGGCACCGGCGGTGTCGGTGGTGGTGATGTTGCCGTTGAGGTGCCGCAGATACAGGTAGCCGCCGGTCGCGGCGGCGATCACGACCACGGCCAGGGTGCCGCTGGTCCACAGCAGAACCCTTTTTCCGGTGGACTTCTTCTTCGTCGGGCCCTTGCCGCGGCGCCGGCCCGCCGGCTGGGGCTCGGGCTGCGGGCCGCGCCGCCGACGGGGGCCGGGCAGGTCCGAACCGCCGGGTGCCTCCGAGTGGCCGGATACGTCCGCGCGGCCGGTCGCGTCGGCGGATCGGCCGGGTGTGTCGTTGCCGCCGGACGGCGTCGGCCGGGGGCCGGAACGGCGGGATCCCGGCACGGAAGGCTGCCCGGCGGCAGGACCCAGCCTCAGTTCGTACTCACCGGTCTCCGGATTGAGTACCCACTGGTCTGCGGGATCTATGGGCTCCCCCCGCCCACGGCCTTGCGAGTCCACGGTCGTCTGTCCTCCGTCGGGGCCGCGCGGTTGTCCTGCCCCCCAAAGACGCGTCGTCAGTCGGTGCAACAGTGCGCGACCTCGTGGCCGGTGGCACCGGGTCGCTCACACTATCCGCACACTTCTGCGACAAGCGACAGCGGTGAGAAATTCCACTTCCGTACAACCGGTCAATTGGCCCCATAAGCGGGGAATGAAGCCCGCGCCTTGGTCTCGGCTTTACCAACGGGTAGCGCTGTGCTGTGCGGTGGGCGGGGCGGGGCCGTCGTCGGACGCCCGGGCCGGGCCCGCGTTCGCCGCCGTGATCAGGGCCGCTACGGCGACCACGGCCGCGGCCACGCCTCTGGCGTACCGTTCGGTGGGGCGTCCGTAGCGTGCGGAAGGGCGTCCGAGCACGGCAACCTCGCAACAACAGTGGCCTGTTAAGCATGCTTAATGCGCCGTTTAACCTAGAGGCTGTACACGCCGAACGGCAAGAGGCGCAAGGGGAGTTGGGGGGAGCAGGGGGATGCGGGAGCGGGATGATCCGGAGGTCGTCGGGCGACGCGTGCAGCAGCTGCGCACCGAACGGGGGCTGACGCAACGTCAACTGGCGGATCCCGCCTACACACCCGCCTACATCTCCACCCTGGAGGCGGGACGGGTCCGCGCCTCCGACGACGCCCTCCAGCACATCGCCGGGCGGCTCGGCGTCGCCTTCGAGGAACTGGCCCTGGGCCGCCCCGCCCACCTCGCCACCGAACTCCGGCTGCGGCTCACCGAGGCCCAGCGCACCCTGGCCACCGGGGAGGCCGAGGAGGCGGCCGCGCAGTACGCCGCCCTGTGCGCGGAGGCCGAGGCGCACGGCCTGGGCTGCGAGCAGGCCACCGCCCTGCTGGGGCTGGGCGAGTGCGCCCTGGAGACGGGCGAGTTGGTGCGGGCCCGCGAGTACTTCGAGCGCGCCGAACGGCAGCTGGCCGGCCTGCCGCTGCCGGTCCGGGTCCCGGCGCTGCGCGGTCGGGCCGTCTCCCACTACCTCGCCGGGGAACTCCGCTACGCCGTCTACCTGCTGGAGTCCGCCCTCGACGAGCTGAACCGGGGCGGACTGCACGACCCGGACGCCCTGCTGCTCCTGTACGCCAGCATCATCGGGCCGTACATGGACATGGGCGCCCACGCCCGCGCCGCCCAGGCCGCCGAGTTCGCGCTCGCGCTCGCCCCACGGGCCGGCGACCCCGCCCTGATCGCCCGCATGCACCGATCGGTGGCCCGCACCCTGCTCGCCGAGGGCCGCGTCGCCGAGGCGGACGCCTCCCTGGCCAAGGCCGCCGAGCTGTACCGCCGGCTGCAACTGCGCACCGAACTCGCCAACTGCCACTGGATGCGCGGCTACGTCTATGCCCAGGACGGTGAACTGGAGCGTGCCGAGGCCGAGTTGCGGGAGGCGGCCGCCATGCTCTCCACCACCAGCGCCGCCCTCTACAACAGCCAGGTGACCGTCGAGCTGGCCGACGTGCTGCACCGGCGCGGCAAGTCCGAGGAGGCCGCCGAACTGCTCAACCGGGTGCTGGGCGACCTCTCCTCGGAGCGCGGCGCCGTGCACGCGGCCGCCGCCCACCGGCTGCTCGGCATCATCGCCGAGGACGCCCGGGACACCGAGGCCGCCGAGGAGCACTACGTGCGCGCGCTGAGCCTGCTG
This sequence comes from Streptomyces sp. NPDC006739, assembly GCF_042869815.1. Classification (NCBI taxonomy): domain Bacteria; kingdom Bacillati; phylum Actinomycetota; class Actinomycetes; order Kitasatosporales; family Streptomycetaceae; genus Streptomyces; species Streptomyces sp. NPDC006739. Next base: position 256,344 of record NZ_JBIAGM010000004.1, read on the forward strand.
GAGCGGGCCGGGGCCGCCGGCGACCTCGCCGACCTGTGCCGGATGCTCGGTGACCTGCTGCGCCGCACCGGCCGGGTGGAGGCCGCGCTGGACGCGTACCGGACCGGGCTCGGGCACCGTACGGCCCCCGGCACCACCACCCTGGGACCCGCCCCGGCCCAGCCCCCTTTGTGACCCCTCGCCGCGCCGCCGCGCCCCGCCGAAGGCCTTCCCCGGCGCCATGAAACCCCTTCTGTGCTGCGGTTTCGCCGTTCCCGCCCCGGGTAGTCGAGAGGCCTCCGGAAGGAGGCGATGACGTGCTGCGGGTCGCCGAGGCCATCGCCGAACGGCTGCGGGGCGCCGCGTTGCACGAGGTACCCGACCGGCTGTGCGGACTGGCCGTGGAACTGCTGCCGGTGTGCGGCGCCAGTGTGTCGCTGCTCAGCGAGGGGCTGTCCGTACCGGTCGGCGCCAGTGACGAGGCGGCCGCCGGGATGGCGGAGATGCAGACCTCGCTGGGCGACGGACCGTGGCAGCGCGCCGCCGAGCACGCTCGACCGGTGCTCGCCGGGGACCTCACGGCCGGCCGGGACGTGCTCCGCTGGCCGGTGTACGCCGAGCAGGCGACGGCCGCCGGGATCCGGGCGACGTACTCGCTGCCGCTCGGCAACGAGACGGTCTGCCTGGGCACCTTCGACCTCTACAGCGCCACGCCCGGCCCGCTGTCCGCCCATGACCTGCGCGTCGCCCGGCTGGTGGCCGGCGTGCTGACCGTGGCGCTGTCGTCGCTGCCGTGCGCCCAGGAGGACACGATCGACCCGGCCTCCTCCTGGCTGAGCGGCCTGACCAGCGAACACGACCAGATCCACCAGGCCGTCGGCATGATCATGGCGCAGCTGGGTGTCACCGCCGAGGAGGCGCTGGCCCGGCTGCGAGGGCACGCGTTCTCGCACGGGCGTACGGCCCTGGAGACGGCGCACGACGTGGTCCGGCACCGGGAGCGGTTGGAGGACCCCGACTGACGGTCCGCCGCGCCGGTCAGGCCTGCGCCCGCTCCTGTTGCCGCACCTGCGTGAGCCGCTGGACGCCGGCGTCCAGGGCCTGCCGGGTGGAGTCCTCGGGCAGGGTGCCGAGGGCGCCGTTGCTGAGCACGATGGCGTCGTCGCCGACGCGTACGGCGGCGATGTCCAGGGTGAGGGTGGTCGTCTCCCCGTTGTCGTCCTCACCGTTCAGCGTCACGCGCAGCCCCTGCCGGTCGTCCCCGACCGAGGGCAGCCCGACGTCCGCCACCCGCACGGTCTGCGTCCCGGCCCGGGTGGTGGCCGCGGTGAACTGCGAGCAGTTCCGGGGCAGCGTCCGCAGCCAGGCCAGGGAGCGCTCCACGTCCGCCGGGCGGTGGCCGTCGACCTGGTAGCGCAGCTGGGCCTGGTCGTCCTGGTCGTCCAGGGCGGTCACCGCGTACGTCCCGGTCGGCGCGCCGAGCGGCTCGTCGGCGTACAGGGCGTCCAGCAGGCGCTGGCAGTCCGGCGCGGTGGTGGCCGCCTTCAGCAGGGTGTCCCGCCAGGTCGCCGACCCCTCGGTCGGTGTCCACGGCGCCCCGAGATCGGTGTCGGTGATCAGCGCGGCCCGCACTTGGGCTTCGCTGAGCGGAGCGTCACCGGCCTCCTGGCCCGGGGACTGCGACGGCCGCTGCTCCACGCCGGGCGAGACGGCGGCCGACCGCGCCCGCCCCGCTCCGCCGCCCCCGCAACCGGCCACGGCGGCCAGCACGAGGACGCCGGCCACGCAGCCGGCGAGGAGGCGGGGCGCGGCGGGGACGGCGAGGGGGCGGGCCGCGGCGGGGACGGCGAGGAGGCGGGCCGGGGCGGATGACATGCGGGGCCTCCAGGGGCTGCGCGGTGCCGGTACGTGTCCCCCACGGCACCACCCCCCACGCCACACCACCAGCGCACGGGCCCGTCCGGGTGAGGACACCGGCGCGGGAGGCCGTACGGCGGCGGAGGTCGTACGGCGGAGACCGACGCTGTTCTCGTCCCGGCTCTCGTCCCGGCTCTCGTCCCGGCTCGCGTCGCGGCTCGTGGCGACGGACGGCGGGCGGCTGCGTAGGGTCGCTGTCGCAAGGACCCCGAGTCCATGGAAGGAGCCCGCCGTGACCGGTCAGCCCATACCCGTGATCATCGACTGCGACACCGGTGTCGACGACGCCCTGGCCCTGCTGTTCGCCGTCCGCCACCCCGGCCTCGACCTGCGCGCGGTGACCTGCGTGGCCGGGAACACGGACGTGGACGGCGTGGTCCGCAACACCCTCACCGTGCTGGAGCAGGCGGGAGCACCGGACATCCCGGTGGCCCGGGGCGCCGAACGGCCGCTGATCGAGCCCGCCCGCTCGGCCCGGCATGTGCACGGCTCGGACGGGATGGGCGACCTGGGCCTGCCCGCGCCCACCCGCGCCCCGGTGGAGGCGGACGCGGTGACCCTGCTGCGCCGCGAGATCCTCGCCTCCCCGCGCCCGGTCACCCTGATCCCCACCGCCCCGCTCACCAACATCGCGCTGCTCCTGCGCACCCATCCCGAAGTGACCCGCAACATCGAGCGGATCGTGTTCATGGGCGGCGCGGTGACCACCGGGAACGCCACACCGGTCGCCGAGTTCAACGTCTGGCACGACCCGGAGGCCGCGGCCGTCCTGCTCACCGCCGGGGTGCCGATCACCATGTACGGCCTGGACGTGTTCATGCGGGTCGTGGTCCCCGGCACCGACGTACGGCGGCTGCGCGCGAGCACCGACCCCGGCACCCGGCTGGCCGCCGAACTGCTCGCCCACCGGCCCGTCACCCAGGGCGGCCCCACCGGGGCAGAGGCGGCCGGCGGTCTCGGCGACGCGGGCGCGGTCTGCGCCGTCGCCGACCCGGCCGGCCTCACCACCGGCCTGCTCCCCGTCGAGGTCGCCCTCGCTCCGGGGCCCGCCCGCGGTCAGACGATCGTCGACCGCCGGCCGCGCCCCGGGGAGTCCGAGATCCACGAGGGCACCCGCGAACAGACCCTCGTGGACGTGGCGTTGGACGTGGACGTGGAGCGGTTCGTCGCGCTGTGGCTGACGACGGTCGAACGGCCGTGACCGCCCGTCAGTTCCCGGCCCACCGCTGCTCCACCTTCGCCAGCCGCCAGTACGCCAGCGCCGCCGCCCACACCACCACGAACAGGCCGACGATGATGTAGCCGACGTTGGCCAGGTCGAGGCCGAAGAGTTCCATCGTGGCGATGAAGAAGGCGACGGCGATGGACAGCCCGGTGATGGTGAGGTTGTAGAAGACCTTGCGCACCGGGTTGGAGAACGCCCACTGGTAGGCGAAGTTCATGAACGTCCCGTCGAGGGTGTCGAACAGGCTCATCCCGGCCGCGAAGAGCAGCGGCAGGCACAGGATCGCGTACCAGGGCAGCCCCGCCGCCGCGCCCGACCCCGCCATCACCATCAGCGTGACCTCGGTGGCCGTGTCGAAGCCGAGACCGAAGAGGAAGCCCAGCGGGAACATCTGCCCGGGGCGGGTGATGGACCTGGTCAGACGGCCGAGGACACGGGTCAGGAAGCCGCGGGAGTCGAGGTGCTGTTCCAGCTCCTTCTCGTCGTACGACCCCGCGCGCATCGCCCGGAAGACGCGCAGGATGCCGGCGAGGGCGACCAGGTTGAGCGCGGCGACGAGATAGAGGAACACCGCGGAGACCGTCGTACCCATGAAGCCGAGCACCTGGTGGGTCCGGGAGTGCTCGTTCGTCACCCGGTCCGCCAGCTGTGTGCCCGCCGCGATCATCGTGGCCAGCACGACCACCACGCTGGAGTGACCGAGCGCGAACCAGAAGCCGACCGACACCGGCCGTTTGCCGTCCGCCATCAGCTTGCGGGTGGTGTTGTCGATGGCGGCGATGTGGTCCGCGTCGAAGGCGTGCCGCATGCCGAGGGTGTAGGCGGTGACGCCGAGTCCGATGCCGAAGGCCCTGGAGCCGACCTCGTAGTGGCCGGGGACCACGAGAAGGAACAGGATGCCGAAGGCGACGACGTGCAGGGCGGCGATCACCGCCATCAGCCCGACGGTCTTCACGGTGTCCTCGCGCCGCCAGCGGAAAGCGGCAGGGGAAGGCTCGGTCATTCGGTCACGCTCCAGCACCTCGTGGATCAACTCGTGAGATGCCGTGGCCGGTCTCCTGGCTTACGGGTCGTGCGTCAACCGGTCCGCCTTCCCGGCCGTCGTACGACGACCAGTGGCTGCCCCTTGCGGGACGTGGACCGGCAACTCCCCGATAACAGTGGCGAGGGCCGCGTCGGCTTCGCACCGACTTCCCGAGCACCACGGCCCGTTCACCGTAGGGGGCTTCACCCCTTGCTGCATAGCTGCGCACCTGTGCAGGTATGGAAGATCACAAAAAGGCGCCTGCGAGGATGAGCCCATGCATCTCGTGCCTGCCGACCGCGCGGACCGTCGCACCATCGACGGCCACCGGGTGTGCGACGCCATCGCCGCGATCGGCGAGCCCGGCCATGTCCGCACCTGGGCCGACCGCTTCTCCCTGCTCGCCGACGCCAAGCGCCTCGCCCTGCTGCTGGCCCTGCACCGCACGGGCCCGCTGGCGGTCTCCGACCTCGCCATCGCCACGGGAATGAACGACCCGGCGGTCTCGCAGGCGCTCAGGCTGCTGCGCGCCGCGGGCGTGGTGGAGGGGGAGAAGGAGGGCCGGGTGGTCAGGTACCGGGTGGTGGACGCCGAGGTGCAGGGGCTGCTGAAGCACTGCGCGGCGGACGCGGACGAGGGCGGCTGACGATCTCCCGGACTTCCCGGACGGAGCACCGGGCAAGGTTCCCCTTCCCGGCAATGTGGACAGATTCCCTACGTCTTCGTCCTTCCGAAGGGAGCCCGCGTGGCCGATCTCTCGTCCAGGAACCCCGACTGGTGGCGGCAGGCCGTCGTCTACCAGGTCTATCCGCGCAGCTTCGCCGACGCCGACGGCGACGGACTCGGTGATCTGCGGGGCGTCACCCGGCGCCTGAACCACCTCGCCGCCCTCGGCGTCGACGCCCTGTGGCTCAGCCCGTTCTACCCCTCGGAACTCGCCGACGGCGGCTACGACGTCGCCGACCCCCGCGATGTCGACCCGCGCCTCGGCACTCTGGACGACTTCGACGCCATGGTCGCCGAGGCCCACCGGCTGGGTCTGAAGGTGATCGTCGACATCGTCCCGAACCACACCTCGCACCAGCACCGCTGGTTCCAGGAGGCACTGCGCGCGGCCCCCGGCTCCCCGGCCCGGGACCGCTACGTCTTCCGCCCCGGCCGGGGCGAGCACGGCGAACTCCCGCCCACCGACTGGCAGTCCGTCTTCGGCGGCAGCGCCTGGCGGCGGGTGCCCGACGGACAGTGGTACCTGCACCTCTTCGCCCCCGAGCAGCCCGACCTCAACTGGGGGAACGAGGAGGTCCGCGCCGACTTCCGCACCACCCTGCGGTTCTGGTCCGACCGGGGCGTCGACGGCTTCCGCATCGACGTCGCCCACGGCCTGGCCAAGGACCTCACCGAGCCGCTGCGGGACATCGGCGACCTCGGGGCGACCGGCGAGGAGGCCCTGGAGCGCGTACCGCCCGGCAGCCACCCCTACTGGGACCGCGACGAGGTGCACGAGATCTACCGCGACTGGCGCAAGATCTTCGACTCCTACACCCCGCCGCGCACCGCCGTCGCCGAGGCCTGGGTGCCGGGCGCCCGGCGCGCCCTGTACGCCCGCCCCGACGAACTCGACCAGGCCTTCAACTTCGAGTACCTGCAGGCCGGCTGGGACGCGGAGGAACTGCGCGGGGTCATCGCCGGCTCCCTCGCCACCGCCCGCGCGGCCGGCGCCTCCGCCACCTGGGTACTGTCCAACCACGACGTCGTACGCCACGCCTCCCGGCTGCTGCTCCCGCCCGGCACCGACGACAACGCCTGGCTGCTGTCCGGCGGCCGGGCCCCGGCCCTCGACGAGGCGGCCGGTCTGCGCCGGGCGCGGGCGGCCACGCTGCTGATGCTGGCGCTGCCCGGATCGTCGTACGTCTACCAGGGCGAGGAACTCGGCCTGCCCGAGGTCGCCGACCTGCCCACCGAGGTCCTCCAGGACCCGATCTGGGAGCAGACGGGGCACGTCCGCAAGGGCCGCGACGGCTGCCGGGTGCCGATCCCGTGGACGACCACCGGCCCGTCGTACGGCTTCGGGGCCAGGGGCGCCTGGCTGCCGCAGCCGCCGTCCTTCGCGTCCTACGCCGTCGAGGCGCAGGCCGGCACGGAGGGCTCCACGCTGGAGCTGTACCGCACCGCCCTGCGGCTGCGCCGCAAGCTCCTCGACGGCGAGGAGCTGACCTGGAGCGACGACACCCCCGCCGGGGTCCTGCGGTTCAGCCGGTCGGAGGGCTGGAGCTGCGTCGCCAACCTCTCGGCGCGGGCGGTCCCGCTGCCGTCCGGGGACGTGCTGCTGAGCAGCGCGCCCCTGACGGACGGGCAACTGCCGCCGGACACGACGGTGTGGCTGGCCTGACGGACGCCGTTGTTCCCGGGGTCCTCATCCCGCCGTCGGGCTCGGGACGGTCCCGTTCTGGCCGGTCCCGTTCTGACCGTTGCCGTTCTGGCCGGACGCCTCTCCCGGCAGGACCGGCGGCTGGGTGGTGCTGTTCACCGGCGGGGTGAGGACGACCTGCGGCTGTCCCGGCGCGGCGGGCGGCGGGGTCAGATCGGAGGCCGGCAGCTTCGGCGGGGTCGTCTCCTGGAAGAGGACCTGGTCGAAGTCGACCAGGCCGGTCTGCTCCATCACGGTGATGTGGTCGAGGACGGTGGCGTTGGCCTGGTCGGCCAGGATCCGCACCAGGGTGTTCTTGGTCGTCGAGCGGATCTTCGCGATCGTGTTGAAGATCGAGCCGTGGGTCACCCGCAGGATGTTGGCGAAGTCCGTGTCGAACTTCGCGCCGGTGTCCGCGGTGAGCGTGCTGACGAAACCCTGCTGCTGCGGGCTGGCCACATCGGGGATCGCGATGTTCAGCATCGGCCCGATCTTGCGGCAGCTGGCGTCCAGCGCCGCGTGTCCGTCGATTAGGTGCTTGCTCGCGATGATGACCGCCTTGCTCTGCCCCTTCTTCAGACCCAGCTGGCCGACGGGGTACTCCCACAGCCCCGCCGCGCGCACCTTGACCACGAAGTCCCGGTCCGATTCCGTCAGCGGCCCCCACTGTGTCTGGGCGATCACGCGCGTGGGGGAACTGGAGGTGGTGCTGACCCCCAGCATGCTCGGGTAAGCGAGTGCCACGAGGGTCAGCGAAAGGGCACCGCCGACGAAGAGTGTTCCCGTCGCGTTCCGCGAAAAGGCCACCGTGCCTCCTGCCCGGTAGTGGTTCACCGCCCACCGGCGGTTCGGACGCACAGGAGTACGGACCGGGAAGCGACCGGAGTCTCTTGATTTGGTAAAAACTCCGGGCCCACACACGCGAGTTGGTCCCGTCGGCCCGTGCCGGTGCCTTTGTCGCCCAACCACTCCTGGTTGACGAAGTGTTGACCCGTTCGCGGGAGAGTGCAGACGAAACGCGGGCCTAGATTCGGCGGCATGCCCCCACAACCGCCCCCCAGAGTCCCCGCCGCGCTTCCCGTCCTGCCCTACCGCAAGCCCACCAAGGGCCGCGACTACTGGGTACTGGACGACGCCCTGCCCGACGTCGACGCCGTACGGGAACGGTGTCTGGCCAAGGACGACTGGGTGCAGGGGTACCCCTACACCTCGGAGACCTGGCCCGGCCTGCGCGCCATGCCCGGCCTGGAGGCGGGTGAACTCGCCCGTATCGAACGGCTGGTGAAGAAGGCCACCGGTGCCAGGGAACTGTGGGTGCAGAAGGCGCCGGGCGGCGGCACCCTCAACCACAACTGCGTCCAGGTCGTCGGCGAGGGCGAGAGCCAACCCCGCCCGCACACCGACTCCCGCGCGCTGTGCCGGTACGCGGCCGTGCTCTACCTCAACCCGAACGTCCCCAAGGACTGCGGCACCAGCTTCTACCGCCAGCACCTGCCCGGCGGCAGGCTCGGCGGCAACGTCGTCCAGGCCCCGCACAACAACCTCGTCGAGGCCCTCGGCACCCGCTTCGTGGCGCCGGACGCCTTCGAGGAGGACGTCCGCGTACCCCACAAGTACAACCGCCTCCTCCTCTACAACGCCAACCTCGTGCACAGCGCGACGGGTTACTCCGGCAGCACGCTGGAGGAGAAGCGGATGACGGCGGTCTTCTTCTGGATGGCCTGAGGGTGCCGTCGGACGGCCCGGACGCGGGCGGGGCCTACCAGCCGACGAGCGCGGGACCGAGGCTCAGTCCCGTCCGGCTGAGCCATTCCTCGGCGACGTCACGGTTGCGGGTGCCTATGGAGAGGTAGACCGCGTGGGTGCCGGGGGCGGGCTCCGTGCACTGAACGTCCCACACGCTGTTGAGACAGAGCTGCACCCCGCAGAGCTTCGACGAGGGCAGCCCCCGCAGGGCCCCGTCCCAGGCCACGTCGAACCCCAGCGGGCCCACGGCCTCGACCATGAGGTCCAGCTCCGCCTCCGTGCAGCTCTCGTCGTCCGGTCGCACCCTGAAGGGCGGGACGCTCCAGCCGGGCAGGTTCAGCTCCAGTTCCCACTTCTCCACCAGGGGCCACAGCTCGGCGAACTCGGGGCGCAGTTCGACCTCCACGCCGTAGTCGTCACCACCGCGCAACCCGCCGGTACGGTCGATCACACTCCGGAACTCGACGAGCCTCTCCGGCGGGAAGCGCCTGCCGTCCCGGCACGCGAAGACGGCCTCGCCGAAGTAGCGGCGCGCGTAGTGGAACTGCTCCACCGTCACGACGGGACCGATCTCGGGCGAATACGGCTCATCGGCCCACTCCGCGAACTCCCCCAACAACTCCCGCGCCCGCCCCAACGCCCCCACGGCGTCCGGCAACGGCTCAAGCACCTGATAAAGCATGGACATCCCCATGGCACACCTCCCGAACGGGGAGCGTACGCAGCACGTGGGCGGGCGTCGCGTGGATTACGACGGCACCTCCGGACGCGAAGTGATCTCGACGGCAACGGCACTCATGTGCAAGCCGGGCTATGTGGCCGATTGGCCCGAACTTTCGGACTGGCAGTGACGGGTTCGTGGCGCGTGGGGCGCGTGGGCGCGTGCGGGTGTGCGGGTGTGCGGGTGTGCGTGCGAGTGTGCGTCAGGATGTGTCGGTGAACGATCAAATAGCTGAGCAGGATCAGCAGGTTCGGCAGTCCGCCGTGCGGCCCGTTGGTGGTGTGGCCCGGTTCGCCGTCGGGGGGCTGCTTCTCGCGGGGGGCGCGTGGGTGGTGCGGGCCGGGTGGGAGCTTCGGCTCGCGGCGGCCGGCGAGCCGGCGTCCGGGCCGCCCGACCAGGGGGGCGGTGACCACCGGCCGCTGAACGCGCTGGAGAACGGCTACCACGTCGTCACCGCCCTCGGGGAAGGCGTCGCCCTCGTGTGCGCCGTGCTGTTCCTGCGGTGGCTGTGGCGTGTCCGGGACAACGCCCGGGAGCTGACCGGGCTGCGCCCGCGCTACGCCGGTTTCTGGGTCTACCTGGGCTGGATACTCCCCATCGCCAACCTGTGGATCCCGCGCGGCCTCGTCGCCGACGTCCACCGCACCATCGCCCCCGACCGCCGCCTGCCCCGCTCGCTCAACTGGTGGTGGGCGCTGTGGCTGATCGGCACGCTGAGCGGGGTCGGGTTCGTGTACCGCGACGATACCGACGCGGTCATCGCCCGCGCCTACACCGAGGTGTGGCCGCTGGTCGTCTCGGACGCGGCTGTCGTCGGAGCGGCCGTCGCCGGTGCGCTCATGGTGCGCGCGGTCACCTCAGCGCAGCTCGAACGGCAGCGGCAGCCGGTCATGGGTGGCGGCGCCGAGGAGGGCTGAGCCCCTACGGGGGGTACGGGTACTGCACGGCCCGCGTCGGCCGTTCCCCCCATCCCCCAGGAGTATCCCTCAGGAGGCCCCCATGACCACCCTCGCGCTGATCGGAGCAGGTCCCGGTCTCGGGGTCGCCGTGGCCCGGCGGTTCGGGCGGGAGGGGTACGACGTCGCGCTCCTCGCCCGGGACGAGGAACACCTGCACTCCCTCGCCGGCACCCTCGCGGCCGACGGTGTCACCGCCCGCGGCTTCGCCGCCGACGTGCGCCGCCCGGAGCAGCTGGCGGCGGCCCTGGACGCGGCGGCGAAGGCGCTCGGGACGATCGAGGTGCTGCAGTACAGCCCCGTTCCGCACCGGGACTTCATGCGTCCGGTGCTGGAGACCAGACACCTGGACCTGCTGGGGCCCGTCGAGTTCTCGGTCTACGGCCCGGTGGCCGCCGTACAGCAGGTGCTGCCCGGCATGCGGGCCCTGGGGCGGGGCACGATCCTGTTCGTCAACGGGGGCACCGCCGTGGTCCCGCACCCCGACCGGGCCGGTACCTCGATCGCCTTCGCCGCCGAGAGCGCGTACGGCCGGCTGCTGCACGACCGGCTCGCCCCCGAGGGCATCCACGTGGCCCAGCTGATCATCCCCGGGGCCATCACGCCGGGCCATGTGCGCAAGGATCCGTCCGTGCTCGCCGACACCCTCTGGGAGCTGCACCGCACCCGGCACGGCTACCGGCACTACGCCGATGACCTGGACAGTTGATCGTCGCCCTGCGTGTAAGCGGTTTGTAAGCAAAGATGGTGATGTTGGCCGCATTGCTCTCTTCCTAGGGGGCCCGAGATGGCTGTGGAAATCCCTCCCTTGATCAAGCCCTCCCGGCTCAGGCGCCGGGGAGGCCTGCTGGGCGAATGCCTGGCGGAGTTCCTGGGGACCTTCGTCCTCATCTCCTTCGGCTGTGGCGTGGTCGCGATGGCGGTCGCGGCGCTGCCCGGCTCGGGCCGTACGGCCGGGCCGACCACGTTCTTCCTCGGTGCCGGTGACTGGATGCTGATCACCTGGGGCTGGGCGATGGCGGTCGTCTTCGGCGTGTACGTGGCCGGCGGCGTCAGCGGCGCCCACATCAACCCGGCGGTGACCCTCGCGTTCGCGGTGCGCCGCAAGTTCCCGTGGGCCAAGGTCGTCCCCTACTGGGTGTCGCAGCTGGTCGGCGCCTTCGCCGGGGCGGCGCTCGTCTACGGCGTCTACCACGACGCGATCAGGACCTTCGACGCCGCCATGCGGGCGCCGAAGACGGGCGGGCACACGCTCGCCACGTTCTCGATCTTCGCCACGTTCCCGGCGCCGTACTTCCACGGCGGGATCTGGGGCCCGCTGTTCGACCAGATCGTCGGTACGGCCTTCCTGGTCATGCTGGTCGTGGCGCTGATCGACCTGCGCAACACGGCGGTCCAGGCGAACCTCGGTCCGCTGCTGATCGGCTTCGCGGTCGCCGCGATCGGCATGTCCTACGGCGCGAACGCCGGATACGCGATCAACCCGGCCCGTGACTTCGGGCCGCGCCTGTTCACCTGGGTGGCCGGCTGGAAGAGTCTGGCCTTCCCGGGGAGCCTGTCCGGCGCGTTCAGCGCCTACTGGTGGATTCCCATCGTCGGGCCCCTGGTCGGCGGGGTGGTCGGGGTGCTGGTGTACGACCTGTTCATCGGCGACGTCCTGGTGGTGCGCGCCGCGCAGGGCGAGCTGCCGGAACCCGGCCGGACGCGGCCGGTGGTCGAGGAGGAGTAGCGAGCCCGCCCGGCCCCGGCATTGTCAGTGCCGTCTGCTCTACTCGGTCGCAGGTGTTCCAGGCACTGGCGGAGGTGGGGCATGGGCGTGCTGTACGACTACTTCGGGGCGGCGGACCCGGCGACGGCCGTGGAGTGGGCGATCGGTCCCGGCGGGGACCACCGGCAGGAGGGCCCGTCGCTCGACGAGGCGGGGGCCGACTGGATCGACATGAAGGGCATGGACCCGCACCTGGCCCTCGGACAGCTGATCGCCTTCGCCGAGGGCGTGCCCTTCGCCGGGCAGCGCGACAAGCCGGAGCTGATCTGGCCGGACCTGCGCCAGTGGCCGGAGCCGACCGGCTCCGAACCGGACCCCGGCTCGCCCTGGGAGTCCGGCCTGCTCCTGATGGCGCTGCCCGACCGCTGGCGGGACGTCCTCGCCGAGGTGGCCGAGGAGTTCGTACCGATGCTCGCGATGCAGTGGTCCTTCACAGACGAGGCAGTGTTCGCCGACCAGTCGACCGCTGAGGACTGCGTACGGGCCTTCACGGGGCTGGCCCGCCGGGCCCGCGCGGCGGGCAGCGGCCTCTATTGCTGCTGCTGCCCCTGACCTGAGCCCTAAGAGCCAGGGGCGCGCGGGCCCGGGAGGCCGGGTCAGGTCACTGGTCCGAGTAGCCGATGTCGCCCACCGTCCAGGCGCTGACGTCCGCCAGGGCGACCCGGTACATGCCGCCCGTGTCGGGGATGCCGAAGCTGCCCTGGAGGATCCGGGCGAGGTGGAAGTGCAGATGGGTGGGTCGGGCGGTGGGTGCCGACGGCTGGGCGGAGGTGAACGCGGCGGAGAAGGAGGCGAGTTGCTCCGAGCCGCGCAGGACCTCCGCCACGCGCTCCTTCCACAGGGCCTCGGGGGCCAGCCGCCCGGTGATCACGGCTCCGGGGACGACCACGGTGAGGGACATGTGGCTCTGGTGCTCCGACTCCACCCTCGCGGCGATGTCGACGAGCAGGTCATCAGGGTGTGACATGGATGACGAGACTACTCCGGATGACCTGGGACGTCGGCGTCAGCGGGCTTTTGTCTCCGAGGAGGCGCGGCGCCGTCCCCGGCCGCCCCGGCCGCCGCGTCCGCGCGGGACCGGTGCCGAGGAGGCCTGGCGGGCCGGGCGTTCGGGGCGCTGGGGGGCCGGTGCGGGGAGGGTGACGGGCACGCCGGAGGGCGTGCGGGCGCCGGTGATGCGGTTCAGTTCCGCGTCGCCGGGGCGGACCTGGGTGGTGCGGGGCGTGATGCCGGCGTCGGCCATCAGACGGGTCATCTCGCGGCGCTGGTGGGGCAGGACCAGCGTGACGACGGTGCCGGACTCACCCGCGCGGGCGGTACGGCCGCCCCGGTGCAGGTAGTCCTTGTGGTCGCCGGGCGGGTCGACGTTGACGACGAGGTCGAGGGCGTCGACGTGGATGCCGCGGGCCGCCACGTTGGTGGCGACCAGGGTCGTGACCTGCCCGTCCTTGAACCGCTCCAGGGTCCGGGTGCGCTGCGACTGGGACTTGCCGCCGTGCAGGGCCGCCGCGCGCACACCGACCGCCAGCAGCTTCTTGGCCAGCCGGTCCGCCGCGTGCTTGGTGTCCAGGAACATGATCACCCGTCCGTCACGGGCGGCGATCTCCGTCGTGGTGGCGTGCTTGTCGTCCTCCTCCACGTGCAGCACGTGGTGCTCCATCGTGGTGACGGCACCCGCGGCCGGGTCGACCGAGTGCACCACCGGGTCGTCGAGGTAGCGGCGGACGAGACGGTCGACGTTGCGGTCCAGGGTGGCCGAGAACAGCATCCGCTGCCCGTCCGGGCGCACCTGGTCGAGCAGGGCGGTCACCTGCGGCATGAAGCCCATGTCGGCCATCTGGTCGGCCTCGTCGAGGACGGTGACGGCGACCTGGTCGAGCCGGCAGTCGTCCCGGTCGATGAGGTCCTTCAGCCGGCCGGGGGTGGCCACGACGACCTCGGCGCCGGAGCGCAGCGCGTTCGCCTGCCGGCCGATGGACAGCCCGCCGACCACGGTCGTGAGCCGCAGGCTCAGGGCGCGGGCGTAGGGGGTGAGGGCGGTGGTGACCTGCTGGGCCAGCTCACGGGTCGGTACGAGGACGAGCGCCAGCGGCTGGCGGGGCTCGGCACGCCGGCCGTGGGTGCGGGCCAGCAGGGGGAGCCCGAAGGCGAGGGTCTTGCCGGAGCCGGTGCGGCCCCGGCCGAGGACGTCCCGGCCGGCCAGCGAGTTGGGCAGGGTGGCGGCCTGGATCGGGAACGGCTCGGTCACGCCCTGCTCGGTGAGCGTGGCCAGTATCCGGGCGGGCAGCTTCAGGTCGGCGAAGGACTCGGCCGGCGGCAGGGCGGGGGTGCGGGTGACGGGCAGCGCGAATTCGCCGTGGGGCGCGTTCGCGCCGCCGGGGTTCTGCTGCGAGGGCCGCTTCTGTGAGCGGGGCTTGCCCGGCCGGGCGGTGCGACCGGTCGTGCGACCGGCGCGAGTGGGGTGATTCATGGGATACCTCCCTCGATGCGGCACGTATCGAGGAATTCCTCCCAGCGGCGGTGCGGGCGGTGGTGCCCGGCCGTATGAGGACTCGCAAGAATTGAGCCGGAGAAAGAACGGGGAACAGCAATGGGCTGGGGCCCGCACCTTGGAGGTGCGGGCCCCAGCCGTGTGGTACGCGGCAGCGTCAGGCGGGAAGGATGTTCTCGGCCTGCGGGCCCTTCTGGCCCTGCGTGACGTCGAAGGTAACCTTCTGGCCCTCATGAAGCTCGCGGAAGCCCTGGGTGGCGATGTTCGAGTAGTGGGCGAAGACGTCGGCGCCGCCGCCGTCCTGCTCGATGAAGCCGAAGCCCTTTTCCGCGTTGAACCACTTCACGGTGCCAGATGCCATATTGAATCTCCCTTGGGGCGGTGCCCGGTTCCACACCTTGTGGATCCGGAGTCGCAGCGACTACGTACCCCTCCGGAAAAACAAAAAGAGTAACAAACTGCAACTACTGTCACCGTAGCAGACCGGCTTGCATTGTGGTGGCGGGCGGTGGGGCTCATCGGGTGAGCCCGGTGTCCACGGTGGCCGGGCGGTGGCCGGGCGGTGTCCTGGCGGTGGCCTTGAGGCGGCGTGGAGGCGGCGATGGCGGGACTGGTGCGGATGGGGCCGTGGCGGTTCGTGGTGTGGTTCGGCACCGTCAGTCTGCTGGCCGACTTCGTCTACGAGGGGGCCCGCTCGGTCACCGGGCCGCTGCTGGCCTCGCTGGGCGCCTCCGCGCTGGTCGTCGGCGTGGTCACGGGGGCCGGGGAGGCGGCGGCGCTGGGCCTGCGGCTGCTGTCGGGTCCGCTGGCGGACCGCACCCGCCGGTTCTGGGGGCTGGCCATCGCCGGGTACGCGCTGACGGTGGTGTCCGTGCCGTTGCTGGGCGTGGTCGGGGTGCTGTGGGCGGCCTGCGTGCTGGTGATCGCCGAGCGGGTCGGCAAGGCGGTGCGCTCACCCGCGAAGGACACCCTGTTGTCGCACGCCACGGCGGCGACCGGACGCGGGCGCGGTTTCGCCGTCCACGAGGCGATGGACCAAGTGGGCGCGCTCGTCGGACCGTTGACGGTGGCCGGCGTGCTGGCGCTCACCGGCGGCCAGTACGGACCGGCGCTGGGCGTGCTCGCCGCACCCGGGGTCGCCGTACTGGGCGTGCTGTTCTGGCTGCGGGGGCGGGTGCCCGACCCGGAGGCGTACGAGCGTGAGCTGACCGCCTCAAGCGACACCGACACCGACGCCGACGCCGAGGCCGACGCGGGTGCGGGCGCGCCCGCGCCGCGGCCCGGCCGGCTGCCCGCCGCGTTCTGGACGTACGCGGCCTTCACCGCGACCACCACCGCCGGGTTCACCACCTACGGCCTGCTCTCGTACCACCTCGTCGAACGGCATCTGCTGACGGACGCCTGGGTGCCGGTGCTGTACGCGGCCGCGATGGCCGTCGACGCGCTGGCCGCGCTGGCCACCGGCTGGTGGTACGACCGCGTGGGCGCCCGGGTGCTGGTCGTGCTGCCGCTGCTGGCCGCCGCCGTACCGGCGCTGGCCTTCACCGACACCCTCGCCTGGGCGGTCGGCGGCTCGCTGCTGTGGGGCGCGGCGATGGGCGTCCAGGAGTCCACGCTGCGCGCCACGGTCGCCGACCTGGTCCCCTCGCCCGGCCGGGCGACCGCCTACGGCGTCTTCGCCGGTGTGGTGGGCGCGGCCGGCCTGGTGGGCGGGACGCTGACCGGCGCCCTCTACGACTACTCCGTTCCGGTGCTGATCACGGTCGTCGTCGCGATCCAGGTCCTCGCCCTGATCCTGCTCGCGGCCACCCGCACCAGCCGGGCGAGCCGTTCCTGAGGGCGGAAGGTGCGGGCGACCGGCAGCGTGGGCGCCCGAAAGACTGCCGTGAGTCGTACAGGTGTTCCTTGTGTGGGTGGTGGCAGCCTTCCGGCATGACCGATGGCCGGGACGTGAACCGCAACGTGAGCCGGGACCTCGGCGGGGGCCCCGGCCGGGAAGTGATCTGCCTGCCCCGGGGGAAGCGCGCCCTGTGGTTCCTCGTCGCGGCGGCTGCGGCCGGGGCGGTGGCGGCCGTACTGCGGTCGGCGCGCTCGGGCGGCCCACCGGACATCGGGGCCGGTGTCGGGCTGCTGCTCGCGCTGCTGGGCGTCGCGGCGTTGCGCAAGGCCGCCGCCCGGGTGCGCGCCGACGCGTACGGGGTGCACGTCCGGACGCTGCTCAGCCGCCGCAGCGTGCCCTGGCACCAGGTCGCCGAACTGCTCGTACGGCGGAAGTACAGCCGCACCGACCGGGGCCCGAAGACCCGGCGCGTCCTCCTGGCGCTGCACGACGGCGGCCGGAGGCTGCTGCCCCTGCCGCGCGGCCGGTCCGGTGACGATCCGGCCTTCGAGGCGACGCTCGACGCGCTCCGCGCCCTGCACCGCCGCCACGGCGGTCCCGAATCCGCCCATGCCCGCGTCGTCCCGTACCCCGCCACCGGCAGCGGCTGGGCTCTGCCGCTCGGCCTGTGCGCGCTGCCGCCGCCGCGGACCCACCCGCCCTGCGCCGGCACGCCCGCGACCGCGGCTGGTCCCGGCTGCGGCTGCTGAGCTGCGCGGACAGCACGTTCAAGTACGACCTGGGCAGCGAGGACGAGGACGGCCAACAGGACTCCACCGTCTCGGTGTTCACCCGCGACGCCGACGGCACGGTCCGCCACGCCTACTCCGCCCACCCGCGCCTGGCCGACGACATCGCCGAGCGCGGCATCGACCTGCTGGCACCGGTCTGGCACCTTCTCGACCTGACCCCGCGGGGCCGGGGCGACTGGTACCCGAGCCTCGACTACTGAGTCCCGACCGACCGGGTCAGCCCAGGCACACGACGAGCAGGCAGAGCTGGGACGGTGAGGTCGCCGCCGGGGAGGGGCTGGACTGCGACTGGGACGGGGGCGTCCCGGTGTTCGTGCCGCTGGTGTTGCCGCTGGTGCCGGCGGCCGGGGGCGTCGACTGGGCCGGCGCGGGAGAGGTGACCGACTGCCCCGCACCCGAAGCACCCGAGGCGGTGGTGGTCGTACGACCCGTGTGAGCGCTCTGCCCCGTCCGAGCGGTCAGTGCCGTCTGTGCCGTCCGGCCCGTCGTGGCGGTGGTCAGCGAGGTGTGCCGCTGGGCGGGGAAGGACTGCTCGAGGGGGGCGTTCGTCGCCGGGGCCTGCGAACGCGTGCGGGACGTGGACGGGTGCGCGTCGGCCCCGGTCAGCGCCGGACCGGTGTGCTGCGACGTCGGTTGCTCCACGTCCGGCGTGCTCGGCACCTCCGGTGCGGCGGCCGCCTGCGGCCGGCCGGCGGACTGCCGGTCCATCCCCACGACGGTCAGCCCGCCACCGACGAGCGCCACGGCGGTCGCGACCACGGCCCGGCGCTGGTTCTTCTTCCACCGGGCCAACTGCCGCCGGCGCGCCGCCCGGCCCTGCGGAGCGGCCGGTACGCCCTGGACGTCGTCACGCGGGGGATCGTCGTGCCAGGCGGTCTCGGGCACGGCCGCTTCGGGCACGGCCGCTTCGGGCACGGTCGGTTCGGGCGCGAGGCCCCAGTCCGGCTGCCGGACGGTCCAGTCCGTGGCCGTGGCGACGGGGGCCGCCACGGTGCGGTCGCCGGCGGTCACCGGGGCGATGTCCGGCGCATAGGCACCGCACCCGGGGCACACCAGGGCACCGTTGAGATGCCGACGACACGAGGAGCAGTAGTCCATCTGTGGTCTTTCTCCGGGCTGTCGCACGTGGGATCGAATAGCCAGCCACGCTAACGAGCCCATCGCGAGACTGTGTGCAGTCTGTGTGAGGCTCTTGCGCGGATGTCGGCGCGGCCCTCGACACGGATGTCACCTACAGGGACGTCACCGGCGCGGCGGCCCCGTCGTGGTCGTGGCGTCCACCATGTCCACGTCGCTCGCGCGGACGTAGGCGAGCCGGTGGCCGAACTGGATCTCGTAGTACTGGGTGCGGCCGTGCACCACCGGGTTCGGGGTGTCGGTGAAGGACTTGTCGGAGTAGGAACCGACGACGTGGGACGTGGTCACGTACCGCTGGCCCGCGAGGAGGCTGTAGGGCAGGGGCGATTCGGGCTCCTGCGTAGCGTCCTCCGGGTAGACGTCGTCGTCCGGGAGGGCGCGGCCGTACACCGGGATCTCGCTCAGGCCCTCCTTCGGGGTCACCAGGTGGCCGCTCGCGCCGACGGCCGTCGGATGGGCCTTCGGGTCGTGGAACCACGCCTTGTGGCCCTGGAACCAGATCGCCGTCCAGTCGCCGTGGCGGCCGGCGACCGCGAAGGTCTGACCCGCCGAGACGCGCGAGCCCAGGTCGTTGACGTCCTCGGTGGAGTCCTCGCCGTCCGGGTGCCGGCCGGGGTCCTGGATCAGGGGCGCGGTCTCGTCCGGCCGGGTGTACAGGCGTACGGCGCTGGAGCCGTGCGGCGCGCACGGCTTGCCGGCCCCGGCGCAGCCCGTGAACGCCGGCTTGTGGGTGCGGTAGTCCGGCAGCACGGTCACCAGGGCGCTGTCCGGCGGCGCCGTGGCCCGCAGGGGCGCGCCGAGCAGGTCGAAGTAGTGCCGCCAGTCCCAGAAGGGGCCGGGGTCGTCGTGCATGTCGGGGATGGTGTCGGCGGTCGGGGCGGGCACGTTGTCGTGGCCGAAGATGTGCTGCCGGTCCAGCGGGATGTCGTACTTCTGCGCCAGGTAGCGCACCAGGCGGGCCGAGGCCCGGTACATCTGTTCCGTGAACCAGGCGTCGGGCCGGGTGAGGAAGCCCTCGTGCTCGACGCCGATGGAGCGGGCGTTGACGAACTGGCTGCCCGAGTGCCAGGCCTCGTCCTTGGTCCTGACGTGCTGGGTGATGTGGCCGTCACTGGAGCGGACCGAGTAGTGCCAGGACGCCTCCGTCGGATCCTGCACGGTCTGGAACATGCTGCGCAGCGACGCCTCGGTGTCGTGGATGACGATGTACTCGATCCGCTGGTCCCTGGGCCGGTCGCCCAGGTCGTGGTTGCCGTAGTCGCCGTCGTCGTCGATCTCGTCGTACGACGCGCTCAGCCAGGAGCAGGACAGCTCCGCCGGGCACTCGACGTTCTTCGACCGCGCCGGGCCCGGACGGCCGGCGGCCGGCAGGCGTAGGCCGGGGTTGGCCGGGAGGCTGACCTGCTGTCCCACGTCGGTGGTGCGGTGCGCGCCGTGCCGGATCACGTCGAAGACGTCCCGCGCGTACGACGACGCCGCCGCCCGGTCGTTCGTGCCGGCGAAACGTGTCACCGACTCCCCCCAGTCCGCCGGGTTCGCGCTCAGCGGCTTGCCGAGCGCCCGCTGGGTCGCCGCCAGGAGGGCCGCGCCGCCCCGCACGTTGGCGCCGGCGTCCGTGCGCAGCCGGTCCGCCGGGGCGCCGGTCAGACGGGCGGCCCGGCGCAGGTCCGTCACCTGCGCGGAACGGCCGCCCGATGGGTCGGCGGACGGATCGGCGGACGGATCGGCGGAGGAGTCGGCGGGGGCGGAGGGCCGGGCGCCGGCGGCCACCGCGCTCCGGGTGTCCCTCAGGTGCATCGGCCCGTAACCGCCGTCGACGCTCGGGGCGCCCGGGTGCGAGTCCCAGCGCGACTGCAGGTAGGACACGCCGAGCAGGACGCTCAGCGGCACGTGGTACTCGTCCGCCGCCGCCGTGAAGTCGTTCTGCAGACGCCGGTCGGACGCGTTGTCGGCGTCCTCCGGCGGGGGGATCAGCAGCGGGAGGAGGAGCGCTGCCGAGGCGGCGGCGACCCACACCGTCCGGCGGTTGCCCCGTACGGCGCCGACAACCCTGGTCATGACACGTCCGGCCAATGCAAGTGCCTCCAACCGCGCTCGACGCGCCCAGGATGAGAAGCAGCCGCTCTTCGCGCCGCCGCCACCCCTCGTACGTTTCCTGGTCCGCCGCGCCCCCGCGCGCCGAGCTTCACCGACGTGGACCAGTCCTCCGGCCAAGCCACCCGGTCGGCGGCAGCGTCAGAAGCGAGCCGGTACAGGCCCGTTCGAGGCGGTTCAGTCCTCGACCGGGTCCACCCGCCAGTCCGGATGGCCGGGCATCGGCGGGGTGTGCGCGCCGTACAGCCACGGCGTCAGAAACGGTTCCAGGTCCCTGCCCGCGACCTCGGAGGCGAGCGCGACGAAGTCCCGGGTGCCGGCGGCCCGGCCCCGGTACCGGGTCACCCACGACCGCTCGATCCGCCCGAAGGTCTCCTCGCCGACCTCCTCGCGCAGGGCGTAGAGCACCAGCGCCGAGCCGTCGTAGCGGATGTTCCTGAACAGGGTCGGCTCGGTCGGTTCGGCGGGGGCGCCGTCGTCGTGCCGCCACTGGTCGTGCTGCTCGTACGCCGCCCGCATCGCCTCCTCCAGGCCGGGGCCGCCGTGCGTGTCGGCGTACAGCCGTTCGTAGAAACGGGCGTGACCCTCACTCAGCCACAGGTCGGACCACCGGCGCAGGGCGACGCTGTCACCGGTCCACTGGTGGGTCAGCTCGTGCACCAGGTCCCGCTCGGCGTCGGCCCGATCCCCCAGCAGGTCCGCCTTCGGTACGACGGACAGCGACTGCGTCTCCAGCGCCACCGGCAGGTCGGTGTCCGCGACCAGCACGCCGTAGCGGCGGAACGGGAAGGCGCCGAGCCGCTGTTCCAGCCAGGCCAGGTGCTCGCCGGTGAGCGAGCGGTACTCCTCGGTGTCGGCGACGAGGTCTTCCGGCACCACGTCCCGTACGGGCATCCCGTGCGGGCCGGTGCCCTCCACGAACGCGAACCTGCCGATCGCCACCTGCACCAGCTGCGCCGCGAGCGGGTCCTCGGAGTCGTACGTCCACCGCACGCGCCCGTCGGGCTGCCGGGCGCGCTCGACGAGCCGCCCGTTGGCCACGGCGTCGATGCCGGCCGGGGTGGTGATGCGGAAGGTGTAGCGGGCCCGCAGACTGGGGTGGTCGTCCGCCGGGAAGATCAGCTTGGCGCCGTCGGGCTGCGGGTAGGTCACCGTGCCGTCGGGCGTGGGTACCCAGCCGTAGCGGCCGATCGCGTCGTCGCGCGCCCGGCGTCCCGTCGGGTCGGCGGTGTAGCCGACCCGCACGGTGAAGGCGGCGCCGCGCGGGATCGGCCGGGCCGGGGTGACGACCAGCTCGTCCCCGTCGCGGACGGCACGCGCCGGGACGCCGTCGACGGTGACCGTGTGCAGCGCGTTGCCCGCGAAGTCGAGGTCGAAGCGGGACAGGGCCTGGGTGGCGGTGGCGCTGATGGCGGCGCCGGCCTCGAAGGGCGTCCGGGGCGCCCGCCAGTCGAAGGCGAGAGCGTAGTGGCGGACGGTGTAGCCGCCGTTTCCGGCCAGTGGCATCAGCGGGTCGCCGATGCCCGGGGCGCCCGGCGACGGGGCCGCACCGGCGGCGGGGCCCGGGGCGTGGGTGCCGTGCCCAGGAGAGGAGCGGTCGCCGCCCCCGGAGAACGCCCCGGACAGACACCCGACGATGGTGCCGGCGAGGACGCCGGCGCCGGTGAAGGCGAGGACCGCCCGACGGACACTCGTGATCTTCATGGCCGCACTATGTCAACAGGGGTTGCCCATTGCCACCTTTGCGGTATTTGTTGTCCTTCGTGGCTTGTGCGCTGACCCCCGGTCAGGCCGGGGCCGGGGCAGGGGCCAGAGGGGGCACGGGCGCGGGTGCGGGTGTGCAGCGGGTGCGGAGGGTGAGGATCCGTTCGGCGTGGTGCTCCTCGTGGAGGTCGATGCGGCGGGCCGTCAGCAGGTCGCCGAGGCTGACGACCCCCTCGACCCGGGGGCGCTCGTCCCGGGTGACGACGAGCAGGCAGGGCCCTGACCGCCGCCGCCGCCGACGACCTCGATCTCGCCCTCGATCCGTCGGACGAGGCCGACCGCCTGGCCGGCCTCGTCGACGACCCCCTCAACCCCGCTCCCTGAGGTCAGCTCCGGCTCACCATCCGGTGAACAGCAGATGGTTGAGGAGCAGGGCGAGCAGCGCCTGCGCGGTCAGCCAGGCGCGCGGACGGCTGAGGAAGGCGCACGCGGGGAGCAGCCACAGCGCGAACGGCAGCCAGATGCGTTCCGTCTCCGCCTTGCTCATGCCGGACAGATCGGCGATCAGCAGGGCCAGCAGGGCGGCGGACACCACCAGCGCGAGACGCGCGTCGGCGGTGCGGTCCGTGTCGTGCGGGGACGGAGCCGGACGGGGCCGGCGGAGGAGGGCCGTGGCGGTGCGCCGTAGGCCCGCCGCTGTCGCGAGGCCGGTGATGATCACGGTGCAGGCGAGGTTGGCCCAGACCCAGTAGCCGTAGGGCCGGATGCCGCCCACGCCCTGGTAGTAGCGCTTGACCAGCAGGTGGTACGCCTCCCACCAGTCGAACCCGGCGAGGGTGAACACGGCGGGTACGACAGCGGTGGCGCCGAGCAGCGGCAGCAGCAGAAGGGGACGCTCCCGCAGCGCGCGCCGGCCGAGCAGCAGCACCGCCGCGCCGATCAGCGCGACCAGCACGAGGCCGTAGGAGAGGTAGCAGGTCAGGCCGTACAACAGGCCGGAGCCTCCCGCCGCCGCCAGGGAACGCCTGGTGAGGGCCACGGCCAGCAGGGCCACCGCCCACGCCGCCACCGCCGCGAAGTACCCGTCGGCCGAGGCGCCCACCCACACGGCGGCCGGGGCCAGTGCCAGGAACGGCGCCGCCCGTCGCGCCAGGCGCTCGTCGGCCAGCGCCCGGACCGTGACCAGCACGGCCACACAGGCCGTCGATCCGACGGTGACGCACCAGGCCCCCGCCCAGCCGCCGCCCCGCAGGCCGATCCGGTCCAGCAGGACGAAGGTGAGGGTGGCCGCCGGGGGGTGCCCGGCGATGTGGGCGGGCCAGGGGGCCGGGGTGCCGCTCACGATGTGGTGGGTGAAGTCGCGCAGGGCGGCGGGGATGTCGTGGAAGCGGCCGATGACCGTGAGGTACTCGTTGGTGGTGGTGAGCCGGCCGGCCACGCCCCGCCGCCAGCCGTCGACCAGCGCCAGCGACCAGGTCCAGGCCAGCGCCGTGCCCCAGGCCGCCACGAGCAGCGTCCGCCACGGCAGCCGGGCGGCGACGGCCGGCCCGTACGCCACCACGGCGACCGCCACCAGTACGGCGGCGGGCGTGCCCGGCCCCAGGTGCGGGTCCCAGTCGGCGAACAGCGGCGGCCAGTGCACGAAGAGGGTGTGCCGGGTGTCCTGGATGTGCCGGCCGACCAGCACGGCGGCGAGGACGAGCAGGGCTGCGGTCACGGCGGCACACAGGTCGGCGTGACCGCCGTCGTGACGGGGGTGCCGGCCGTGCTGGTCATGCCCGTCGTGCGGGTCACGGAGGGAAGCGCGGGTCACACCGGCACGCTAGGTCGGCGACCGGGTGATGAGGCGGATCGGCGGGCGGACGTCAGCGTTTCGTCATGGGTCGCTGGCCCTTTCCCGGGGCGGTCCCGGCCTACGGTCGGAACATGCGAGACGACGACCCCCGGCTTCCCTCCTCGCCCGGCTTCTGGCGCAGCCCGCTGCGCGGCCCCTGGTTCACCTCGGTGCTCGGCCTCGTGCTGCTCGTCGGCATCACGGTGCTCTTCGTGACGGGACTGGTGTCGTACGCCGCCTACAACCCGGACCTGTCGCCGGTGAACGACCAGACCCCGGACAAGGGCGTCCTCGGCTTCTATCTCTTCGCCTGGCCGACGGACCCGTACTGGTTGTACCGGCTCACCCAGGGCCTGCACGTCACCCTCGGCATCGCCCTGATCCCGGTGCTGCTGGCCAAGCTGTGGTCGGTGGTGCCGAAGCTGTTCGCGCTGCCGCCGGCCCGCTCGCTCGCCCACGCCCTGGAACGGATCTCGCTGCTGCTGCTGGTCGGCGGCGCACTGTTCGAGTTCACGACCGGAGTCCTCAACGTCCAGCTCGACTACCTCTTCCCCGGCTCCTTCTACCCCCTGCACTTCTACGGCGCCTGGGTGTTCTTCGCCGCGTTCGTCGCACACGCCGTACTCAAGACGCCCGCGGCCCTACGGACCGTCCGCGAGCGGCGGACCCCCGGTGAACCGCGGTCGCCGGAAGGGGAGCCGGGGCTGGTGTCCCCCCGGCCCGACGCGCCGACGGTCTCCCGGCGGGGCGCACTCCGGTTCGTCGGCGGCGCCTCGCTGCTGCTGTTCGTCACCACCGCCGGGCAGAGCATCGGGGGCGCGCTGCGCCGCACCGCCCTGCTCGCGCCGCACGGCGGACCCGACCCCGGCGGCGGACCGAACGGCTTCCAGATCAACAAGACGGCCGTCTACGCGGGGATCGACCCGGTCGAGACCGGGCAGGAGGCGTGGCGGCTCGTCGTCACCGGACGCACCGGCACGGTCCGCCTCGGCCGCGCCGACCTGCTCCGACTGCCCCTGCACAGCTCGGCGTTGCCCATCGCCTGCGTCGAGGGCTGGTCGACGGCCGACCAGTGGTGGCGCGGGGTGCGGCTGCGCGACCTCGCGGCGCTCGTCGGATACGAGACCGATCCGCCGGACGTGTTCGTCGAGTCCCTGCAACGGCGCGGGGCGTTCCGGCGGGCGGCCCTGCGCGCCAACCAGGTCGCCGACCCGCGTTCCCTGCTCGCCCTGTACGTCAACGGCGAGGACCTGTCCCCCGACCACGGCTACCCGGCGCGGGTGATCGTGCCGGCCGCGCCCGGTGTGCTCAACACCAAGTGGGTGGCCCGGCTGACCTTCGGAGACCTGTGATGCGCCCGCGTTTCCCGCCTGTCGGCAACCCCTTCCAACTCCTGCTGCTGGGCTGCTCGTTCGCGCTCGCCGCCTACGCGGGCCTGCGTCTGGTGGGCGGCGACTGGTTCGGTGTGGCGCTCTGGTTCGTCGGGGCGGCCCTGCTGCACGACCTGGTGCTGCTGCCCCTGTACGCGGCCGTGGACCGGGCGGTCGCGCGCGGGCTCGGCGCGGCCGGCCGCCGGGAGTGGGTGATGTACGTCCGGGTCCCCGCCGCCCTGTCCGGACTGCTGCTGCTCGTGTGGTTCCCGCTGATCGGCGGGATGGTCGACGAGCGCTACCGGATCGCCACGGGGCTGTCGGCGGACGGGTTCCTCACCCGCTGGCTGCTGATCACCGCCGTACTCTTCGGCGGCTCGGCGCTGCTGCTGGCGCTGCGGGTGCGCAGGGCGACGAAGCGGCGCCCGCCCGCCGTCCACTGACCGGCCCCCGCCCACCCCCGCGCGTAGCGGAGCAGCGCGGGGGTGCCGAGCCGGGCCCACGGGAAGCCGCCCCCGGAGCCACCGGTGTGGAGGACGTCGACGACCTCCACCCGGGCGCGTTCGTCGACGTCCACCGGGGCGGTCTCGGCGATCAGCAGACCGCCCGGGCGCAGCAGCCCGGCGGCCCGGTCCAGGAGCGCGAGCGGGTCGCCGCCGATGCCGATGTTGCCGTCCATGAGCAGCACGGTGTCCCAGCGTCCCTCGCCGGGCAGCGGCTCGAAGACCGAGCGGCGCAGCGCCTGTCCGCCCAGCCGTACGGTGTGCTCCACGGCGGCCTCGCTGACGTCGATGCCGAGGACGGTACGGCCCCGGGCGGCGAGTTCCGCCACCAGCCGGCCCGGACCGCAGCCGACGTCCAGCACGGTGCCCTCGCTGCGGTCCAGGACGTCCAGGTCGGCCGCGTCGGGCCGGGCGCACCAGCGCTCCACCTCCAGCGGCAGCAGCCAGCCGTCGTCCCGGCGCAGGAACAGCGGACCCCGCCCGGCGTGCAGGGCGGCCGCGTAGGGGCCGGCGGCGGCCCACGGGGGCACCGTGGTGCTCACCGGCCGGTCCCCGTCGCCGCGCACTCGGCCAGCCGGGCGGCGAACCGGCCGCCCGGGGCGAGTGCGGCCACGGCGTGGGCGTCCGCCGCCGTGTCGACGTCCCGCAGCCGGGGCAGGTCCCGCACCCGCAGGCCCGCCGCGACGAGCCGCCGCCGCTGCACCTCGCCGGTCACCGGCGTCGACATCGGGACGCCCAGGAGCAGGGCCGGATCGGGCTCGGCGAGCCCGAGCGCCCAGAACCCGCCGTCCTCGGCCGCGCCGAAGTACGCGTCGTGGCCGGTGAAGTCCACGGTGAGCAGGTCCGGAGTCACCTGCGGGGTGTCCATGCCGATGAGCAGGGCCGGGCCGGCACACCGGGCGAATGCGTCCGCCAGCCGCTCGTCCAGGCCGCCCGCGCACTGGGGCACCACCTCGAACCCGGGCGGCAGCCAGCGGCCGGGCGCCCCGTCCAGCACGAGAACCCGCCGTACGGCGGGCGTGGCGGCCACCGCGCGCAGGGTGTCGACGAGCGCGGCCTCGGCGAGTTCCGCCGCCTGCCGGGGTGTGAACGGCGGGGTCAGCCGTGTCTTGACCCGCCCGGCCCTGGGTTCCTTGGCGATGACGAGCAGGGTGGTCGAGGTCGTCGAGGTCACCGTACGGCCCTCCCGGCGGCCGGCGGCCCGGCCGGGGAACCGGCCGGTGGTTCGGCGAGCACGTGGCTCATGTCCCGTACCGCCTGCCAGGTACCGCGCCAGGTGCCGGTCACCTTGGAGGCGCCGGTGCGCGGCAGGTACGGCACGTCGTGCTCGGCGATCCGCCAGCCGGCGTCGGCGGCCCGTACCACCATCTCCAGGGGGTAACCGCTGCGCCGGTCGGTGAGGCCGAGGGCGAGCAGCGGTTCGCGGCGGGCCGCGCGCAGCGGACCGAGGTCGTGCAGCCGCAGCCCGGTTCGGCGGCGCAGCATCCGGGCGAGCGCGAGGTTGCCCGCCCGGGCGTGCAGCGGCCACGCGCCCCGGCCGCGCGGCCGGCGCCGGCCCAGTACCAGGTCGGCACCGCCCTCGCGCACCTCGCGCACGAAGGGGGCGAGGAGCGAGGGGTCGAGGGAGGCGTCGCAGTCGCAGAAGCAGACGATGTCGGCGTCGGACGCGGTCAGCCCGGCGTGGCAGGCGGCGCCGAACCCCCGGCGCGGCTCGTGCACGACGGTCGCGCCGAGCGCGCGGGCGACCTCGGCCGAGCCGTCGGTGGATCCGTTGTCGACGACGATGGCGCGCCATCCGGCCGGAATCCGTTCGAGAACCCAGGGCAGTGCCCCGGCTTCGTTCAGACAGGGGAGTACGACGTCGACGTCCTGCGGTGATGGTGAGACGGTCACGGTCTCACCCTACGAACGCGAATGCCGCATACCGGACTTCGGTTCCTTACGAAACGCGGACGTCGGGGCCCGCACGGCGCCCGGCGACGGTTTCCACGGCGCCGTGGTGCCAGGCTGGAGACATGCAGCAGCTCCACGAGCCCGAACCGGCGGGACGGGCCGAGCGGTCCGCCCGGGTCCTCGTCGTCGACGACGATCCGACCGTCGCCGAGGTCGTCGCCGGATACCTCGACCGCGCCGGCTATGTCGTCGACCGGGCCGACGACGGCCGGGCGGCCCTCGCCCGCGCCGTGGAACACCGGCCCGACCTGGTGGTCCTCGACCTGATGCTGCCCGGCATGGACGGCCTGGAGGTGTGCCGCCGGCTGCGCGCCCGCGGTCCCGTACCGGTGATCATGCTCACCGCCCGCGGTGACGAGGACGACCGCATCCTGGGCCTGGAGGTCGGTGCCGACGACTACGTCACCAAGCCCTTCAGCCCCCGCGAACTGGTGCTGCGCGTGGAGTCGGTGCTGCGCCGCACCCGCCCGGCCGGCGCGGCCCGGCCGCTGAGCGCGGGCGGCCTGACGCTGGACCCCGCCGCCCGGCGGGCCACCAGGAACGGCACCGCGCTCGCCCTGACCCTGCGCGAGTTCGACCTGCTCTCCTTCTTCCTGCGGCACCCGGGACGGGCGTACAGCCGCGAGGACCTGATGCGCGAGGTGTGGGGCTGGGACTTCGGCGACCTGTCGACCGTCACCGTCCACATCCGCCGGCTGCGCGGCAAGGTCGAGGACGATCCGGCCCGGCCGCGCCTGATCCAGACGGTGTGGGGCGTGGGCTACCGCTTCGAGCCGGACGCCACCGGGGAGGGCTGACCATGCGCGACATCTTCCTCATCGCCCTCTACGCCTTCACGGGCGCGGTGGCCACCGGCCTGGCCGGAGCGGGCGCGCTCCGGCTGATCCGGCGCCGCTCGCTGACCGCCTCGCTCACCGTGGTGGCGGCCGTCGGGGTCCTCGCGATGCTCGCGGGCACGCTGGCCGTCGCGTGGGCCATGTTCCTCTCGCCGCACGACCTGAGTGTCGTCACGACGGTGGTCGCCATGGCGGCCGTGGTGTCCCTGGCGACCGCGCTGCTGCTGGGCCGCTGGGTCGTGGCCCGCAGCCGTGAACTGACCGTGGCGGCCCGCTCGTTCGGTGACGGCGGCGACTTCACGGCACCGACCGAACCGGCCACCGCCGAACTGGCCGCGCTCAGCCGCGAGCTGGCGGCCACCAGTGCCCGGCTGGCCGAATCCCGGGAGCGGGAGCGGGCGTTGGAGACGTCCCGGCGGGAGCTGGTCGCCTGGATCTCGCACGATCTGCGCACCCCGCTGGCCGGCCTGCGCGCCATGGCGGAGGCCCTGGAGGACGGCGTGGCCGCCGACCCCGACCGCTACTTCAAGCAGATCCGCACCGAGGTCGAGCGGCTCAACGACATGGTCGGCGACCTGTTCGAACTCTCCCGCATCCACGCCGGCACCCTCGCGCTGAGCCCCTCCCGCATCTCCCTGTACGACCTGGTGGGCGACGCCCTCGCGGGCGCGGACCCGCTCGCCCGGGAGCACGGGGTGCGGCTGGTCGGCGACCACGTCGAACCCGTACCGGTCGAGGTGGACGGCCGCGAGATGACCCGTGTCCTCGGGAACCTGCTGGTCAACGCGATCCGCCGGACGCCCGCCGACGGCACGGTCGCCGTCGCCGCCGAACGGTCCGCCGACGGCGTGGTCCTGTCGGTCACCGACGGCTGCGGCGGCATCCCGGAGGAGGACCTGCCGCGGGTCTTCGACACCGGCTGGCGCGGCACCGACGCCCGTACGCCCCCGGCGGGCGCGGGCCTCGGCCTCGCCATCGTCCGGGGCATCGTGGAGGCGCACGAAGGCCGGACGACCGTACGCAACATCCCCGGCGGCTGCCGCTTCGAGGTGACGCTGCCCGTCGCCTAGGCGAGTTCCCGCAGTTCGGAACGGGCGAACTCGCGCATGCCCGCCTCGAAGCCGACCTCGGGCCGCCAGCCCAGCGCTCCGCGCAGGCGCGCGGAGTCCGCGGTGATGTGCCGTACGTCGCCCAGCCGGTACTCGCCGGTGACGACGGGCTCGGGTCCGCCGTACGCGGCGGCCAGCGCCCGCGCCATCTCGCCGACCGTGTGCGGCTCACCGCTGCCGGTGTTGTAGACCGTGAGGGCGCCGGGGCCCGCCGTCGCCTCCAGGGCGGCGACGTTGGCCGCCGCCACGTCCCGCACGTGCACGAAGTCGCGCCGCTGCCGCCCGTCCTCGAACACGCGGGGCGCCTCACCGCGGGCGAGCGCCGAGCGGAAGAAGGAGGCGACCCCGGCGTAGGGGGTGTCGCGGGGCATGCGGGGGCCGTACACGTTGTGGTAGCGCAGCGACACCGCCGAACCGCCCGTGGCGCGGGCCCAGGCGGCGGCCAGGTGCTCCTGGGCGAGTTTGGTCGCGGCGTACACGTTGCGGGGGTCGACGGGCGCGTCCTCGCCGACCAGCCCCGGCAGGAGGTCCCGTCCGCACACCGGGCAGGCCGGTTCGAACCGGCCGGTGTCCAGGTCGGCGACCGCGCGCGGTCCCGGCCGCACCACCCCGTGCCGTGCGCACTCGTACCGGCCCTCGCCGTAGACGACCATCGACCCGGCCAGCACCAGGTGCCGTACGCCCGCCTCCGCCATGGCGGCGAGCAGGACCGCCGTACCGAGGTCGTTGCGGGAGACGTACTCGGCGGCGTCGGCGACCCCGTTGCCGAGCCCGACCATCGCGGCCTGGTGGCAGACGGCGTCGACACCGGCCAGTGCCCGGCCGACCGCCGGCGGGTTGCGCACGTCGTCACCCGGATCGGCCCGTACGTCGTACACGAGCGGCTCGTGCCCGCTCGCCGCCAGCGCCTCGACGACATGGGACCCGATGAACCCGGCACCGCCGGTGACCAGTACACGCATGCCGTCACGCTAGGCCCGCGACGGCGCCGGCGGACGCGGCCGCGCCCGCACGTCACGACTCCGTAAGGACCGGACCCGGCAGACCCGCGGGTGTCCTCACACCTCCGGCTGGGCGACCGCGTCGAGTGGTTCCGGCCGGGACCAGAAGTCGGCGGAGGCGGCGGCCCGGGGCTCCGGCTCCGGCCCGGGCTGGGCGTGGCAGGTGAAACCGAGACGGATCATGGCCCGGGTGACCTCGCCGCTGGTGAAGTCGCGGCGGTCCTGCCGGGTGACGACCTCGCCCACCTGTTTGACGGGGTAGCGGCGGCGGCCGATGGTCACGGACTCACCCGTGATCGGTTCGGGCGTGACGCCCTTCATGGAGTCCAGCACCCCGTTCTTGGTCAGCTCGAACGGGTACCGGGCGATGACACAGCGCATGATGCCTCACAGGGGGAGGGGGAGCAGCGGGCTGACGTCCCGCAGCCGGACCTGGTCCGGGTACAGGGGACCTGGTCCGGGTACAGGGGGCTGTCACGGACAGCCGCGGGCTGTGGCCGGGCGCACGGCCTCAGGCCGCCGCACCGGAGGCGGACTGCCGTCGCGATCCGCGCCGCGCCGCCTCCCCACCGGTCTGGCCCGCACCGGTCCGGCCGCGACCGCGCCGGGACGCGGGGGCCCCGGCGCGGCGGGAACGTTCCGCGGGGGGCGCGGCGATGACGACGGGGACGCCGGACGGCGCCTGCGCGCCGGTGATACGGCTCAGCGTCTCCTCGCCCGAACGGACCGGAGTGACCTGCGGAGTGATGCCGGCCGTGGCCATCAGCCGGTTCATGGAGCGGCGCTGGCCGGGGGTCACCAGGGTGACGACGCTGCCGGACTCGCCGGCCCGGGCGGTACGGCCGCCCCGGTGCAGGTAGTCCTTGTGGTCACCGGGCGGATCCACGTTGACGACCAGGTCGAGGTTGTCGACGTGGATCCCGCGCGCCGCGACGTTCGTCGCGACCAGCACCGTCACCTGCCCGCTCTTGAACTGCGTGAGGGTCCGGGTGCGCTGCGGCTGGGACTTGCCGCTGTGCAGGGCGGCGGCCCGGACGCCGCTGCCCAGCAGGTGCCGGGTCAGCTGGTCCACCGCGTGCCTGGTGTCCAGGAACATGATCACGCGGCCGTCGCGGGCCGCGATCTCGGTGGTCGTGCGCTGCTTGTCCGCGTCGTGCACGTGCAGCACGTGGTGCTCCATCGTGCTGACCGCGGCCGTCGACGGGTCGACCGAGTGGACCACCGGGTCGGACAGGTAGCGGCGGACCAGCAGGTCGACGTTGCGGTCCAGGGTGGCCGAGAAGAGCATCCGCTGGCCGTCGCCGCGCATCTGGTCGAGCAGCGCGGTGACCTGGGGCATGAAGCCCATGTCGGTCATCTGGTCGGCCTCGTCGAGGACGGCGATGCCCACGTCGTCCAGCAGGCAACTGCCCCGGTCGATGAGGTCCTTGAGCCGCCCCGGTGTCGCGATGACGACCTCGGCCCCGCTCCGCAGCGCGTTCGCCTGCCTGCCGATCGACATCCCGCCGACCACGGTGGCCAGGCGCAGCCGTACGGCGCGGGCGTAGGGGGTGAGCGCGTCGGTGACCTGCTGGGCGAGTTCCCGGGTGGGCACGAGGACCAGGGCCAGCGGCCGCCGGGGCTCGGCCCGCCGTCCCGTCGTACGGGCCAGCACGGCGAGGCCGAAGGCGAGGGTCTTGCCGGAACCGGTGCGGCCCCGGCCGAGGACGTCACGGCCGGCCAGGGAGTTCGGCAGCGTCGCCCCCTGGATGGGGAACGGCACGGTCAGGCCCTCGTGGGCGAGCGCGGCCAGCAGCGGGGCCGGCAGGGCGAGGTCGGCGAACGAGTCGACGGCCGGCAGGGCGGGCGCGATCGTCTCGGGGAGGGTGAACTCGCCCTGCGGCGCGGCCCGGCGGCCTGTGTTACTCCTGGAACGGCCGGAAGCGCCGGAACGGTTGGCGGCGGAACCCGCGAAGCGATCGTATGTGCGGTTTGTGCGTGCCGTGCGTGCGGCGCGTGGGGTGCGTGCGCGGTTCATGTGGAACCTTCCTTGATGCGGGCGCGTATCAAGGAATTTCCGCAGCAGGAGGAACGGCGCAGAGAATCGCGAGAACGAGCCGGATATGTCAGGGTCGAAGTGCCCTGAAAATGCAGCGAGCTGGGGCCCGCACCCCAAGGTGCGGGCCCCAGCTGCGAAGTACGCGTCAGCGCCGGTGTCAGGCGGGGACGATGTTCTCGGCGGTCGGGCCCTTCTGGCCCTGGCCGATGTCGAACGACACCTTCTGGCCTTCCTGCAGCTCGCGGAAGCCCTGGGTGGCGATGTTGGAGTAGTGGGCGAAGACGTCGGGGCCGCCGCCGTCCTGCGCGATGAAGCCGAAGCCCTTTTCGGCGTTGAACCACTTCACTACGCCAGTAGCCATGTCATTTCTCCTTCGGAAAACGGTGCTCGGAGTCCGCCCTGTGCGGGCCCCGTGTCGCCGCGATGATCTGCCCGTCGGAAAATGAACCTTTTGGCAACCACAACTGCAACTTGCTTCGACAGTAGCACGGCGTGCTCGGCCGGGTGCGGCGAAATAACTTGTTTCCGCCGGGGGAAGTGGGAATATTCCCGGTTTCCCGTGCCGATTTCCTCCCGTTCGATTTTCCCGGCCGCACCGTCGTGACCTGCCGGTACGGCCCCCCGACCGAAGCGCGCCGCCCGGCGCACGCAGGCCCGGCGCACGCGTCGGCCGCCCCCGCCGAGACGAAGGCCACATCGACCGGAGGATCACCGCACGGCGTCCGGCGCCCGGGACACCGCTGCTTAGACGCATGGAAAAAAAGGGGGGAGTCCTTGGTGGGTACGGGAGTTGAAGTCGCGGTCACACCGAAACCGCCCCTGCGGGACCGGGCGGTGCTGCTGTCCGGGTCCCTCGGGGCGTGGATCCTGCGGCGGCCCCTGAGGTACGGCGCGGACCACGCGGTACGGATCAGGCACTCCGCCGAGGTCCGTCAGATGGTCGTGGTCCTGACGCTGACGGAGGTCCCCCTGGCCTTCCTCGTCTCCGACATCGTCCCGCCGCCCGCGCGGCCCTACCACGCGGTCCTGGAGGTGGGGCCGATCCAGCTGGGCTTCAGCGTCCTGGCGGCCATGGCTCGGCACCCCCACGTGATCTCGTCCTCCGTCGTCGCGCTGCGCACCGGGTTCCTCGGGGAGGTCGTGCTGCCCCGGGAATCGGTGGGGTCGGCGTCCAGGGGCATGCGGACCATCGAGGGCAGGGGGCTGCGACGCGTACCCGACGACCCCACGGCCGTCGCCTGCTCGGTCGGCGGCTCGGTCAACGTCAGGATCCACCTGGACCCGCCGGTCCCGTTCGAACCTCGGCGACGGTGACCCGGTCGAGGTGACCACGGTCCACATATCGGCGGACTCCCCCGAAGAGGCCAGCCCGGAGGACGTGCTCCGGTGGACCGGGGGCAAGGCCCTGGTCGCCGTCGGCATCCCGGTGCCCCCGGTGGAGCTGGACGGCACCACGTACGTCATCGGCCAGGCCAACAACGCCCTCGTCTACCCGGGACTGGGGCTCGGGGCGGTGGTGGCCCGCGCCGCGCGGATCACCGACGGCATGCTCCGGGCCGCGGCGGAAGCCGTCGCCGGCCTCGCCGACCTGTCGGAGCCCGGCGCCGCCCTGCTGCCGGAGGTGGAGAACCTGCGCGCCTCGTCGGCCGTGGTCGCGGCGGCCGTCGCCCGCCGCGCCGCCGAGGAGGGCGTCGCCCGGACCGCCCTGGACGACGTGATCCAGCAGGTCCAGGACGCCATGTGGCAGCCCGAGTACAGCTGAGACCGGGCAGGTCCGGACACCGGGCAGGTCCGGACGCCGGACAGGTCCGGACGCCGGACAGGTCTAGGATCCTGGTCATGGCCCTGACCATGAAGGACGTGGACCGGTTCGAGGCCTCCAGGGCCCGTCTGGAGGCCATCGCCTACCGCCTCCTCGGCTCCGCGAGCGAGGCCGAGGACGCCGTGCAGGAGACGTTCCTGCGCTGGCAGGCCGCGGACGTCGACCGCATCGAGGTCCCCGAGGCGTGGCTGACGAAGGCGCTCACCAACCTGTGCCTCAACCAGCTCACCTCGGCCCGCGCGCGGCGCGAGACCTATGTGGGCCAGTGGCTCCCCGAGCCGCTGCTCGCCGGCGACCCGATGCTCGGCCCGGCCGACACCGCCGAACAGCGCGAATCGGTCTCGTACGCGGTCCTCACCCTGCTGGAGCGGCTCTCCGCCAAGGAGCGGGCGGTGTACGTCCTGCGGGAGGCCTTCGACTACCCGCACCGGGAGATCGCCGAGATCCTCGACCTCACCGAGGCCGCCAGCCAGCAGATCTTCCACCGTGCGAAGAAGCATGTGGCCGAGGGGCGGGTCGCGGGCGGCAGGGGCGCGGACGGCACGGGCCGCACGGAGATCGACGAGGCCGCCGCCCGGCGGATCGTCGACGAGTTCCTCGCGGCCGCCACCAGCGGCCGGACCGAGCCGTTGGTGCGACTGCTCACCCAGGACGCCGTCGCGATCGGCGACGGCGGCGGGAAGGTTCCGGCCCGCGCCAAGGCGTTCGAGGGCGCCGTCGCGGTCGCGAAGTTCATGCGGGGCCTGTTCAAACCGAGCAAGGCCAAGCAGGCCCACGTCGGCGGCTCGCCCGAGGTCTACGCCACGACCGCCAACGGGGGCCCCGCCCTGGTGGCGGTCGTCGACGGCCGGGTCGTCGGCGTCATGTGCCTGGAGATCACCGCCGAGGGCATCGCCGCGTTCCGCAACCAGGTCAACCCCGACAAGCTCGAACGCGCGACTGAGCGGTGGGCGGCGACGGACCACGGGGAACCCCTGCTCCTCGCCTTCTGATCCGAGGGGATCCGAAGTGATGTGAGGCGCTTCGGTGTGAGGTGCTTCAGTGTCAGGCGCTCCGGTGTGAGGTGCTTCACATCGCGTTCCTGTCAGGAAACGGCGGGCCGTCCGGTTCAAGGGGCGAACCCGCCGAAGACAGGGCTGAAGACAGGAGCGCGACATGCAGCACCGCATCATCGTCCTCGGAGCCGGTTACACCGGAGCCATCGCCGCCGGGCGCCTCGCGAAGAGGCTTCGCCGCGCGGATGTCTCCATCACCCTCGTCAACGCCGAACCCGACTTCGTCGAGCGCGTCCGGATGCACCAGCTCGCCGTCGGCCAGGACCTCCCGCCCCGGCCCCTCGCCGAGATGTTCGCGGGCACCGGCGTCGAACTGAGGCTCGCGAAGGTCACCGCCGTCGACGTGGACCGCCGGACCGTCGCCGTCCTCGACGTGAACGGCCCCGAGGAGCGGGCGCGCGAGCTGTCGTACGACACCCTCGTGTACGCCCTCGGCAGCGGCTGGAGCGACCAGGGGGTCCCCGGCGTCGCCGAGCACGCCCACGAGATCGCCGGCCGTCCCGGAGCGCTCCGGCTGCGCGCACGGCTGTCCCGGCTGGCCGCCGGACAGCCCGTGGTCGTGGTCGGCGGCGGTCTCACCGGTCTGGAGGCCGCGACCGAGATCGCCGAGGCCCGCCCGGATCTCGACGTCGCCCTCGTGGCCCGCGACGGCCTCGGCGACTGGCTCTCGCCCAAGGGCCGCCGGCATCTGCGGAAGGTCGTCGACGGGCTCGGTGTCACCGTGCACGAGCACACCACCGTCACCGCCGTCGACGCCGACCACGTCACCACCGCCGACGGCGGGCGCATCCCGGCCGCGGTCACCGTGTGGAGCACCGGCTTCGCCGTCCACCCGATCGCGAGGGCCACCACCCTGGAGGTCACCGGCGCCGGCCGGATCGTGGTCGACGGGACCATGCGCTCGCTCTCGCACCCGGACGTGTACGCCATCGGCGACGCGGCCGTGGCGACGGGCCCCGGCGGCAAGCCGCTGCGGATGTCCTGCGCCTCCGGCACCCCCAGCGCATGGCAGGCCGCCGACGCCATCGCGGCACGCCTGACCGGCGGGAAGCTCCCGAACGTTCCGCTCCGCTACTTCAACCAGTGCGTCTCGCTGGGGCGCAAGGAAGGCCTGATCCAGTACGTCACCGCCGACGACCGGCCCGTCCGGGCGGCGCTGACGGGCCGGCTCGCCGCCGTCTACAAGGAACTGGTCTGCAAGGGAGCGGCCTGGGGCGTCGCCAACCCGACGCTCGGCATCCCGACCCGGCGCCGCGCCGTCGTGCGCGAGCCGAGCCGCGCCGACTCGGCGATGGGTACGGCGGCCTGACCGGCGGCTGGACGGTCGCCTGGGACCGGCGGCAGGACGACGGTCTGACCCGCAGTCAGTTGTCGGGGTGCGATCAGGGTCGACTCGGGGCCGTTCCCTGATGAGCCGGGACGCCGGGTCGGAAGAGACTCGTGGTCGGGCCGTTGACCGCCGGTCCGACCGCAACCAGTTTGGAGAGCCTCGCTGTGAACTCCTCCGTCGTCCGCACCCGTTGGTCCACCGTGGCCGCGTCCGGCGCTGTGCTGGTCGCCCTGGCCGCGGGCATGGTCTCTCCGGCCTCCGCCACCACCCCGGCCCCTTCACCTTCACCTTCACCTGCACCGGCGGCCGCCGCCACCGCCGCCGCGCCGCTGCCGGGGCTCGATCCGGCCAAGCTCCAGGCGGCCATCGGCGGCCTGCCGAACGCGGACGTCACCGGAGCGCTGCTGCGGATCACCGGTCGTGCGGGCCACTGGTCGGGCACCTCGGGCGTGGGTGATCTGGAGACCGGACAGGGCGTGCCGTCCGACGCGCACATCCGGATCGGCAGCATCTCCAAGGTCTTCACCGCCACCCTCGTCCTCCAACTCGCCGCCGAGCACCGGATCGACCTGGACAGGCCGGTCCAGCAGTACCTGCCGGGGGTGCTGCCCGCCGGCCTGCCGCCGGTGAAGGTCGGTCAGTTGCTGAACCACACCAGCGGTCTGCCACGGGGCGCCGACACCCCGGACTTCGGCGACGGCAGCCCCGAGTGGTTCGCCGCCAACCGTCTCAAGAGCTTCACCCCGCAGCAGGTGATCGACCTGATGGCGGGGCAGCCGATGCAGTTCGCGCCGGGCACCGCGCAGCAGTACAACGGGATGAACTACTACGTCGCGGGCCTGCTGGTGGAGAAGATCACCGGGCGTACGTTCGCCCACGAGGTGCGGTCCCGGATCACCCGGCCCCTCGGACTGCACGACACCTACGTCCCCGACGCCGACGACCCGCGCCTGCCCGGCCCGCACTCCCACGGCTATCTGACCGTCACGTCCCCGGACGGCACCACCCGCCCGGTCGACGTCACCGAACAGAGCCCGTGGCCCTGGGCCGAGGGCGGCATGATCTCCACCCCCGCCGACCTCGACCGTTTCATGACCGCCCTCTTCCGCGGCCGGCTCCTCCCGCCGGCCCAGCAGGCACAGCTCTTCACCGTCCCGGACGTCCCCAGCTTCCACAGCAGCCAGTGCCGTACCCAGGCCGACGCCGGCCGTGCCTGCATGACCATGGGCATCATGAGGGTGAAGGCCTCCAACGGGGTCACCGTGTGGGGCAAGACCGGCTCCCGCCCCGGTTACACCAGCGGTGTCTTCGCCACCCGCGACCTCTCCCGCAAGATCGTCTACTCCGTCAACCCGACCAACCTCGACGGCAGGGAGATGCGCTACATCCTGCAGATAGCCGCCGCCTCCTTCGGCACCCTGGTCCCGGCCTCGAACTGACCCCCACCCGGTCCTTCAGCCAGAGAGGGGGCAGGGAGGGAGCGGAGTGGACGTCGGCGGCGACACGACCGGCGCCACCGGGCCCCGCCCACCACCTGCACCATGCGGAAGGTCACCAGTCACCCGGTGGCCGGTGCCGGGCTGCACAGCGCCGAGGCGCCCGTGAAAGCACCAGTCCGAGCCGGAAGGCCCGCCGCCGTCCGACCCGGTCGGCCGTGGAGCCGGCCGCCGTCAGCAGCGAGGCCGGCACGATGGTGTGGGCGTCCAGCGTCCACTGCAGCCCGGAGACCGGGGAACCGAGGTCACGCTGGACGGCGGGCATGGCGGCATTGAGGACGGTGGCGTCGAGGCTGACGAGCAGGACGCTCGGACAGCAGACGGCCAGGGCGGGCGTCCGTCGGCCGCCATGAGGCCGGGGTACGGGGCGCTTCCCTTCAGGGCCGGACCGCGGTGGGGGAGTCGGCGAAGTCCCAGATCGCGGTGAGGAGTTGGTCGGGGGTCTCGATCTGGGGCATGTGGCCGGTGCCGTGGAGCAGCTGGAACCGGGCCTCGGGAATGGCCGCCGCGTAGGCACGCCCGTACTCGGCGTCGACGACCTCGTCGCTCTCGCCCCACACCACGAGGGCCGGATGCGTGACCTTGGCCAGGCGCTCGCGGAGGCCGGGGTCGGCCATGGCGTGCGGCCCGGAGTAGACCGCCAGGGCGGCACGGTTGGTGGCCATGACCGCCCGGGCGGCCTCCGGGAGGGTGGCCGGGTCGACGGCGAACCTCGCGGGGTCGTGGAAGGCGAGGCGGGACAGTTCGGCGGGCGTGATGGAGGAGGTCTCGGCGATGGGGTGACCGGGGACGTCGATGCCGACGGCGTTGACCAGGACGACGCCGCTGACCCGGTGGCTGCCGAGCAGGGCCAGTTCGGCGGCGATCCAGCCGCCCAGGGAGTTGCCGACGACGGTGACGTCCTTGAGGCCGAGTTCGTCGAGCAGTTGGACGTAGGCCTGGGCGAGGGCGGTGATGTCGGTCAGCCGGTCGGGCCGGGCGGTGCCGCCGAAGCCGGGGTGGACCGGGGTGACGACCCTGGCGGGCCGCCGTCCGGCGAGCAGTCCGGCGAACGTGGCGACCGTCTGCGGGCCGCCGCCGCCGTGCAGCAGGAGGAAGGGACGGCCCTGGCTCGGGCCCCGGTCGTCGACGGTGACCTCGAGGTCTCCGGAAGGGAGGGAAAGGGTGTGGACTGCGGAGGTCATCGTGTCCTCTGGGGAAGGGGGAGAAGCCGGTCAGGCGAAGTCGGTGGCGGGAACGGTGGCGTAGCGGCTCATGACCTCGACGGTCGACTCGGCGGTCAGCTCCCGGCCGCCGGCGATCATGTCCCGCAGATCGCGGAAGTACTGCACGTACAGGTCCGGCGTGAAGGTGTTGAGCATCACCGCCGGCTCGGCGCCGGGGTTGGCGAAGGTGTGCGGGGCGCCGGGCGGGATCATCGCGAGCGTGCCGGCCGGGGCGACGTGCGTGGTGT
Organism: Streptomyces sp. NPDC006739; assembly: GCF_042869815.1. NCBI lineage: Bacteria > Bacillati > Actinomycetota > Actinomycetes > Kitasatosporales > Streptomycetaceae > Streptomyces > Streptomyces sp. NPDC006739. The sequence continues at coordinate 295,944 of NZ_JBIAGM010000004.1, forward strand.
CCCCGATGGTGAAGTGCACGGTGCCGGAGACGACGTAGAAGCCCTCGTCGTGCTGGGCGTGTCGGTGCTGCGGGGGTCCCTCGGTGTGCGGGGCGAGGGTGATCTCGGCGATGCCGATCCGGTGTCCGGTGGTGCTCCCGTCCTCCAGGACGCGTATCCGGGCCGGTCCGAGACGGATGGTCTCGCCGCCGTCGGGGCCGACCACGGAAACCTCGTTCATCGCCCACTCCTCCATCCGGGTTCCCTCTTCGCGAGAGTTGACTGTCGTGAGCTTAGAGAGGTACCACGCATTGTGCAAGTGAACTCTCATGAAGAGAACCCACTTCGACTGCGGGTCGGCAAAGGGAAGGTAATGGGCTGGTTTCGAGGTGTTAATGGCTTGTTACCGAGCCGTTGACGCCGTGATCAGAGAGTCGCCATGCTCCAGCGGTCGCGATGTCGTACCAAGTCCGAAATCTCGAACGAGATCTGGAGCACTGGAGCAAGACGTGGCAGAACACGAAAGACAAGTGCGTTCCGGCGTCAGCCGTCGGGCTGTCATCGCGGCCCTGGGCGCCGTGCCCCTCGTCGAGGGCCTGCGGGTCGCCACCGGGACGGGCCTGACCCGAGCCGCCGCCGACACCGCCCTTCCCGATCCGGTCAGCCACTGGGCCTTCGACGAGGGCACCGGTACCACCGCCGCCGACTCCTCGGGGCACGGCCGAGGCCTGACCCTGACGGGGTCCGCCGGATGGGGTGAGGGGAAGGTCGGCGCCCACAGCCTCGACGTCACCGCCGGCGGCTTCGCCGGGACGGCGGGGCCGGTCGTGGACACCTCGGCACCCTTCTCCGTCTCCGCCTGGGTGCGGCTGACCACCGTCACCGGCTACCAGACCTTCGTCAGCGTCGACGGCTCGGCCGTGAGCGCCTTCTACCTCCAGCTCCGTGACGACACCGGGGCGTTCTCCTTCACCCGCCTGCCGTACGACTCCACCGACGCCAACGGCGCCGCGGCGGTGGCCGGTGCCTCCTTCGCCCCCGTGGCCGGCACCTGGTACCACCTCACCGGCGTGCACGACCCGGCGGACGGGGTCGTACGCCTCTACGTCAACGGCGTCCTGGAGGGCGAAACCTCCTACACCACCGGCTGGAAGGGCACCGGCGCCACCGCCGTCGGCCGCGGCCTGTGGGGAGGTTCCCAGGTCGACCAGGTGCACGGTCTCATCGACGACGTCTACACCTTCGACACCGCGCTCACGGGGGCCCAGGCCGCGACCCTGGCCGGCGTACCGGTCCAGGACACCCAGCCGCTGCTGTCCGTCGACGCCGGCCACCCCGGCCCCGCCGTCAGCCCCGAACTCGGCGGCATCTTCTTCGAGGACATCAACCACTCCGGCGAGGGCGGCCTGTACGCCGAACTCGTCAACAACCGCAGCTTCATGGCCGCGAGCACCCCCCTGCACTGGTCCCCGGTCGGCGGTGGCACCATCGCCATCGACAAGAGCGAGCCGCTGAACTCCGCCCTCACCCAGTCCCTGCGGCTGACCGTCGCAGCGGCCGGTGACGGCGTCGCCAACGAGGGCTTCTGGGGCATACCCGTCAAGCCTTCCACCACCTACCGGGCCTCCCTGTACGCCAAGGCCGACGGCGCGACCGGCCCGCTGACCGTCGCCCTCACGGGTACCGACGGCAAGGTCTACGCCTCCGGCACCGTCCGCCGCCTCACCGGGCACTGGACCAAGCACGAGCTGCGGCTGCGCACCTCCGCCGGCGCCCCGGTGACCGCGAACGCCAAGCTCACCCTCACCACCGCCGCGTCCTCGGGCACCATCTGGTTCAGCCAGGTCTCCCTCTTCCCGCCCACCTTCAAGGACCGGAAGAACGGCCTGCGCGTCGACCTGATGGAGAAACTCGCCGCCCTGGAGCCGAAGTTCCTGCGCTTCCCCGGCGGGAACTACCTCGAGGGCAACGTCATCGCCGACCGCTTCGACTGGAAGAAGACCATCGGTCCCGTCGAGCGCCGGCCCGGCCACTACAACTCCGCCTGGGGCTACTGGTCCACCGACGGCCTCGGCCTGCCCGAGTACCTCCAGATGACCGAGGACCTCCGCTGCATGCCGCTGCTGTGCGTGTACGCCGGGTACTCCCTGAAGGGCGACCGCGTGACGGGCGACGCCCTGAAGCCCTTCGTGCAGGACGCCCTCGACGAGATCGAGTACATCACCGGTCCCGTCAGTTCCCCGTGGGGCGCGCGGCGCGCGGCCGACGGCCACCCGAAGCCGTACCGGCTGAAGTACGTCGAGATCGGCAACGAGGACTGGTTGGACGGGTCCGGCTCGTACGAGGAGCGGTACGCCGTCTTCTACGACGCCATCAAGGCCCGCCACCCGCACCTGAAGCTGATCGCCACCACCCCGGTCAAGAGCCGCCCCTACGACGTCATCGACGAGCACTACTACCAGTCGCCGTCCGCCTTCCAGCACGGCGCGCACAAGTACGACCAGCGTGACCGCACCAGCCCCAAGGTCTTCGTCGGCGAGTGGGCCTCCCAGGAGGGCCGCCCCACCCCCGACCTGAACGCCGCACTGGGCGACGCCTCCTGGCTCACCGGCCTCATCCGCAACTCCGACCAGGTGCTGATGGAGTGCTACGCCCCGCTGTTCAGCAACGTCCACGACAACGCCTGGGCCACGAACCTGATCGCCTACGACGCGTTGACCAGCTACAACTCGCCCAGCTACTACGCGCAGCAGATCCTGCGCACCCAGCGCGGCGACGTGGTCCTGCCGACCACCGTACGGGCCCTGCCGGGCCTGAACGTCGTCACCACCCGGGACAGCCGCACCGGACGCATCCACGTCGCGGTCGTCAACACCGGCGGCACCGCCCGCGCCACCCGGGTGACCGTCACCGGCGCCGGCCACATCGCGCGCACCGGCCGCTCCACGGTGCTGTCCGGGACATCGCCGACGGCGACCAACACCCTCGACGCCCCGAACGCCGTAGCCCCGGCCACCCGGCGGGCCACGGGCCTCGGCGCGGCCTTCACCCGCACGTTCCCGCCCTACTCGGTGACCGTGCTGGAACTGCACCCGGCCTGACCCACCAGCCCGGCACCGCCCCGCCGCACACCCCGGCGAGGGCGGTGCCGGGGGACGTGGTGCGTCCGACCGCCGGACCGCTGTGCGGCAGGCCGCCGGTCACCCCTGATCGTCGTGGGCGGCAGGGCCGGGGAAGAGAGTCGCGGCCACGTGCTGCGTGTCGGCGTATTCGACGACGGAGACGATCTTGCCGTCGCGGACCGTGTAGATGCCGACGCAGCGGTTGCCGTAGCTGCCGCCGTACACGGTCGTCGCCTTGGAGGTCCATTCGGCCACCACGCGGTCGCCCTCGGCGATCGTGCCGACCAGTTCGATCTCCACGGTGCCCGGGACGAAGACGGTTCCCATGCCGCCGAGGAACTCGTCGATGATCTCGGCGCGGCCGTGCCACACCTTGGAGACGGGCAGGCTGCCCGGGTAGTGCCAGGTCGCGTCCTCGGCGAAGCTGTCGTGGATGACGTCGGCGTCACCGTCGCGGACGGCCTCGACGTAGCGGACGACGACGGCCCTCGCGTCACTCGTGGTCATGGCGTGCTCCTTCGGTCGTTGTCGCGGTGGATCAGGAGAGGGTGAGGACGGCCTTGCCGCGGATGCGGCGGTCGCGCAGGTCGGTGAGGGTGGTCGCGGTGTCGGCCCAGTCCGTGACACGGCCGATCTCGGGACGCAGGCGGCCCTCGGCGGTCAGCCGGACGAGTGCCGCGAGGTCGTCGTCGAGGCGGGTGTCGGCGTCGAGGTAGTGGAAGTGGCGGATGACGGCCGACTCCGGGCCGGCGAAGAAGTCGAAGAAGTCGAGCGTCGCCGGGGCGCGGCCGGCCTGCCCGAACCAGATCAGCGTGCCGCGCCTGGCGAGCCGCGCGAGGGCGAGTGGAAGGGCCCCGCCACCGGTCGACTCCAGCACGATGTCGTACGGGCCCCGGGCGTCGCCGACGTCGTGGACCACGTCGGCACCGAGCTCGGCAAGCCGGGCGCCGCGTGCCGCGTTCCTGGTCACGGCGGTGACCTGGGCCCCGGCGGCGACGGCGAGTTCGGTGACGAAGTGGCCCACGCCTCCGGAGGCACCGGTCAGCAGCACCCGCCGGCCCAGCACGGGACCGGCGGCGCGCAGCAGCCGCAGCGCGGTGAGACCGGCCAGCGGCAGCGCCGCGCCCTGCAGCACGGACACGCTGTCCGGCAGCTCGGCGAGCGCGTCGGTCGGCACCGCCACGTACTCCGCCCAGCCGCCCGACATGGGGTGGCCGACGACCCGCGTGATTCCGGACGGTCCGCTGCCGTCGGCGGCCGACTGCACCACCAGGCCCGCGATGTCCTTGCCGGGGCGCTCGCCGGGCACGGGCCTCTCCAGCTTGAACGTCTCCCCCCGGTTCACCGAGAACGCCTCGACCTTCACCAGCGCCTCGTCGGGGCGCGGCGTCGGCTCGGCGACGTCGGCGAGCACGACCGGCTCGGCGGGATCTCCGGTGGGTACGAAGGCTTTCATCGTGGTCAACTCCTCGCCGGCCCGGGGCTGTTCCCCGGCGCGGCCTTTGACGGTGCGGCTTCGGGGACCATCCGACCGCGCGGTGCGGCGCCCGGGCCAACAACCGATCCGCCCGGCCGACAACGACTGGTTGTCGCATAGGGTCAGCGGCATGGACCTCGACCTCGCCCTGGTCCGCGCCTTCGTCGCGACCGCCGGGACACTGCACTTCGGGCGGGCCGCCGAGGAGCTGAACACCAGCCAGCAGGCGCTGTCCAAGCGTGTGGCGCGGCTGGAGGAGTCGCTGGGATCGCGGCTCTTCGAGCGCCAGGGCGGCATCCGGCTGAGCGAGGCGGGCGAGCGGTTCCTGCCGGCCGCGCGCGAGGCGCTTGCGGCGGGCGAGCGGGCGATCGCGGCGGTGACGGGTGCCGGACCGGTCGTACGGATCGACACCTGGGGTCATCTGTACGCGCCGATGCGCACGGTCGCCGAGGCGGTCCAGGCACTCGGCGCGGTGCGGTGGGAGCCGGGCCCGGGACGTGACTGGCCGTCGGTCGCGGGGGCGCTGCTGCGTGGCGAGACGGACCTGGGCTTCGGACGGGTGCACCCGCTGCCCGACGGCCGGGACGCGGGACTCACCCAGCGTCTGGTACGGCTGGAGCCCGTCGACGTGGTGGTCGGCCCCTCCCACCCGTCGGCCGGCGCCGATGCCCTGCGGCCGGCCGATCTGCGCGACAGCGTCCTGTGGTGCCCGGCCGAACTGGACCGCCTGGACTTCCTGCGCCGCTTCGCCGACGAATTCCGGATCGCGCGGCGGCACGACGGCCCCAACCTGGGCCTTGACCACCTCCTCCAGCACCTGCGCGCCGACCCCGAGGCCTTCACCGTCTTCCCCGCCGACGCGCCGCTGCCGGACCACCTGGGCCTGCGCTGTATCCCGCTCGTGGAGCCGACACCGCTGTACGCGTGGTCGTTGGCCTGGCCGGAGTCGTCCCGCCATCCTCTGCTCGGCACCCTGCTGCGGGGCTTCACCGAAGCCGGCCGTGCCCGGCGCTGGCTGGAGTACGACCCGCGGCGCGACTGGCTTCCCGACACCGACCATCCGAAGCTCACCGCCGGCTAGGCCCGGTCGCCGGTCGTCCTCGGCTTCGGGAGTGGGGCCGTGACGGCATCACGGGTCCCGGGCACGGCACCCGTGCTCCTGGAGGCGTGGACGACGAACTGGCCGAGCCGGCCGTCGCCCACCGCTCCTCGCGTCAGCCGGCCAGCCGGTTGATGGCGGCGGCGGCGATGCCCTGCATGTAGCCGGCGTCGTCGCTGGGCTGTCCGGTGAGTTCGACCAGCCCGAACCGGTGGCCACTGCGGATCACGGCGACACCGCCGGCGACCTTGCCGTCGCCGTTGAAGGACGGGTACCAACTGCCCTCGCCGGCCTTGACGGTGATCGCGTGCGCCTGGCCGTAGCGCCAGTGGCCCGCCGGCTCGTTCTGGCAGCCGCGCACCATCTTGTTGAGCTGCCCCTCGTACGACGTCGCCGACGTGATGGTGGAACCGTCCGCGACGGACTCGGTCAGCGAGGTGGCGCCGGTGTCGAAGGACCAGGTCACGTCGGCGTAGGCGGCGGCCTTCCCCTTGGTCAGCGTGCGCATCGTCTCCTCGCCGGAGCACGCCGAGAGAGCCTGCTTCCCGGTCAGGTCCACAGTCGCGCCGACCGGGCCCAGACCCTGCTGGAAGAAGTCCTCGCTCTGCATCAGGTTGCCCGAGCCCAGGCCGGGGGCGGCCTGGAGGTGCTCCCGCGCCGGCGGGGTGCCCGTGCCGGCGGCGGCGGGATGCGTGCCGATGACGATCGCGATCAGGGCGGCACCGGCGGTGGCAACCACTCCCGCGGTACGACCGCGACGCGAGGACTTCCTGCCGGCTGCTTGGTGGTCGTACATCTCATCTCCTGTCTGGTGGCGACGCGGGTCGCGTCGTCGTACACACAGGAGATGCGGCGGGTGGGGAAGATGTTGGATGGTGATCCGCCCAGAATGATGTGAGCCACATCACATCTGTCGGTGGGCCCGGATGGTTGGTCTCAGAGCCGTGTCACGGCCGCGCGGGCGATCCGCGTCATCGCGGCCGTGTCCAGGCAGGCGTCGATCTCCAGGACCCCGTAGTGGGAGCCGCTGTGGAGCAGGGCGATGCCTCCGCACGGCTCCTTGCCCCGTGGTGCGGCGCCCGTGGTGTTCAGGTCACCGCGGTAGGACCCCATCCAGCTCGCGGCGATGCCCGGGGCGACCTCGATCGTGTGCGTCGGCCCGTAGACCCAGTGGCCGGCCGGTTCCGTCTGGCACGCCACCTCCTCCAACAGCAGCCGCTCGGCGTAGTTCTGGGCCAGTGTCGGGACTCCGGCGTCGGCGACGACTTCGCGGGCGGCCTGATCCTTGACGTCCACCGCCAGCGTGGGGTCGTCGCGGTCGGTGTCCCTGGCCGTCACGAACCCGCGGAAGTACGCGCCGGGACCCCCCACGGTCTCACCGAGGGTCTTCTCCCCGGCACAGGCCGCGTTGGCGTACCTGCCGTCCCCGATCCGGTCCACCACGTAGAGGGGCTTGCCGAAGCCGACCGTCCTGAACTCGGCCGCTGCCAGCAGGTTCCCGTCCTTCACAGGACCGCCGGCGGGCTTCGGCGCCGGGGAGCGGGTACCTGGCCAGGACGGCGAGGACGACGAGGACGGCGAGGACGCCGTGGTGCCCGGCTTCGCCGACGGGGTGGCGCGGGCGGAGCGACCGGGCAGGACGAACCGGCCGGTCAGCAGGCCGAGTCCGATGGCTGCCGTCAGGATGACGGCGATCGTCCGAGTTCGCACGGCGGATGCCTCAGCAGCCACTGCCGAGGCGGTCGCGCATGAAGCGACGAGCCTGGTGGATACGGTCCTTGACCGTCCCCAGCGGAGCGTTGGTGATCTCAGCGACCTGAAGGTAGGTCAGGTCTCCCAGGTCGCGGAGCACGAAGGATTCCACCAGGGCCGGATGCCTCTCCTCGAGCGCGGCCAGCGACTCCATCAGGTCCAGCCGGGTCCCCGCGATGACGCTCGTCGTCCGAGGGTCGACCCCCTCGGGAAGGACCGCGTGGCTGTCCTCCGCGCGCCGGCGCATCGAGCGGTACGTGGCCCTGGCGGCGTTGGAGGCGATCACGGTCACCCACCCGAGGAACGAGCCTCGGCCGCCGTACTCGTGCAGATGGGTGCTGATGGACAGCAGAGCGTCCTGCGCGGCCTCCTCGGCGTCGGCGTGGTGCGGAAGGAACCGGGAGCAGCGGCGCATGACCGTGGGCCGAAGCCTGACGAGGAGGCGGTCCAGGGACGCCCGGTCACCCGCCTGCGCGGACGCCACGAGCTGTGCCAGCTCCTGCTCTTCGATCACCGTGCTGTCCCCCGTTCGCGGTCCGACGACGGACCGTTCGCGTCCGACCCCGGGCCGCTCGTGCCCGCCCCGGGATGTCCCCGGCCGCCCCGGATCTCCCAGCCTCCTCGCCTCGGGCAGAATGTTGCCGCATGCGGAAGCTAGGTCGTTACCTCCTTGAGGACAGACTGGGAGCCGGTTCGTTCGCGACCGTCTGGAAAGCATACGATCCTGAACTCGACACGGTCGTCGCGGTCAAGGTGCTGGCCGACAACTGGGCGTCGAACGCCGATGTGCGCCAACGGTTCCTGGCGGAGGCGAGGCTGCTCCGCAGGATCTCCGACCCCCGTGTCGTACGGGTTCACGACGTCGGTGTCCAGGACGACCGGCCCTACTTCGTCATGGACTACGTCCGGGGCGGCACCCTGGCGGAGAAGGTCGGGCAGTGCGGGCCCGCCGAGGCGCTCCAGCTGGCGGCCGAGGCCGGGTACGCCGTCCAGGTCCTCCACGACGCGGGCGTCGTCCACCGCGACGTCAAGCCGTCGAACCTCCTGCTCGACACCGCGAGCACCCCCGCCGCCGTACTCGTCGCGGACCTCGGCAGCGCGAAGCAGCTGGCTGACGCGTCGGGGCTGACCGTGACCACGGGCACCCCCGCGTACATGGCGCCCGAGCAGGCCTTCCAGACCGGCGGGTTCGACGGGCGAGCCGATGTGTACGCCCTCGGTGTCGTCGCGTACGAACTGCTGACCGGGTGCAAGCCGTTCGGTTCGGGCGGTCGCGCCACCCTGGCGACGGTGCAAGCGTCGCCGCCGACGCTGCCGTCGATCCCCCGGGAACTGGGGGTGCCGAACGGCATCGACACCCTTCTCCGTGCCGCGCTGTCCGTGTCGCCCGAGGACCGGCCGCGAACCGCGCGGGCGTTCGCGGACGCGCTGCTGTCCCAAGGGGACGAGGAGGTGGTGCCGGCCGGGTCCTCGAGGCCGACAGCCCTGACGGTCTGGCTCGCCGCGGTTGTCGTGTTCCTGGTGACAACGCTGCTGACCTGGATGGTCCGCTGAACCGCGCCTGCCGGTGAATCGCGCCCGCCGGTGAACCGTGCCTGCCGGTGAACCGTGCCTGCCGGTGAATCGCGCCTGCCGGTGAACCGTGCCTGCCGGTGAACCGTGCCTGCCGGTGAACCGTGCCTGCCGGTGAATCGCGCCTGCCGGTGAATCGCGCCTGCCGGTGAACCGTGCCTGCCGGTGAATCGCGCCTGCCGGTGAACCGTGCCTGCCGGTGAATCGTGCCTGCCGGTGAATCGTGCCTGCCGGTGAATCGCGCCTGCCGGTGAACCGTGCCTGCCGGTGAATCGTGCCTGCCGGTGAATCGTGCCTGCCGGTGAACCGTGCCTGCCGGTGAACCGTGCCTGCCGGTGAACCGCGCCCGCCGGTGAGCCGCGCCCGCCGGGAAACGGTGAGGTGCGGTTGCGGTGGCGCTCCCCAGCTCCAAGCATGGGCTCAGGTGGACAGCGACGGAGCCCCGAGGAGGGGCCGAGTCCCGGGAGACGGAGTGTCATGACCGACGTGGACAGGCCGCTGCGGTGTCTGGTCACGGGCGCCACCGGTTACCTCGGCGGCAGGCTGGTGCCGGAGCTGCTGGCCGCCGGGCACGGGGTGCGCTGCCTGGCCCGCTCGCCGGGCAAGCTGCGCGACCACACCTGGGCCGGGCGGGTGGAGGCCGTACGCGGGGACGTGACCGACGAGGTGTCCGTGCGCGCCGCGATGGAGGGCGTGGACGTCGCCTACTACCTGGTCCACGCCCTGGGGACGGGACGGGGTTTCGAGGAGAGCGACCGGCGCGCGGCCAGGATCTTCGCCGAGCAGGCGCGCGCCGCCGGGGTGCGGCGGATCGTCTACCTCGGCGGGCTGACCCCGTCCGGAGTACCCGAGCACGAGCTGTCGCCCCACCTGCGCTCGCGCACCGAGGTGGGCCGCATCCTCCTGGACTCGGGGGTGCCGACCGCCGTACTGCGGGCAGCCGTGATCATCGGTTCGGGTTCGGCCTCGTTCGAGATGCTGCGGTATCTGACCGAGCGGCTCCCGGTCATGGTGACCCCGAGCTGGGTACGCACCCGCATCCAGCCGATCGCCGTCCGCGACGTGCTCCGCCTGCTCGTGGGGTGCGCGCGGCTGCCGTACGACGTCAACCGCACCTTCGACATCGGCGGGCCGGACATCCTCACGTACCAGGAGATGATGCGGCGGTACGCGGCCGTCGCCGGCCTGCCCAGGCGTGTCATCCTGCCCGTGCCGCTGCTCAGCCCCCGGCTGTCCAGTCTGTGGGTCGGCCTGGTCACACCGGTGCCGGGTGCCCTCGCCCGCCCGTTGGTCGAGTCGCTGAGGCACGAGGTGATCTGCACCGAGCGGGACATCGTGCGTCACGTACCCGACCCGCCGGAGGGGCCCGTCACCCTCGACCGGGCGATCCGGCTGGCCCTGCGGCGGGTGCAGGACGCGGACGTGGCCACCAGGTGGTCGTCGGCATCGACTCCCCGCGCCCCCAGCGACCCGCTGCCGACCGACCCCGGCTGGGCGGGCGGGAGCCTCTACACGGACTGCCGTGAGCGCACGGTCGCCGCGTCGCCGCAGGCGCTGTGGCGGGTGGTCGAGACGATCGGCGGCGAGAACGGCTGGTACTCCTCGCCGCTGGCCTGGTCCCTGAGGGGGTGGCTGGACACGCTGGTGGGCGGGGTGGGCCTGCACCGGGGCCGCCGGGACGCGACCCGGCTGAGGGTCGGCGACAGCCTGGACTTCTGGCGCGTGGAGGAGATCGAGCCGGGCCGGCTGCTGCGTCTGCGGGCGGAGATGCGGCTGCCGGGCCTGGCCTGGCTGGAGATGGCCGTCGACCTGGATCCGCGGGGGCGCACGGTGTACCGGCAGCGCGCGCTGTTCCATCCGCACGGACTGGCCGGGCATGCGTACTGGTGGGGCGTGGCGCCCTTCCATGCCGCGGTCTTCGGCGGCATGATCCGCAACATCGCCGCCGCGGCCGAGTCCGCGGCCGAGTCCGCCGCCGAGGAACCGGCCCGACGGCACTGAGGGTGCCCCGGTCGCCCCGTGGCCCGGTCGCCTCACCCGGCCGAGCCGGTGACCGTGGTTAGGGTGAGAGACGTGGATCTCCTGCACCTGCGCTATTTCGTCGCCGTTGCCCAAGAACTCAACTTTTCCGCCGCGGCCCGCAAACTGCACATGGCCGCCTCCCCGTTGAGCCGGAGAATCAAGGATTTCGAAGAGGAGCTGGGGCACCGCCTCTTCGACCGTGACACCCACCATGTGACGCTCACCGCGGCCGGCAGCGCGCTGTTGCCGATCGCGCGCGGTGTCCTGGAGCAGGTGGACTCGATCCGCTGGCGACTGGACGAGGCGACCCGGCCCCGGCGCGCCACCGTGCTGCTCGGTGTCCCCACCGGCATCCACCCGGACCTGCGGGAACGCGTGGACGCCCTGGCCGGGCGGGTCGGCGACCGGTTCGAGGTCAAACGCTGGCCCGGCGGCACGGAGCGACTGGTCGACGCGGTGTGCGACGGCAGGCTGGCGCTGACCCTGGCCCGTCTCCCGGTCGACGCCGACCCGGCGCTGGAACAGCTGCCGGTGATGTCGGAACGGCTCGGCGCGGTGGTGCCCCGGGACCGTTTCCCGGGACGCGAGTCGATCGCCCTGGCGGAACTGTCCGAACTCGCCTACGCGGGCTCCCCGTCGACCGTGACCAACGCGTACTTCCGCGGACTCGACCAGCAACTGTACGAACTCGGCATCCGGAAACGTATCGAACTGAGCAGTGCCACTTTCGACGGAGTCGCCGAAATAGTGTCCAGTGGTCTCGCATTCTCCATTTCCATGCTCGATCCCCGGAGTCCCGTCCAGAATTACCGTCTCGACAACGTGGCCGTCCTTCCCTTCTCGGATTTCCAGCCGCTCCTGGAGACCGGCCTGTTGTGGCGCAAGGACCGGGCGCACGGCGGTGACCTGGAGGAATTGGTGGCAGTCGCCCGCGAGATCTTCACCGAGCCGCTCCGCGCATAAACTCCATAAATACTTCACAAGGCGGTGTGACCACAGCGGTCATACCGCCTTTCGTTATTTGGTCATTCCGTTCCACGATCCGTCTTGCTAACTTAGTTTCCAGATACACGAATTTGGTGAATCGCGGAATGGAAGGAAAAGCGATGACGGACCTCAAGGAGAGCACGGACACCGTCGCCGGCCCGCTGGAGGGCGTGCGGGTGATCGACCTGTCGACCGTGGTCATGGGCCCCTACGCCGCCCAGATCCTCGGAGACCTCGGCGCCGACGTGATCAAGATCGAGTCGCCCGCCGACACCGTCCGCGTCGGTCACTACCGCACCACCCCGGGCATGACCCCGTTGAACCTCAACGTCAACCGCAACAAGCGCAGCGTCGCCCTCAACCTCAAGGACGACACCGACCGCGAGCGGGCACTGCGGCTCATCGACACCGCCGACGTGCTGATCACCAACATGCGGCCCGGCGCACTGCACCGCCTCGGCCTGTCCTACGACGACATCGCCGCCCGCAACCCCGGCCTCGTCTACGCCCACGCCCAGGGCTTCCGCGGCGACTCCGACCGGGCCGGCAACGCCGCCTACGACGAGAGCGTGCAGGCCGCCTCCGGCCTCGTCGACATCGCCGACCGGGCGCTGGGCGAGCCGGTCTACCTGCCGACCATCATCGGCGACAAGGTCTCCTCCCTGACCATCGCCTACAGCGTGCTCGCCGCCCTGCTGCACCGGGACCGCACCGGCCGGGGCCAGCTCGTCGAGATCCCGATGACGGACACGATGATCGCCTTCAACCTGGTCGAGCACCTGGCCGGGCACACGCACGTGCCCGAGAGCGGCCCCACCGGCTTCCCGCTGTCGATGCTCAAGGGCCACAAGGCCGTACGCACCAAGGACGGTCTGGCCTGCGTCATCCCCTACAACCCGCAGAACTACCGGGACTTCTTCACCGCCGCCGGGCGCCCGGACCTCGCCGAGGACCCGCGCGTCAACGCGGACGCCATCGACAGCGCCGACCACGAGGCGCTGGCCGCGCTCGTCGACGCCTGCGCCCCGCTCCTGACCACCGAGGAATGGGCGGAGGTGTGCGCCAAGCACAGCATCCCGATGGCGCCGGTGCTGGAACTGGACCGCGCGCACGAGGACCCGTACGTCCGCGACGGTCACCTCCTCGACACCGTCGAGCACCCCACCGAGGGCACGGTCCGCACCGTCGGCATCCCGGTCCGGTTCTCCGCCACACCCGGCTCGATCCGCCGGCTGGCACCGGTCGCGGGCCAGGACACCGAGGCCGTCCTCGCCGAACTCGAAGCCACCGCCCGCTGACCCGTACAGGAGGACAAGCACCATGAGCACCCCGGCGTCACCCGTCGTCCGCACCGAACGCATCGGCCCCACCCTCCTCATCACCCTCGACCGCCCCGAGGCCCGCAACGCCGTCAACGCCGCCGTCGCCGCCGGACTCGCGGCCGCTCTCGACGAGTTGGAGGCCGACCCCGCCCTGCGGGCCGGCGTCCTGACCGGCGAGGGGGGCACGTTCAGCGCCGGCATGGACCTCAAGGCGGCGCTGCGCGGCGAGTCGCCCGAGGTCGAGGGCCGCGGGTTCGGCGGCCTGACCGAGGCCGAGCCGGCCAAGCCCCTGATCGCCGCCGTCGAGGGCTTCGCCATGGGCGGCGGCTTCGAACTCGCCCTCGCCTGCGACCTGATCGTCGCGGCCGAGGACGCCCGGTTCGGCCTGCCCGAGGTCAAGCGCGGGCTGATCGCGGCGGGCGGCGGCGTCATCCGGCTGCCCAAGCGCATCCCGCACCACCTGGCCATGGAGTTCCTGCTGACCGGCGAGCCCGTCGACGGCCGCCGCGCCGGTGAACTGGGCCTCGCCAACCGCGTCACCGCCACCGGCCAGGCCGTACCCGAGGCCCTCCGGCTCGCCGAGCGAGTCGCGCACAACGCCCCGCTCGCGCTGGCCGCCGTCAAGCGCGTCGTCCGCGCCGCCGACGGCGCACCGGACGCCGAGGCCTTCGCGTTCCAGCGCACGCAGATGACGACCCTGATGGCCTCGGCCGACGTACGCGAGGGCATGACCGCCTTCGCCGAGCGCCGCCCCGCGCGGTGGACGGGACGGTGAGGCGGACATGAAGGCCGAGGACGTACGACAGCACGTCACCACCCCCCTCACCAGCCCGGCGTTCGCGCCGATGGTCCCGCGGTTCACCGACCGCGAGTACCTCAACATCGTCTACCGCACCGACCCCGAGGCCCTGCGCGCCGTCGTCCCCGAACCCCTGCGGATCGACGAGCCGCTGGTCCGCTTCGAGGTCATGAGGATGGGCGACGTCACCGGCTACGGCCCCTACACGGAGGCCGGCCAGGCCGTCCCCGTCTCCTTCGAGGGCGAGCGGGGCGAGTACCTGCACGCGATGTACCTCGACAACTTCCCGGCGACCGCCTCCGGACGCGAGGTCTCCGCCTACCCGAAGGTCATCGGCTCCCCGGCGCTCTACGTCGACTCCGGCGCGCTCGTCGGGACCCTCGACCACGGCACGTTGCGAGTCGCCACCGCCACGATGGGCTACAAGCACCACGAACTGGACCGGCGCGAGGCCGAGGCACAGATCACCGTGCCGACCTTCATGCTCAAGACCGTTCCCGGCTACGACGGTTCGCCGCGCCTCCAGGAACTCGTCCGCACCCGCATCACCGACGTCACCGTCAAGGGCGCCTGGACCGGGCCTGCCCGGCTCCAGCTCTTCCAGCACGCGCTCGCACCGCTGGCCGACCTGCCCGTGCTGGAGGTCGTCTCCGCCAGCCACATCCTGACCGACCTGACGCTCGCGGGCGCGTGGCCGGTCCACGACTACCTGAAGGAGGTCGCGTCATGACCCGCCCCTTCCGTACGGCCGCCGTCATCGGCGCCGGAACCATCGGACTGTCCTGGACGGCGCTGTTCGCCGCGCACGGCCTGACCGTCCGGGTCAGCGACCCCCGCCCTGACCTCGCCGAGGCCGTCGCGGAGGCCCTCGCCCAGTACGCCCCCCATCTGGCCGCCCGCGGCCTGGACACGACCGGTCTCGCCGAGCGGGTGCACATCGCCGCCGACGTCACCGAGGCGGTCCGGGACGCCGACGTCGTACAGGAGAACGGCCCGGAACGGCTGGAGTTCAAGCAGGACCTGTTCACCGCCCTGGCCCGCGAGGCACCCGCCCACGCCCTGCTGCTCAGCTCGTCGTCGGCGATCCCGTCGAGCGCGTTCACCCGGGAACTGCCGGACCGGGCCGCCGCCCGCGTCCTGATCGGCCACCCCTTCAACCCGCCGCACCTCGTCCCCCTCGTCGAGGTCGTCCCCGGTGAACGCACCGGCGAGGACGCGGTCCAGGCCGCGCTCGACCTCTACACCTCGCTCGGCCGCACCCCGGTCGTCGAACGCAAGGAGATCCCCGGCTTCGTCGGCAACCGCCTGCAGAACGCGCTCAGCCGCGAGGCGGTGTACCTCGTCGAGCAGGGCGTGGTGACCCCCGAGGACCTCGACAGGGTCGTGACCAACTCACTGGGCCTGCGCTGGGCCACCGTCGGTCCGTTCCTCGGCTCGCACCTCGGCGGCGGCCCCGGCGGCTACCGGCACCTCGTCGAACACATCGGCACCTCGATGCAGGCCATGTGGGACGGCCTCGGCCGCCCCGCGCAGACCCCCGAGGACCAGGAACGGCTCATCGAAGCCGTCGAGAAGGCCTACGGCACCTCCACGTACCCGGAACTCGCCGAGACGCGCGACCGCAGGCAGCTGGCCGTCCTTTCCGCCCTGGACAGCGCCGGCACGTCGGACAAGGAGGAGAACTGAGATGACCACCACCACCGAACCGCTCCAGGACCAGCTGACCGCCGACTTCTACGGCTACGAGGCGCTGCTGCCGGACGACGAACGCAAGATCCTCCTCAAGGCCCGCGCCCTCATGCGCGACCAGGTCAAGCCGCTGGTGAACGAGAACTGGGCCAAGGGCGAGTTCCCCACGGAACTCATCACCCTCTTCCGCGAGAGCGGGCTGGCCGGGCTCCCCTACGAGGGCTACGGCGAACACCGCCCCGCCGTCAGCAACCTGCTCAGCGGCATGCTGGCGATGGAGCTGACCCGCACGGACGCCTCGGTGGCCACCTTCTTCGGCGTCCACAACGGACTGGCGATGTACTCCGTCCACTCCGGCGGCGACCAGGAGCAGCGCGACCGCTGGCTGCCGGCGATGGCCGCGATGGACAAGATCGGCGCGTTCGCGATGACCGAGCCCCTCGGCGGCTCCGACGTCGCCGGCGGGATGCGCACCACCGCCCGGCGCGAGGGCGACACCTGGGTCCTGAACGGCGCCAAGAAGTGGATCGGCAACGCGACCTTCGCCGACTACGTCGTCGTATGGGCCCGGGACGTCGACGACAACCACGTCAAGGGCTTCGTCGTCGAGAAGGGCACACCCGGCTTCGAACCGGTCAAGATCCAGGGGAAGATCGCCTTCCGGATCGTCGAGAACGCCGAGATCACCCTCACCGACGTCCGGGTCCCGGAGGCCAACCGCCTGCAGAACATCAACTCCTTCCGCGACGTCGCGGAGATCCTGCGCGCCACCCGCGGTGGAGTCGCCTGGCAGGCGCTGGGCGTGATGGTCGGCGCCTACGAACTCGCGCTGGACTACGCCAGGGAGCGCGAGCAGTTCGGCCGCCCGATCGCCCGGTTCCAGATGGTGCAGGACCTGCTCGTGAAGAGCCTGGGCGACATCACCGCCTCGTGGGGCATGCTGGTGCAGCTCGCCCGGTTGCAGGACGCCGGGATCTTCCGCGACGAACACTCCTCGCTGGCCAAGGCGTTCGTCACCTCGCGCATGCGGGAGGTCGTCGCCCGGAGCCGGGAGATCTTCGGCGGCAACGGCATCGTGCTGGACCACGACATCGCGCGGTTCTTCGTCGACGCCGAGGCGATCTACTCCTTCGAGGGCACGCGGGAGATGAACACCCTGATCGTCGGCAAGTCGATCACGGGCGAGAGCGCCTTCGTGTGACGGACCGCTCCGCACCCGGAGCCCCGACAGGGCCGGGCACCCAAGGACCGGCGGCCGCTACGGCGGGCGCGCTGCGGGTGCCCGGCCTCGGGACGCGATGGGGACGGACCTCACGGGTGGTACGGCGTGTAGGTGATGGAGGAGACCTTCAGGTACCTGGCGCCGTCCGCCGTGGCCCATGTCGAGTCGTTCGGGTTGCCCGGCCAGTCGCCGCCGACCGCGGTGTTGACGATGAAGCGCATCCCGACCCCCGGGGGAGTGGTGTACCACTTGGTGCCGGTGACGGCGCCGTCCACGGCGAAGTCGATGTGATCGGGCCACCAGGTGAACGAGTACCGGTGGAACGCGTTGGTCCAGCCGGCGGGATTCGTCTTCGAGAACTGGGTCTGGGCGTTGTTGGTGTCGTGGGAGGTCTGGTAGACGGTGTTCGGGTTCTGGCCGACGATCTCGGCGGCGTCGAACTCGGGCAGCCACGGATTCAGGTAGGCCGCCCACACCGCGGGCAGGAGGCCCTGGCCGTTGGGCATGTTCGCGGTGAAGCTGTAAGTGCCGTAACCGTAGAGCGCCTTGGACTCCACGCGGCCGGAGTAGTACGTGTTGCCCGATTTGTAGGTCTTGATGACGAGGGTGCCGCCCTCGTACCAGACGCAGGCGGGGGTGTAGGTCTCCAGCTCGTTGTTGGGGGTCCACCGTCCGCTGACGGTGTTCCACGAGTTGACGGTCTGGGGGGTTCCCCAGGACGCCGCGTGGGCTTGCGGCTGTCCCAGGAAGAGCGGTGACAGTGCCGCCAGGGCGGCGACCATCAGGCGTCCAGGCTTGAGAAGTGCGGCTGACATCGCGACTCCGTCGCTCGGCTGACATGGGGCGTGGGAGCGGTCCCACCATCAGCCGGACTGTAGGAGTCCGTTCAATGGTTGACAAGATGTGCGGCCCGGATCGATCCCTGGATTCTGGACGTGAACGCACCTGCCCCCATCCGCCGGAGGGTCACCCATCCGCACGAGGTCGTGGTCCGCGACCTCCGGTCGGGCAAGCGCCGCCGTCCTGCGGTGGGCCGCCGTGTCCCACGCCTCGCTGTACGGGTCTCCGACGGCCGGGGTGCGGGAGACAGAAGGCGTACAGGGTGCGCCCGCCGGGGCCGAGGGCGGCCTCCAGCAGCGGGTCCCCGGGCAGGTCGAGCATGGCGCGGGAGCGGCGGCGGGCGGTGTCCCAGACCGTGACCGGCCGCGCGGCCACCGCCGCCTCCCGGCCGGGTGCCGAGACGCCGTACGCGAGTGCCGTGCCGTCCGGGCTGGACGCCAGCACGGCGAGCGTGTCCTGGGGACGACGGGGAAGGACGGGTCCCGGGAGACCGGCACGTTCACCGGGGGCAGGCTGCTCAGCAGACGGCCGTCGGCGGTGGCGCGCTGGAACGTCTTCATTTGCGGTCGTGCAGGAAGGCAGGGATCTCGTCGCGGCTCGGGTAGTTCGGCAGGGGTGCCGGTCCGCCCTGGAGGAACGCGGTGATGACGGCGGCGGCTCGGTCGTCGTTGCCGTCGAGGCCGTTCCACATGTGGTGCCCGACTCCGGGCATGTACTGCGTGCGCCGGATGGCGGGGTCGTCCGCGAGGACGGTGGTCTCCCATTGGCGGACCTGGGAGGAGCACTCGGCGATCATCAGCATCGCAGGGGTCCGGGAGCGCCTCAGTTGCCCGGCGATGGAGGGTGAGTCCTTGACCGTCTGCTGGATGCGGAGACTGGCGGCGGGGCTGAAGGAGAAGTTGTTCGCGCTGTCCTCGACGGGAATGCGGTGCGCGTCGCGGGCGCAGTAGGCGGATGCGGTGTCGCCGCCGAGGTCGGCGGCGGTGAAGGCGTTGTCACCTTCGGCCTGCCCGACCAGTCCGGTGTCGGGGGTGAGGAGCCCGAGGCGCATGAGGCCGAACGCCACGGCGTACCGGGGGACGTGTGTCGACCGCGGTCCGGTCATGGCCGGCGCCAGGCCGCGCGCGGAACTTCGACCCTTGTGCCCGGTGATGCGCGCGGTGGGGCCGTCCATGGGGCCGGGCTCGGCGATGATCGCCCGGTGCACGCGTGCGGCGACGCCCGGGTCGGCCAGCGCCCGGGTGAGCACGGCCCCGCCCGAGGAGAATCCGAGGACGTCGACCTTTCCCTTGTCCACGCGGTCGATGAAGGCGCCGAGGTCGCGGACCGACCGGGAGATCGTGTACTGGCCCATGGGGAGCAGGTCGCTTCGTCCGCCACCGGCCTGTTCGTAGGTGTAGACGTCGTAGCCCTGCCGCGCCAGGAGTTGCAGGAACCGGTGGTCGAGCACCGAGATGCCACGGACCGGTCCGCCGTTGAGGTACACGAGCGGGACGGGGTGCCGGGCGCCGGGAGTCGCGGGCGGGTAGTGATACACCGCTACCCGGCTGCCTGTGGCCAGACTCCAGTGCTGTGTGGTCACGAAGGGCAGGGCGCGCGGGTAGTGCCGGGCCGTCGGCACGGTGGGGACGCAGACCGTCGCCGTCAACGCCGCCGTGACGATCACCGGCAGGAACGGCACGAGCCGCGCCGGCCAGGTGCGGCGCCGTCCCCACCACATGGCGAGCGCGGCCCCGACTCCAAGGATCGTCAGCCATGCGGCGAGCCCCGAGGCTGCCCCGTCCGTGAGGACGATCAGTACGAGAAAGACGGAGACCAGCGTCGCGACGGCGGCGAGGTGCGGCAGTAAGCGTCCGGTGAAGCGGACGAGACGTATGACGGACGTGGGCACGGCAGACCTCCGAGAGTTTCAGAACGCTGTTCCAAAACGACGTTATCAAAGAAGGTAGGCTGCTGTCCGTGGGTAGGCCCAGAACAAACGACGAGGCCGTCAAAGAGCGGCTCGTGGAGTGCGCGACCGAGATGCTCGCCACCGGTCCGCGAGAGTCGGTCACGGTCCGCGCCGTGGCCGCCGCCGCCGAGGCGTCGACGACGGCGGTGTACTCGTTGTTCGGTGGTAAGGACGGGCTGATCGGTGCGGTGCGCGACAGAGCCGTCGCCGGCCTCTTCCAGGACCTGTCGGCGGTGCAGACCTCCGCGGACCCCCTCGCCGACCTCTACGCGCTGGCCGTCGCCTACCGTCGTTGGGGGCGCGGACACAGCCACCTGTACACGGTGCTGTTCGGTGGCGTGCAGTCCTTCGACCCGTCGGGGGAGGCCGGTGCCGGCGACCCGATCCGTCCGCTCCTCGCGGCGATCGACCGCGCCTTGACGGCGTCCGTGCTCACCGGCGAGGCAACGTCGATCGCCCTGTCGATCTGGGGAACCCTGCACGGGCTCGTGACCCTCGAACTCGCCGGGGCCCTCGACACCACCACGGCCGAGGTCGCCTTCCGCTCGACGATCCACGCCACGCTACGCGGATGGGCGACTCCCGCGGTGTTCCGTCGCCTGCGCGAAGCCGAGATCGCTCCCTGACAGGATCAGCTCCCTGCAGGGCCACCGGAGAGCCACCGCGTCCGAAGGCGACGGGGAGCCGTCCCGGCGGGCGCGGCCGCTTTCACCCGTACACCGGGCGCCGGCATCCGATCATGACGCTTCCATCGCCGCGCGTGCCGCGTCGACGAACCGTCCCAGGCACCGCAGATACGCCCCCTGTACCTCGTGGAAGCGGACACGTGCGTCCGCGTCGTCGCAGGTGATGCGCCACAGGCACCCGCTGGTCTCCCGCGCCGCGTTCAGGACGGCTTGGGCCGCCACCGCCGTGGCGGACGGCCCTTCCAGGACAACGACACGGACGCTGTGCATGAGAGGGTCGTAGGCCTCACGCAGTTCCGAACGCAACTCCTCGAAGCGCGACAGCTGCTGGTCCGGATCGGAGATCTGGTGGAACGCGTCCAGGACCCTCCGGTACAACTCACCGACGATGTGGGCGTGTCCCATCAGCTCCAGATACGCGGTCCGCCGCAACTCGCGTACCTGTCCCCGGTGCTGGGCCTGTGCCGAGGCCTCGGCCTGGACGCGGGCGGCCCGCACGTTCCCCAGGTTGGTCACCCAGCTCGCGAACACGGCCGTACCGCCGGTAAAGGCCGCGACCCACACCGCGCTGTCCCCCATGCCGGTCAGTGTCGACGAGCTCCCGGCCGCTGTCGAGGGCGCCTTGTGACACCCGCTTCAGGAACATCGGTCCGGCAGGCAGGAGCGGAATCGGTGGAGCAGTTCAAGGGCGGCAGGGCTCTCCAGGGGGATGGAAGGCGCTCAAGAAGGTGGAACCTGAGTTCAACCACTCGGTTGAACTCCGTCCGCAGGCTTGGCCGCATCCGGCCTGGGAGCGGTTCGGTGACGAATTTTCCCGATCCGCCTGCTGGACCCGGGACCGCGGTGGTGGAGCAGCACATCACCCGTGTGGTGCGCGAGTGCTGTGCCCTGCCGGACGGACTTCAGAACATGGTGTTGTCGTTGGCGCAGCAGGCCCAGCTCCAGAAGTCGCCGAGTCCACCCACCGTTTCGCCCCCGCCCGTATCGGCTCACTGCTGTTGCGGCGTGTGACGGCCACCGGACCAAGCTCGGCAGTCATGGGGTGTCCGGTGTCCTCCGGGCGACGATGTAGGGCGATGCTGATCCTGACAGCAGGCACTGACAACAGCGTTGGGCTTGCCGGCTCACGTGTGTCACGCGGGTTGCGACGGTTGTAGAGGCCGCCGGACGAAGACAATGACGGGCCTGACCACGGATCGGTCTGGCCGGCGCTGGATTTCTCCGCGATGGTCGCAATCCCGCGCATTCGCCCTGTGCTATGCCATTTTTAATGGCATACTCGAAGCATGGCTGATGAGGACGTGGACTTCCTGCCCGGCGACGGCCCCACCAGTGGTATCTCCGTCACCCTGACCGCCGGAACTCTGCAGGCGATCCGTGAGCGGGTCGGCAAGCGGGGCGTCTCGGCCTACCTGGAGAAGGCGGCCCAGCGGCAGATCGAGCGGGACAACCTGGACGAGCTGATCGCGGACTTCGACAAGGTTCACGGGCCGGCCGACCCCGAGGCCGTGGCGGCCAAGCGTGCCCGGCTGACCGGTGGCGCTCCACATGCCGGAGCGGGCGCGTGAGCGGTGCCCTGGTCCTGGACAGCGAGGGCCTGGCGAAGGCCGTACAGCGTGATCGGGAAATCCACGAGTGGCTGACGGCGGCTCGCGACGCGGACCTGCCAGTGATCACCTCAGCCGCCGTGCTGGTCGAGGTGATCCACCCGAAGATCAACGATGCCGCACTGAAGTGGACCCTGTCCCGCCTGAGTGTCGAGCCGGTGACCCAGGCCGTCGCGCAATCCGCCGGCGCTTTGCTGCGCGCAGCGGGGCTGCACGGCCACAAGTACGCCATCGACGCCATGTTGTGCGCGACCGCCCTGCAGCATCCCGGCCGGGTGACGATCCTGACTTCCGATGTGGCGGACATCGGGCTGCTCACCGCCGAGCACCCACGCGTGAGTGCGGAGAAGGTCTGAGCCGAGGCGCTTGAAGGACCTGTCCGGCCGATCACGCGACTGTCTCATGGCTGGGGCGTCGATGTGGGCATCGGGCGGGATCTCTGCGTTTCGCCGGACGGGCGGCAGGCACCCCTGGCGGGCGGCGCCCGCAATCCGCTGTTCACCGCCTCCTTCGCGAGCAAGAATCGTCCGCATGTCTGCGATCCCCGGTGGCACGACCGCCTTCCACGACCTGCCCGCGTTCCTCGCCCAGCCTCGCGTCAACTCCCTTGCGCTGTCCGCCGACGGTGGCCGTCTCGTCGCCGCCGTGCAGACGCTGTCGGAGGACCGGACCAGGTTCGTGTCCGGGCTGTGGGAGATCGATCCGGCCGGGGAGCGCGAGGCGCGGCGCCTGACCCGGTCGGGGAAGGGCGAGTCCGGGCCCGCGTTCGGCCCGGACGGGGTGCTGTACTTCCTGTCGGAACGCGAGGACGACAGTGAGGAGGACAAGCACGAGGGTGCCGCGCTGTGGGCGCTGCCCGGGCGTGGTGAGGCCGCCGTCGTGGCCCGGCACCCGGGGGGGATCACCGCGTTCACCGTCGCCCGGGAATCCGGCGCGCTGGCCCACACCGCCGGGCTGCTGCCCGGGGCCGCCGACGCCGATGCGCACGGCAAGCTGCGCACGGCGCGCAAGGACGCCAAGGTCACCGCGATCCTGTACGAGGCCGGGCCGACCCGCGCCTGGGACCGCGATCTCGGCCCCGAGGAACAGCACACCTTCGTGCGCGCGGGGGCCGAGGGCGCCGTGGTCGACGCCGGCGGGCAGGGCGTCGGCCTCGAGCACCCCGGGGACGTGGCGCTGTCGCCCGACGGGACGCGAGTGGCCTACACCCGGTTCGTACCCGGCCGGGTGCCCGCCGAGAACCGCACCGCCGTGGTGGTGGCAGACGCGGCCACCGGCGAGGAGGTCTTCGTCCTGGGCGATGTGGAGCACCTCTACGAGGCGCCGGTGTTCACGCACGACGGCTCGGCGGTCGTGTGCTCGCGGATGACGTGGCCGACTTACGACGAGCCGATGGACATGACGCTCGTCCGGGTCGGCGCGGACGGCGGCGAGGCCGTCGAGCTGCTGCCCGGGTTCGACAACTGGCCCGTCGGCGCCGTCTGTTCGCCGGTCGACGACGCCCTCTTCTTCGTGGCCGATGTGGAGGGGCACGCGCCCGTCTTCATGCGGGACGCGGACGGCACCGTGACCCGGCTCACCGCCTCGGGCGCGTACGGCTCGCTCTGCGTGGCCCCCGACGGGCGGACGCTGTACGCGTTGCGCAACGCGATCGACTCGCCGCCGCGGCCGGTCAGGTTCGAGGCCGGCGTCGCCGACCAGACGCCGGTCGAGCTGCCCGCCCCCGGTGCGTTCGACGCGCTGCCGGGCACCCTCACCGAGGTGCACGCCAACGCGGTGGACGGGTACCGGCTGCGCGGCTGGCTCGTGCTGCCCGAGGGCGCGTCGGCCGAGAACCCCGCGCCGCTGCTCGTCGCCGTGCACGGCGGGCCGCAGGGCAGCTGGAACGGCTGGACCTGGCGGTGGAACCCGTGGCCGTTCGCGGCCCGCGGCTACGCGGTGCTGCTGCCCGACCCGGCCCTGTCGACCGGCTACGGCCAGCAGGGCCACCGGCGCGGCTGGGGGCAGTGGGGCGGGGTCCCGTACACGGACGTGATGGCGCTGACCGACGCAACCGAGGCCCGTGACGACATCGATGCCGCGCGCACCGCGCTCGGGGGCGGCTCCTACGGCGGCTACATGGCCAACCGGGTCGCCACGAGGACCGATCGGTTCAAGGCGATCGTGAGTCACGCGGGCCTGTGGGACCTGCGGTCCTTCCAGGGCGACACCGACGCGCCCTGGTACTTCCAGTGCATCTTCGGGGACCCGGTGACCCGGCCCGAGCGGTACGAGGCGCACTCCCCGTACCTGGACGCCGCGAAGATCCGTACGCCGATGCTGGTCATCCACGGCGCTAAGGACTACCGCGTGCCGGTCGGCCAGGGCGCCGCGCTCTTCCAGGATCTGCAGCGGTTCGAGGTGCCTGCGAAGTACCTGTACTTCCCGGACGAGAACCACTGGATCCTCTCCCCGGGCCACATCCAGGTCTGGTACGAGGCGTTCCTCAACTTCCTCGACCACCACGTCCTCGGTGCCGAGTGGCAGCGGCCCGGACTGCTGTGACCGCGGGCGGGCGTCGGCCTTCGACGAGGCGGGATCCCCGCTTTTGGGCAGGAACGGACGCCGGTTCACCGCGGCCGACGCGTTGGCGGACGCCAGGTGCAGCGACACCCCGGCCCGGCAGTTGGTGACCTCGCCTGCGACGCCGGTGTACTGCCGGGGCACGCGGGTGCGATGTCGACGGAGTGGTGGGACGGTTCCACCCGACGAACGTGTGGTCGGCGGGGCGTGGGGCGGCTGCTGTCGTCGGCGCTCGGTCCGGCGGGGCCGCGAGCAGCGGGCTTCCAGAGTCCGGCAGTTGTACCCGTCCGATCATTTCGATCGGGCGGGATCTCTGCGTTTCTGGGTTCTCGCCCCGTGGCACTGCTCGCCGCTGGCATCGTGTCGCACTCTTCGCGACCGGAAACGACCGCGTCAACTGTGCCGCCGTCCGGGCCGTGCCGACGGAGAAGCTGGACCTGATGGGGCTGGCGGTGTACGGGCCGCGGAACGCGGTGGACAAGGTACTGAAGGGCGCACGGGTGCATGCGTGGCTGAATCTCCACAGCGAATGCGCAACTGCGGCACGGGTGCGTTCGATTGGTGCGGAGTTGTCCTGGTCGGAACTGCCGTGGCAATAGCTGCCGGTTTCCTATGCGGGGCTACATGTAGAGAAGCTGCCCTCAATTCGTGTGCATGCGCGCATGGATGAGTAGTCGACTGTTTCAACTGCCCTGCTGGGAGCAGTGAGCGACTGGATGCCGGGCACGCTCCGTGATTTGATCCTTCGCGCCGCCGGGATCACGCCAAGGTGTCCGGAAACGGATGGCGCGGGTCTGCGGTCGCGGCCCACCGGCTATCCCCAGCTTGGCCGCTCCCCCTTGTGGAACATCCATACGAAGGGCAGTTTCATCATGAACTCCGCTCCCCAGGTTCAGACCCTTGAAATCTCTGACGCCGAACTCGACACCGTTTCCGGCGGTCTGAGCCCGCAGATCGGCATCGCCGCCGGCCCCACGGCGATCAGCAGCTCGGACCTCGTGGCTCAGTTCGGCGCGGTCAAGGACGGGGTCCTGGACACCGTCGGCCAGTACCACCAGGTCGGCGTCGCCGTCTCCTTCTGATCGTCAGATCGCGGGATTTCCTCATCGCGGGATCGCCGATACCGGCAGCCTGACCGCCGATCGGCGTCCACGGCGACAAGCCCCCTACCCGCGGGTCCTCGCGGGTAGGGAGCTTGATCATCAGGGGTTGCTTCTTCTTGTTCCGGGTCTTGTCGGGAATCTTGGTGACCTGCGCTCCCCTGCTCGGCAGGGGGTAGGCCCTTGCGCCTGATGGTCGTCCTTGAGCGGCTTGGAGTGCCACCTGAGCACCCCTCGGGCGGCCCACATGCCTGAACCTAGGACATGCAGAGGGACGCCCACCCTGGATTGGACTAGACAACAAACAACCCCCAGGCCACTGACCTGGGGGTTTCACATGGAGCGGGTGACGAGAATCGAACTCGCGCTCTCAGCTTGGGAAGCGACGGCGCTTGGCAGGCCGTATCGGCTCTGACCTGGGGATACGTCGCCTCCAGGGTGGCTTCGAGCGCTGGCCTCGCCCCGCTGTTTACCGATGCTGGCCGCCGCCGGGCTGGTGCTCACCGCCCCGAAGCAAGCTCCGCGGGTGGCACCCAGCAAGGGCACGGCTGAGGACTCGTGCAGCTACGCCTCCGGCGACGGGACGGTCCTGCTGACCCTCAACCCGTCCGCACGCTCCTACGAGAGCGTAACGACGACCATACGGACAGCAGGACGACATCCGGGTTGCCTGCGCATGACGGGCAGGTGACCGCAGCCGGACGACCGGCGGCTCGGAGGCCGAGCCGGGGGCCGACGGCCCGGGGGGACACGCCGCTGGTGGGCGGCGGTGCTGCCGGGCCGTCGGCCGTCGGCGCGGCAGGGGCTCACCTGGCGTGCGAACCCCTGCTGCGGCGCCTGCGAAGCACCAGCACGGAACCGGCGGCTACGGCCAGCAGGCCAGCGAGGGCGCTGTAGGTGACGGTGCTGCCCATCCCGGTGGAAGCCAGGTCGCCGGCCGTGTCGCTCCGGTCCGGCCGGCCCACGGGTACGCCGGCCGCCGAGGCCTGCGCTCGGGTGCCGATCGTGCCTGAGGCGGAGGCAACCTTCGCAGCGGCGGTCGGCGTGGGTGCGGGAGACGGGGCCTCGGCGGGGGAGGCCGCCGACGCGGGCCTCAGCTGGAGAGTCGTGATCGAGTACGGGGGCAGCGTCTGTGCGGGCGCTGTTCCCCGCGTCGCCGTGGTCAGGGCCTTTCCGCCCTTGGTGTACGAAACGGTCCTGACCGTTCCCGGCGCCGGGGTGTAGCCGGTGTACGAGATCGACACCTGTGCCGAGTTCTGCGGGTTCTTGTTGATCAGCATGACGTTCAGGCCGCCGTTGCGGGCGCGCACCGCGTGCACGGCGACCGACGGGTTGGCCGAGGACGCCTTGACCATGGTGTCGCCGGGCTGCGCGAGCGCGGTCAGCGATCGGATGCCCCAGTAGGTGGGGAAGGGCGTCTCACGCGCCGGTTCGCAGTGCCCGCCGGCGCAACTTCCGTCGGAGAGCACGCCCTGGTCCAGGTAGTCGGTCTCGCCGCCCACGGTGGTGGGTGCCTTGCCCATGCCGTTGTGCAGGTCCCACCAGTCGACGTTGACGGCGCCGTGTTCGAGCCAGTTCATGTACGTGTCCGACGCGAACAGGGCCGCGGCCTGGCTGGTGAGGGCCGGCGACTGGGTGCTGTCGGTCTCGGTGACCGCGATCTGGACCGAGGCGGCGTGCGCACCCGCGTAGGTGGTGAGCAGCGAGCGCACCGCGGAGGTGAGGCCCGCGATCTGGGCGGGGGAGTGCAGCAGGTCCGCCGTGCTGGAAGCGCTCGGGTACCAGTGGATGATCGCGAAGTCGATCGACTTGCCGGCGATGGCGAGCACGGTGTGGTTCCAGTCGGCGGTGTCGCCGGGGGCCTTCGCCCCGTCCGGCCAGGATCCCGGAGTGTTGAGCACCGCCCCGATCTTCACCTTCGGGTCCACGGCCTTCATCGCCTTCGCGTAGGCGAGGAGGTTCTTCGCGTACTCCCTGGGGCTTTTGTCCGCGTGCTTGTCGACCTCCCATTTGCTGCCGTAGTACCCGTTGCCGGAGACCTCGTTGCCGATCTCCCAGTACTTCACGCCGTAGCCCTTGTCGACGTTGGCGTACTTGACCCAGTCGGCGGCCTCCTGGGGCGTGCCGGAACCGTAGTTGGCGGTGATGATCGGCTGGGCACCGACCCTCTTCGCGGTGGCCATGAAGTGGTCGAAGTCGGTACCGGGCGCGACCCAGCCGCCGTCTTCGAGGGTGTGGGTCTTCCAGTGGTAGGCGTCCGCGTAGGAGCCACCGGGGTAGCGCAGCTGCCGGACTCCGGCGGCCTTCATCAGCGCTGACGCCGTGGCGTCGTTCAGGTGTGAGTCGTAGACCGCGGTGTTGAGGCCGACGCCGGTGCTGGGCACCGTGCCCAGCGAGGTGCCGGCGTCGACGGTGACGGCGACGGTCGGCGCGGCGTTCGCGCTGAGCGCCAGGACGCCCGCGCCGGCCCCGGCCAGCAGGGCCGCCACCGTGCCCGCCATGATGCGGCGGCGCGTTCGGCTACGGCGGTGCGTACGGCCCCGAGGCATCGGCTGCTCGACGGTTGTCGGGTCGTCAGATGGCACGTGTGGCTCCCGATCGGAGTGCGTGGATACGGGTGGCGTAGCGCAGCTGACTCCGCTCGCCGTGGTTGGTGCACCCCTAGGTGGCCGCTCGGGATGGAAAGGTTGCCGCCGTATCCGATGTTCTTCAGATCCCTTTCGTGCCGTGCACCGGTCGCCGAGGAATCGGCGTCGGGGCGGCAACCTTCTCGTCCCCTGCGGCAACTGGGAGCCGGAAGGCCGATGGAACTACCGGATGGACGGGCATGAGGACAACGAAGCACGCCGCGCCGCAACCGTGGCGCAGGCGCGGTGGATCCCGGGCTGGCACTGTTAGGCTGCGCCCCTGTTGTTGAACGCGCAACCAACGCGCACATCATTGCCAGGAGAGGGCGACCGGGGGATGCTCCTCGACGACGCGTCCGCGGAGTTCCACGAATTCTTCGAACGCCACTATGCCGAACTCGCACGTATGGCCCATCTCCTGACCGGTGAGGCCGACGCGGCGGACGACCTCGCGGCGGATGCCCTGGTCGCCCTGTGGCAGCGCTGGGACCGGTTGCGGCAGGCCGACCACCCGCTCGCCTACGCCCGCGGTGTGGTGGCCAACCTGGCGCGGGGACGCATCCGCAGCGCGGTGCGCGAGCGACGCCGGATCACGCTGTTCTGGTCCCGCGGCCCCGAGCAGGTGGAGGGGCCGGACGTGGCGGCCGTGCTGGACGTCCGCGCGGCGCTCGCCCGGCTGCCGTTCCGCAAGCGCGCCTGCGTGGTGCTGCGGCACGCCCTCGACCTGTCGGAGAAGGACACGGCGGAGGCGCTGGGCATCTCGGTCGGAACGGTGAAGAGCCAGACCTCGAAGGGAATGGCAGAGCTGGAAAGGATACTTGGCGCCCGAGCGGTCGGGGACCTGGTGGCAGGGAGGAGGAACCGGTGAACGAGGAGATCGCCCGTCGGCTGCGCGAGGCCGCCGAGGCCCACCGGCCCGACCGCGCGAGGATGCTGGCCCGGGTGGAACGCGGGATGGCCGGCCCCACCGTACGTCACCGCGCGCGGCCGTTCGCGAGGTCCGGTACCAGGGTCGCGCTCGCCGGGCTCGCCGCCGCCGGCATCCTGGCGACCGGCGGCCTCGCCGTCGCCGCCATCGCCACGCACTCGTCGCCGTCGGCCACCGTGACCACACCGGCCACCCCGTCCCCGGACGCCACCTCCCGGCAACCGACATCGGCCCGCCCCACTCCTGTCGCGCCGGCCCCGGTCACCACCCCGGGCAGCTCGCGCCCGACTCCGCCGGCCACCAGTCCCCCGCCGACCGCCGGCGAGAGCCGGAACGGTCCGCTGTGGTCGGCCGGCTCGCTGGATCCGAAGAGCACCGTCTACTGGACGCAGAGCAACCTCGTCCTCAAGACGACCCAGCCGCTCACCTCGCTCACGATCGAGATCCGGATCGTGCAGACCGGCGGGGTGAAGAACACCGGCACCTGGCAGACCCTGCCGAGCGATGACTTCACCGTCACCGCTCAGGAGGCCGGCGGCGCGCTGGTCTACCGCTGGGTCCTCAAGCCGGGCCTGACCGTGCCGGCGGGGAGCCACGAGTTCGCCGCCCAGTTCAACAACGGCCCCGGCGTGCGCAGTGCCGCGGGCGACGGCTACCGCGTCGACGCGCAGGGTTCGGGCGGCTCCGCGTCGGTCCGGGGAGGGTTCGTCCCGACCCGGTGAACGCCGCTGTGCGGCAAGGGGACGAGTCCCCTTGCCGCACAGCCCGATGGTCGAGCAGATCCGGGTGGGGCGCCCCCGGTCGAGTACCCGCGAAGCAGGTGTTGCCGGGCTGGCTGCCGTCCCGTGGCGAAGACCCGCGCGTCCCAGGCGCGCCGGCGCACCCGTGCGGACCGGCGTGCCGTTGAGGACGCCGGTCAGCTCCACGGGGGACTGGACCTGGGTGGGCGACCAGCTCCAGTTGTGGACCACGTGCAGGTGGCGTACGTCCGGGGTGGTGCCGGTGGTCGCCGGGAGGGTCGCGGAGAGGTCACGTCAGCCGCTGACGGGGTCCAGCCGGCAGGGCCGGCGCTGGCCCCATCGACGTAGGTGGCCTCCACGGTGGCCAGCAGGTCGCCGTGGAACTGGGTGGGGAGGGTGAGGGCGGCCGTGAAAAATCTTCCCTCGATCGCGGCAACCTTTGTGTACGTGGCGGCAACTGGCGGGTAACCGCGGCCGGATCAAGGCCCGCTGTGCCAGAAGGACATGCCGTTGTCAGATCAGAACCGCTCTCATCGCCGCCGTCCGGCGACCCGCCGCGTGCTCGCCGCCGCCGTGGTCCTCGCCGCAGCGGGTGCCGCCGTACCCCTGGTCGCTCTGGCCGCACACACGCCGAATGCCCGCACGCTGGCCGCCGCAGCGGCCAGCAGCGGTCGCTACTTCGGTACGGCGGTGTCCTCGGGCAGGCTCGGCGACTCGGCGTACTCCACCATTCTCGACCGGGAGTTCAACATGATTACCCCGGAGAACGAGATGAAGTGGGACACCACCGAATCCTCCCGCGGGTTGTTCAACTTCGCCCCCGCCGACTCGATCGTCGGCCACGCCTCCGCGCACGGGCAGCGGGTGCGCGGCCACACCCTGGTGTGGCACTCGCAGCTGCCCGGCTGGGTCCGCTCCATCACCGACGCCAACACCCTGCGTAGTGTGATGGACAACCACATCACCACCGAGATGAGCCACTTCAAGGGCAAGATCTACGCCTGGGACGTGGTCAACGAGGCGTTTGCCGACGGCGGCAGCGGCCGGCACCGAAGCTCGGTGTTCCAGGACGTGCTGGGCAACGGCTTCATCGAGGAGGCGTTCCGCACCGCGCGGGCCGCCGACCCCTCGGCCAAGCTCTGCTACAACGACTACAACATCGAGAACTGGACCGATGCCAAGACGCAGGGCGTCTACGCGATGGTCAAGGACTTCAAGTCCCGTGGTGTGCCCATCGACTGCGTCGGTTTCCAGAGCCACTTCGGCGCAGGCGGTCCGCCGGCGAGCTTGCAGACCACTTTGTCCAATTTTGCCGCGCTCGGCGTGGACGTCCAGACCACCGAGCTCGACATAGCCCAGGCGTCGCCGACGGCGTACACCAACACCGTCAAGGCGTGCATGAACGTCGCCCGCTGCACGGGCATCACGGTGTGGGGCATCCGTGACAGCGACTCCTGGCGCACCGGTGAGAACCCGCTGCTGTTCGACGCGGCCGGCAACAAGAAGCCCGCCTACAGCGCGGTACTCACCGCTCTGGGCAGCGGCGGCACGCCGGACGGGGGCATCGCCTCCGGCACCGTCTACACGCTCTCGAACGTGTCCGCGGGACGCGTTCTCGACGAGCCCGCGGGGCAGAACGGCAACGGCATCCCGCTCCAGGTGTGGGACGCCAGCGGTGCCTCCAACCAGCAGTGGCGGGCCGGCCGGAACAGCGACGGCTCCTACACGCTGACCGACGTCGCCAGCGGCCGGGTACTGGACGAGCAGGGCAACCAGACGGGCAACGGGACGAGGATGCAGGTCTGGGACTCCAATGGCGGCGCCAACCAGCACTGGCGGGCCGGCCGGAACAGCGACGGCTCCTACACACTGACCAACGTCGCCAGCGGCCGGGCGCTGGAGATCCCCGGCGGCCGGACCGCCAACGGCACTCCCGTCCAGATCTGGGACCCCAGCGGCGGCGGCGCCAACCAGCACTGGAACCTCAGGTCGGCCGCGTCGACGCCCGCCACGTGCGCTCTCCCGTCGACGTACCGGTGGACGTCGACGGGTGCGTTGGCGCAGCCGGCGAACGGGTGGGCCGCGGTGAAGGACTTCACCGACGTGGTGTACAACGGCAAGCACCTCGTCTACGCGTCGAGCGTGTCGGGATCGTCGTACGGCTCGATGATGTTCAGGCCCTTCACGAACTGGTCGGACATGGCCTCGGCCGGCCAGACCGGCATGAGCCACACCGCGGTGGCGCCCACACTGTTCTACTTCGCACCCAAGAAGATCTGGGTACTGGCGTCCCAGTGGGGCGCCTCGCCCTTCGTCTACCGCACCTCCAGCGACCCCACCAACCCCAACGGCTGGTCCGCGCCGCAGCCGCTGTTCACCGGCAGCATCCCGGGCTCCAACCCGATCGACCAGACCCTGATCGCCGACGGCCAGAACATGTACCTGTTCTTCGCCGGTGACAACGGCAAGATCTACCGGGCGAGCATGCCGATCGGGAACTTCCCGGGCAACTTCGGCTCGTCCTACACGACGGTCATGAGCGACTCGACGAAGAACCTGTTCGAGGCGCCGCAGGTCTACAAGGTCCAGGGGCAGAACCAGTACCTCGTGATCGTCGAGGCACGGGGGGCGAACGAGCAGCGCTACTTCCGCTCCTTCACCGCCACCAGCCTGAACGGTCCGTGGACCCCGCAGGCCGCCAGCGAGAGCAACCCCTTCGCGGGCAAGGCCAACAGCGGTGCCACCTGGACCAACGACATCAGCCACGGTGACCTGGTCCGCGACAACCCCGACCAGACCATGACCATCGACCCCTGCAACCTGCAGTTCCTCTACCAGGGCAAGTCCCCCACCGCGAGCGGCCCCTACGACCAACTGCCGTGGCGGCCGGGCCTCCTCACCCTGCAGCGCTGACCTGCCTGTCGCCGTGTCGCGCTTCGCGGTGAAGGGGAAGCGGGCAAGGCGAAAAAACCTGTGGGCTTCGCGGCAACCTTTTCGGCCTGCTCGGACCACTCAGTGGTGTCCGGGCAGGTGGTCCGGTCAGATGCAACGGCTGAAAGAGAGCACAGAGTTGTTCCCAGAGCGAGAGCACAGACATGTCGCTGGCCCACCCACGTCATCGGTGGCGTCCCGGGCCGGTGGCCGCCGTGCCGGCGGCCACGCCCGCGGCGGTCGCCCGATGCATCGCGCCCGTCGGTTGTTCGCGCGTCGGGGCTTCTGGGCGGCCGTCGTCATGGCTGTCGTGGCCGGCTCCGCCGTTGTGGTCAGCACCGCCTCAGCGCAAACCGTGGATCCGAAGACTTGGTATGTGCTGGTCAACCGCAACAGCGGCAAGGTGCTGGATGACCGCGCCTACGCCACGAACGACGGCGCGGCGGCGGTGCAGTGGGCGCGCCACGGCGGGGCCAACCAGCAGTGGCGGTTCATCGACGCGGGCGACGGGTACTACCGGCTGCAGAACCGGAACTCCGGCAAGGTGCTCGACGACCTCGGCTGGTCGAAGACCGCCGGCTCCGACCTCGTGCAGTGGAGTGACCGGAACGGCAGCAACCAGCAGTTCAAACTGGCGGAGTCTTCGGACGGCTACATGCGTCTGATCAATCGCTTCAGTGGCATGGCCGTCGAGGTCCAGAACTCCTCCAGGGCCGACGGCGGCCAGGTCGTCCAGTACCGAGACTGGGGCGGCGCCAATCAACAATGGCAACTCGTCCCGGCCGGGAGCGTCGACAGCGCCGGCACGCCCACCGCGCCGGGGGGCAGCGTTTCCACAAGCCAGGCTCCGAGCGGCACGCGCCCGTCGTCACCGTCGTCTCCCGCGGCCGGTGACGGCAGCTCGACGAAACGCTTCATGGGCAGTGGCACGGTGCTCATCGGCGGCTCGATGTCCGACGCCTCGGCGAACGCCGCGCCGTTCGATGTGCGGTACGCCTATGTGCACAGCCAGCCCGCGCCCTCGTCGGCTTACTACTCGGCATCGCTCTGCCAGGCCGCGTGGTCGAGCTGGTGGGGCTGCTGGAACGGCAGCACCACGGCGCCTGGCACTTACGTGACCTGGCGGGACACCGTGGCGGCCCACGCGACGTACAAGGGCCGCCCGCGCCCGCAGAAGATGCTCTGGACGTGGTACTCGTTGCGCGACCTCGGGGATGCGGCAGGCCAGGGCGACGGTCCGGGCGAGGTCGTGGCCATCAACCGGGCGGACCTGCTCACCCGGTACATGAACGACTACCGTTTCTTCCTCCAGAAGATCGGTAACTCGAACGACATGATCGACCTTGAACCCGATTTCTGGGGCTACGTCCGGTCGCTCGGCGATCCGCACAAGGTTGCCGCGCAGGTCTCGGCCGCAAATCCGACGGATTGCGGATCGCAGGAGAACAGCGCCGCCGGACTCTCCCGCTGCCTGATCTCGATGGCGCACAAGTACGCGCCGCACACCGCCGTGGGGCTCCACCTCACCTGCTGGGACTGGCAGAACAACACCCAGGGATGCGTCAAGGACTACGCGAGCCTCGGGGCACAGAACGCCGATCTCCTGGTCACCGACGTGTCGGACCGCGACGCAGGCTGGTACGCACAGCCGGCCCACGGCGGCCGTGACACCTTTTGGACCGACCAGAAGGCCGCTGACTCGCTGAGGTTCTACAAGACGATGGCCGAGTCCGTGGGCAAGCCGGTGGTCCTGTGGCAGATCCCCGTGGGCAACATGGCGCAGAACAACACCCTGAACCATTACAAGGACGACAAGGTGGACTGGTTCTTCGCGCACATGGACCAGGTGGCGAACGCGCATGTCGCCGGCCTGCTGTTCGGCCCGGGGCAGCAGGAACAGACATCGGTCGAGACCGACGGCGGAAACCTGATCGGCAAGACCATCGCTTACCACAACTCGGGCGGTACAGCGCTCAAGTAGGCGAAGGCGCTAACCCGACCCCATCCCTCGATGGGGTCGGGTTTGTCCTCTTCGGCGCGGTGATGTGGAACGTCGCGCGATTCCCCAGGCAGAGGTTCATGGCCGTCCCCATGGGGGATCGCGGAGTTGCTCCGCGACGGCCACGGACGGCGCTCTTCTCGGGCCGCCTTGGACCGGATACTTCACACCCGGGCGGCCCGACTCCTCACCGCTCATCCGCACCGCACGGACGATCGGGGAGGACGGAGCGGGTCTGGGGAATTGCATGACCGTCGACATGCTGAGGACTTCTCGGCTGGTGCCGGGCATGCTGCCGTCGGTGCGGGCGCCGATCGACGCGGCCCACCGCCGGCACCCTGCAGGCGATCCGTGAGCGGGTCGGCAAGCGGGGCGTCTCGGCGTACCTGGAGAGGGCGGCGCAGCGGCAGATCGAGCGGGACAACCTTGACGAGCTGATCGCCGACTTCGACAAGGTGCACGGTCCGGCCGACCCGGAGGCGGTGGCGGCCAAGCGGGCACGGCTCACTGGCGGCGCCTCGAATGCGGGGGCGGCCGCGTGAGCGGTGCCCTGGTCCTGGACAGCGAGGGTCTGGCGAAGGCCGTCCGGCGAGACCGGGAGGTTCACGAGTGGCTGACGGCCGCCCGCGACGCCGACCTGCCGGTCGTCACCTCCGCAGCCGTCCTTGTCGAAGTCATCCACCCGAAGATCAACGAAGCCGCGCTGAAGTGGACGCTGTCCCGGATCCGCGTCGAGCCGGTCACACAAGGCTTGGCGCAGGCTGCCGCCACCCTGCTGTGGGCCGCGGGGCTGCGCGGCCACAAGTACGCCATCGACGCCAAGTGGTGCGACTGGGGGCGCGCGGAGGGTACGCCGCCCCCGAATTGGTCTAGACGACAAGCAAACCCCAGGCCGCTGACCTGGGGTTTCTCATGGAGCGGGTGACGAGAATCGAACTCGCGCTCTCAGCTTGGGAAGCTGATGTTCTACCATTAAACTACACCCGCGTAAGACGAACGGACCTCGTTGATCTCGGTGTCCGGACGCTCGCTCACTGTACCCCATGCCAGGCCCCCGATGCTCGGACCGTGGGGCCTCGGTGCGTTTCGGGGCGTGGGATCCGGCTGCGGGGGAACGGAGTTGGGGCGTACGGTGGAGGGGTGGGAGAGGGTCCGGGCGGGGTCGGAGTGCCGCCTGGAGAGTCGTCTCTTCAATCCCGTAATGTGGCTTTTGTCGTCAGGCAGGCAGTAGCCCGACGCGGCTC
This sequence comes from Streptomyces sp. NPDC006739, assembly GCF_042869815.1. Classification (NCBI taxonomy): domain Bacteria; kingdom Bacillati; phylum Actinomycetota; class Actinomycetes; order Kitasatosporales; family Streptomycetaceae; genus Streptomyces; species Streptomyces sp. NPDC006739. The sequence continues at coordinate 332,201 of NZ_JBIAGM010000004.1, forward strand.
TTGGGGAAGGGACTTAGGGGACTTGATGGAACGCACCGTCGTCCGTTGTGCCGAAGGGCACGTGTTCAGCACCGCTTCGTTCCCGATGCAGCAGGCCGAGCGGCTCGGCCCCGGTCGGCTCGTGAGGTGTCCACGGTGTGCCCGGCTCCGCAGTGTGGTGCCGGTGGCTCTTCAGAAGCACTAGGCAGTAGCGGTAGCAAGAGCAAGCCAGTCGCAGTACAGCAGTAGCAGCCAGCGGTACCTCTGGGCGCGCGGAGTCGTCACGATTGTCACGGCTCCGCGCGCCTTGCGTATCCTCGGGACGTGCTTCTCTCAGACAAGGACATCCGGGCCGAGATCGACGCCGGGCGGGTACGGATCGATCCCTATGACGAATCCATGGTTCAGCCGTCGAGCATCGACGTACGGCTGGACCGCTACTTCCGGGTGTTCGAGAACCACCGGTACCCGCACATCGACCCCTCGATCGAGCAGGCCGACCTCACTCGGCTCGTGGAGCCCGAGGGCGACGAGCCGTTCATCCTGCACCCCGGGGAGTTCGTGCTCGCCTCGACCTACGAGGTGATCAGCCTGCCCGACGATCTGGCCTCGCGGCTGGAGGGCAAGTCCTCGCTCGGGCGGCTCGGGCTCGTCACGCACTCCACCGCCGGGTTCATCGACCCCGGGTTCTCCGGGCACGTCACCCTGGAGCTGTCCAACCTGGCCACCCTGCCGATCAAGCTGTGGCCCGGCATGAAGATCGGGCAGCTGTGCATGTTCCGGCTGTCCTCGCCGGCCGAGTTCCCCTACGGCAGCGAGCGGTACGGCTCCCGGTACCAGGGGCAGCGCGGGCCCACCGCCTCGCGGTCCTTCCTCAATTTCCATCGGACCCAGGTGTGAGGGCGACGGCGGCATGAGCGGGGGACGGGAGGACGAGGTCCGGGAGAACCTGACCTACGAGGCGTTCGGCGACGCCGTGCGTGAGCTGGCGCAGACCATCGCCGACGACGGGTACGAGCCCGACATCGTGCTCAGCATCGCGCGCGGGGGCGTCTTCGTGGCCGGCGGGCTCGCCTATGCCCTCGACTGCAAGAACATCCACCTCGTGAACGTCGAGTTCTACACCGGGGTGGGCACCACCCTGGAGATGCCCGTCATGCTCGCGCCGGTCCCCAACGCCATCGACTTCTCCGACAAGAAGGTCCTGATCACCGACGACGTCGCCGACACCGGCAAGACGCTCAAGCTGGTGCGCGACTTCTGCCTCGACGCGGTGGCCGAGGTGCGCTCCGCCGTGATCTATGAGAAGTCCCACTCGCTCGTGAAGTGCGAGTACGTGTGGAAGCGGACCGATGAGTGGATCAACTTCCCGTGGAGCGTGCGACCGCCGGTCGTCAAGCGGGCGGGACAGGTCCTCGACGCCTGAGAGCGGCAGCAACGGCAGAAGCAGCAAGAACAGCAAGAACAGCAAGAACAGCAAGAACAGCAAGAACAGCAAGAACAGCAAGAACAGCAAGAACAGCAGGAAAGAGGAAGGACGAAGGGCCCTGGCTGCGGTGCCAGGGCCCTTCCTCATGCCGTGCGGACTGCTAGAACGTGCCGAGCTTCACTATCGACAGCAGCGCGACCAGCTGGATCGCGCAGGCGCCCAGCGCCTTCGGCCAGGGCAGGTCGTGGGAGCGGCTGACCATCAGGGTCAGCAGGGCGCCGGCCGCGATCCAGGTCGCCCAGCCCAGGAGCTGGACGAAGCCCGCGTTGCCGCCGAAGAACATGGCGAAGACCAGGCGGGGCGCGTCCGTGAGGGACGTGATCAGCATGGACAGGCCGACCGTGGGCTGCCAGGCGCCGTCGCCGCCGAGCTGGCGGGCCAGGGTGTGGGTGACCACGCCCAGGACGAAGGTCGAGACCGCCATCGCCACGGCCGTGATCAGGACGATCGGCACCGCGTTGGCGAGCGTGGCGTTGATCGCGTCCTTGCGGGCGCCGTCGAAGCCGAAGACGGCGAGCAGGCCGTAGAGGAACGTGACGATGAGGGCCGGGCCCCACATCGTGTAGTCCCGCATCCGCAGGAACGTCTGGTCCGGGGCGAGGACGATCCCGCGCAGCAGTTCCTTCCAGCGCAGCGACGGGCCGGTCGGGCCCGGCGCGGCGGTCGAGCCGGCGCTGTAGGTGCCGCTCCGGGCGTAGCCGGCCTCATCCACCGAGAACGCCTGGGTGTGGCCCGGCTGGTCGGCCGCGTAGGGGTCCTGGGGGTAGTCCCCGAAGTACTCGGGACCGTCCCCGACCGGAACCTGACCCTGGCCGGGGTAGCCGCCGTCGGCCCGCGGCCACGGGGCGGCGCCCCCGCCTGCGCCGTAGCGCGGCCGCTGCTGCGGGTACGGCTGCGGCGCCGGGGGATAGCCGTACGACGGTCCCTGCGGCGTCCGGCCGCCGCCGTACGGCGGTCCCTGCGGGGTGTGCGGCGCCTGCGGGGCCTGCTGTCCTTGCGGGGCTCGGTTGTCCCGGCCCCCGCGTCCGATCCTGAATCCAGCCACGTCTTCGAACGTACCTGCTCCCGGGCGGTCGTGTGCCGGGCCCGGCGCTCCGGGCCCGGCTTTGCTGCTGAGCTGTGACATCCCCTAAGGGACTTCTCGGGGCTCCTTCGGGGCTCCTTCGGGGCTCCCCGGAAGGGCAGGTAGGTCATCGCGCCGTAGCCGCCGTCCTCGTACGGGCCCAGGACCAGGTCGGCCCGGCCGTCGTCGGTGACGTCGTCGAGCTTGTCGTCGGCGCCGAAGCGGTCGTTCTTCTCGTCGTCGTCGTTGAAGTCGGCGTACGCCGGTTCGCCGCCGAACTCCTCACCGTCCTCGGCGGCGCCGGCCGAGGTCACGACGTCACCGATGCCGTCGCCGTTGAAGTCGGCCTTCGTTTGCTCGGGGGAGGCGCGCGGAAGCGGCACAGTGGAGGCATGGACACGGACGGACGGACGTTTCTGGCCCGGGGGAAGGTGGCCACCCGGCTCCCCGCGCGCGACCTGGACCGGGCCCGGCGCTTCTACGCCGAGGTGCTGGGTCTCGAACCGGTGGACGAGCGGCCCGGTGGGCTGCTGTACCGGTGCGGGGGTGTGGACTTCGTGGTCTTCCGGTCCACCGGCGCCTCGCCCGGCACCTTCACGCAGATGGCCTGGGAGGTGGCGGACATCGAGGCGGTCGTCGCCGAACTCCGGCGCCGGGGCGTGGAGTTCGAGGAGGTGGACGTGCCCGGGCTGAGGACCGCGGGCGGGATCGCCGAGGTCGAGGGGAACTATCCGAGCAAGGGCTGCCGGGGCGAGCGTGGAGCCTGGTTCCGCGACAGCGAGGGCAACCTGCTGGCGATCGGGGAGCCGGTCGTGTGACGGGAGCCGGGGCGCCCGCCCGGAACCGGAGCGGTTGGGACAGGATGGACCCATGAGTGTAGTCAAGATCAACGTACTGACCGTGCCGACCGAGCAGCGGGAGGTGCTGGAGAAGCGGTTCGCCTCGCGGGCCCACGCCGTGGAGGGCTCCGACGGGTTCGAGTGGTTCGAGCTGCTGCGGCCGGTCGAGGGGACCGATCAGTACCTCGTGTACACCCGCTGGCGTGACGAGGAGTCCTTCCAGGCCTGGATGGAGGGGCCGATGAAGTCCGCCCACCAGGGCGGCGGCGAGGGCGGGGAGCGGCCGAAGCCGGCGGCCTCCGGTTCCACGCTGTGGTCGTTCGAGGTCGTGCAGCAGGCGGCCCCGAAGGGCCCGTAGACACAGACGACGGCGCCCCCTGCCTCGTAGGAGACAGGGGGCGCCGCGCCGTGCGTAGGACTACTTCACCGGCTCCGGCTCCGGCGCGCTCTCCGTCTCCTCGTCGCCCGCCGGGTCGGCCGGCGTCCTGACGGAGTCCAGCAGCAGCTGGGCGACGTCGACGACCTGGATGGACTCCTTCGCCTTGCCGTCGTTCTTCTTGCCGTTCACGGAGTCCGTGAGCATGACGAGGCAGAACGGGCAGGCCGTGGAGACGATGTCCGGGTTCAGCGAAAGAGCCTCGTCGACGCGCTCGTTGTTGATGCGCTTGCCGATCCGCTCCTCCATCCACATCCGCGCACCGCCGGCGCCGCAGCAGAAGCCGCGCTCCTTGTGCCGGTGCATCTCCTCGTTGCGCAGGCCGGGCACCTTGCCGATGATCTCGCGCGGAGGCGTGTAGATCTTGTTGTGGCGGCCCAGGTAGCAGGGGTCGTGGTAGGTGATGATGCCCTCGACCGGGGTGACCGGGATCAGCTTGCCCTCGTCCACCAGGTGCTGGAGCAGCTGCGTGTGGTGGATGACCTCGTAGTCGCCGCCGAGCTGCGGGTACTCGTTGCCGATCGTGTTGAGGCAGTGCGGGCAGGTGGCGACGATCTTCTTGGCCGACTTCGGCTTCGCCGACTCGGGGACGACCTTGCCGTCGTCGTCCATCTCCTCGCCGAACGCCGCGTTCAGAGCCATGACGTTCTCCATGCCGAGCTCCTGGAACAACGGCTCGTTGCCCAGGCGGCGGGCGGAGTCGCCCGTGCACTTCTCGTCGCCGCCCATGATCGCGAACTTGACGCCCGCGATGTGGAGGAGCTCCGCGAAGGCCTTCGTGGTCTTCTTGGCGCGGTCCTCCAGGGCTCCGGCGCAGCCGACCCAGTAGAGGTACTCGACCTCGCTGAGGTCCTCGATGTCCTTGCCGACGACCGGGACCTCGAAGTCGACCTCCTTGGTCCACTCCAGGCGCTGCTTCTTGGCCAGCCCCCAGGGGTTGCCCTTCTTCTCCAGGTTCTTGAGCATCGTGCCCGCCTCGGAGGGGAAGGCGCTCTCGATCATCACCTGGTAGCGGCGCATGTCGACGATGTGGTCGACGTGCTCGATGTCCACCGGGCACTGCTCGACGCAGGCGCCGCAGGTGGTGCAGGACCACAGGACGTCCGGGTCGATGACGCCGTTCTCCTCGGCGGTGCCGATGAGCGGGCGCTCGGCCTCCGCCAGCGCCGCCGCCGGGACGTCGGCCAGCTGCTCCTCGGACGCCTTCTCCTCGCCCTCCATCGTCTTGCCGCCGCCGGCCAGCAGATAGGGGGCCTTGGCGTGGGCGTGGTCCCGAAGCGACATGATCAGCAGCTTCGGGGAGAGGGGCTTGCCGGTGTTCCAGGCCGGGCACTGCGACTGGCAGCGGCCGCACTCGGTGCAGGTGGAGAAGTCGAGCAGGCCCTTCCAGGAGAACTGCTCGACCTGGGAGACGCCGAAGACGTCGTCGTCGCCGGGGTCGGTGAAGTCGATCGGCTTGCCGCCACTCGTCATCGGCCGCAGCGCGCCCAGGGCCGTACCGCCGTCGGACTCGCGCTTGAACCAGATGTTCGGGAACGCGAGGAAGCGGTGCCAGGCCACACCCATGTTGGTGTTCAGCGAGACGACGATCATCCAGACGAACGAGGTGCCGATCTTGATGGTCGCGACCAGGTAGATCAGGTTCTGCAGCGCCGTCACGCTCAGGCCCTTGAAGGCCAGGACCAGCGGGTACGACGCGAAGTACGAGGCCTCGTAGCCGCCGACGTGGTGGATCGCGCCCTCCAGGCCGCGCAGCACGTAGATCGCGAGGCCGATGGTGAGGATGACGTACTCGACGAAGTACGCCTGACCGGACTTGGAGCCCGCGAAGCGGGACTTGCGGCCGGGGCGCGAGGGCAGGTTCAGCAGCCGGATCGCGATCAGGACGAGGATGCCGATCGTGGTCATCACGCCGATGAACTCGGTGTACATCTCGAACGGTACGAAGTCGCCGATCAGCGGCAGCGTCCAGTCGGCCTTGAAGAGCTGGCCGAAGGCCTGCGCCAGGGTCGGCGGCAGCGTCAGGAAGCCGACCGCCACGAACCAGTGGGCGAAGCCCACGATGCCCCAGCGGTTCATCCGGGTGTGCCCGAGGAACTCCTTCACCAGCGTCACACTGCGCTGGTAGGGGTTGTCGGTCCGGCTTCCGGCGGGTACCGGTTGGCCCAGTTTGAAGTACCGGACGAACTGGCCGATGGCGCGGGCGAGCAGCGCAACGCCGACCACGGTCAGCACCAGCGACACGATGATCGCGGCGAGTTGCATTGGGGCTCCTGAGGCGGCCTCGAAATTACTAAGCGGTAACTTATGCAGTCGGTCTGAGACTACCCCCATCTTCCGTCCCGATGCAGCCGGGCGCGGAGTGATGTGGGTCGCTGAGGGGGGCCTCAGTGTGAGGTTAAGGGGTGGTGGGGAGGGGTTCGAGCGCGAGGTCGCGCGATCGACCGGGACCGGGGTGAGCACCTCCTGCGCGGTGAGGCGGGCAACTCCTTCACGGTGAGGCGTACGCCTCCTTCGCGAGGGGACCTGCGCCTCCTTCGCGAAGACAGGCAATCCGATCGTGTTATTCGTACCGAATTGCTACATTCGCGCCTAACTTAGAGCCCGTGCTCTACGGGATCGCCGCCGCCACCGCCGCCCTTCTCCTCGCCGCGTTGTTCGCGGCGCTGCTGCGGGTGCCCGCCCTGCGGGCCGGGATCGTCGAGCGGCGGCGCCAGCGGCCCCTGCCGCTGCTCGGCGGGGCGGCCGTCGTGGTCGTCACCTGCCTGGTCGCCTGGGCGGGGGAGTGGACCCGGGTCGCGCCCCTCGGGGAGGGAGTGGCGCAGCTGCTGGTCGCGGCGGCCTGCGTCGCCGCACTCGGGCTGGTCGCGGACGTGTGGCGGCTGCGGGCCCGGGTCCTGGTCGCCGGTACGGCGGTGGCGGCGGCCTGTGTGGTGCCGTACGAGGAGACCGGGGTGGCCGCCGGGATCCTCGCCGTGCTCTGGATCGTGTTCGTCTCCCTCGCCTTCCGGGCGCTCGACCACGCCGACGGGGTGGCCGGCACGGTCGGGGTGCTCACCGCCTTCGGGGCGGGGGCCTGTGCCGCCGCCGAGGTGATGGACGGGCTGGCGGTGCTGCTGAGCGTGCTCGCCGCCGCCCTCACCGGGTTCCTCATGCACAACTGGCCGCCCGCGCGGATCGGGCTCGGCGCCTGCGGGTCGCTGTTCACCGGCTTCCTGCTCGCCAACGCCGCCGTGTTCACCCGGGCCGGGTACGCCATCGGGACGAGCGTGGGAGTGCTGTTCCCGCTCACCGCCGTCGCCACCGCGGACGTCCTCCTGGTGGTCCTCTCGCGGCGGGTGGCCGGGCGCTCGCTGCTGCGCTCGGGGCCCGACCACCTCGCGCACCGGCTGCGGCGGCTCGGGCTGCGGGCGCCGGGCGCCTGTGTGCTGCTGGGGATCCTGGCCTTCTGTTCGGTGTCGGTCGGGGTACTCGTGGACGGCGGCTGGACCGGCGAAGGGGCGGTGCTGTGGGTGGGGGGCGGGGTGCTGGTGGTCGTCCTGGGACTCTTTCGGGTGCCTGCCTACGGCCCTCGACGGAGGATGCCACCCCCTACGTCGCCGCAGGTCAGAGCCCAGTTGCGCGTAAGGAACGGATAAGACTTGAGTCTGTTTGGCTCAGGTCTGTTGACCGGGGCGGCGTCCTCATGCACACTTGAGCCTGTTCCACTCAAGTCAGCTGGAGGAATTCACCATGGCACGTGCGGTCGGCATCGACCTGGGCACGACTAACTCCGTCGTCAGCGTTCTGGAGGGCGGCGAGCCCACCGTCATCACCAACGCCGAGGGTGCCAGGACCACGCCGTCCGTCGTCGCCTTCGCGAAGAACGGTGAGGTGCTCGTCGGCGAGGTCGCCAAGCGCCAGGCGGTCACGAACGTGGACCGGACCATCCGCTCCGTGAAGCGCCACATGGGCACGGACTGGAAGATCGAGCTGGACGGGAAGCAGTTCAACCCGCAGCAGATGAGCGCGTTCATCCTGCAGAAGCTCAAGCGTGACGCCGAGTCCTATCTGGGCGAGAAGGTGACCGACGCGGTCATCACCGTCCCGGCGTACTTCAACGACTCCGAGCGCCAGGCGACGAAGGAGGCCGGCGAGATCGCCGGTCTGAACGTCCTGCGCATCGTCAACGAGCCGACCGCCGCCGCGCTGGCGTACGGCCTCGACAAGGACGACCAGACGATCCTCGTCTTCGACCTCGGTGGCGGCACCTTCGACGTGTCCCTGCTGGAGATCGGCGACGGCGTCGTCGAGGTGAAGGCCACCAACGGTGACAACCACCTCGGTGGTGACGACTGGGACCAGCGCGTCGTCGACTACCTGGTCAAGCAGTTCGCCAGCGGTCACGGTGTGGACCTCGGCAAGGACAAGATGGCCCTGCAGCGTCTGCGTGAGGCCGCCGAGAAGGCCAAGATCGAGCTGTCCTCGTCCACCGAGACCTCGATCAACCTGCCCTACATCACCGCGTCCGCCGAGGGCCCGCTGCACCTGGACGAGAAGCTCACCCGGGCCCAGTTCCAGCAGCTGACGGCCGACCTGCTGGAGCGCTGCAAGACGCCGTTCCACAACGTCATCAAGGACGCCGGCATCTCGATCAACGAGATCGACCACGTCGTCCTGGTCGGCGGCTCCACCCGTATGCCCGCCGTCGCCGAACTGGTCAAGGAGCTGACCGGCGGCAAGGAGGCCAACAAGGGTGTGAACCCGGACGAGGTCGTCGCCATCGGCGCCTCGCTCCAGGCCGGCGTCCTCAAGGGTGAGGTCAAGGACGTCCTGCTCCTCGACGTGACCCCGCTGTCCCTCGGCATCGAGACCAAGGGCGGCATCATGACCAAGCTCATCGAGCGGAACACGACGATCCCGACCAAGCGGTCCGAGATCTTCACCACCGCCGAGGACAACCAGCCCTCCGTGCAGATCCAGGTCTACCAGGGCGAGCGCGAGATCGCGGCGTACAACAAGAAGCTCGGCATGTTCGAGCTGACCGGTCTGCCGCCGGCGCCCCGCGGCGTCCCGCAGATCGAGGTCTCCTTCGACATCGACGCCAACGGCATCATGCACGTGACCGCGAAGGACCTGGGCACGGGCAAGGAGCAGAAGATGACCGTCACCGGTGGCTCCTCGCTGCCGAAGGACGAGGTCGACCGCATGCGCCAGGAGGCCGAGCAGTACGCGGAGGAGGACCACCGCCGCCGCGAGGCCGCCGAGACCCGCAACCAGGGCGAGCAGCTCGTCTACCAGACGGAGAAGTTCCTCAAGGACAACGAGGACAAGGTCCCGGCCGAGATCAAGACCGAGGTCGAGGCGTCCGTCGAGGAGCTGAAGGCCGCGCTCAAGGGCGAGGACACCGCCGAGATCCGCACCGCCACCGAGAAGGTCGCGGCCGTCTCCCAGAAGCTGGGCCAGGCCATGTACGCGGACGCCCAGGCCGCCCAGGCCGCGGGCGGCGAGGCCGGCGCCGAGGCTCCCAAGGCCGAGGACGACGTGGTGGACGCCGAGATCGTGGACGACGAGCGCAAGGACGGTGCCGCGTGACGGAGGAGACTCCGGGCTTCGAGGAGAAGCCCGACGTCCCCTCCGGCGCCACCCCCGAAGACGCCGAGTCGAAGGCCGCCTCCTCCTCTTCGGGGGAGGGGGCGGCCCCGGCCGGGGACGCAAGTGCACAGAACGCCGGTCTGGTCGCCCAGCTGGACCAGGTGCGTACGGCGCTCGGCGAGCGCACGGCGGACCTCCAGCGACTCCAGGCCGAGTACCAGAACTACCGCCGCCGCGTCGAGCGCGACCGGGTCGCGGTCCGGGAGATCGCCATCGCGAACCTCCTGACCGAACTCCTGCCGGTGCTCGACGACATCGGACGCGCGCGGGAACACGGCGAGCTGGTCGGCGGGTTCAAGTCCGTCGCCGAGTCGCTGGAGACCGTCGCGGCCAAGATGGGCCTCCAGCAGTTCGGCAAGGAGGGCGAGCCCTTCGACCCGACCATCCACGAAGCCCTGATGCACAGCTACGCGCCGGACGTCACCGAGACCATGTGCGTGGCGATTCTGCAGCCCGGGTACCGCATCGGCGAACGCACCATCCGCCCCGCGCGGGTGGCCGTGGCCGAACCGCAGCCGGGCGCGCAGGGCGTCAAGGCCGAGGGCGCCGAGGAGAACGCGGCGGCCGACGACAAGGAGAGCGGTGGCCCGGACGAGGGCTGAGCTTGAACCGACAGGGAAGGAGGGGCGTCGAGGATGAGCACCAAGGACTTCATCGAGAAGGACTACTACAAGGTTCTCGGCGTCCCCAAGGACGCCACCGAGGCCGAGATCAAGAAGGCGTACCGCAAGCTCGCCCGCGAGTACCACCCGGACGCCAACAAGGGCAACGCCAAGGCCGAGGAGCGCTTCAAGGAGATCTCCGAGGCGAACGACATCCTCGGTGACCCCAAGAAGCGCAAGGAGTACGACGACGCGCGCGCCCTCTTCGGCAACGGCGGGTTCCGTCCGGGGCCGGGCGCGGGCGGCGGCAACTTCAACTTCGACCTGGGTGACCTCTTCGGAGGCGGAGCCCAGAGCGGGGGCGGCGGCTTCGGCGGCGGACTCGGCGACGTCTTCGGGGGCCTGTTCAACCGGGGCGGTACGGGCACCACGCGTACCCAGCCCCGGCGCGGCCAGGACATCGAGTCCGAGGTCACGCTGAGTTTCACGGAGGCCATCGAAGGCGCCACGGTTCCGCTGCGGATGTCCTCCCAGTCCCCGTGCAAGGCCTGTTCGGGCACCGGCGACAAGAACGGCACCCCACGGGTGTGCCCGACCTGTGTCGGCACCGGCCAGGTGGCCCGGGGTTCGGGCGGCGGCTTCTCGCTCACCGACCCCTGCCCCGACTGCAAGGGCCGCGGTCTGATCGCCGAGCACCCCTGCCTGGAGTGCAAGGGCAGCGGGCGCGCCAAGTCGTCGAGGACCATGCAGGTCCGCATCCCCGCCGGGGTGACCGACGGCCAGCGCATCCGGCTGCGCGGCAAGGGCGCGCCCGGCGAGCGGGGCGGCCCGGCCGGTGACCTCTACGTCGTCGTCCACGTGGGCGAGCACCCGGTGTTCGGCCGCAAGGGCGACAACCTCACGGTGACCGTCCCGGTGACGTTCACCGAGGCCGCTCTCGGCGGCGAGGTCCGGGTCCCGACCCTCGGCGGTCCCCCCGTCACCCTGAAGCTGCCCCCCGGCACGCCGAACGGCCGTACGATGCGGGCCCGGGGCAAGGGCGCGGTCCGCAAGGACGGCACGCGCGGCGACCTGTTGGTCACCGTCGAGGTGAGTGTCCCGAAGGACCTGTCGGGGAAGGCTCGTGACGCACTGGAGTCGTATCGCGAGGCGACCGCGGGCGAGGATCCGCGGGCGGAGCTGTTCGAGGCCGCGAAGGGAGCTTGAGCGTGATGGACGGCCGTCGGCGCAGTGACAATTTCCGTGGGCCATACGAGCTGACCGAGGAGACCCCGGTCTACGTCATCTCGGTGGCGGCCCAGCTCTCCGGCCTGCACCCGCAGACGCTGCGCCAGTACGACCGTCTGGGTCTGGTCTCCCCGGACCGCACCGCCGGCCGGGGCCGGCGTTACTCGGCCCGTGACATCGAACTGCTGCGTACCGTGCAGCAGTTGTCGCAGGACGAGGGCATCAACCTGGCCGGTATCAAGCGCATCATCGAACTGGAGAACCAGGTCGCCGCCCTGCAGTCCCGTGTCGCGGAGATGCAGGCGGCCCTGGACGGCGCGGCGGCGGCGATGCAGCAGCGCGAGGCCGCGGTGCACGCCTCCTACCGGCGCGACCTGGTGCCGTACCAGGAGGTCCAGCAGACCAGCGCGCTGGTGGTGTGGCGGCCCAAGCGGCAGCAGCAGGACTGAGCGCGGCGACCGGGCGCGGCGACCGCGTGAGGGGCCGGAGACGGGATGACCGTCTCCGGCCCCTTTTGCGTGCTCGCGCACGCGCCTGCTGGGCATGGCTGAAAACAGCGGGTTGCCCGGCTCTTTGCCGGCCCGTGAACTTCCTTTGGGTGGAGGGTCCGTAAAGGGTGTTTGGAGGGGATTCCGCGCGGCCTTCACAGGGTCAGCGGAGCGTGGCGTTGCGCACTCGTTAAGTAGTTCCGCTTGACTGCGGGTGTGGCAGCCGCGTTGGCTTTTCAGACACCTGGAACACACCTGAAGTGAGCCCCTCGAATGCGTCGTATCGCCATATCCGTGGCCGCCTCCACGATGACCCTCTCGCTCGCCGGCTGCGGCGTGTTCAACGCGACGGGCAGCTCCAGCACGGCGACCCCGACGAAGGGCGACGACCTCACGGTGGGTCTGCTGCTGCCGGAGACGGCGAACACGCGGTACGAGAAGTTCGACTACCCCATCCTCAAGGCGAAGGTCGCGGACCTGACGCACAAGCAGGGCAAGGTCGAGTACGCGAACGCCGAGGCGAGCGCGCCGAAGCAGGTGAGCCAGATGCAGAAGATGATCGACGACAAGGTCGACATCATCCTGCTCGACGCGGTGGACTCGCACGGCATCGCCGGCGAGGTGAAGAAGGCCAAGGACGCGGGCATTCCGGTCATCGCCTACGACCGGCTCGCCGAGGGCCCGATCGACGCCTACATCTCGTTCGACAACGAACTGGTCGGCGAGGTGCAGGGCCGTTCCCTGCTGGAGGCCCTGGGGCCGAACGTCGACAGTTCCAGCAAGATCGTCATGATGAACGGCGCGCTCACCGACCCGAACGCCAAGCAGTTCAAGCAGGGCGCGCTCTCCGAGCTGAACGGCAAGGTGCAGATCGCGGCGAGCTACGACACCAAGGACTGGAAGCCGGAGAACGCCGAGGCCAACATGACCAAGGCGATCAACGCGATCGGCAAGAACAACATCGCCGCCGTGTACTCCGCCAACGACGGCATGGCGGGCGGCATCATCAAGGCCTTCGAGGCGGCCGGCGTCAGCGCCGCGAACGTGCCGCCCATCACCGGCCAGGACGCCCAGCTGGAGGCGGTGCAGCGGGTCATCGACGGTGAGCAGTACATGAGCGTCTACAAGTCCTACCCGGACGAGGCCGAGGCCGCCGCCGAGATGGCCGTCGCCAAGATCCAGGGCAAGGGCATCCAGTTCGACGCCCTCACCCAGGACAGGGTCGACAGCCCCACCACCAAGGCCATCCCCGCCCAGCTGATGCAGGTCAGCGCGCTGACCCGGAGCAAGAGCAAGATCGAGGACACGGTCATCGCGGACGGGTTCTACAAGGTCTCCGACATCTGCGTCGGCAAGTACAAGGCGGCCTGCACGGCGATCGGCCTGAAGTAGGCGTCCGGCAGGTCAATGCGGCACGGTGCCCCGCGTTCACCCGCGCGGGTGGCGGCGGGCGGCCCGGCAGCGTCAGCCTGTTGCCAGGGGAGGGGCGGAGGGCGGACCAAAACGGGTCATAGCCCCGGTTTGCGACGGTCCCGGCGCGGAGAGCCGTGTTGCGGAGCCGGACTTGGCCGCGCATAGTTGCGCTGCGGAAGTGGCGGCAAACCGGGGGTGGGATCGGCGATGGCCGGGCACGGGACGGAGGAGCACCCCCACGGTGCCGACCGACTGTGCGAGGCCGGGGATCGCGTGTATTCCCGGGCCGTACGTCGGGGACGGGTGGCGCGCACGGACGCCGAACCGGTGCCCTGTCTGCTGGAACTCGCCCTGCTGCACCCCGATCCGGACGACATGGACTGGCTGGTGCCGACCTCCCCGCAGGAGGTGATGACCCGCCTGCTGCGCGGTGTCCACGACGAGGTCAGGGAGAGCCAGCGGCGGGTGGGCTCGGCGGTGGCCGCCTTCGAGTGGTACGCGGGGCTGGGACGTCGGCTGCAGGCCGCCTCGGCCTCGGAGGGCACGGCGCTCCGGGTCCTGGACGGGCTGTCCCGGATCCAGGCCGCGATGGACGAGGCGACCGAGGCGTGCACCACCGAGGTGCTGACCGTGCAGCCCGGCGGCATCCGCCGCGAGGCCGAGCTGACCGAGGGCCTGCACCGGGCGCTGGCCCTGCGCGGCCGTGGCGTGCGCATGCGCGACCTGTACACCCATGTCGCCCGGCACGGACAGGGGCTGCTCAACTACCTGGAGCTGATGGGCGACACGGTGGAGGCCCGCACACTGGACGAGGTCATCGACCGGCTGATCCTCTTCGACCGCACGGTGGCGTTCATCCCGGCCAACTCCGACCGCACGATGGCCCTGGAACTGCGCCACCCGGCGCTGGTGGAGTACCTGGTGACGGTCTTCGAGCGGCTGTGGCGGCTGGCGATCCCGCTGACCGCCCCGCTCCCGGCCACCGGCATCGAGGGCATCTCGCACCGCGAGCAGTCCATCGCGGCCCTGCTCGCGGAGGGCCACCAGGACGCGGTGATCGCCGAGCGCCTCGGCATCAGCGTGCGGACCTGCCGGGCGCACATCGCCCGCCTGTCGGAGACGCTCGGGGCGGCCAGCCGTACCCAGCTCGGCGTCCGGATCGCCCAGGCCGGGCTGGACGGCCCGCCGAGCGCCAGCGGGCCGGGCGCGCCCGGCATTCCGGACCAGGAGCCCCGGAGCGTGCGCTGAGGCGGCCCGGCGGGCGCGGGCGGGGGCAGGGCCCGGCTTACGGGTCAGGTCCGGGCGTCGGGGCGGACGGCCGGGGCGTCCTGGTTCAGCATTCCGGACTGGGCGATGAGATAGCCGAGCTGGGCCCGGCTGCCGCTGCCCAGGGCCTGGGCCAGCTTGGCGATGTGCGCCCGGCAGGTACGCACGTTCATCCCGAGCCGGCGCGCGATGGCCTCGTCGACGTGGCCCTCCACCAGCAGCTTGGCGATGGAGTGCTGGATCTCGGTGATGCCGTCGGAGTCGACCTCGTAGGGGCCGCCGGCGCTCATCGGCACGGCCCGGTCCCACAGGTACTCGAAGACCTTCATGAGGTAGCGGACCAGGCCGGGGTGGCGCAGCTCCAGGGCGATGCGCTGGTCGTCGCGGGCCGGGATGAACGCGACCTCGCCGTCGCAGATGATCAGCCGCTCGACCAGTTCGTCGATGGTGCGGTACTCGATCTTGCCCTCGGACAACTGGGCGGCGTACGCCAGTTTCTCCGGGTTGTAGCGGGCCGTGTGCTGGTACAGGCTCCGGATCTTCACACCGCGTTCGGTGAGCGGCCGGTCGCGTTCCAGACCCTGCAGCAGACTGCTCTCCGAGATGCGGTCGGTGGGCTGTACGGTGACGAGTTCCGTCTGGCACTGGGAGGTGGCGAGGTTGAGCGCCGCGTTGATCCGCTCGCCGCCCTCCAGGACGGTGATGGAGTCGCTCGGTGTGTTCGCCTCCGCCCCGAGCGCCATGAACGGCTCAAAAATCTGGGCGAGTTCGATGGACAACTTCCTGCGTTCGGTGATCTCGCGTTCGATCGGATTGAGCCGCCGGGCGAGCGCGGCGGCCGGCGGGACCGGGCGCAACCAGTCCGGATCGTCGGGATCCGGGTGGAGCAGGGCGAATTCCATCAGGCAGGGGGCGTTCTCCGCGTCCGCGCGGGCTATGCGCCCCACGCGAAGAGCGGTGGCGTACAGACGGTTGCCTTCGTCGCACAGCTCGGTGACCGCATGAGGATGTGTCCCTTTCGCCCGATTCGTTGCCAAATCTCCACCCCCCAGGGTCCTGAACATGCAGGAACATGATGCACCGATTGTGTGGCCACCACGTGCCCGAATGAGCCATCGTCGTACCTGACGGGGGAAAAGGGGACCTTCAAGTGAGGATGAAGCCGACTATGCGTAACAGACTGCTTCGCTCGGCGGTCGCCGCCGCCTTCTCCGCCCTAGTGGCTCTGGGGGTGCTGAGCGGCGTCTCCGGCGCGAAGAGCCACGACCTGGCGGTCACCGAGTGGCCGTCGGTGGCTGTGAAGTCCGGCGCGACAGGCGGAGCCGGGAGCTGACGTGACGACTCCGCCCGACGACCGTTCCTTCCGCCGCGAGATGGCCACCGCCTATCGCTCCGGCTGGCACTTCATCGACCTGGTCACCGCCATCCCCCACAGCGGCGACTCGCTGATGGTGACCGTCTTCGGAGAGCCGGTCGTCGTCACGCGGGACGAGGACGAGGACGTACGGGCGTATCGGTGCCTGCGCAAGCCCCGCGGGGCGCCGCAGCCCGTACGGTGTGCCATCCGGTACGGCATGATCTTTGTGAATCTGGACCAACGAGACCATCGGCTCGCGGAACCGGAGGTCTCCGACGTAAGGACCATCTCGGCCACCCCCCGCAGTGCCTGACGCGATTCCCCCGTCGTAAAAGATCGCTCAGGTACTTCCCCCCGCAGCGGCGTCACCGTGACCTGAACACGGTGACGCCGCTGCAGTTTTGGGGGACATTTCGGCGTATCGACGGTATTCGGCAGCGCCTCATGGTGGCCAAAAAGCGATCAGCCGCGCCCCAGGGCCCGCTCTACCTCGATCTCGATCACCACCCGTGACGGGTTCTCCGCGGGCATCCTCCGGTACCGCTCGGCATACCGGTTTTCGGCCTCCCGGACGCGTTCCGGCACGGCGCTGACCCGGGCCCGGCCCTCCAGGGTCGCCCAGCGGCGGCCGTCGACCTGGCAGACCGCCACCCGGGCGCCCTCGGGGCCGGCCGCGAGCACATGGGACACCTTCCTGCTCGTCCTGTTCGTGATCACCCGGGCCAGCCGCGCCTCGGGGTCGTAGGTCACTCCGACCGGTACGACGTGCGGGCTGCCGTCGGCGCGGAGCGTGGTCAGGGTGCACAGGTGCCGCTCGCGCCAGAAGGCGAGGTACGGCTCGTCGGGGGAACCCGGGTCTACGGAGTAGGTCGACATGTCCGAACAAGCTAGCCGAACCCGCTCCCCTTTCCGCCCTTGAGTGGAATAGACTCAACTTTGTGTACGTTGGTTAAGTCAGCAGTGGGAAGACGCGGCAGACAGGCCGACGCTAGGAGGAGAACCGAACGTGGACGCCGAGCTGACCAACAGGAGCCGGGACGCGATCAACGCGGCCAGCAACCGGGCCGTGACCGAGGGGCACGCGGACCTCACACCCGCCCATCTGCTCCTAGCTCTGCTCGCGGGGCAGGAGAACGAGAACATCACCGACCTGCTCGCCGCCGTCGACGCCGACCAGGCGGCCGTACGGTCCGGCGTCGAGCGCGTGCTCGCCGGGCTGCCCAGCGTGACCGGCTCCACCGTCGCGCCCCCGCAGCCCAACCGCGAGCTGCTCGCCGTCATCGCGGACGCCACCGAGCGCGCCAAGGACCTCGGCGACGAGTACCTCTCCACCGAGCACCTGCTCATCGGCATCGCCGCCAAGGGTGGCGCGGCCGGCGAGGTGCTGACCCGCAACGGCGCGAGCGCGAAGAAGCTGCTGGACGCCTTCCAGAAGGCCAGGGGCGGCCGCCGGGTGACCACCGCCGACCCCGAGGGCCAGTACAAGGCCCTGGAGAAGTTCGGCACCGACTTCACCGCCGCCGCGCGCGACGGCAAGCTGGACCCGGTCATCGGACGGGACCAGGAGATCCGCCGCGTCGTCCAGGTGCTGTCCCGCCGTACGAAGAACAACCCCGTCCTCATCGGCGAGCCGGGCGTCGGCAAGACCGCCGTCGTCGAGGGACTCGCCCAGCGGATCGTCAAGGGTGACGTGCCCGAGTCCCTCAAGGACAAGCGGCTGGTCGCGCTGGACCTCGGCGCGATGGTGGCCGGGGCCAAGTACCGGGGCGAGTTCGAGGAGCGGCTGAAGACCGTCCTGGCCGAGATCAAGGACTCCGAGGGCCAGGTCATCACCTTCATCGACGAACTGCACACCGTCGTGGGCGCGGGCGCCGGCGGCGACTCCGCCATGGACGCCGGCAACATGCTCAAGCCGATGCTGGCCCGCGGCGAGCTGCGCATGGTCGGCGCGACCACGCTGGACGAGTACCGCGAGCGGATCGAGAAGGACCCGGCCCTGGAGCGGCGCTTCCAGCAGGTGCTGGTCGCCGAGCCGACCGTCGAGGACACCATCGCCATCCTGCGCGGCCTCAAGGGCCGGTACGAGGCCCACCACAAGGTGCAGATCGCCGACAGCGCGCTGGTCGCGGCGGCCACCCTCTCCGACCGGTACATCACCTCCCGCTTCCTGCCCGACAAGGCCATCGACCTGGTCGACGAGGCGGCCTCCCGGCTGCGCATGGAGATCGACTCGTCCCCCGTCGAGATCGACGAACTCCAGCGCGGCGTCGACCGGTTGAAGATGGAGGAGCTGGCGATCGGCAAGGAGACCGACCCGGCCTCCCGCGAACGCCTGGAGAAGCTGCGCCGCGATCTCGCCGACAAGGAGGAGGAGCTGCGCGGCCTGACCGCCCGCTGGGAGAAGGAGAAGCAGTCCCTGAACCGGGTCGGCGAGCTGAAGGAACGCCTCGACGACCTGCGCGGACAGGCCGAACGCGCCCAGCGCGACGGCGACTTCGACTCCGCCTCCAAGCTGCTGTACGGCGAGATCCCCGAGCTGGAGAAGGAGCTGGAGGCCGCTTCCGCGGCCGAGGAGGAGGCCGCCCGGGACACCATGGTCAAGGAGGAGGTCGGCTCCGACGACATCGCGGACGTCGTCGCCGCCTGGACCGGCATCCCCGCCGGTCGTCTGCTGGAGGGCGAGACGCAGAAGCTGCTGCGCATGGAGGACGAGCTGGGCAAGCGGCTCATCGGCCAGGGCGAGGCCGTTCGGGCCGTGTCGGACGCCGTGCGCCGCAGCCGGGCCGGCATCGCCGACCCGGACCGCCCCACCGGTTCCTTCCTCTTCCTCGGCCCCACCGGCGTCGGCAAGACCGAACTGGCCAAGGCGCTCGCCGACTTCCTCTTCGACGACGAGCGGGCCATGGTCCGCATCGACATGTCCGAGTACAGCGAGAAGCACAGCGTGGCCCGCCTGGTCGGCGCCCCGCCCGGCTACGTCGGTTACGAGGAGGGTGGCCAGCTCACCGAGGCCGTCCGCCGCCGCCCGTACACGGTGGTGCTGCTGGACGAGGTGGAGAAGGCGCATCCGGAGGTCTTCGACATCCTGCTCCAGGTGCTCGACGACGGCCGCCTGACGGACGGCCAGGGCCGTACGGTCGACTTCCGCAACACCATCCTGGTGCTCACCTCCAACCTGGGCAGCCAGTACCTGGTCGACCCGGTCCTCGGCGAGCAGGAGAAGAAGGAGCAGGTGCTGAAGGTGGTCCGCACCTCCTTCAAGCCCGAGTTCCTCAACCGCCTCGACGACCTGGTGGTCTTCTCCGCGCTCAGCAAGGAGGAGCTGGCCCGGATCGCCCGGTTGCAGATCGACCGCCTCGCCCAGCGGCTGGCGGAGCGCCGGCTCACCCTGGAGATCACCGACGAGGCCCTGGCCTGGCTGGCCGACGAGGGCATGGACCCGGCCTACGGCGCCCGTCCGCTGCGCCGGCTCGTCCAGACCGCGATCGGCGACCGGCTCGCCAAGGAGATCCTCTCCGGCGAGATCAAGGACGGCGACACGGTCCGGGTGGACCGCTTCGGCGAGGGCCTGCTGGTGGGGCCGGCCACCGGAAAGACCCTCTGACCGGTCCGCCGGGCGGACCCGCCGTGACACGCGCCTTTCCGGGTACTCGGAAGGGCGCCAGGCACGATGTCCGGAACGTGTCAGCCGTGGGCTGACAGCCGGTGTCGGGGCTTGCCACGCCCCTCCCCGGATGGGGGAGGATGGCGGGATCCGTACGAAGGGAAAATCACGGTGACCATCGACCCGTCCTCGATTCCGAACTTCGGGGGCCAGCCCGAGCCGCAGCCGCAAGGACCGGCGGGCCCCGTCGTCCCGGATCAGGATCTCGTGAAGCAGCTCCTCGACCAGATGGAGCTCAAGTACGTCGTCGACGACGAGGGCGACCTCGCGGCGCCGTGGGAGCAGTTCCGTACGTACTTCATGTTCCGCGGCGAGGCCGAACAGGCGGTCTTCTCGGTGCGGACGTTCTACGACCGGCCCCACAAGATCGACGAGAAGCCGCAGCTGCTGGAGTCCATCGACGACTGGAACCGGCGCACCCTGTGGCCCAAGGTGTACAGCCACGTCCACGACGACGGCACCGTCCGCCTCATCGGTGAGGCGCAGATGCTGATCGGCACCGGCGTCGACATCAACCACTTCGTCTCCTCCACGGTCAGCTGGGTGCGGGCCGCGATCGAGTTCGACAAGTGGCTGGTCGAGCAGCTCGGCCTGGAGCAGGAGGTCAACGAGGCCGACAAGCCCGAGGGCGACGAGGAGGAGGGCGAGGAGTAGGACTCCCGCCCGCCGGACACCAGAGCCCGGCCGGGACGCCGACCACCACGGTCGCGTTCCCGGGCCGGGCTCTCGCCGTGTGCGCCGGCGCCCGTCCACAGTCTGTGGAAACCCGGTGCCGGACGGCCGAGGCCTGGTTCCCGGACCGGGCCGGTGCGGACGGCTCGGGTCAGGACGCCGACCCGCGCAGCCGGGCGCTCGCCTCGGCGAGGACGTCGTCCTTCTTGCAGAAGGTGAAGCGGACCTGGCTGCGGCCGGCGTCGGGATCGTCGTAGAAGACGGAGTCGGGGATGGCGACGACCCCGCAGCGTCCGGGGAGCGCGCGGCAGAAGGCGTAGGCGTCCTTCTCGCCGAAGGGGGTGATGTCGGTGGTGATGAAGTACGTCCCCTGAGGCCGGTGGACCTCGAACCCGGCCGCGCGCAGGCCGTCGCCGAGCAGGTCGCGCTTGCGGCGCAGATCGGCGCGGAAGCCCTCGAAGTCGGCGCGGAAGCCCTCGAAGTGCGAGTCCGGCAGGCGCAGCGCCTCGGCGATCGCGTACTGGAACGGGCCCGCGCTGACATGGGTCAGGTACTGCTTGGCCGTGCGGACGGCCGAGACGAGCGGGGCGGTCGCCGTGACCCAGGCGACTCCTCGTTGGCCTACCTATTCCCTGTCCTGCGACAGGCCCCGCTGCGGATCTCCGGCACCGGTGGTGAGCGGGCCGCACAACCTGTCCGGACCGGTCTGCCGGCCGTACCGACGGACTCGGTGGCGCGGCACTGTCCGTCGTATCCTGACCACACACGGGAAGGAGCCGTCCATGAGCGTCGACGCGATCGTGCACACCGAGTTCCCCAAGGGGTACACGGTCCTGTTCGGGGCCGACGGAAAGGTGATCATCACCCCGCAGAGCGAAGAGCACTCCAGCACCATCAGGTCGATGCAGATCGACTCCGCTCTCGCCCTCGGCCGTCACGCGAAGGTCACCTCAGATGTCTACATCGACTTCCCCGCCGACGAGAACTCCGCCCCCGACCTCGCGATCCTGCGCGAGGACGCACGCAAGGAAGGCAAGCGCTACAGCTTCGAGGACGTCCTGCTGATCTCCGAGGTCGTCTCGACCTCTTCCGCACGCAAGGACTACGACGACTGCACCGCGAAGTACGGCCGCTACGGAATCCCGATCTACCTGGTCGTGGACCCCTACGCCCAGGAAGTCGTCCTCCACACCCAGCCGACCGCCACCGGTTACATCGCCGCACACACCCACAAGTACGGCACGGGCAAGCTCCCCATCCCCCTGGCCGACGGCCGCACCTTCACGCTCGACCTCGACGAACTCCCGCGCCCGGAGCCCGAGGCGGACGCCCGCTGACGAGGGACTCCCCGCCGGCCAGGCCCGTGCCGTCGGCACCGCCGTCGCCGGACGTGGTCGCTCCTGGTCGGGGCAGCAGCCGGCTGGGATGGCCTGGTCTTTCGTCGATCGGGATCGGCCAGGGGGCGTGCCGTTCTGTGCCGTGAGTCCGCGCGACGAAGTCCGGTTCGACGCAAGAAGGTTCGAAGCCGTGTCTGCTGCGGGCGGCAACCACCACGTGCTGCCCTGAGGCAGCGGGCCCGCTCGTCCTCGGCCCTCGGCCGAGTTGTCGGCCCCGGTTCGGCGATAGCGTGGCACGGCAACGACTGCTGCAGACAGGTGGACGAGATTTCATGCGGATGCGGTTCGAACCCGAGGCCGAGGAGGAGTTCGAGGCGGCGCGTGGGCTGCTGGTCGACCGCCTGGTTCGGTGGGCCGGGGAGCAGGGGCTGCCGGTGGACGGGTTCCTGGCCGAGGCGGCGCTGGACTACCGGCACCTGGCGACAGCCGACGGCCGACTGGGGCTGTGGGAGTCGCGCCATGTGGAGGAGCTACTGCTCTCCTGGCTTCCCCAGCAGGTCACCGAGGGTCCCGAGGAGGAACGCGCCGACGCCCCGGGCACACTGCGCACGCTGCTGCGCTATCTGCACGCCGCGCAGTTGGCGGACCCGCGCGGCCCCTCACTCCAGGATTCCCTTGCCGCGGTCGACAGGGTCGCGGAACAGCATCTGGCGGCGATGACGGACCGCACTCGCTGGGGACTGGCGAAGTTCTGGGCGATGACGGCCGCGGAGCAGGGCGTGGACGTCCAGGACGGGGCGGCGTTTCAGCGCTTCGCGGACCGAGCGCAGCGCGGGGAGGTCGCCTACGATCAGCAGGCTCTCGCCGCGATCATGGAACGGCGGCTGACCGGCCGCGCGCTGTCCGGCGTGGCCCGGGCCGAGCCGCAGCTGCCCGTGATGCTTCCCCCGGACGACGAACTGCGCCGACGGGCCGAGGCGTCGACGGCCGTGGCACAGTTGCGCGGACTCGCCGAATGGGCGGGGCAGGACGGCCGCCCGGTGACGGCGACGGGACGGCTGCGGATGGCGGAGGCCCGCGAGCTGGTGGACGTACTCGGCACCGGCGACAGGATTGAGGGGGTGCGCTCTTCGGCCGACCTGCCGCGGCTGGGACTGCTGATGGAGTGGGCGAAGAAGGCACGGCTGGTCAGGGTGGTCAAGGGGCGGTTGTACGCGGTGGCCAAGGCCCGGCCGGTGCTGGCCGACCCGCTCCGGCTGTGGCTGCGCGCCTTCGAGGCGTGCTTCGAGCTGCGGCAGGCCCTGATCGGGGCACGCAGCGGCTGGCATGTCGAGTCGATGCTCTTCGACGTCTACGAGGACGTCCTGGAGGATGTGCTGAACACGCTCTACAGCCTGCCGTACCCGATGCCCTGGCCGCGGCTGCGCGACACGGTACACCTGGCCTACCGGACCTCCTTCCAGCTCGACGCCGGGTCGGACCTTCAGCACCGGATGTGGTTCGAGCACGCCGACCGGGACCTGCACGCGGTGCTCGACCTGCTGGACGACCTGGGCGCGATCGAGCGTGACCGTGGGATGGCCGATCCGGTGTTCCTCGACATCGACCCCTCCGATGCCGGTCCCGAACTGCTCGCGGACATGCCGCCGGAGCTCGCGGAGCTGCTGGGCGTCGCGGGGGCGGCAACGGACCCGGCGGCGCGGGAGCGTGCCGATGCCCGGCGGGAGGAGCTGACCGCCGGGCCGGTCGAGCTCATCCGTCTCACCGAGCTCGGTACCCGGGCCGTACGACAGCGGCTGCTGGCGGCCGGCAGGGACGCCCCGTTGGTCGGTGAACTGGCCCAGGCGCCGGCGGCCGGCCTGCTGGGGGTGCTGGCCGAGGAGTACGACCCGGACGCCGCCCGCACGGAGCTGGCCGGCTGGATCACGGCCCGCGGCGAGCGGGAAGGTGCCCTGCGGCAACTGACCGACGCCGTGAGGACCATGACCTTCCGCACGCGTGCGCAGGCGATGCTCGACGTGCTGCTGGCGGCGTTGCCGGACGGTGAGGGCGAGCGGCTGCTTGGCACGCTGCGGCGGGACACACAGCTGGCGCCGCTGGCGCTGAACGCGCTGGCGCACCGTGAGTTGCTGTCCCCAGAGGACATGACCGATGCGGAGTCGCTGCTGGTGCTCGCCGAGAGTTTGCTTCAGCTCGTGGAGTTGGCGGGCGGTAGGGACGGCGCCGAGGAGACGCTGCGCGCCCAGGGCTCCCAGGCCAGGGACGCGGTTGCCGCCGCGTTGGACTCCGCACACCCGGACCGGGCCGGACTCGACGAGCTCAGGCAGCTGGCGGCCCGGGCACTGGGTACCCACGGCGTGCGCGCCCGGAAGGCTCGGCGCTCCTCAGGCAAGAGCGGCCGCAAGCGGCGCCGCTGACCGGGCAACACCGCCTGCCCCCGGCGCCGGGTGCTCCGGCACTGTTACGGAGCCGGACGGAGGGAAACCGATGGGTCCCGGCGTCGTACGTCCTCGGTGGCGCGCTACCGTCGGGGTCGTGGTCGAGGGATGGGGCGAGGACGGGCTGCGGGCCCTGCGTGGCGCGCTCCACGCGCAGGACGGAGCCGGTACCACCGGTTCCGCGATGAGCGACAGCGCGGCCGGGTCCGCGCCGGGGCCGGTATGACTCCTTGCTGCCCCTGTCCTGCATGATCCGGGGGCGCTGTCGCCGGGCCTGGTGGCGCCGGTTGATCGCTGATGGAAGCGTGTCCGCCGACAGGCGCGTGACATGACTTCCGATCACCGCAGCCCGGACACCTCGACCGGGATCCTGGTGTACGTCTCCCCGCGACACCCGAAGGACACCGAATAGCCTCCGGCGCTTCGCACTTGCCGACGGTGGAGCCGGTGCGCGGGTTGCGTGCGCGCCGGCTCGGCAGACGGTGCAGGTGCTGGGCCGACCGGAGCCGAAGAGAAGGCCAAAGACGACCGGCCTCCTCTGACGGTGGTCAGTGCTCGAGTGCCTTGCGGAGCCGTTCCGTCGCGTCCGCCAGCACCTCGATGCGCTTACAGAATGCGAACCGGACGTAGGGTGCCCCCGTCTCTTTGTGGTCGTAGAAGACCGCGTTCGGGATGGCGACGACAGCCGCCCACTCGGGCAAGGCGCGGCAGAAGGCGAAACCGTCGCTCTCGCCGAGCGGCCGGATGTCGGTGGTGATGAAGTACGTGCCGGCCGGGCGGAAGACCTCGAAGCCCGCCTGCTCCAGGCCGCCCGCGAGCAGGTCCCGTTTGGCCAGCATGTCCGCGCGGAAGTCCGCGAAGTACGAGTCGGGCAGGCGCAGGGCCTCGGCCACGGCGTATTGGAAGGGCCCGGAGGCGACATACGTCAGGAACTGCTTGGCCGTGCGGACGGCCGAGACGAGCGGGGCGGCCGCCGTGACCCAGGCCACGCCTCGTTCGCGCACTCATTCGCATGAGGGCCCACAGGGCTACACCCCCGAGCGGCAGTGAGCTGTTGTGTACACATGGGACACTCGGTACTCTTGGGCGCATGACACAGCCCATGCCCATAGAGTCGATCCGCGATGTCCGGGCACACCTGGCCGAGGTGGTGGAGCGGGCCGACCGTGACGACGTACCTACCGTCATCACCCGGCGCGGCAAGCAGGTCGCCGCCGTAGTGTCCATCGAGGTGCTGCGCAAATATCAGGAGTGGGAAGAGCGCGAGATCAACCGGATCATCGACGAGCGTATGGCCAACCCGGCACCCGGCATCCCGATCGAGGACATCATGAGGGAGACGCTGGCGCGCAGTGAGTGAGTACCGCACCGTCTTCCGAGCCGAGGCGCAGGCCGAACTCCGCAAGGTGCCGCGAGACATGGCCCTCCGGATTTTGGCCAAGCTGACCGAGCTGGAGAGCGACCCGATGGGGTTCAACACCACGGCCCTCGTCTCCCAGCCCGACCGGCGCCGCCTACGGGTAGGCGACTACCGCGTGATCTACACAATCGACAACGGCGAGCTGGTGGTGTGGGTCGTACACGTCGGGCATCGCTCCACCGCCTACGACACCTGAGCACTCCTGACGTCGGGTCAGAATATGCAGCACCGATCCGGCACGGGATCAACGAAGAGGCCGGGCCCGTAACAGCCTGCACCGCAGACGATGCAGGCGCCAGGCCGGCCGGAGTGGGAGGGGAGACCGTTCCGCAGGAAGGCGACGTGCGGTTTCGCGTCGCCGAAGCGCTCGCCGACATCGTGGCCATGCGTCGCGATGGTGTCTGCCGACACGTGACTCCTCCGGTGCGGGGCTGAGGTCCACGGAGGAGCCCAGACCGTACGGCTGTTACGCGGCCAGCGACTTGAGCCGGGATACCGCCTCCTCCAGCACGTTTGTCCGTTTACAGAAAGCAAATCGAACAAAGGGTGCGCCTTGCTCGCGGTGGTCGTAGAAGACCTCGTTCGGGATGGCGACCACCCCGCAGCGTTCCGGCAGGGCGCGGCAGAAGGCAGAGCCGTCGCTCTCGCCGAGCGGCCGGATGTCGGTGGTGATGAAATACGTGCCGGCCGGGCGGAAGACCTCGAAGCCCGCCTGCTCCAGGCCGCCCGCGAGCAGGTCCCGTTTGGCCAGCATGTCCGCGCGGAAGTCCGCGAAGTACGAGTCGGGCAGGCGCAGGGCCTCGGCCACGGCGTATTGGAAGGGCCCGGAGGCGACATACGTCAGGAACTGCTTGGCCGTGCGGACGGCCGAGACGAGCGGGGCGGCCGCCGTGACCCAGCCGACCTTCCAGCCGGTGAAGGAGAAGGTCTTGCCGGCGGAGGAGATGGAGACCGTGCGCTCGCGCATGCCGGGCAGGGCCGCGATGGGGCGGTGCGCGCCCTCGTAGACCAGGTGCTCGTACACCTCGTCGGTGACGACGAGCAGATCGTGTTCGACGGCCAGTGCGGCGATGGCGCCCTGTTCCTCGGCGGTCAGGACCGTCCCGGTGGGGTTGTGCGGGGTGTTGAGGAGCAGGAGACGGGTGCGCGGGGTGATCTTGGCGCGCAACTCGTCCAGGTCCGGGCGGAAGGACGGGGCGCGCAGGGTGAGCGGTACGCGCCTGGCGCCCGCCATCGCGATGCAGGCGGCGTAGGAGTCGTAGAAGGGTTCGAAGGCGATGACCTCGTCACCGGGCTCCAGCAGTGCCAGCATGGCCGCCGCGATCGCCTCGGTCGCCCCGGCGGTGACCAGGACCTCCGTGTCGGGGTCGAGGTCCAGGCCGTAGAAGCGGCGCTGGTGGTCGCTGACGGCGGTGCGCAGCTCCGGGATGCCCGGGCCGGGCGGGTACTGGTTGCCGCGGCCCTCGCGCAGCGCCCGTACGGCCGCTTCCCGTACGGACTCGGGGCCGTCCGTGTCGGGGAAGCCCTGGCCCAGGTTGATCGCGCCGGTCGCGGTGGCCAGTGCCGACATCTCCGCGAAGATCGTCGTCCCGAGTCCGTCCAGCCTGCGGTTCAGCACCGGCCTGCCGCTCATCGCTCCACCATCTCCTCACTCGGTCCGTCCGCCGCCATCCTGCGCTCAAGCTCTGGAGTTCCTCAACTCTGCTTTGGCCGGCGAGACGGCCGGGCATCCCCCGGTCACGCAAGTGTCACGCACCGAGCGAGGCGCCCACGGGGGGCCGCTTCGGGGGAACGGAAAGAAGGTGACGCCATGGACATGGTCTTCATCGTGGCGGCGGTCGCGATCGTCTGCGTCGCGGTCGTCGCGTCCGCGGCGAGCAAGGGCGGCGGCGCCAAGCGGGCCGGCGGGCGCGGCAGGAGCGGGGCGTACGGCGCGGGTGCCGACGGCAGTTGGTGGGCGGCGGACGGGGGAGGGAGCGGGTCGTCCTCCGGCGGTCACCACTCCGGTGGCCACCACTCCGGCGGTCACCACTCCTGCGGGGGCGGCCACTCCTGCGGCGGCCACTCGTCCTGTGGCGGCGGGGGCGGATGCGGGGGACACGGCTGACGCGGGGCGGCTGAGCCCCCAGCGACGGGGGAACGGGGGAAACCGCATCCGGGAAACCACCGGGCGCCCGCCGGAAGTGGCATCCGGTGGGCGCCCCGGTGTGCGCCAGGCGTGCGCCGCACTTGAACAGTTGAGCTGTGGAGCCCTCTGAGGGATGGAAACCCCACGAAGTTGGGTAAAAACGCTGTGGCGGCGCCACCGTTCATGATTCCCTCTAGTTCACCAACGCAGCCCCTCCGACGCCCTCGCAGACACCCACACCCCGGCCCGGGGACCGGCTGGGCCGACCGGGCTGAACGGCCGATCTCCCGGTGTCGACCGAGGTGCGCCGGACCACACTCTCCTCCTTTGCGTGCTAGCGGAGCCGATCCATGCTCACGACCCTGAACACCTCCTACACCGATACGCGCGCGGCCGACCTCGCCTGGGCCCTGGGACGCGAACCGCTCCCCGCCCTGGCCACCCTCGATCTCGAACTCCACGGGGCCAAGCTGCAGTTGAGACTCCTCGGCGCGTCCCACCAGGTGCTCCTGGAGGAGGAGCGGGGCCGTTGCTCCGAGACGGTGGCGTGCATCGCGGGATCCAGCACCCCGCTTCCGCTCGGCGTCGCCAAGCGGGTCGGCGACTGGGAGTACGAGTTCGCGGCCCGCGTCGAAGTGCTCTCCCCGGGCTCCTTCGCGGGCCGCGCCCAGGAGTTGCTGGCCCTCGTCTCCGACCACCCCCACGGCCTGGCCGGCGTCTTCCCCGGCAGCCCGCACGCCTTCACGGCGATGCTCGCCCAGCGGCAGGAGGGCCAGGTGCACTGGCGCACCTGGCACGCCTACCCGCAGGACGGCCAGTTGGTGGCCACACGGACCCGGGTGGGGGCGCGGACCGCACAAACCCCCGAGGCCGCAAAGGCCATGGAGTTCCACACGTGTGGGTGACAAGGCGTGCCCCAGCAGTGACGTAACGTCGCACCGTGATTGAGTCGCACGCGCCCGCCCCGCCCGGCACACCGCCGCAGTGGGGCGCGTCCCCGCGGCTGCCCGTCCGGCCCGGAACCGGCCGGTTCCTGGTCCTCGCGTGCGTCTTCGTCTGCGCGGCCTGCGGTCTGGTGTACGAACTCGAACTCGTCGCACTGGCCTCGTACTTGATCGGTGACTCGGTCACCCAGGCCTCCGTCGTGCTGTCCGTCATGGTGTTCGCGATGGGCATCGGCTCGCTGGCCGCCAAGCGGCTGCGCTGGCACGCGGCGGCCGCCTTCGGCGCGGTCGAGGCCGTCCTCGCCCTGGTCGGCGGCTGCAGCGCGATGGCGCTGTACGCGGTCTTCGCGTGGACCGGCGACTGGGGCGGCCTGTGGGCCAGCGGCCCCCGCTGTCTGCTGGTCGGCTTCTCCCTCGCCATCGGGCTGCTCATCGGCGCCGAGGTCCCGCTGTTGATGGAGCTGATCCAGCGCATCCGCCGCCAGGACGCCGGCGGCGCGGTGGCCGACCTGTTCGCCGCCGACTACGTGGGCGCCCTCGCCGGCGGCCTGGCCTTTCCGTTCCTCCTCCTGCCGTGCCTGGGCCAGCTGACCGGAGCGCTGCTCACCGGCACGGTGAACGTGGTGGCGGGGGGCGCGCTGGTGCTCGGCCTGTTCCGCCGCGACCTGACGCGCCGGGCGCGCTGGACGCTGCTCGCCGCGAGCCTCACCGTCCTCGGGGTCCTCGCCTCCGCCGCCGTCCTCGTCGGCGACTTCGAACGGGCGGCGCGGCACGCGGTCTACGGCGGCCACGTCCGGGTGGCCCTGCAGACGGACGTGCAGGAGGTGGTCCTCACCGGCGGCACGCACGGCCGCCCCCTGGACCTCTTCCTGGACGGCCGGCTGCGGGTCGGCGGACGCGACGAACGCCGGTACCACGAGGCGCTGGTCCACCCCGCGCTGAGCGGCCCCCACGCGCGCGTGCTGATCCTCGGCGGCGGGGACGGGCTGGCGGCGCGCGAGGTGCTGCGCCACCGGGGCGTGCGCCGGGTCCAGGTCGTCGAACTCGACGCACAACTGGTCGGGCTGGCCCGCCACGACCCAGGGCTGTCCACGCTGAACGGACACGCGTTCGACGACCCCCGCGTCCACGTCACCACGGCGGACGCCTTCCGCTGGCTGCGCGGGGCGCCTCCGGCGGCGTACGACGTGGTGGTCGCGGACCTGCCCGACCCCGGCATCACCGCCAGCACGAAGCTGTACTCGCAGGAGTTCTACGGCCTGGCCCGACGGGTGCTGGCCCCCGGCGGCCGGCTGGTGGTGCACGCCGGGCCCCTCTCCGGCCGCCCGCGCGTCTTCTGGACCGTCGCCGCCACGCTGCGCGCGGCCGGCCTCGCCGTCACCCCCTACCGCGTCCCGGGCCACGGCCCCGGCTTCGCGGCGGGCCCCGACCGCGCCGCCGGCACCTCCCGCGCCCCCCACGACTGGGGCTTCCTGCTGGCCGCACCCGGCCCCCACGCACCACCCCTGCGCCTGGACCCGCGCGCCCCCCGCCCCCGCACCCTGACCCCGTCGGCCCTGTCGGTGGACGCCCGCACGGCGGCCCGCACCCGGATCGCGGGACTGCCGGCGTCGACGCTGGTGCATCCGCGCTACTGAACCGGCCGGCGGCGCGAGCGGACGGGCCGCCCGGGGGCGGAGTCACGGGGGGAGCCACTGGGCGGCGGGGCCACTCGGCCGGGATCCACTCGGCGGCGGAGGCACTGGGCGCGAAGCCACTCGGGGGCGGAGCCGCTCGGCCGGGAGCCACTGGGCGGCGCAGCCACTCGGCGGTGGAGTCATTCGGGGATGGAGCCACCCGGCCGCGTAGCGCTCGGCGGCGCAGCCACTCGACGGTGGAGCCACTCGGCCGGGATCCGCTCGGGGGCGGAGGCACTGGGCGCGGAGTCACTCGGGGGCGGAGCCGCTCGGCCGGGAGCCACTGGGCGGCGGGGCCACTCGGCCGGGAGCCACTGGGCGGCGGAGTCACTCGGCGGCGGAGCCACTCGGCGGCGGAGTCACTCGGGAATGGAGTCACTCGGCGGCGCAGCCAATCGGCGTGCGGAGCCACTCGACCGTGGGGAGGGTACCTTCGCGCCACTCCTGGGTAGGCTCAGCCGACATGGAGCACCAGGTCTTCGTCCCGGTTCCGGCCGAGCGGCTCAGAGAGGCGCTGGCCGATCCCGCGCGGGTCGCCCGGGCGGTCCCCGGCCTCCAGCAGGATGCCGGTGCCGCACCCGTCGCCGGGCGGCTGAAGGTCCGCGTCGGCAGCCACTCCGTCACCTACCGGGGGAGGGTGCGCGTCACGGCCCGCGAGGACGGCGCGTACGCCGTCGAGGGGGAGGCCGCCGAGGCCCGGGGCGCCGGCACCGTCGAACTCGCCCTCACCCTCCGCCTCGCGGACGCCGACGGCGGCACCACGGTGACCGTCGACGGCACGGTCTCGGCCGACGGCCGTATCGCCGAACTGCCGACGGAGGCGGTGACCTCGGCGGCCGCCCGCCTGCTGAACCGTTTCGTGGCGGCACTGGGTACGCCCGCCGAGGCGCCCCCGGAACGACACGCTCCCGTCCTCGACACCGAGGCCCCACCGCCCTCCCTCGACCCCGAGACCACCGCCGACGTGTCCGGAGCCACCACCGGCGACCTCCCCGAGCCCGGCCCCGAGCCCGGCCCCGAGGACTTCTCCGGGACCGGTGAGCCCCCCGCAGAGGCGGCGCACGCCCGCCGGACGATGATCGGCCGGAGCGCGGAGGAGGTCGACCACGCCCCGCCCCGCGGCAGGTACGCCCCCGTCCCCGCCCCCCAGACCGGCACCGCGGGCCTCGCCCTGCGCTGGGCGGCCCCGGCCGCCGCGCTGGCCCTGGCGTCGGCGATCGTGGTGGGCAGGGCACTGCGCAGGCGCCGCTGAGGAGCGAGCGGGCGGGTGGGCGGCGGGCGACGCCCTCTTGATCGCCCCAGTAGGGTCGTCCCGTGAGTAACGAAGACATCACGTTGAGCGCGGGTGACGCGGAAGCGACGGTGCGGCCGGGCAACGGCGGCCGTATCGGCGGGCTCCGGATCGGTGGCGTCGAACTGCTGCGGCAGGGCGAGCGGTTCGGCTGCTTCCCGATGGTGCCCTGGTGCGGCCGGATCAGGGACGGCCGCTTCCTGGACGGCGGCACCGTCCGGCAGATGCCGCTCAACTCCCCGCCCCACGCCATCCACGGCACCGTCCGCGACGGCGCCTGGCGCACCGCCCGCACCAGCGCCAACGAGGCGGTCATCACCTGCGACCTGGGCGATCCGTGGCCGCATCCCGGCCGCGTCACCCACGTCGTCGCGCTGACCGAGGACTCCCTGACGCTGACGATGTCCGTGGAGACGTACGACTCCTCCTTCCCGGCGCAGATCGGCTGGCACCCGTGGTTCAACCGGAACCTGGGCGGCGACGACGTACGACTCGACTTCACGCCCGCCTGGCAGGAGGAGCGCGGGGACGACCACCTGCCCACCGGCAACCGGATCGCCCCGAAACCCGGTCCCTGGGACGACTGCTTCGGCATGCCCGACGGCGTCGACGTCATCCTCACCTGGCCCGGGCAGCTGGAGCTGAAGGTGGCCAGCCGCCAGGAGTGGGTCGTCGTCTACGACGAGCAGGAGGCGGCCGTGTGCGTGGAGCCGCAGACCGGCCCGCCCAACGGCCTGAACACCCTGCCGCGCCTGGTCACGCCCCTGGAGCCGCTGGAGGCCGGCACCACCTGGAGCTGGCGCCGCCTCTAAGCTGGCTGCCATGACGGATGGCAACGAAGCAGTGCGGGCGGCCACACGTGGCGAGCTGCTGCGGCAGATCAAGGACAAGGCCGTGGTGCACGGCAAGGTGACCCTGTCGTCGGGTCTGGAAGCCGACTACTACGTCGACCTGCGCCGCATCACCCTGGACGGGGAGGCCGCGCCGCTCGTCGGGCAGGTGCTCCTCGACCTGACCGCCGACCTCGACTACGACGCGGTGGGCGGGCTGACCATGGGCGCCGACCCGGTCGCCGCCTCGATCCTGCACGCGGCCGCCGCCCGGGGCAGGCGCGTCGACGCCTTCGTCGTCCGCAAGGCGGCCAAGGCGCACGGGCTGCAGCGGCGCGTCGAGGGACCGGACATCGCGGGCCGCCGGGTCCTCGTCGTCGAGGACACCTCCACCACCGGCGGCTCTCCGCTGACCGCCGTCGAGGCGGTGCGCGAGGCGGGCGCGGAGGTCGTCGCGGTGGCCACGATCGTGGACCGGGCGACCGGTGCCGCGGAGAAGATCCAGGAGGGCGCCGGTGTGCCGTACCTCTTCGCCTACTCCAAGGACGACCTGGGCCTCGACTGAGATCCCCGCCGAGTCGTCCGTGTTATCCACAAGCTGGACAGGGCGGGCAAAGCACCCGGCCACGTCTGGAAAGATGGGCCCGACGACGACGTCACCCCCAAGGTCTAGGTCAGGGCCGTAGTACGCAGAACGCCAACCCGCACACTCAAGGAGCGGACAGATGCCCATCGCAACCCCCGAGGTCTACAACGAGATGCTCGACCGGGCGAAGGCAGGCAAGTTCGCCTACCCGGCCATCAACGTCACCTCGACCCAGACCCTGCACGCCGCCCTGCGCGGCTTCGCGGAGGCGGAGAGCGACGGCATCGTCCAGATCTCCACGGGCGGCGCCGAGTTCCTGGGCGGCCAGTACAGCAAGGAGATGGTGACCGGCGCCGTCGCGCTCGCCGAGTTCGCGCACATCGTCGCCGAGAAGTACCCCGTCAACATCGCGCTGCACACCGACCACTGCCCGAAGGACAAGCTCGACGGGTACGTCCGTCCGCTGCTCGCCCTGTCGAAGAAGCGCGTCGAGGCCGGTCTCACCCCGCTGTTCCAGTCGCACATGTGGGACGGCTCGGCCGAGACCCTCGCCGACAACCTGGACATCGCCCGGGAGCTGCTGGAGCAGGCCCGCGCCGCCAAGATCATCCTTGAGGTCGAGATCACCCCGACCGGCGGCGAGGAGGACGGCGTCTCCCACGAGATCAACGACTCCCTCTACACCACGGTCGACGACGCGATCCGCACCGCCGAGGCCCTGGGTCTGGGCGAGAAGGGCCGCTACCTGCTGGCCGCGTCCTTCGGCAACGTCCACGGCGTGTACAAGCCCGGCAACGTCGTGCTCCGTCCCGAGCTCCTCAAGGAGCTGAACGAGGGCGTGGCCGCACGGTTCGGCAAGGAGTCGCCGTTCGACTTCGTCTTCCACGGCGGCTCCGGCTCGACCGCCGAGGAGATCGCCACTGCGCTGGACAACGGCGTCGTGAAGATGAACCTCGACACCGACACCCAGTACGCCTTCACCCGCCCGGTCGCCGACCACATGTTCCGCAACTACGACGGCGTCCTGAAGGTCGACGGCGAGGTCGGCTCCAAGAAGACCTACGACCCGCGCACCTGGGGCAAGCTGGCCGAGGCGGGCATGGCCGAGCGGGTCGTCGAGGCGACGCAGAACCTGCGCTCGGCGGGCAACAAGATCAAGTAAGCCTCCTGGGAGGCGATTTCGGCGGGCCCGGTGCCACGGCACCGGGCCCGCTGTATACCTGGAGCATGCCCGACACCCGGAGCGTGCCCGACGTCCGACTGGCCTCGCCCCGCGGCAGGTGGATCCTGCTGACCACGGTCCTCGGCTCCAGCATGGCCCTGCTCGACTCTACGGTCGTCAACGTGGCGCTCCCACG
Source organism: Streptomyces sp. NPDC006739 (assembly GCF_042869815.1). Taxonomy (NCBI): domain Bacteria; kingdom Bacillati; phylum Actinomycetota; class Actinomycetes; order Kitasatosporales; family Streptomycetaceae; genus Streptomyces; species Streptomyces sp. NPDC006739. The sequence continues at coordinate 366,338 of NZ_JBIAGM010000004.1, forward strand.
CATCGGCCACGACCTGGACGCGAGCCTCGCCGCCCTCCAGTGGACCGTGAACGCGTACATGCTGACGCTGGCCGGTCTGATCCTGCTGGGCGGCTCGCTCGGCGACCGCTACGGCCGCCGCCGGATCTTCGTCCTCGGCGTGATCTGGTTCGCCTCCGCCTCCCTGCTGTGCGGGCTCGCCCCCACCTCCGGCGTCCTGGTCGCCGCCCGCGCGCTGCAGGGCGTCGGCGGAGCCCTGCTCACCCCCGGTTCGCTCGCCCTCATCCAGGCCTCCTTCCACCCCGACGACCGGGGCCGAGCGGTGGGCCTGTGGTCGGGCTTCGGCGGCATCGGCGCGGCCGTGGGGCCGTTCCTGGGCGGCTGGCTGGTGGCGGGCCCCGGCTGGCGCTGGGTGTTCCTGCTCAACATCCCCGTCGCGCTGCTGTGCGTACCGGTCGCGGTGCGCCACGTACCCGAGTCCGCCGACCGCCGCAGCCACGGCCGCTTCGACGTCCTCGGCGCCGCGCTCGGCGCCGTCTCCCTGGCCCTGCTCACCTACGCGCTGATCGAGGCGCGGGAGGCCTCCTGGGCGGTCGCCGTGACGGCGTCGGCGGGGGTGGCCGCGGCGGTGGCGTTCGTCCGCGTCGAGAGGCACCGCCCCGACCCCATGCTGCCGCCGGACATCTTCGCCTCCCGCCAGTTCACGGCTGTGAACCTGGTGACGCTGTGCGTGTACGCGGCCTTCGGCGGCTTCTTCTTCCTGGTGGCGCTCCAGCTCCAGGTGGTGGCGGGCTACTCGCCACTGCAGGCCGGTACGGCCCTGCTGCCCACCACCGCCCTGATGCTGCTGTTCTCGGCCCGCTCCGGCGCCCTCGCCGACCGGATCGGCCCGCGCCTGCCGCTCACGGTGGGTCCTTTGCTGTGTGCGGCCGCGATGCTGCTGATGCTGAGGGTGGGCCGGGACGCCGACTACCTGTCCGACGTGCTGCCGGCCCTGCTGGTCATGGGTGCCGGCATGGTCACCCTGGTGGCCCCGCTGACCGCGACCGTCCTCGCCTCCGTCGACACCGCCCGTGCGGGCCTGGCCAGCGGCATCAACAACGCGGCGGCCCGGGCGGCGGGCCTGGTCGCGGTGGCGGCGCTGCCCCTGCTGACGGGGATGGGCCCGGACTCCTACCGCTCGGCCGCCGCCTTCGACACGGCGTTCGACCGGGCGATGCCGATCCTTGCGGCGGTACTGGTGGCGGGCGCCGCCCTCGCCGCCTCGACGATCCGCCGCCCACCCCCCGACTGCCGCCACCCGGAGTGCCGAACCCACGGCGCGGTAACGGCCCCGCCACTGGAGGGGGAGGGAAGGCGTACGGGGTAGGGCGGGGGGAGGCAGACCCGGGCCCGGGCCCGGGCCCGGGGAGTCGGAATAGGCCCGAGGGGTGGGAGTGGGCCCGAGGGGTGGGAGTGGGCCCGAGGGGTGGGAGTGGGCCCGAGGGGTGGGAGTGGGCCCGAGGGGTGGGGTCAGGTCCGAAGGTTGGGGTCAGGTCCGAGGGGTCGGGATCGGGCGGGGTCGGGAGCAGGCCTGAGGGGTCGGGATCGGGCGGGGTCGGGAGCAGGCCTGAGGGGTAAGGATCGGGCCGGGGTGGCGGGACCAGGCCCGACGGGGGTGGGAGCAGGCCTGAGGGGGCGGACCAGGCCCGACGGGGGTGGGGTCAGCCCAGACGGCGGCACGGGCGTGCAGCCGTCTGGGCGGGGCTCCGAGGGCTGCGCATCCAGCCTGCCCGGCTTCTTGTAGACCTCGCATCCAGCCCGCTGGCCCCGCCCCCGCCCCCAGCGCCCAGCCCGCGAAGAGTCCTCGCACCCAGCCTGCGGGGCCTCCCTCGGGCCCGTATCCAGCCCCGCCGGGCCCTCGCCGAGGGGCCTCGGTCTCTGCCGGGCCTTCGTCGACGCCCGTCCCGAGTGCTGCTCAGCCTCCGGTGGGTCTCGTGTTGAGCGCTGGTCAGCCTCCGGTGGGTCTCGTGTTGAGCGCTGGTCAGCCTCCGGTGGGTCTCGTGTTGAGCGCTGCTCAGCCCCCGGAGGGCCCCGTACTCCAGCCTGCCGAGCCCCCGGTGGGTCTCGTGTCGAGCGCTGGTCAGCCTCCGGTGGGTCTCGTGTCGAGCCCTGCTCAGCCTCCGGTGGGCCTCGTGTCGAGCGCTGCTCAGCCCCCGGAGGGCCCCGTACTCCAGCCTGCCGAGCCCCCGGAGGGCCCCGTGCAGGAGACTGGATGTCATGACGATTCACGAGAACCTCCTCGGGGGCCCGCCCCCGACTCACCTCCCCGACGACCCGGAGCCCCGCGAGCTGCTCGCCCAGGGGACCGCGCCGGCGGACGTAGCCGCCAAGTACCCGACCTCCTCCCTCGCCTGGGCCCAGCTGGCCGACGAGGCGTTCGAGCGGGGCTCGGTCGTGGAGTCGTACGCCTATGCCCGTACGGGCTACCACCGCGGCCTGGACGCCCTGCGCCGCAGTGGCTGGAAGGGCCATGGCCCGGTGCCCTGGGAGCACGAACCGAACCGCGGGTTCCTGCGCGCCCTGCACGGCCTCGCCCGCGCCGCACAGGCGATCGGCGAGCAGGAGGAGTTCGAGCGCTGTACGCAGTTCCTGAGGGACTCCTCGCCGACGGCGGCCCAGACGCTGGGCTGACGCTCCGCGCCGCTCCCGCGGGGCTGCCGCCGAGGCCCGTCTGTGAGCAGACGGGCCTTGCGATCTACCGCCCCGATACGGAGGATGCCCGTGGGGACCGGGGCCCCCGTGCCGGCATCGGCAGGGGCGGACCGCTACCCAGAGTTACACAGGAGACAGCGATGTCCCACGAGGCTCACGAGACAGAAGAGCCGTCGACTCCGCATCTCGACTTCCAGGGCACCACGCCGTACGAGGACTACGTCAAGGCGGACGTGCTCACCCACCTCCAGCACACCCTCTCCGACGACCCCGGAGAGATGGTCTTCCTGGTCACGACCCAGGTGATGGAGCTGTGGTTCACGGTCATCGTCCACGAGTGGGAGACCGCGGCCAAGGCGCTGCGCGAGGACCGCGTGCCGGTGGCGGTCGCCGCGCTGAAGCGCTCCGTGCGGGAGCTGGAGGCACTCAACGCCTCCTGGACGCCGCTCGCGCAGCTGACCCCGGCCCAGTTCAACTCGTACCGGTCCGCCCTCGGCGAGGGCTCCGGCTTCCAGTCGGCGATGTACCGCCGCATGGAGTTCCTGCTCGGCGAGAAGTCCGCGTCCATGCTCGTCCCGCACCGGGGCGCCCCGCGCGTCCACGCGGAGCTGGAGAAGGCGCTGCACGAGCCGAGCCTGTACGACGAGGTGCTACGGCTCCTCGCGCGCCGCGGCCACGCGATCCCCGCCTCCGTCCTGCACCGCGACGTCTCCCTGCGCTACGCCCCCTCGGACGCCGTGGAGAACGTCTGGGCGCAGATCTACTCCGGCGACGAGAGCGCCGAACTCGCCCGCCTGGGCGAGGCGTTGACCGACGTCGCCGAACTCGTCTGGCGATGGCGCAACGACCACCTGGTCGCCACCCGCCGCGCGATGGGCGCCAAGCCCGGCACGGGCGGGTCCGCCGGGGTGGCCTGGCTGGAGAAGCGCGCCCGCAACAACGTCTTCCCGGAGCTGTGGACGGCGAGGGCTCATGTCTGAACTGGCCGCAACGGCGGAGAAGCTGGACGCGGCCGACGAGCTCGCTTCCCTGCGCGCCCACTTCGTCCTCGACGACGTGGTCTACCTGGACGGGAACTCACTCGGCGCGCTCCCCGCGAACGTCCCCGGCCGCGTCGAGGACGTCGTACGCCGCCAGTGGGGTGAACTGCGCATCCGCTCCTGGGAGGAGAGCGGCTGGTGGACGGCGCCCGAGCGGATCGGCGACCGGATCGCTCCGCTCGTCGGCGCGGCGCCGGGCCAGATCGTGGTGGGCGACTCCACGAGTGTCAACGTGTTCAAGGCCCTGGTGGCGGCGGTGCGGATGGCGGGCGAGGAGCGCGACGAGATCCTGGTCGACGCGACGACCTTCCCGACCGACGGCTACATCGCCGAGTCGGCGGCCCGGCTGACCGGCCGCACGCTACGTCCGGTCACCCCCGCGCGGGTGCCGGACGCGCTCGGCGCCCGTACGGCCGCGGTCCTGCTCAACCACGTCGACTACCGCACCGGCCGCCTGCACGACCTGCCCTCCCTCACCGCCGCGGTCCACGCGTCCGGCGCGCTCGCGGTCTGGGACCTGTGCCACAGCGCGGGCGCGCTGCCGGTGGGGCTGGACGAGCACGGTGTCGACCTGGCGGTCGGCTGCACCTACAAGTACCTGAACGGCGGACCCGGTTCACCGGCGTACCTGTACGTGCGGCGGGAGCTGCAGCACCGCTTCGACTCCCCGCTGCCGGGCTGGAACTCCCATGCCGAACCCTTCGGCATGCGCCCGTCCTACGAACCGGCGCCGGGCGCCCCGCGCGGCCGGGTGGGAACCCCCGACATCCTCTCCATGCTGGCCCTGGAGGCGGCGCTGGAGGTCTGGGACGGAGTTCCCGTCGAGTCCGTCCGCGCCAAGTCCCTGGCCCTGACGGACTTCTTCCTGGAGTGCGTGACCGCGTACGCCCCCGAGGGCCGGGTGGAGTCCGTGACCCCGGTGCCCCATGCGGAGCGCGGCAGCCAGGTCGCCCTGCGCTGCCCGGACGCCGGCGACGTGATGAAGCGGCTGATCGAGCGGGGTGTGGTCGGGGACTTCCGCCATCCCGACGTGCTGCGTTTCGGGTTCACGCCGCTGTACGTGGGGTTCGGTGACGTGGAGCGGGCGGCTCGGGTGCTGGGGGAGGTGCTCGGCTAGGGGCCCCTTGGGGGCCGGGGTGGACCGGGCTGGACCGGGGTGGACGGACCGGACGGCCGGGGTGGGGTCGGCCCACGTCACGGTCCTGATACCGTCCCCAAACCCGTTGTGCAGTAGAGAGGTTGGAGCATGCCGGACGAGGCCGCAGCCGCCCGGGCCGCCGCCGAGGAGGCGTCGGCCTTCTCGCACCCGCCCGTCGACCCCGACGCCACCGCTCCCTACGGCGACCACCCCGACCAGGTGATCGACTTCTACGCCCCCAGGGGACCGGAGGCCCACCCCTCCGTGCCCCTGGTGGTGCTGCTGCACGGCGGTGCCTGGCGCGCCCGGTACGACCGCCGGCATGTCACCCCGTTCGCCGACTACCTCGCCGGCCGGGGCTTCGCCGTGGCGAACGTGGAGTACCGCCGGGGTGGCGCGGTCGGTGACGGTACCGACGACGGGGCCGCAGACGGGACCGACGACGGTGCCGTCCCGCTCGCCGGCCGCTGGCCCGACACCTTCGACGACATCGCCGCCGCCCTGGACGCCCTCCCCGCCCTGGCCGCCGCGGCGCTCCCGCAGGCCGATGCCCGTCGTACCGTCCTGACCGGCCACTCCGCGGGCGGCCACCTCGCCCTGTGGGCCGCGGCCCGGCACGTCCTGCCCGCCGACGCCCCGTGGCGCACCGGCCGCCCGGCCCCCCTGCGCGGTGTGGTCGCCCTCGCCCCGATCGCGGACTTCGAGGTCGCGGAGAAACTGGACGTGTGCGGCAACGCCTCGCTGCAACTCCTCGGCGGTCACGACGGGTTCGCCGAGCGGCGGCCGTACGCCGACCCCGCCCTGCTGCTGCCCACCGGCATCGCGACCACCCTGGTGCAGGGCCGCTCCGACCTGGTCGTCCCGCAGGCGGTCGCCGAGGCGTATGCGGACGCGGCGGCGAAGGCCGGTGAGGTGGTGGGTCTGACGCTGCTGGAGGGCGTCGGCCACTTCCCGCTGATCGACCCGGCGGCGGACGCGTGCGCGGTGGTGGCGGAGGAGATCGCGCAACTGGCCTGGTGAAGGGGCCCGTTCGCGCCCCTGAGAGTTCCCCTGAGCATTCCCCTGAGAACACCCCCGAGAACACCCCTGGGGAATTCCCCTGCGGCGCCCCTGGTCATACCCGTAGTACCTGAGAGCCACGGCGAAGAACAGCTCTCTGGCGGGACGCGAGCGACACACCCCGATTTCTAACTTCCTTGTCGGACAAGCCCGATGGCCGGGCGGACCGAAAGGAAGCCGACCATGGGGCATGCGCCGGGAACGACGGCCGCGACAGCCACGACGGGCACGGTCGCGACGGGCACGGCCGCGACGGCCACGACGGTCACGACGGCCACGACAGAGCCGCAGCCTGGTCGACGACGTCATTGGCGCCGGGCCCTCCTCGCCGCCCTCCTCACCGCGGCCGTCGTGGTCCCCCTCTCCGGCGCCGCCCGCCCCGAGATCCCCGCCCCGCCACCCGCCGCACTCGGCCCGGTGACACCGGCCACGCTGCGCACGGCTTACGCGGCGAACCGCGCCGACGCCGCCGAGGCCGCCCGGATGGCCGCCGCCCACGGCGACCCGCACCGAGCCGCGGCGGACCGTGCGATAGCCGCCCCCTCCCGTCAGTTCCTGACCTTCGACGGCCGTGGCGGCGGCCGGGCCGTCGAGGTCCTCGGCGACCTGGCCCGCGCCGACCGCATCGCCGTCCTGGTCCCCGGCTCCGACACGTCGATAGACACCTACGCCCGCTTCCACACGGCCGCGGCGGCCCTGTACTCCGACCTCACCCACCGCGCCCCGCCGGGCACCCGACCGGCCGTCGTCGCATGGCTCGGCTACGACACCCCGGGCACGGTCAGCACCACGGTCACGACGACGGGCCGCGCCGAACAGGCGGCCCCCGGCCTGCGCACCTTCCTGCGGCAGCTGCGCGCCACGACGCCCCGCCGGGCGCGCGTCGCCCTGCTGTGCCACTCCTACGGCTCGGTCGTCTGCGGGCGCGCCGCCGACCGCCTGCCCGTCGACGACCTCGCCCTCGTCGGCAGCCCCGGCACGGGTGCCGACTCCGCCACCGCGCTGCACACCCGCGCCCGGATCTGGGCGGCCCGGGGCGGCGACGACTGGGTGGCGCACGTCCCGCACGTCAGCGTCGACCTCTTCGGCACCACCGTCGGCTTCGGCACCGATCCGGTCACCCCCGCCTTCGGGGCCCGCGTGTTCGACGCCGGCGACGCCGACCACAGCGGCTACTTCACCCCTGGCTCGGCCTCCCTCGCCAACCTGGCCCGGATCACCCTCGGCGAGACCTCGGAGGTGACCCGTGCCTGAGCTGCCGGCACCGCTTCACGCCGTCCCCCGCACATTCCCTCGGGCGATCGTTCGCACGGTTCCCCTGGCGATCCGCAGGGGCGCCCACCGGGTCGACGCCGCCACCCCCGCGTCCCGGGACCGCGCGGTCGACGCCCTGCGCGCCTTCGCGATCCTCGGCGTCGTTCTCGGCCACTGGCTGGTCACGGCCCTGGTCGCGCAGGACGACGGGCTGCACACGGCGAGCCCGCTGCGGTCCATGCCCTGGCTGGCCCCGATCTCCTGGGTGTTCCAGACCTTGGCGGTGTTCTTCCTGGTGGGCGGCCATGTGGCGACCCGTGGCTACGCCTCGGCACGCGCGCGTGGCACCACGTACGGCCAGTGGCTGCGCGGCCGGCTGTCCCGGCTGTTCCGCCCGGTCGTCGCGGTGCTCGCGCTGTGGACGGTGGCGGCGACCGCCCTGCTGCTGTCCGGCGCCTCCTTCCCGACCGTCCACACCCTGGTGAAACTGGCGCTGTCCCCGATGTGGTTCCTGCTGGTCTTCGCGGCCCTGACGGCGGCCACCCCGCTCCTCGCCCGCCTCAACCCCCTGTGGCCGCTCGCGGTCGTGCTGCACGTGGACCTCCTCAGGTTCGGCCTGGGCGGTGTCCCCTCCGGGGTCGGCTGGGTGAACGTGGCGGCGGGCTGGCTGGTCCCGTACACCCTCGGCGCGGCCTGGACCCGCGGCGAACTGGAGGGCCGCGCGGGCTGGGTGCTCCTCCTCGGCGGTACGGCGGCCACGGCCGGGCTCGTCGCCTGGGCGGGCTACCCGGCGTCGATGGTCGGCGTCCCGGGCACCGCCGTCTCCAACCTCGACCCGCCGACCCTGGCGGCCGTCACCTTCGGCCTGGCCCAGTGCGGCCTGGCCCTGCTGCTGCGGGACCGACTGCGCCGAGTGATGCGCCGCCCCCTGGTCTGGGCAGGAGTGGCGCTGGTCAACCTCTCGGCGATGACCGTCTTCCTGTGGCACCAGACGGCCCTGATGACCACCACGGCCGGCCTGCTCCTGTACGGCCGCCTGCCCGGTCTGCACACCGCGCCCGACTCCCTGACCTGGGTGGCGGCCCGGCTGGCCTGGCTGCCCCTGTTCGCCCTGGTCCTCGCCCTGTGCTGGGCGGCCTTCCGGCACCACGAACAGGGCCCCCGCCGCCCCCGCAACCGCCCGTCCCGGGTGATCCGCCTCCACCCCCACCTACCCGCCCACCTCCACCGCCGTCCGCATCGGACCCGAGCGAAGGCCTCGCGCGGTGCCTAGGGTTGACCTCGTGAAAGCCGCCACCGGTGAGAAGCCCCAACGCGCCACGACGGAACCGCTGTTCCAGCACCGTTGGCTCCGCCTGCTCACCTACCTCGTCACCGGCTGGCTCGCCCTCGGCATCACCCTGGCGGGCGGCAACAGCATGGGCAGGGGCTACGCCCTGGCCGGCGCCCAGTCCTTCCTCGCCGGTTGCGCCCAGGGCGCTGCGGTCGTCCTCGCCCTGTGGCGCCCCGCCCCCGCCTGGGCCCTGTCCCTCGGCGCCACCACCGTCACCGCGCTCGCCGTCCGCCCCCATCTCGCCGTCCCGCACACACCCGGTGCCGACTGGCCCTGGGCCACTCCCCAAGTCATCGCCCAGGCCTTCGTCCTGCTGCTGCTGGCTCTCCGCGTCCCCACCCAGCGAGCCGTGGGCGCCGTGGCCCTGTCCGTCGCGACGACCGTCGCCCTCGAAAACACGGTGGGGGCGCCCAAGTACAACCCGAACGGCGTGATCGCCCTCTTCGTCTTCTCCATGGCCGTTCTGGTGGGCATAACCCTGCGCGGCCGGCGCGAGGCGCGCACGCGACTGGTCGAGCAGGAGACGATCACGGCGGAGGAGCGGGCTCGCCGCACCCTCCTGGAGGAGCGCAGCCGTATCGCCCGTGAGCTGCACGACGTGGTCGCCCACCACATGTCGGTGATCTCCATCCAGGCCCAGGTCGCCCCCCACCTGGTGGAGAACCCCTCCGAGGAGTTGACGGAGAACCTCGCCGGCATCCGCAACAACGCCCTGGAGGCACTGACCGAACTGCGCCGAGTCCTGGGCGTCCTGCGCTCCGAACACCCCGACGACATCGACGATCCCGACGGTCCCGGAGCCCCGTACACCCTGCCCGCGCCCGGCACCGGAGCCGCCCCGGACGCCCCGCAGCCCAACCTCGCCCGTCTGGACGCGCTCATAGAGAACACCCGGGCGGCCGGCCTGGAGGTCGTCACCGACATCCAGGGCGAGCCACGCACCTATTCGCCCGGCGTGGAACTGTCCGCCTACCGGATCGTCCAGGAGGGCCTGAGCAACGCCCTGCGCCACGCTCCGGGCTCCACGGTCCGGGTGGAGGTCAGCCACTTCTCCGAGGGCCTCCACCTGGGCATCGTCAACTCCCGCCCCCAGGGGCCCGTCCAGCCGTCCCCCGGCAGCGGCCACGGCCTGCTGGGCATGCGGGAACGGGCGACGATGCTGGGCGGCCACGTCACGGCGACCCCGACCCTGCACGGCGGCTTCATGGTCACGGCGTTCCTCCCCCGGGCAGGCGCACCGGTCACGCCCCCGCCACCCCGCGTTCCGAAGACCACCGAGGCCCCGACAGGAGACCACACCCCATGACGAGCGGCGCCGGCACCATCCGCGTACTCATCGCCGACGACCAGCAGATGGTCCGGCAGGGCTTCACCGTGCTGCTCAACACCCAGCCGGACATCACTGTGATCGGGCAGGCGGTGGACGGGCTGGACGCGATCGCGAAGGTCGGCGAACTGACGCCGGACGTCGTCCTGATGGACATCCGCATGCCCGAACTCGGCGGCATCGACGCCACCCGCCGCATCACCGTCGACCATCCGGCCATCAAGGTGCTGGTGCTGACCACCTTCGACCTGGACGAGTACGTGTACGAGGCCCTGCGGGCCGGAGCATCCGGGTTCCTCCTCAAGGACGCCTCCGCGGACAAGCTCGCCGAGGCGGTGCGCGTGGTGGCCGCCGGCGACGCCCTGCTCGCCCCGGGCATCACCCGTCGGCTGATCGCCGAGTTCTCCCGGCTGGACGGCACCCGTCGCGCCCCGCTCAAGCAGCGCGTCGGCGACCTGACGGAACGCGAGACCGAGGTGCTGGCCCTGATCGCGCAGGGTCTGACCAACGCGGAGATCGCCGAACGCCTGGTCGTGGCCGAACAGACCGTGAAGACCCACGTGGGCCGGATCCTGGTCAAGCTGGGCCTGCGTGACCGCACCCAGGCGGCGATCTTCGCCTATGAGTCGGGCCTGGTCCGCCCGGGCGGCCGCTGAACCGGCGCCCACGCCGCCGTTACCCCGGCCTTTCCCCCACCCTTGCCCCCGTCTTTCCCCCACCCTGTACCCGTAGTACCTGAGGGGGACCGTGAAGAACCCTCTCCGTGGTGACGACCAGGGCACCTCCGCCCGCCTACCGTTTTGGACGTGACCGAGACGACGCACACGCAGACCACACCGCCGGGCGCGGCAGCCAGGCCGCGCAGCCCGGAGTTCCGGCTGGCCGCGGACGCCCTGCGAGGGCTGCGGCAGGACCTGTTCGAGGACGCCTTCGCCTATCGTCCGCTGCCCCGGATGAGCGTCGACGGCCCGCTGACCGGCAAGCTCACCGGCCGGTCGCGGGAGTACGCGGCGTGGATCCCGCACGCGGCGGTGACCGCGCTCGGCGGGGCGGCGCTACTGATAGCCGCGACGGACGACAACACCGGCAGCCCGGGGAACCTGCTGTGCGGTCTGTTCGCCCTGATCCCGGTCCTGCTCACGCTGGTCCGCCCGGTCGGCGCCTTCTGGCTGTCCTGCGCGGCCACGTCGGCCGTCACCGTCCTGAGCGGCAGTTCCTGGGACAACTGGCCGTGGCTGCCCGCCACCTTCCTCTCCCACCTGGTGGTCCTCACGGTGGTCGCCATCCGGACCCGTCCGCGCACGGCGGCCTGGATGTGGGTGCTCACCGCGGCGTACGGCCTGGTCGTCGACTCCCTCTTCGGCGCGGACCGCTACAACACCGACATCGGTCCCATGCTGGTCGTCTCCGCGATAACGCTGCTGGTCGTCACCGTCTACCACATACGCCGCAGCGCCGAGCAGGAGGTGACCGCCCAGCAGACGGTGACCGCGCACGAGCGTTCCCGGCGCACGCTGCTGGAGGAGCGCACCACCATCGCCCGCGAGCTGCACGACGTGGTCGCCCACCACATGTCGGTGGTCGCCATCCAGGCGGAGGCCGCGCCCTACCGGGTGGAGAACCCGCCGCCGGAGCTGGAGAAGGCCTTCGTCACCATCCGGGAGAACGCGGTGGCGGCACTGACCGAACTGCGCCGCGTCCTCGGTGTCGTCCGCGCGGAGGACTACGAGGCCCCGGACGCCCCGCAGCCCACGCTCGCCGACCTGGAGGGGCTGCTCACCAATGTCCGCGAGGCGGGCCCGGACGTCGAGAAGGTGGTGACGGGCGCGGTGCGCGAGCTTCCCCAGGGTGTCGAACTGTCGGCGTACCGGATCGTCCAGGAGGCTCTGAGCAACACGCTGCGGCACGCGCCGGGGGCGAGCGCGCGGGTGGAGATCGGCTATGTCCTCGGCGGGCTGGGGCTGCGCATAGTGAACGGTCCGCCGCCCGCGCCGGCCCTGGTGAAACCCTCGCCCGGTGCCGGGCACGGCATCACGGGGATGCGGGAGCGGGTCTCCATGCTCGGCGGCGAGATGACGGCGGGCCCGCAGGAGGACGGGGGCTACGAGGTGACGGTGTTCCTGCCGGCCGCCTCCGTGAGTGAAGGTGAGGCATGACGATCCGCGTACTGATCGCGGACGACCAGATGATGGTGCGTGAGGGCTTCTCGGTCCTGCTGAACGCGATGCCGGACATCGAGGTCGTCGGTGAGGCGGTCAACGGCCGCGAGGCGGTGGACCGGGTCCGTGAACTGGCCCCGGACGTCGTCCTGATGGACATCCGCATGCCCGAGCTGAACGGCATCGAGGCGACCCGGGAGATCGTGGCGGCGGACGGCGCGGCGAAGGTGCTGGTCCTGACCACGTTCGATCTGGACGAGTACGTGTACCAGGCGCTGCGGGCGGGAGCCTCGGGATTCCTGCTGAAGGATGCCTCGGCACGCCAACTGGCGGACGGGGTCCGGGTGGTGGCGGCGGGGGAGGCGCTGTTGGCTCCCTCGGTGACCAAACGCCTGATCACGGAGTTCTCCCGGCTGGCCGAGGGCCCCCGTATGACGGCGACGGCGCAGGCGGCCTACGGCGATCTGACGGAACGGGAGACGGAGGTGCTGGTCCTGATCGCCCAGGGCCTGTCGAACGCGGAGATCGCCGAGCGCCTGGTGGTGGCCGAGTCGACGATCAAGACCCACGTCAGCCGGATCCTGGTGAAGCTGGGCCTGCGGGACAGGACCCAGGCGGCGGTGTTCGCCTACGAGGCACGGTTGGTCACACCGGCCTGAGAGCCGTCCGGCTCAGCCTCCGTGCCTGTGGCCGTGGCGCTTCTTGGCGTGCTTGCCGCCGTCGTGCTTGTGGTCGTCGTGCTTGCCGCCACCGTGCTTGTGGTCGTCGTGCTTGCGGCCGTGGTGCGACTTCCGGTGGTGGGTGCGGTGCGGGTCGGAGCGCGGCTCATGGTGCGGGGCGACCCAGACGACCACGGCGTTGACCTGGGGGGAAGCCACGGCGGTGACCGGTTGCGGGGGATCGTTGTCGTCGGCGAAGCCGGCGCCGGCGCCGAGGGCGGACAGCACTGCGACCGCTGCGGCGACGGTGGCAGCGCGGTGGAACGTGCGCATGGGAGGCCTTTCGTGCGAGTGCACACAACATGACGAGTTTGTGATCATATGGGCACGCTGGGTGATGGGTGGTGTTCTCGGGCCGGGTGTCGTGTCGGCGGGTGGAGGACAAGGGCAACCCCCCTGGTCAGGAGGGCGTCTCGCGGGCTAGCGTCCGTCCATGGCAGCTCTTGACGACCTCGTGTTCGACCCCTGGGACCCGGCATTCGTCGCCGACCCGTACCCGGCCTATGCCCAGCTGCGGGCGGCGGGGCGCGTGACCTACTACGAGCCCACCGGGCAGTGGCTGGTCCCGCACCACGCGGACGTCTCGGCGCTGCTGAGGGACCGGCGGCTGGGGCGGACGTATCAGCACCGCTTCGGCCACGAGGAGTTCGGGCGTACGGCGCCTCCGGCGGAACACGAGCCGTTCCACGTCCTCAACGACCACGGGATGCTCGACCTGGAGCCGCCGGACCACACCCGCATCCGGCGCCTCGTCTCGAAGGCGTTCACGCCCCGCACGGTGGAGCGGCTGAAGCCGTACGTGGAAGGGCTGGCGGGCGAGCTGGTGGCCGGGCTGGTGGCGGCGGGCGGCGGTGACCTGCTGACGGATGTGGCCGAGCCGCTGCCCGTGGCCGTGATCGCCGAGATGCTCGGCATTCCGCAGGTGGACCGGGCGCAGCTGCGGCCCTGGTCGGCGGACATCTGCGGGATGTACGAGCTGAACCCGTCCGAGGAGGCGGCGCGGAACGCGGTGCGGGCGTCGGTCGAGTTCTCGGACTATCTCCGGGAGCTGATCGCGGCCCGCCGCGAGGAGCCGGGCGAGGATCTGATCTCCGGCCTGATCGCGGCACACGACGAGGGTGACCGGCTGACGGAGCAGGAGATGATCTCGACCTGCGTCCTGCTCCTGAACGCGGGTCACGAGGCCACCGTGAACGCCACGGTCAACGGCTGGTGGGCGCTGTTCCGCAACCCCGGCCAGCTGGCCGCCCTGCGCGCCGACCACTCCCTGGTCCCGTCCGCCGTCGAGGAGCTGATGCGCTACGACACCCCGCTCCAGCTCTTCGAACGCTGGGTCCTGGACGAGATCGAGATCGACGGCACGACGATCCCCCGGGGCGCGGAGATCGCCATGCTCTTCGGCTCGGCCAACCACGACCCGGCTGTCTTCTCCCACCCCGACCGTCTCGACCTGGCCCGCCCGGAGAACCCGCACATCTCCTTCAGCGCCGGCATCCACTACTGCATCGGCGCACCGCTGGCCCGTATCGAGCTGGCGGCCTCCATGTCGGCCCTGCTGGAGAAGGCGCCGACGCTGAGCCTGGCGGCAGCGCCTGAGCGCAAGCCCAACTTCGTCATCCGGGGACTGGAGGGCCTGCGGGTCGAGGTGCGGTGATCATCCCTCCCGCGCAGGCCCCCGGCCCCTGCGCCGCTAACGTTCCTTCGTCTCCTCGAGGACGGTCCGTCCGAGCAGCGCGTAGCGCTGGGGGGAGCGCCGTTTGAGGTACTGCGCGTACCCGACGCCGGTGGCCGCGACCAGGGCGACCAGCCAGGGGGTCGCCTTCAGCACCAGCGAGCCGGACTCCGTGCCGGCCGCGACGCCCATGTTCGACACCAGCAGCACTACCACGGCGAGCATCGCGACGCCGCCGATGAGCGGTGCGGTGAAGGTCCGGAACCAGTGGCGGCTCTCGGGGTGGTGGGAGCGGAAGTACACCAGCACCGCGAAGGAGCAGACGGCCTGCACGACCAGGATCGCCATGGTGCCGAGGATGGCCAGCAGGACGTAGAGGGCGTTGTACGGGTCCTTGCCCGCGATCCAGAACGCCCCGATCAGCACGGCGCTCACCACCGTCTGCACCAGGCCGGCGATGTGCGGGGAGCCGTGCCGGGCGTGGGTGCGGCCGACGGTGTTCTTCAGGGAGGGGAGCACGCCCTCGCGGCCCAGGGCGTACATGTAGCGGGCGGCGCAGTTGTGGAAGGCCATGCCGCAGGCCAGCGAGCCGGTGATCATCAGCCACTGCATGACGTCGACGGCCCAGTGGCCGACGTAGCGCTCGGTCGGGTTGAAGAACAGCGCCAGCGGGTTGGCGGACGAGGCCGCCTTCACCGCCTCCGCCTCGCCGTTGCCGGTGATGGCCATCCAGGAGACGAAGACGTAGAAGACGCCGACACCGAGGACGCTGATCATCGTCGCCTTGGGGATGATCTTCTTCGGGTCGCGGGACTCCTCGCCGTACATCGCCGTCGACTCGAAGCCGACCCATGACCAGAAGGCGAAGAAGAGGCCGAGTCCGGCGGACGTGCCCTTGAAGGCGTTGACCGGGTCGACCGGTGCGAAGGTGAAGCCGTGCGGGCCGCCGCCGTGCAGGGCGACCGAGACCGCCATCGCGGCGAGGACGGTCACCTCGGTGCCGAGCAGGACGACGAGCAGCTTCTCGGCGACGCTGACGCCGAACCAGGTGCCGGAGGCGTTGACGGCGAGCATCAGGAAGGCGAAGGCCCACCAGGGCACGTGGAGCCCCGTCTGGTCCTTCAGCGTGGTCGTCGCGAAGGTCGAGAAGATGCCGATGAGGGCCGGTTCGAACACGACGTACGCGAAGGTCGCGAGGAGGCCGGAGGCGAGTCCGGCGGTTCGGCCCAGGCCGTAGGAGATGAAGCCGTAGAAGGCGCCGGTGGAGGTGATGTGCTTCGCCATCGATGTGAAACCAACGGAAAAGATTGCCAGCACGACCATTGCGACGAGGTAGCTGGCGGGGGCGCCGATCCCGTTGCCGGACGACACCATGAAGGGCACGTTCCCGGTCATGGCGGTGATCGGGGCGGCGGTGGCGACGGCCATGAAGACCACGCCCAGTAGGCCGACCGCATTGGGTTTCAGCCGGTGAACCGTTCCCTCGTCGCCTGTGTCCGCCGCCGGGGCGACGCCCTCGTCCACTGCCATCGGGTGGCCCCTTCCGTGTCCTGTCCGTGGGTCCTGCGTGGGTCCTGCGTGGGTCCTGATGGAGCAGGATGGTGGACGCGGGAGGGGTCGGGGAAGGGGTCGGGGCGGTTAAATATTTGTCACCAGACCATTGGAGTCTCTGATTTGCAGATTTTGATACCGTTCCGTGTGTGATCGGCTACGCTACGTGCCGGCTGGTCGGCGGAGGAGGGAGGGCGCATCATGACGTTGATGGCAGAGCGACCGGTGATGAGCGATCCCAAGCCCCGCGAGGGCTTCGACGAGATGCTGGACGTCCTCGACGAGTTGAAGGTGCCCGCCGGCTACAAGGCCGAGATCATCAATCGGAACATCATCTTGTCGCCGTTGTCGAAGGGGTACTACACCCGCGTCATGAGGTCGGTGTGCGCCCAGTTGGAGCCGCACCTTCCCGAGGGCCACATCATCGAGCGGAGCCCCGACCTGTTCGTCTTCCCGGGCGTCGAGCGCGCCTATGGGCCGGACATCCATGCCGCGCACGCACGGACATACGAAACGGACAGCATTCGCCTGGACGGGGAGGGCCTCTCCCTGGTGGGCGAGCTGACCTCCCACTCGACCAGGGACGTCGACCTGGCGGACAAGGCCCAGATGTACGGAAGGTCGGGTGTCCCGGTCTATTTGCTCCTCGACATGCAGGAGGAACGGACCACCGTCTTCTGGCTGCCCTCGGACCGTGGCTATCAGGCACGCCTGAGCAGGTCCTTCGGCGAGAAGATGGAAATCCCCGACCCTTTCGGCTGCATCCTGGACACCACCGGCTTCACGCTGAAGGCAACGTGAGCCCCCAGGCCCCCTCCACCACCCGCCAGGTCCGCCTCCGTACCGGTCCCGACACCACCGCGTCCGCCCGGTAGCGGAAGTCCGCGCCGGTGACCGTCACCGCGCGGCCGGAGGCGCGCAGCGGTGCCGCCGCCGCGCCCACCGACAGGGGCCGTACCTCGACCTCCGCCACCCCGAGGCCCCCGGGCGTCACCGACACCGTCTCCACGGGCTGGTCCAGGTCCACGACCGTCTCCCCGTCGACCTGCACCCGCAGCCGGGAAGGGCCCGGGCCGCTCACCGCAGGGGCCGGGCGGGGGGACAGGGTGCGGACCAGGGAGCGGTACGTCGTACGCAGCCAGGGGTGTCCCGCAGGGGCGCCCAGCGGCTCGACGGTAGCCTCCCGCGCCGACGCCGGCGGAATCCCCAGCGTCCCCAGCACCACCCCGTCGCTGTCGTCGACCAGCAGGTCCAGACGCCGCTCCGCCCCGTCCAGCACGGCCCGCGCCGCCGCCACCGCCCCGCCGGGCACGCCGAGGGACCGCGCCAGGGCGCTGTCACCGACCGGGACCACCGACAGCGCGCATCCGGAAAGCTCCCGCTGCCGGTGCAGCAGGGTCACGGCACGGACCAGCGCCCGGTCGTCGCCGATCACCACCGGCCGGCGCGAGCCCCGCCGACGCAGCGCGCGGGCGAATTCCTCGTCGTCGTCCGGCAGACACAGTTTCGCCGCCGCACCCGCGCTGAGCACGTCTTTCGCGATCCGTACGGACTCCCCGTCCGCCTGCCGTGCCGTCGGATCGATGATCACCAGCAGCTGATCGGACGTCGCGAAAGTCGCCACCTCGGTCCTGCCTCGCTTCCTCGGGTAGCATCTTTGTGCAAGAGCCCCTTGCGCTATTGCGCCAGGGGCTTCGTCTATTCCGGGGCATCCGGTCCGACGGTTGTGCGGCCAACGACGGTCGCGGTGGCACGCGGCGGTGAACCTTACGCCCACGCCCCTGACCTTGGACATGCCCCGCCCGGAAGGGGTGTACGCGCGTGCCCGCACTTGTGCTGCTCGGTGCTCAGTGGGGTGACGAAGGCAAGGGGAAGGCCACCGACCTGCTCGGTGGCTCGGTGGATTATGTCGTCCGCTACCAGGGCGGCAACAACGCCGGCCACACGGTGGTGGTCGGTGACCAGAAGTACGCACTCCACCTTCTCCCTTCCGGAATCCTCTCTCCCGGCTGTACGCCGGTCATCGGAAACGGCGTCGTCGTCGACCCGTCGGTCCTGCTCTCCGAGCTGAGCGGTCTGAACGAGCGAGGCGTCGACACGTCGAAGCTCCTGCTCAGCGGTAACGCGCACATCATCACGCCGTACAACGTCACCGTGGACAAGGTGACGGAACGCTTCCTCGGGAAGCGGAAGATCGGTACGACCGGGCGCGGGATCGGACCGACGTACGCGGACAAGATCAACCGCGTCGGCATCCGGGTCCAGGACCTCTACGACGAGTCGATCCTGACCCAGAAGGTCGAGGCGGCCCTCGACGTCAAGAACCAGATCCTCACCAAGCTCTACAACCGGCGCGCCATCGCCGTCGACCAGGTGGTCGAGGAACTGCTGGGCTACGCCGACAAGCTGGCGCCGTTCGTCGCCGACACGGTCCTGGTGCTCAACCAGGCCCTGGAGGACGACAAGGTCGTCCTGTTCGAGGGCGGCCAGGGCACGCTGCTGGACATCGACCACGGCACGTACCCCTTCGTCACCTCCTCGAACCCGACGGCGGGCGGTGCCTGCACCGGCGCCGGCGTCGGCCCGACGAAGATCAGCCGGGTCATCGGCATCCTGAAGGCGTACACCACCCGGGTCGGCGCGGGGCCCTTCCCCACCGAACTCTTCGACGAGGACGGGCAGGCGCTGCGCCGCATCGGCGGTGAGCGGGGCGTGACCACGGGCCGTGACCGGCGCTGCGGCTGGTTCGACGCGGTGATCGCCCGCTACGCGACCCGGGTGAACGGCCTGACCGACTTCTTCCTCACCAAGCTCGACGTGCTGACCGGCTGGGAGGAGATCCCGGTCTGCGTGGCGTACGAGATCGACGGCCGGCGCGTCGAGGAACTCCCGTACTCACAGTCCGACTTCCACCACGCGAAGCCGGTCTACGAGACCCTGCCGGGCTGGTCCGAGGACATCACCAAGGCGAAGTCGTTCTCCGATCTGCCGAAGAACGCCCAGGATTACGTCAAGGCGCTGGAGGAGATGTCCGGCGCCCCGATCTCCGCGATCGGCGTGGGCCCGGGCCGGGACGAGACGATCGAGATCAACTCGTTCCTGTAGCCGCGGGCGGCAGCCGCCGCCCGCCCGGACAGTCCGCCGGCCCGCTCCCGGGCGCGACCGGCGGACCGTCCTTCGCCGTGGCCGTGGCCGTGGCCGTGCCCAAGCCCGTGGCCGCCCCCGCCCCCGTGTCCGTGTCCGGTGGACAATGGACGTATGAGCGTCCCCCGGAACGTGCGGTGCCGGGGACCGTACGGCGGTGAAGGGCCCGGCGGCGGTACGGACTGCTCCGATCCCGCCGTCTTCGAGGTGGCCCGCTACGGCATGCCTCCGCTCAGGGTGTGCCCCATACATCTGGGGCCGTCCCTGCTGATGGCGAGCGGGGTGCTGTGGCCGCCGGAGATCCGGCTCGTCGGCCGCCTGTGACCCCGGCTGTTCTCCCACTGTTCTCCCGGGCGGTCCGCTGACCCATCCTTGACCTGGACATGGTCTTTTCCTGGTTTTCGGCGCAGAGTGGGCACGAGCACGATCTACGCGGGTAGCCCCCGCACGGTCCGTTCATCCGCTCGCGTCAACTCCACCCTTTCCAGGAGCCTCGAATGCCCTTCAGTCCCATGAACCGCCGGGAGTTCGTGAAGAAGTCGGCCGTCACCGGTGCCGCCGTCGCCGCCGCGGGAGCGGTCACCGGCGGCACCGCGGAGGCGGCCGACGCCTCGCACCGGCCCCAGAAGACGCCCCGCACCTGGTCGTTCTCCATCCTCGGCACCACCGACCTGCACAGCCACGTCTTCGACTGGGACTACTACAAGGACGCCGCCTACACCGACAAGGCCGGCAACTCCGTGGGCGTCGCGCGGGTCGCCACCCTCATCAAGCAGCAGCGCGAGGCCAAGGGCGAGGAGCGCGTGCTGCTCGTCGACGCCGGCGACATCATCCAGGGCACCTCGCTCGCCTACTACTTCGCCCGCGTCGACCCGATCACGGGAACCGGCGGCAAGAAGGGCCCGAGACACCCGATGGCCGTCGCCATGAACCACATGCGCTACGACGCCGCCGCCCTCGGCAACCACGAGTTCAACTACGGCATCGAGGTGCTGAGGAAGTTCGAGCGGCAGTGTCACTTCCCGCTGCTCGGCGCCAACGCCCTGGACGCCAAGACCCTGCGGCCCGCCTTCCACCCGTACACCGTCAAGCGCATCTGCGTGCCCGGCGCCCCGGACATCAAGGTCGGCATCCTCGGCCTCACCAACCCCGGTATCGCGTTGTGGGACAAGGACAACGTCAGCGGGAAGATGGTCTTCCCGGGGCTCGTCGAGCAGGCCAAGAAGTACGTGCCGCGGCTGCGCGCCCTCGGCTGTGACGTCGTCTTCCTGACCGACCACTCCGGCCTGGACGGCTCCTCGTCCTACGGCGACGAACTCCCCTATGTGGAGAACGCGTCGAACCTCGTCGCCGAGCAGGTGCCGGGCATCGACGCGATCCTGGTCGGCCACACCCACGTCGAGGTCCCGTCCTACACGGTGAAGAACGCGGAGACCGGCGAGGACGTCCTGCTCTCCGAGCCGTACTGCTGGGGCTACCGCCTCAGCGTCTTCGACTTCGAACTCGAACTGCACCACGGCCAGTGGAAGGTGACGAGCAAGAAGGCCCAGACCCTCAACCCCAACACGGTGGACGAGGACCCGGAGATCAAGAAGCTCCTCCAGGCGGACCACGAACTGGTCGTGAAGTACGTCAACACGGCGGTCGGCACCTGCACCGAGGACCTCTCGGCCGCCGACTCCTGCTGGAAGGACGTGCCGATCATGGACTTCATCCACAAGGTGCAGGCCGACACGGTGAAGGCGGGCCTCTCGGCGGCGGACGCCGCGCTCCCGCTGATCTCGGTGGCCGCGCCCTTCAGCCGCACGGCGGACATCCCGCAGGGCAGCGTCACCATCAAGGACATCGCCGGCCTCTACATCTACGACAACACCCTCTACGGCAAGAAGCTGACGGGCGCCCAGCTCAAGGACTACCTGGAGTACGCGGCGAAGTACTACCACCAGGTGCCGGCGGGCACCAAGGTGGACACCGCGACGCTCACCAACGCCAACAACTTCTGGGACTACATGTACGACACGGCGTCGGGCGTCTCGTACGACATCGACATCGCGCAGCCGGAGGGGTCGAGGATCAAGAACCTCACCTACAACGGGGCCGCCGTCGCCGACGACCAGGTCTTCGTGGTCGCCGTCAACAACTACCGCGCCAACGGCGGCTCGGGCTACCCGCACATCGCCGCCGCGCCGATCGCCTACAGCTCGACCAACGAGATCCGCCAGCTGATGATCGACTACGTGACCGCGAAGAAGTCGCTCGACCCGGCCGACTTCGCGGTCACCAACTGGAAGCTGACGCAGGACGGGACGCCGGTGTTCTGAGCCGGTCCCGCCGGGACAGACGCGCTGGGACAGGTCCGCTCAGACCTGTCCCGGGGTCCCAGCCGTCCGCGGTGTCCCGGCGGCCGGGCCGGGCGCCGCGGACGGCTCAGCTGAACACGATCATCGACCCCTGCGCCAGACTCCGCGTCGCCGCCGCGTGCAGGCCCAGCCACACATGGCGTTCCCGGGCGAAGGGGCTGGGATCGTAAGGCGCCGGAACGGCCGGCTCCTCCAACTCCGTGGGGGCCGACGGCGGCTGAGGCGGCGCCGGGGGGTTCGCCGGGTCGATGCCGATCGTCGGCGCCACCAGCTCCAGCTCCCGCAGCAGGCTCTGCGAGGAGCCGAGCGGGCCGCCGCCCGCCAGCAGATCGTCGTTCGACAGCGGGTGGGGGAAGTCGACCGGGACGTACGCCCCCGCGTGGTCGTAGTGCCACACCAGATGCGACTGCTGGGCCGTCGACTCGAACATCTCCAGGAGCTGTTCGTAGTCGCCGCCCAGCTCGTCCACCGGCGTCACCGGCAGACCGCACACCTGCAGCAGATACGCGCGGCGCAGGAAGTGCAGCGCGTCGTAGTCGAAACCGGCCACCGGCGCCACGTCACCCGACAGGCCCGGCATGTACTGGTACACCGGCACCGGCGGAAGACCGGCCTCGGCCAGCGCCTTGTTGTATTGCGCGAGTTCCTCGGCGAACGGGTTGTCGGGGGTGTGGCACAACACGTCGACGAGTGGTACCAGCCAGAGGTCACAGGCCAAAGAAGGCTCCTCGCATCAGCACGCCAGCACGCGCGCGCGTGGCACGGTGGTCAGGGAAGAGTAGTCGGTACGGCGTCGCTCAGCTCCTCCCGTGCAGGTCCCATACCCACACCCCGTCGGTCCACTTGCCCGGCCGCCCGGTCAGCTGCGTCACCGCCGTGCGCAGGGCGCCGTCGTTGGGCTGCGGGACGACCACCAGCACCCCCGCCTTCCAGTAGGCGAGGTCCAGCCTGGCCTGCGCCCGCCAGTTCTTCCCGATCACCGGGAGGGAGCCGGTGTAGCGGACGTCCCGCAGCAGGTCGGAGGTGTAGCGCGGGGAGGCGCCGTAGATCCCGGCACGCTCCTCGCCGTACGGACCGTTGAAGTAGCCGCCGGGGATCCGGAAGCCGAGGCCGGCCGCCGTCTGCCAGTGCAGCGCCTCGGCCGCGCCGGAGTCCGGCAGCGGCACCGGCACCAGCGACTCGCCGGGCCGGACGTACGACTTCCAGGTCCCGTCGGTGAAGAACGCCGGCACCGGGACCCGCTCCGTCGACTTCAGCGGCGCCGGTACCAGCGGCAGCAGCGCGAGGGTCACGCCCAGCAGCCCGATGTACTGGGTGCCCAGGTTCCGGGTGGCCGCCAGCCGGTCCAGCGCGAGGGCGATGAGCATGCCGAGCGCGGGGGCGCAGATCATCGCCACCCGGCCCTCGATGACCGACTCGAACAACGGCTGGTGGGCGAGCAGCGCCCAGGGGCCGGGGTAGACCGTCTGTGAGAGCGGGAGGCGGAACCTGGAGCCCAGGGAGAGCAGCGCCGCCCCCACCGCCGTACAGGCGAGCGCCTTGACCAGGGTGTTCTCCCACAGCCGTACGACGATGGCGAAGGCCACGGCGACCAGCGGCCAGCCGTAGAACGCGTTCTGCTCGGTGGGGTTGAGGGAGAGGGCGTTCGCGGTGTCGGCGTTGCCCGCGATCAGGGAGCGTTCGGCGAAGGCGAGCAGGGACAGGGGGCTGTTGCCGGCGTTGTCGCCGTGCAGCACGCTGTGGTAGCTCTGCGGGCCCGTGAACTGGAAGTACAGCGGATAGGCGACGAGGGGCAGACAGACCGCCCCGGCCAGCAGCAGGCCCTTCGCCAGCGGGCGCCAGGCCGCCTTCGCCACATCCCGGCGCACCAGGCTGTAGGCGGCGGCGAAGAGCGTCATGCCGAGCGCGGCCAGCAGCAGCGGTTCCTCGCCGAGGAGGATCTGGTACGTCGCCATCAGGCCGAGCACGATCCCGTCCCGGCGGACCCGGGCGCCCGTGCACAGGCGCAGGGCCCGGTCGATGATCAGCGGGATCATGAAGAGGATGACGAAGTTCGGGTGCGCGTTGGCGTGGCTGACCATCGGCGGGGCGAAGGCTGCCAGCAGCGCCCCGACGAAGGCCGCGGCCCGTTGCCGTACGACCCGTTTCACGATCAGCCAGTACCAGGCGCCGGCGGTGGCCGCCAGGCCCAGCGCCATGCAGACGCTCAGCGACACCGCCGGTCCCGCGAGCCAGGTCAGCGGCGCGAGGGGCACGGTCAGGCCCAGCATCACCGTGTTGGCCATCAGGTTCACGCCGTCGGGGAAGCCCTGCAGGTCGGTGAAGAGCGGGTCGCGCAGATGGGCGACGTTGTCGGCGGTGACGGCGAAGAACCACTCCCACTGGTTCTGGTCCTGGAGGGAGTCGGGCAGATAGCGGTGGTTCGGGTCGAAGAAGCGGCCCGAGTACAGGGCCACCGA
The DNA here is from genome assembly GCF_042869815.1 of Streptomyces sp. NPDC006739. Classification (NCBI taxonomy): domain Bacteria; kingdom Bacillati; phylum Actinomycetota; class Actinomycetes; order Kitasatosporales; family Streptomycetaceae; genus Streptomyces; species Streptomyces sp. NPDC006739. The sequence goes on from NZ_JBIAGM010000004.1 coordinate 390,226, forward strand.
CAGGACCACGAAGAGGACGGCGACCAGGAGGTCGGCGGGGCGCAGCGCGCGGGCGCGCAGCCGGGCGAGGTCGGTGAGCACACGGGCGTAGTCCAGCGGGCCGACCTTGGAGCCGGGCTGGTGGCTCCAGCGGACCGGGACCTCGGCGACGGGCAGGCCCAGGCGGTGGAAGTGCCGCAGCACCTCCACGTCGATGCCCCAGCCGTTCAGCCGGGCGGCGCCGAAGGCCTCGCGGGCGCGGTCGCCCTCGAAGAGCTTGAAGCCGCACTGGGTGTCCCGGATACCGGGCACGGCGACCCGTCGTATGAGGAAGTTTCCGGCCCGGCCGAGCAGTTCGCGCAGCCGGTGCTGCCGGACGGCTATGTCGGCGCCCGGTACCGAGCGCGAGCCGATGGCGGCCGTGTTCCCCTCGCTGAGCGCCTTGTCGAGCTGCTCCAGCTCCTCGATCGGCGTGGCCAGGTCGGCGTCGGTGACCAGCACCCGGCGGCCCCCGGCGGCGGCGACCCCCAGGCGCAGGGCGTGGCCCTTGCCGAGGTTGCGCGGGGCGGCGACCAGGCGGACCCGTGGATGCTCCAAGCCGGTGACGACCTCACGGGTGCCGTCCTCGGAGCCGTCGTCGGCGACGACCACCTCCCACTCGCCCCAGCGTCCCTGGTTCTCCGTGAGATAGCCGGTGATCGCCTCCAGGGTGGGGCCGAGCCGCCGCTCCTCGTTGTAGGCGGGGATGACGACGGAGAGATCCGGCACCTCCGCCGCCCGGACCTCGTCCGTCGTCCCGTTCCGGCCGTCCCCGTCGGTCATCGTGTTCCGCCCCCCGTCCGCCATCGCCTTCATCCGGTGGCCAGTCGCTCGATCATCCGGTGGCCAGTCGCTCGATCAGCGCGAGCGAGTGCGCGTTGTAGGCGGCCACGACCGCGTGGGCGGCGGGAGCGTCGCGCCTGGTCAGGGCGTCGACCAGCGCCGTGTGGTCGTTCCAGAGGTGGCCGCGCAGATCGGTCAGGCGGCGCAGGTGCTGGACCGCGCAGACCCAGGACTGCACCCGCAGCCGGTGCAGGAAGTCGCCGAGGTAGGGGTTGCCGAACAGGACGCCCAGCTCGCGCCAGAAACGCAGGTCGTAACCGATCAGTATGGTGAGGTCCCCGGCCGTGGCGGCGCGCCGGGCCTCCTCGCCGCGTCGGCGGACCGTGGCGAGGGCCGCCGCCGTGCGCGCGTCGTGCGGGTCCCGGAAGGCGCGGTGGCCCGCGTTGAGGGCCTGGAACATGCCGTCGGTGACCAGGCTGCGTGCCTCGATCATGTCCCGGTAGTCGGCGAGCGAGTACTCGGGGACCCGGAAGCCGCGGTGCTGGTCGGCGTCGAGGATGCCCTGCGCGGACAGGTCGACCAGCGCCTCGCGGACCGGCGTGGCCGACACCCCGTACTGCTCGGCGATCTCCTTGACGGTGAACTCGCGGCCCGGCTGGAGCCGCCCGGCCAGCACCTCGTCGCGAAGCGCGTCCGCGATCTGCTGGCGCAGGGTGCTGCGGGTCACGGCGCCGTTGCCGGGCATCGTCGGGACTCTCTCCTCACGCGTATGGGTGACGTACTCGCACGTACTCGCCTATGTCTACGAGCACGCCACCTTACGCGTTCGGGTTCCGCCCCCGAATCTCGCGCCGAATTACTCCGTGTGCTCGTCGGCCACGGTCAGCGCGGTGTCGAGGGCCGCCAGACCCTCCTTCAGCTCGGCCTCGCTCACGTTGCACGGCGGGACGACATGGGTCCGGTTCATGTTGACGAACGGCCACAGCCCCTGCTTCTTGGCGGCCGCCGCGAACGCGGCCATGGGGGCGTTCGCCTCGCCGACCGCGTTGTACGGCACCAGCGGCTCCCTGGTCTCCTTGTTCTTCACCAGCTCCAGGGCCCAGAACATGCCCACGCCGCGCACCTCGCCGACGCTCGGGTGCCGCTCGGCCAGCGCCCGCAGCGCCGGCTCCACGACGTCGGCGCCCAGCTTCCTGGCGTTGTCGACGACACCCTCCTGCGCCATCACGCCGATCGTGGCCACGGCGGCGGCACAGGCCAGTGGATGGCCGGAATACGTCAGCCCTCCCGGGTACGGCCGCTTCCCGAAGGTCTCGGCGATCTCACCGGAGACGGCCACGCCGCCCAGCGGCACATAACCGCTGTTCACGCCCTTGGCGAAGGTCATCAGGTCCGGTACGACACCGAACAGGTCGGCCGCGAACCACTCACCGGTGCGCCCGAAGCCGGCCATGACCTCGTCCAGCACGAAGACGATCCCGTACTTGTCGCACAGCTCGCGCACACCGGCCAGGTAGCCGGGCGGCGGGACCATGATCCCGGCCGTGCCCGGGATGGTCTCCAGGATGATCGCGGCGATCGTCCCCGGCCCCTCGAAGGCGATGGTCGTCTCCAGGTGCTCGAGGGCCCGCGCGCACTCCTGCTCCTCGGTCTCGGCGTAGAAGCGGGAGCGGTACGGGTAGGGCGCCCAGAAGTGCACGACACCGGCGGCGGCGCCGTCGGAGGCCCAGCGGCGCGGGTCGCCGGTGATGTTGATCGCCTGCTGGGTGCCGCCGTGGTACGAGCGGTACGCGGACAGCACCTTCGGCCGGCCCGTGTGCAGCCGGGCCATGCGCACAGCGTGCTCGACGGCGTCGGCACCGCCGTTGGTGAAGAAGATCTTGTCCAGGTCGCCCGGCGTCCGTTCGGCGATCAGCCGGGCCGCCTCCGAGCGCGCCTCGACGGCGAACGCGGGTGCGAAGGTCGTCATCTTCGCGGCCTGCTCCTGGATCGCCGCGACGACCTTCGGGTGCTGGTAACCGATGTTGGTGAAGACGAGCCCGCTGGTGAAGTCCAGGTACCGCTTGCCGTCGTAGTCCCAGAAGTACGACCCCTCGGCGCCGGCGACGGCGAGCGGGTCGATGAGGTCCTGCGCGGACCAGGAGTGGAACACGTGCGCGCGGTCCGCGGCCTTCACGGCGGCGCCCGCCTGAGGGTTGGGCTGAGGGGTCATGCGGGTGAGCGTAAATGTCCGCGATGCGGAAGCGGTATCGGCGTCCTGTTCCGTGGACGGGGGGTTTTTGCGACAGGGTGTCGACGGTCCGCCACGCCACTATTCTCGGTCTGTTGCACACCTACGGGGGGAAGGCGGGGCAGCCATGGAGAAACTGGGGCAGGGGGATCCACCGCGCATCGGGGCGTACCGGCTGCTCGCGCGGCTGGGCGCGGGCGGGATGGGCCAGGTGTACCTCGCGCGGTCGGACCGGGGCCGTACCGTCGCGGTGAAGCTGGTGCGGGAGGAACTCGCCGCCGAGGAGGAGTTCCGGGCCCGGTTCCGGCAGGAGGTGCGGGCCGCGCGGCGGGTCGGGGGCTACTGGACGGCCCCGGTCCTGGACGCGGACACCGAGGCCGCCGTGCCGTGGGTGGCCACCGGGTACGTCGCCGGGCCCAGCCTCCAGCAGGTCGTCGGGCACGACCACGGGGCGCTGCCCGAGCGGTCGGTACGGATCCTGGCGGCCGGGCTGGCGCACGCGCTGGAGGACATCCACGCCGCCGGGATCGTCCACCGCGACCTCAAGCCGTCCAACGTGCTGATCACCATCGACGGGCCCAGGGTCATCGACTTCGGTATCGCGCGGGCGCTGGAGACGCCGGCCGGGGACGGCCTCACCCGCACGGGCTCGCTCGTGGGGTCCCCGGGTTTCATGGCGCCGGAGCAGGTGCGGGGCGACCGCGTCACGGCCGCGTGCGACGTCTTCTGCCTGGGCTCGGTGCTGGCGTACGCGGCGACCGGCGCGCTGCCCTTCGGCTCCGCCGACAGCGGGGTGCACGCGCTGATGTTCCGCATCGCCCAGGAGCCGCCCGACCTGGAGGGTCTGCCGGAGGGCATCGCCGACCTGGTGCGCGACTGCCTGAAGAAGGACCCCGGTGCCCGTCCTTCACTGGGCGAGATCCTGGACCGTACGGGTGCGGAGGACACGGTTTCGGGGGGCCGCTCACGGGACCCCTGGCTGCCGGGGGCGCTGGTGGCCCAGCTGGGGCGCCATGCGGTGCGGCTGCTGGAGGTGGAGGACCCGGAAGGAGCGGAGGGGGCGGAAGGGGCGGGGCCGCGCGCGGCGGAGGAGCGGGCCGAGTCGGGGTCGGGGTCCGGGGGCGTACCCGATCCGGTCGCGGGTCCCGGAGGCGACCGCATGCCCGACCGCATGCCCGGCCGGGCGCCGGACCGTCCGACGGACCGCGCCGCCCAGGACCGTATGCCCGACCGCCCGCCGGCGGACCGCATGGGCCCGTCCGCCCAGGACCGCACGGCCGGCCCGGCCCAGGACCGTATGCCCGACCGAGGACCGGCCCCCGTGCCCCCGCCCGCCGCCTCGCCCGAGCACGCGCCCGTCTCCGACGAGGCCTCCGTGCCGCCTCCGCCCGGCGGACCGGGAGGACAGGCGGGGGAGTCGTCCGGTGGCGCTCCGCCGGACCGGTTGAACCACCTGCCCACGATGGCCGCCGGTCAGCCGCCCGCGCCGGGCGCGCCCCCGGCCCACCCCGCGTACGGCTATCCGCAGCAGCACCCCCAGCAGCCCGCCTACGGCTACCCGCAGCCGCCCGGCACCGGCGGCGGCGCCTGGCAGCCGCAGCCGTACAACCCGTATGCCGGTGGTGGCCAGGCGCCCACCCCGCCGTACGGGCCGCCGCCGGTCGGGGTCGGGCCCGGGGGGCCGGGCGGTGACCGGCGGTCCACGGCCCTGCTCGTGGTGATCGCGCTGGTCGTGGCGCTGGCCGCGGGCGCCTCGGTGTACGCGCTGATGAAGAACGGCGGCAAGGACACCGGCGGCGGCACGGTCGGCTCCTCCCCGACCGCCTCGGGGACCGGTTCCCCGGCCGGCTCCGGGCCCACCGGGACGGCCTCGGACCCCGCGTCCCCGAGCACGTCGGACTCGGCGCACGGCGCGATCCCGGCCGGCTACCTGGGCACGTGGACGTCGTCGATCGACAACTCCACCGGCCACAACACCCGCGAACTCACCATCCGGCAGGGCGGGGTGGGGGACACGGTCCTCACCCTGGTCGCCGACGGTCCCACCGACGGCGGCACCTATCACTGCGTCTTCGAGGCGAAGCTGACCGAACAGCCCACCGGAGGCGGCCCGTTGGAGATCGGGCCGTCCGACGTGACCTCGGGAGAACCGAGTTCGGCGTGCACGCCCGGCGATCCCAGCGAGGTGACGCTGCTCCCGGACGGCAGTCTGAAGCGGGCGAAGAAGGGCAGCGGGGAGAGCCTGACCTATAGGAAGGAGTAGCTGCGGGAGGGACGCGAAGGAGCGGCGTCGTTCACCGTGGCTCGGGCGGGCGCTGGCGCGGCATGTTGGGCCGTGCGCCGTTCACCGGCGGCATCGGAAACCGCCCCCCGGGACAGCCGGACGTGTCGGGACGGGATCCCCCGGACACCGCCGCCTGGATGCCCAGCGGCGCCGGCCCGGTCCGGAATTCCACCATCCAGTCGGCCGTCTCCGTGCGCACCAGCTCCGTCACGTCCTCGGAGAACCTGCGCAGCACCCCCAGACACCGCTCGGCGGCCTCGCCCGCCGTCCCCTCCGCCGGTCCGAGAACCTCCCGGACGTTCTCCGACGCCCAGTCGAACTGCAGGCCCTGCAACCGCCGCTGCACGGCCTGAGCGGTGGCCATGTCCCTTATCCATCCGGACGTGACCCCGAAGAACCGGTCGATGCCGACGCAGGCCACCGAGAGCAGCAACGCCAGATACCCCCAGGGCGCCACCCCGCCGGTCACCCCGGTCAGATCCAGCAGCGGCAGCCCGGCCCCGCACACCGCTCCCGCCGCCGCCCCGGCCCGCAGCGCCCGCGCCGCCCGCCGCTTCCACACCCGGTCCACGAGATACCAGGCGGCCGTCTCCAGTGCCCGCCGCTCCACCCACCGGTACAGCTCGTGGAGCCGGTCGGCCGGCTCGGCCCAGTCCCCGAGCGGGAAAGCCCACCCGGTCAGATCGCCCGGCCGCAGCCCGGCCGCACCCTCGCCCCGCCCGTCCTGAGGTGGACCCTCGGGCCGCATCTCCGGTTGACCCACCCGGCACTCCCTACTGCTCAAGATGTGTGCACGCGCGGCACCCTTCCTACCGCCCAATGGGTGGCGAAGACCCGGCTTTCACCACTTTTCCGCCCGGAAGGGGGGCCTTGATCAGGTATAGGCCGCACCGGGTTCTCACTCGAAAGAGTGACGGAGCGATGGCTGCGTGGACCACGTAGGCTCGTGCACAACGGAGAAAACCGAATCGCGGAAACCAGGAGCTGATCGTGATCCCCGGTGGTGGCCAGCCCAACATGCAGCAGTTGCTCCAGCAGGCCCAGAAGATGCAGCAGGACCTGGCCCTGGCCCAGGAGGAACTGGCGAACACGGAGGTGGACGGGCAGGCGGGCGGTGGTCTGGTGCGGGCCACCGTGACCGGCGCCGGCGAACTGCGCGCGCTGAAGATCGACCCCAAGGCGGTGGACCCGGAGGACACCGAGACCCTGGCCGACCTGATCGTCGCCGCGGTCCAGGCGGCCAACGAGAACGCCCAGAACCTCCAGCAGCAGAAGCTCGGCCCGCTGGCCCAGGGACTGGGCGGCGGCAGCGGCATTCCGGGCCTGCCTTTCTAAGACCGGCCGCGGCCAACTACGGTACGTAGGGAAAGACTCCGAGAAGGGCAGTCCGTTGTACGAAGGCGTGGTCCAGGACCTCATCGACGAGCTGGGACGGCTGCCCGGCGTCGGTCCCAAGAGCGCCCAGCGGATCGCCTTCCACATCCTGCAGGCGGAGCCGACGGACGTACGGCGCCTCGCGCAGGCCCTGATGGAGGTCAAGGCGAAGGTCCGCTTCTGCGCGACGTGCGGCAACGTCGCGCAGGAGGAACTGTGCAACATCTGCCGCGACACGCGCCGCGACCTCTCCGTCATCTGCGTGGTGGAGGAGCCGAAGGACGTGGTCGCCATCGAGCGCACCCGCGAGTTCCGCGGCCGGTACCACGTCCTGGGCGGAGTGATCAGCCCGATCGAGGGTGTCGGACCCGACGACCTGCGTATACGAGAACTTCTCGCGCGGTTGGCCGACGGTACGGTCACGGAGCTGATCCTGGCCACGGACCCGAACCTGGAGGGCGAGGCGACGGCCACGTACCTCGCCCGCATGATCAAACCCATGGGCCTGAAGGTCACCCGCCTGGCCAGCGGCCTCCCGGTGGGCGGCGACCTGGAATACGCGGACGAGGTGACCCTCGGCCGCGCCTTCGAGGGGAGACGACTCCTAGATGTCTGACGCCACGCTGCACGACTCGACGCGTAACCCGGACGACTTCGCGGTCCAGATCGCGGACCAGGTGGAGAGCTTCCTGGTGGCCGTCACGGAGGTGGCGAAGGGCGACGAGCCCGACTCGGCCGTCCCCTTCCTCCTCCTGGAGGTCTCCCAGCTCCTGCTGGCCGGCGGCCGTCTCGGCGCGCACGAGGACATCGTCCCCGACGAGCGCTACGAGCCCGACCTCGGCCCCGAGCCGGACGTCGACCAGCTGCGCGAGAACCTCGCCCGCCTGCTGGAACCCATCGACGTCTACTCCGAGGTCTTCGACCCGTACGAGCCCCGCAAGGCCCCGGTCCCGGCCCGTATCTCCGACGACCTGGCCGACGTCATGGCGGACCTGCGCCACGGCATGGCCCACTACCGCGCGGGCCGCACCACCGAGGCCCTGTGGTGGTGGCAGTTCTCGTACTTCTCCAACTGGGGCGGCACCGCCTCCGCCACCCTGCGCGCACTCCAGTCCCTGGTGGCCCATGTCCGCCTCAACCAGCCCCTGGAGGAGCTGGACGGCCTCGACACCGACCAGGCCACCCTGGGCGACGAGACCCTGGAGTTCGAGGCGGGCCGTGTGATGGCGGAGGAGATCGGCGGGCCCCTCGGGGTGCGGCCGGCCAAGTAGGGCCACCGGCGGCATGGTGCAGCCGTCTGCACCCCGGGTCGGGGAGGCCGCTCCCTCGTTCCGCGGGGTCGGCACGGGATCGTTGATCTCAGCAGGTCAACGAGTCCCACCGCCCCGAAACGAGGAAACCGATGAAGTCGCTGCCCGCCTCCACGCCGTCCTGCGGTTCCTGTTCCTCTTAAACGCCGTCGTCGCCGTCGCCGCGCCCTTCGTGGTCGACGGGACGCAGGGTGTGATCACCGCCGTCGGCATGGGCGTCGTGTCCCTCGGGGCCGGCGCGGGCGCCGGCGCGGGCCTGGCCCGGGGCCGGGGGAGGAAGGCCGGCGCCGCCGCCTGACGTGTGATTCGTCGTGCCACTGTGAGCCGGGGCACTTTTCGCGTGGAGTGCCCCTCGCTGGGCAGGTTCCGGATCCGAGCGGCCGATGTCTCACCATGCGGGAGCGCGACGGTGGAATACGGACGCTCGATAGACTGAACCGACACAAACGAACCGAGCGAGGAGCGCACGTGGGCCTTGTCGTGCAGAAGTACGGAGGCTCCTCCGTAGCCGATGCCGAGGGCATCAAGCGCGTCGCCAAGCGGATCGTGGAAGCCAAGAAGAACGGCAACCAGGTGGTTGTCGTGGTTTCCGCGATGGGCGACACGACGGACGAGCTGATCGATCTCGCCGAGCAGGTTTCTCCGATGCCTGCCGGGCGTGAGTTCGACATGCTGCTGACCGCCGGAGAGCGTATCTCCATGGCCCTGCTGGCCATGGCGATCAAAAACCTGGGTCATGAGGCCCAGTCGTTCACCGGCAGCCAGGCAGGCGTGATCACCGACTCGGTCCACAACAAAGCCCGGATCATCGACGTCACGCCGGGGCGGATCAGGACGGCGCTGGACGAGGGCAACATCGCCATCGTCGCCGGCTTCCAGGGCGTCAGCCAGGACAAGAAGGACATCACCACGCTGGGACGCGGTGGGTCCGACACCACGGCCGTGGCGCTCGCCGCCGCCCTCGACGCCGAGGTCTGCGAGATCTACACGGACGTCGACGGCGTGTTCACCGCCGACCCGCGTGTGGTGAAGAAGGCCCGGAAGATCGACTGGATCTCGTTCGAGGACATGCTCGAACTGGCCAGCTCCGGGTCGAAGGTGCTGCTCCACCGCTGCGTGGAGTACGCCCGCCGCTACAACATCCCGATCCACGTCCGCTCCTCCTTCAGCGGACTGCAGGGCACGTGGGTCAGCAGCGAGCCGATCGAGCAAGGGGAAAAGCAGGTGGAGCAGGCCATCATCTCCGGTGTCGCGCACGACACCTCCGAGGCCAAGATCACGGTCGTCGGCGTGCCGGACAAGCCGGGCGAGGCGGCCGCGATCTTCCGGACCATCGCCGACGCCGAGATCAACATCGACATGGTCGTGCAGAACGTGTCCGCCGCGTCCACGGGCCTGACGGACATCTCCTTCACCCTGCCGAAGACCGAGGGCCGCAAGGCCATCGACGCGCTGGAGCGCAACCGCTCCGGCATCGGCTTCGACTCGCTGCGCTACGACGACCAGATCGGCAAGATCTCCCTGGTCGGCGCCGGTATGAAGACCAACCCCGGAGTGACGGCCGCGTTCTTCGAGGCGCTGTCCGGGGCGAGCGTGAACATCGAGCTGATCTCGACCTCCGAGATCCGTATCTCGGTCGTCACCCGCGCCGACGACGTGCCGGAGGCCGTGCGCGCCGTGCACACCGCCTTCGGACTCGACTCCGACAGCGACGAGGCCGTGGTCTACGGGGGTACGGGCCGCTGATGGCGCCGACCGGCAAGCCGACGCTCGCGGTCGTGGGTGCGACCGGGGCCGTCGGCTCGGTCATGCTCCAGATCCTGTCCCAGCGCGCGGACGTCTGGGGCGAGATCCGGCTGATCGCCTCCCCGCGCTCGGTCGGCCGCAAGCTGGCCGTGCGCGGCGCGGAGGTCGAGGTGCTCGCCCTCACGGAGGAGGCCTTCGACGGCGTCGACGTCGCCATGTTCGACGTACCCGACGAGGTCTCCGAGCGGTGGGCGCCGATCGCCGCCGCGCGCGGTGTGGTCGTGGTCGACAACTCCGGCGCCTTCCGGATGGACCCCGAGGTGCCCCTGGTGGTGCCCGAGGTCAACGCGCACTGCGCCCGCCGCCGGCCACGCGGCATCATCGCCAACCCCAACTGCACCACCCTGTCGATGATCGTCGCGCTGGGCGCGCTGCACGCCGAGTTCGGGCTGCGCGAGCTGGTGGTGTCGTCGTACCAGGCGGTGAGCGGGGCCAGGCGGGCCGGTGTGGAGACGCTGCGGGCCCAGCTGTCGCTGGTGGCCGGCACGGAGCTGGGGACCAGCCCCGGTGACGTACGGCGGGCCGTCGGGGACGACACCGGGCCGTTCCCGGAGCCGGTCGCGCTCAACGTGGTGCCGTGGGCCGGGTCGCTGCGCGAGGACGGCTGGTCGTCGGAGGAGATGAAGGTGCGGGACGAGTCCCGCAAGATCCTCGGGCTGCCGAAGCTGCCGGTCGCCGTGACCTGTGTGCGGGTGCCGGTGGTCACCACGCACTCCCTCACCGTCCACGCCCGCTTCCAGGGCGAGGTCAGCGTCGACGGGGCCCGCGAGATCCTGGCCACCGCACCGGGGGTCGTGCTGTTCGACGACCCGGAAGCCGGCGAGTACCCCACCCCGGCCGACGTGGTGGGCACCGACCCCACCTGGGTCGGGCGGGTGCGGCGGGCGCTCGACGATCCCACCGCGCTCGAACTGTTCGTCTGCGGCGACAATCTGCGCAAGGGCGCCGCCCTGAACACGGCCCAGATCGCCGAGCTGGTGGCGGCGGAGCTGTCGTGAGGACCGCCGGTCGCCGAAAAAACAGCCGTGGGAGCGGTTCCAATTGTAGGATCTCCGTAAGAAATGTGGTCGGAAGCATGGTCTCGACCACTTGATCCACGCCCCCTCGGCGCCCGAAGATTTCCCTCCCCGCCCTCCGCAACCGCGCGGACGGCGGGGAGCGTCTTTGCGGTCACCCTCGGGGGCCTGGGGGCGCGTGATCCTGGCGTGGGGACGCCGTGATCGGGGCGTGGGGACGCCCGTTCATATGGGACATAAGGGAAGAGCGGGACGCATGACGGCCAGTGAGCCACCGTCGGATGTGCTGCCGGACGCGTGCGCGCGGGCCGGGGGAAGAGTCATGCCCGGGGCACCGGGCGCGAACGTGACGCCCGGCACGTACAACCCCCACGGGGGGAAGCGTGTCCAACTGGCGTGGCAGAGGTTCTCGACTTCACGGTGGCGGCCCGCGGTACGGCCCTTCGGCCCCGCGCGACGCTTCGACCGCGCATGCCCGGCACGCCCGGCGGCATGCCGGTGATCGCGCCCGTGCCCGCAGCGCGGCCCGCCCGCATACCCGGTCAGCGAGACGGCGAGTCCGCCGAGAACACGGTGGCCGTCGGCACCACGGTCGACCACCTCACCGAGACCTACCGGGCGCACTACCGCTCGCTGCTGGGCCTCGCCGCGCTCCTCCTCGACGACACCGCCTCCTGCGAGGACGTCGTCCAGGAGGCCTTCATCCGGGTCCACTCGGCCCGCAAGCGCGTCCGCGACCCCGAGAAGACCCTGGCGTACCTGCGCCAGACGGTCGTCAACCTCTCCCGCTCCGCCCTGCGCCGCCGCATACTCGGCCTGAAACTGCTCTCCAAGCCGATGCCGGACATGGCCAGCGCGGAGGAGGGCGCCTACGACAGCCTGGAGCGCCGGGACCTCATCAAGGCGATGAAGGGCCTGCAGCGCCGCCAGCGCGAGGTCCTGGTCCTGCGCTACTTCGCGGACATGACCGAGGCCCAGGTCGCCGAGACCCTCGGGATCTCGCTGGGTTCGGTGAAGGCCTACGGTTCGCGCGGCATCGCGGCGCTGCGCGTGGCGATGGAGACGCCCGCATGAGCGAGCGCCCCGAGGGAGGCGACTCCCCTGACCGCCACGAGCCCTACGCCTGGCACGGGCCGACGGCTCGGCCCGCGCAAGAACACACGCCATCGGCGCAAGAGCACACGTCATCGCACGCTGGGAACGGAACTGTGAACCACGGCCCCGACGAAAAGGGCCCCGAGGGGCTCGAATCGGACGAGTCGGCCCTGCGCCGGTTGCTGCAGTCGGCGGTCGAGGACATGGAGCCGCGCGACGGTGCCCTCGACCACCTGCGCCGCGCCGTGCCGGCCCGCCGGGCGCGCAAGCGGCAGGCGGCCGTCGGCATGGCGGCCGCGGCCCTGTTCATCGGCACCGCCATCCCGGCCCTGGTGCACGTCTCCGACTCCGGCGGCTCCGACCCCGACACCGCCATGGCCGGGCAGAGCAGCCAGGCCCAGGGCGGCGCCGGACAGGAGAAGAACCCCGACGGCGGAACCGGCGCCACACGGGACGGCGGCAAGAACGCAGGGCCCGGCAAGGGCGCCAGCAAGGACCCCGGGCACGGCAGGAGCGGCGGCACCGGCGGCGGCACCGGCGGCCCCGGCCCCTCGCCCTCCGTGGCCGCGAGCGCCCCGCTGTGCACGGCGGCCCAGCTGGGCTCCACCTCCGGCAGCGCCGCCGCGCCCGACTCCGCGGGCGTGGTCTACGGCGTCTTCCGCGTCACCAACGTCTCCGGCGGCAGCTGCACCGTGGGCGGCGTCGGCACGATCGGCCTGTCGGCGCAGGGTGCCGCGGACGCCGCCAAGGTCAGGGCCGCCCGGCACGTCGCCGGGGACGCGGCGGCGGGTCTGCCCGACCCCTCCCAGGAGGTCGCAGCGCTGATCCTGCAGCCGGGGGCGGCCTACGAGGAGAAGTTCGCCTTCGTGCCCTCCGGGACCTGCCCCACCACCGGCGGTTCCACCACCGGCGGCACGGGCGGTGGCAGCAGCCCCTCTCCCGACCCGTCGCCGACCCAGGACGCCGGCACGACCAGCGGCGCCGGCACGGGCGGCAGCACCTCGGGAGCGACCACCCAGCTCCTCACCGAGGACGGCCCGGCCGACGGCAGCGTCGTGGTCTCCCACACCCCGCAGGCGGGCTCGCCGACGGTCTCGGCGACCGTGCCCGACGAGTGCGCGGGGGTCGTGTACTGGACCGGGGTGCTGGCGGCGCCGTAGCCCCGGCTGCCGTGGCTCTCAGCCGCCGGCGGTCACCGGCTGCTGGTCCGGTTCCGGGACCAGGCCCAGCGCCGCGTCCCGGGCGAACTCCGCCTCGCGGCGCAGCAGCCGGAACCACATGAAGACCACGAACCCCGCGAAGACGAACCACTCACCGGTGTAGCCGAGGTTCTGGAACGCCTTCAGGTCAAGACCGGTGTTGTCGGGGGCGCTCGCGGGCACGGCCTTCATCCCCGGGTCGGCCCGGTCGAGGGTGACCCAGGCGTCGTACAGCCGGTACGGCACCAGGTTCACCAGCGAGGCCGAGCTGATCGCCGCCGTCTGCCCCGCCGGCAGGCCGCCCTGGGCGCTGACGCCGTTGTCGCCCGGTGTCTCGGAGGCCTGGAGCGCGCCGGTGACGGTGACCTCGCCGGAGGGCGGGGCGGGCGCCTTGGCCGGGTCCGCGGTGCCGGGCAGCCAGCCGCGCACCACGGGCAGGGCCTTGCCGGAGTCGGTGCGCAGCAGCGTCAGCACGTAGAAGCCGGGCTTGTCGTCCAGTCGCCGGCCGGGGACCAGGAGCTGCTTGCCGTAGCGGCCGCTCGCGCTGACCCGGCGGCCCGAGGTGGCCTGGTCGACGGGCAGCATCGAGGCCAGCGGTCGGGCCGCCTCGCTCCTGTCGGAGGCGGCCTGCGCGGTGGCGTTGCGGTGCTCCTGCACCCGGGCCTCGAACCGGCTCAGCTGCCACGACCCCATGAAGAGGCAGAACGGGATGGCGAGCAGCACGAAGACGTTGATGCCCCACCAGCGGGGTGTCAGCAGAAACCGGTACACGCCCCCAACGGTACGGCGCCCTCGGCGCGGCCGGTCCTTGGGGCCGGATTAGGCGGCCCCGTGCACCGCCGCGCGGCCCTGGTCGCGAAGTTGTCCACAGGCTGCGGACACCCGGCAGCGGATTGTCGGTGGGGGCGGGCAGTATGGGGCCATGACGGGTGCCATGAGTGAGAGCAGGACGCCGGACGGCGGCAGCGCGACGCCGATGCCGGACTGGGAGAAGCGCTTCCGGGCGCCGCGGGTGTCGCTGCCCGACTGGGCGGAGGACGCCCCGGACCGTTCGCTGTTCGTGTCGAACGCGACGGGGACGTACGAGCTGTACGCGTGGGACCGGAGGACCGGCCACCAGCGGCAGGTCACCGACCGGGCCAACGGCACGACCGACGGGCTGCTCTCCCCGGACGGCGCGTGGATCTGGTGGTTCGACGACAAGGACGGCGACGAGTTCGGCATCTGGCGCCGCCAGCCCTTCGAGGGCGGCCCGGACGAACCGGCCGCCCCGGGCCTCGACCCCTCCTACCCGGCGGGCCTGGCCCTGGGCCGGGACGGTCGTACGGCGGTGGTCGGCCGCTCCACCGACGAGGAGGGCACGACGATCCACGTCACGCGCGCGGGCGAGGCCCCCTTCGAGCTGTACCGGCACCGCGAGTCGGCGGGCGTCGGCGACCTCTCCCACGACGGCTCCCTGATCGCCGTCGAGCACACCGAGCACGGCGACGCGATGCACTCGGCGCTGCGCGTACTGCGCCCGGACGGTACGGCGGTCGCCGACCTGGACGACACCAAGGGCGGCACCGAGGAACTGGGCCTGGAGGTGCTCGGCTTCGCACCGGTCGAGGGGGACAGCCGGCTGCTGATCGGCCACCAGCGGCGCGGCCGCTGGGAGCCCCTGGTGTGGAACGTCGCCTCGGGCGAGGAGACGGACCTGGCCCTGGAGCTGCCCGGTGACGTCGGCGCCGAGTGGTATCCGGACGGCTCGGCCCTGCTCGTCGTCCACAGCTTCGAGGCCCGCAGCGAACTGTTCCGCTTCGACCTGACCACCCGCGAGCTGACCCGGATCCCGACCCCGCCCGGCTCGGTCTCCGGGGCGACGGCCCGGCCCGACGGCAGCGTGGAGTACCTGTGGTCCTCGGCCGCCGAGCCGCCGGCGGTCCGCTCCACGACGGGCGGGGTGGTGCTGGACCCGCCGGGCATGAAGTGCCCGCCCTCGGTGCCGGTGGAGGACGTGTGGGTGCCGGGGCCGGGCGGCCCTGTCCACGCCCTGGTCCAGAAACCGGCCGGCGCGACCGGCCCGCTGCCCACCGTCTTCGACCTGCACGGCGGTCCGACCTGGCACGACAGCGACTCCTTCGCGGCCGGCCCGGCGGCCTGGGTGGACCACGGCTACGCGGTGGTCCGCGTCAACTACCGGGGCTCCACCGGCTACGGCCGCGCCTGGACCGACGCCCTCAAGCACCGGGTGGGCCTGATCGAGCTGGAGGACGTGGCCGCGGTCCGCGACTGGGCCGTCTCCTCGGGCCTGGCCGACCCCGACCGACTCGTCCTCACCGGCGGTTCCTGGGGCGGCTACCTCACCCTCCTGGGCCTCGGCACCCAGCCGGAGTCCTGGACGGTGGGCATCGCGGTGGTCCCGGTCGCCGACTACGTCACTGCCTACCACGACGAGATGGAGGCCCTGAAGGCCATGGACCGCACGCTGCTGGGCGGCACCCCGGAGGAGGTCCCGGAGCGCTTCGAGGCGTCGTCCCCGATCACCTACGTGGACCGGGTCACCGCGCCCGTGTACATCTCGGCGGGCCTCAACGACCCACGCTGCCCGATCCGCCAGATCGACAACTACGTCAAGCGGCTGGAGACACGCGGGGCGGCCCACGAGGTGTACCGGTACGACGCCGGGCACGGATCACTGGTCGTGGACGAACGGATCAAGCAGGTGAGGCTGGAACTGGAGTTCGCGACCCGCCACCTGACCGACGGGTAGGCGGTGGGGGTTGCCTCCTGGGCGGACGGTGGGGGTGACGGTCGCCGCTCGGGCGGGTGGTGCGCCTGAGGGGCGCGTCGGGCAGGCGGGCCGGCCGACCTCTCGGCCCGTCTGCAACCCCCGGCCCGCCCACGGCCCCTCAGCCCGGTGAGGCCGCCGGGCGGTGGCCCAGGAGTTCCGCGAGGCCCCGCCGGGTGGCCGCCAGCACCACACGGTCGCCGGGCTTGAGCACATGCTCGGCGGAGACGTGCAGTCGTCCCTCCAGCGCCAGCACCCGCCACGCCCCGGCCCGGAACGCCTCCGCCACGGTCCGCCCCTCCAACTGCGGATGCCCGCCCACCTCCACCGCGGCGAACAGCAGCACCCGCCGTTCGACGGGAATCGCGCCGAGGATCTGCCGGCCCAGCATCGCCCCGGCGAACGCGGGCGCGGACAGATGCGACACGCTCCGGCTGCGGGTCTGCGCCCCCGGATGGGCGGCCCGCAGCGTCCGGTAGACGGCCGTGGCGAAGTCGTCGTCGTACAGCCGCAGCACCACCCGCAGATCCGGCCGCACGGACCGCGCGTACAGCACCGCCTCCAGGTTCGTCGTGTCCGAACTGGTCACCGCCAGCAGCGCGCTCGCCCGGTGGATCTTGGCGGCCTCCAGCACCCCCTCCTGTGTCACGTCCCCCAGCACCACCGGCACCCGCAGCCGCCGAGCCGTCGCCAGCCCGCGCGCCTCCGGACCGGACTCCACGCACACCACCGGGATGTGCAGCTCCCGCAGCCGGGTCAGCACCCGCGTCCCGATCTTGCCCAGCCCGAGCAGCACCACATGCCCGCCCAGCCCCCGCGGCGGCTTGCGCAACGCGGACGCGGTCCGGAAGGTCCCCAGCGCCTCCAGCACGGCCGCCAGCAGCACCGGCAGCAGCAGCAACCCCGTCAGCCCCGAAAGCAACTGGAGGATCTGCCGGCCGGTGGACTCGCCGATGGCCGGATTGTCGATCGCGAACAGGTCCAGCAACGTCAGGTAGAAGGCCCGCAGCGGATGGATCCCCGTCACCAGCGACAGCGCGAGGGCCAGCGCGACGACGCACCCCACCATCCCGGCCAGCGACCACCGCAGCCGCCGCGAGAACAGCGAGGCCAACGGCGGCACCCGGCCCACCCCGAGCGCGGCCACCGACGACTCCCGGGCCGAGGAGGACACCTGCTCCAGCACCACGACGCCCCGCCCGGCCGCCTCCCGCACCTCCGCCTCGTCCGGCAGCAGCCGGGGCCCCTGCTCCCCGCTGCCCTCCGAGCCGTCGGCCCCGGCGGGATCGGTGCTGGTCGCCGAGAGCAGGGCAAGCGTGCACAGGCCCGTGTCGACGGTCTGCCCCGGCCCCGGGGGCGTCCGCTCCACGGCCCGCAGCAGCAGTCCGTCGGTCTGGACGACCTTGGTGGTCCCGACGAGCGCGGTGGCGGCCAGCGCCGGAGCGGCGGTGTCCGCGTCGGACAGCACGGTCGTGGAGGCGTCGCCTCCCTCGCCCTCAGCGAACACCAACGCGGCGGCCTGGTCGAGGAGTTCCTCGATGTGCTGCCCGAGCCGCCGGTTGTACAGGCGCAGTACGAGCCGCAGCCGGGGATTGAGCCGGCGCGCGGTGAGCGCGGCACGGATGTTGGTCTCGTCGTCGTCGTACACGAGCGCCAGCGCGCCGGCCCGCTCCACGCCCGCCTCGGCGAGCACCGCCTCGGTGGCCTCACCGGCCTCCAACACCCGGTCCGCACGCCCGGGTTCGCCGGCACCTCCGGTGCTCGTGCTCCCGGAGGACGCGGCCGCGGCACCCGCACCACCATGACCGTTGCCGCCGCCCGCCCGGCCGACCGCGGCGTTCACCATCCGGTCCAGCAGCCCCGCCGACGTGGCCCTGGGCCGCCCGACGACCGGCGCCGGTGCCGTGCGCTCGTTCGGCGGCACGACGAGCGTGACCTGCTCGCCGTACACTCCGCGCAACTCGGCGGCCAGCCGGTGCGCCAGCCCGTCGTCCCCGCACACCACCATGTGCGCGGGCGCGTCATGATGCCCACCCTGATTCGGAACGCTCCCCACGAGGGGAAAGACTGCCCCATGGAGACGGGTGGTTCCAGCAATGACCTGAACACCTGTGCCCCGACCCGCGTACTCAGGGGGAGGGAGCACACAGCCGGAGGTACCCCACCCGTGGCCATCACCGAAGAAGCCCCGCCCGAGCGGTCGCAGCAGACCGGCCAGCCGGGCCGGACCGGGCAGGCCGGACACACCGCACCGGCGGCCCCGGCGGCCGAGAAGGGCCGCGAGGGCTGGCATCTCAACTCCCCGCTGGCGCTGACCCTGCTGCTGCTCCTGGTGGTGGTGTTCCAGGGCCGCGTCCGGGGCGCGCTGTCCACCCCCGTGATGCAGAGCTGGATGACGGTGTTCGTGGCGGTGGTCGTCCAGGCCCTGCCGTTCCTCGTCCTCGGCGTCCTGCTCTCGGCGGCGATAGCGGTCTTCGTGCCCCCGTCCTTCTTCGCCCGCGCCCTGCCCAGCCGGCCCGCCCTGGCCGTACCGGTGGCCGGGGTGGCGGGCGCCGTACTTCCGGGCTGCGAGTGCGCCTCGGTGCCGGTGGCGGGCGCGCTGGTACGGCGCGGAGTCACCCCGGCGGCGGCGATCGCGTTCCTGCTGTCCGCCCCCGCGATCAACCCCATCGTGCTGACCGCCACCGCCGTCGCCTTCCCCCACAACCCCGAGATGGTGCTGGGCCGGTTCGCCGCGAGTCTGCTGGTGGCCTGCGCGATGGGCTGGCTGTGGCAGCGGCTGGGCCGGACCGACTGGCTGCGCATGCCGGCGCACACCGGGCACGAGGGCGAGACCAAGGGGGAGGCGTTCTGGGGCTCGGTACGGCACGACGTCATGCACGCCGGCGGCTTCCTGGTGCTGGGCGCGATGGCCGCGGCGACGCTGAAGGCGGTGGTCCCGGCGGAGTGGCTGCGTATGGCGGCCGGCAACCCGGTGTTCTCGGTCCTCGCCCTCGCCGTCCTCGCCGTACTGCTGTCCATCTGCTCGGAGGCGGACGCGTTCGTGGCGGCCTCGCTGACCCAGTTCTCGCTCACGGCGAAGCTGGCGTTCCTGGTGGTCGGCCCGATGATCGACCTGAAGCTCTTCGCGATGCAGGCGGGCACCTTCGGCCGCGGATTCGCCCTGCGCTTCGCCCCCGCCACCTTCGTCCTCGCCATCGCCGGCGGGGTCCTGACCGGGGCGGTGCTGCTGTGAACCGGCAGGCCCAGGCGGCGGTCATGTTCCTGGTGGGTGCGGCCCTGCTGCACGCGGGCCTCACCGACCTCTATCTGCGCTACGTCAAGGCGGGACTTCAGCCCCTGCTGCTGGCCTCGGGAGCGGTGCTGATCGTGGCGGCGCTGGCGACGGCTTGGTACGAGTGGAAGCACGGCCGACGCAAGACCGCCCAGCACTCCACGGACGCGCACGCCCCCGACGCCCACGCCCCGGACGGCCACGCCCCCGAGGAGCACGTCCACCCCGAACCCCGTATCTCCTGGCTCCTGGTCCTCCCCCTCCTCGCCCTCATCCTCATCGCCCCGCCGGCGCTCGGCTCCTACAGCGCCATGCGCGCGGGTACGGCCCTGCAGAAGCCGTACGGCTACCTGCACCTGCCCGCCGGAAATCCGGTCCCGCTCAACCTGGTGGACTACGCGGGCCGCGCGGCGTACGACGACGGCCGCTCCCTGCGGGGCCGCACCGTGCGCGTCACCGGCTTCGTGGCCCTCGACCAGGCCGGCACCCCCTACCTGGTCCGCATGGCCCTCAACTGCTGTGCCGCCGACGCCCAGCCGGTGAAGATCGGCCTCACCGGCAAGATCCCGCCGGTCCTGCAACCGGACGCGTGGCTGCAGGTGACGGGGACGTACACCGCTCGTCGCGCGAAGGACCCGGTCAACAACGGACGTATCCCGTTCCTCCAGGTCACCGAGGCCAAGCCGGTCCCGACCCCGTCCGATCCGTACGACGAGACCCTGAACAACTGAGGCCCGGAACAGCTCAAACACCTTGACGCCCGAGCTGTTACCGGTAACAGTCACTCAAGTGACGGAGATTGACACCGAGACCGAGACCGAGACCGAGACCGGACAGCCGGCCGCGCCCGGGGCCACCGACACCCCCGTCTTCAGCCCGGCCGCCGTCGTCGCCTCCTGCGTCGGCTTCGTCCTTATCGGCGCGCTGCAGGCCTTCTACGGCCCCTCGATCCCGGCCCTGCGCCAGGAGTTCGGCCTCTCCCCGTCGGCCGCCGGGCTCGGGCTGAGCGCCCACTTCGTCGGCGGCGTGGCGGGCGTCCTGCTCTTCGACCGGCTCTACGGCCGCCTCGGCAACCGGCAGATCCTGGCGACGTCGTACCTGCTGATGGCGCTCGGCGCGGCCGGCTTCGCGCTGGCCCCGAACTGGCCCCTGGCCCTGACCGCCGCACTGCTCGCGGGGCTGGGCTTCGGCGGCATCGACTACGGCCTCAACCAGCTGTTCGCCGTCGGCTTCGGCCGTCGTTCGACGGCGATGCTGAACGTCCTCAACGCACACTTCGGCATCGGCGCGATCCTCGGCCCGGCCCTGATCGGCGCGGTCGGCGCCGCCCACTACCCGGCGGTGTTCCTCGCCTTCGCGGTGGCCGATCTTCCGCTGCTGCTGTGCCTGAGAGGGGTACGCGACCGGGCGCCGGGGCGACCGGCGGCCGGAGCCGAGGAAGAGGCCGCGACCGGCCCCGTCCTGTCCCGCAGCCTGCTCTCCGTGCTCTCCGTGTTCGTCGCGCTGTACGTCCTGCACGTCGGCATCGAGGCGGGCGTCGGCGGCTGGGAGCCCACGCACCTGGAGACCGTCGGCTACGGCGCCGGGGCCGCCGCGACCGCCACCTCCGTGTACTGGCTGATGATGACGGTGGGCCGGTTCCTGGTCGCGCCGCTCGCGCTGCGCTTCCCGGCCCCGGCCCTGATCACCGTGTCCTGCGCCGGCATGACGGTCTGCCTGCTGCTGGCGGCCGTACCCGCCCTCGCCCCCTACGCGTACGCCGGGGTCGGCCTGTTCATCGCGCCGATCTTCCCCACCGGACTGCCCTGGCTCAACCAGGCGGCACCCCGGGCCCGGCGGGCGGGCGCGCTGGTCATCGCCGCGTCCATGGTGGGCGGGGTGGCGGCGGGCCCGGCCCTCGGCAAGGCGATCGAATGGTCGGACATCCGGGCCGTACCGCTGCTGCTGGGCGGTGTGTCGGCCCTCTGCCTGGCGGCGACGGTGTGGCTGGCCAGGGCCACCCGGGCAAGCGAGGGGGCGTCACCGCGATGACCCGCAGCCCCGACGACGACTCCGCCCCCGCCCCGTCCCCCAGGGGCCGCAGCCGGCGCAACTTCGCGGGCACGCGGCCCGTGATGGACGACGTGGCGCGGCTGGCCGGCGTGTCCAAACAGACCGTCTCCCGCGTCCTGAACGAGAACCCCGCGGTCCGCCCGGAGACCCGCGACGCGGTCCTGGAGGCCATGCGCACGCTCGGCTACCGCCCCAGCCGCAGCGCCCGCTCGCTGGCCAGCGGCCGGACCAGGATGCTCGGCGTGATCTCCTTCGACGCGGCGCGCTACGGCCCCGCCTCCATCCTGACCGCGATCAACGGGGCGGCCCAGGAGGCCGGTTACCTGCTCAGCTCGATCGCGCTGGACACCGCGGACCGGGACACCGTGGTACGTGCCGCCGACCGGCTGTCGGCCGAGGGAGCGGACGGCGTCATCGCCATCGCCCCGCAGCGCTGGGTCGGCGCCGCGCTCGCGGAGGCGCGCCTGGACACGCCCATGGTGGTGCTGGAGAGCGATCTGGGGGACGGCACCCCCTGGGTCACCGCGGACTCCGCCACCGGCGCCCGCCTGGCCACCGAGCATCTGCTGGGCCTCGGCCACGCCACCGTCCGGCACATCGCGGGGCCGCCCGGCTGGGCCTCCGCCGACCGCCGCCTGGAGAGCTGGCGCAGCACGCTCCGCGCCGCCGGGGCGGCCGTCCCGGCCCCGCTGACCGGCGACTGGAGCGCCGACTCCGGCTACGAGCTGGGCCGCCGGATGGCCGAAGACCCCGAGGTCACCGCCGTGTTCGCGTCCAACGACCAGATGGCCCTGGGGGTCCTGCGGGCCTGCCACGAGGCCGGTCGCCGGGTCCCGGAGGACGTGAGCGTGGTCGGCTACGACGACATTCCCGAGGCGGCGCATCTGCTGCCCCCGCTCACCACCGTCCGCACCGACTTCGCGGAGATCGGGCGCAGTGCGCTGCGCCTGCTGCTCGCCCGCATCGACGGCGCCCCGGTGGCCGCAGCGCCGCGGCTGGTGAGCGTCCCGGTGGAACTGATCGTGCGGCGCAGCACAGCCAGGCCGCTTCCCGGATGAGATTTGATCATCCTTGCCCCCCTCTTGTCCCCGCTGTCACAGGTGTGATTTATGCTCCCGTCACTTCCCCAGGTCGACTGGGGCTCTTTTTCGTTCCGGGGGGTTCGAAACCACCGTGCGCATACGCACTCTTCCGGCTACGACCGCGCTCGCGGTCGTCTTCAGTTCGGCCGCGCTCGCGGTCACCTCGGCCGCGCCCGCGCTGGCCGACTCCAGCATCCTCCTGCCGGTCAAGTCGACCGGCGACGTCGTCGTGGACGGCGTCCACCAGCGGGTCTTCATCAGCGACCCGACCAGCGGAAAGGTCGTCGCGACCGACTACAGCGGTACGGTCGTCGGTACCGTCGACTCACTGCCGGGCGTCCGCGGCCTGGAGCTGTCCGCCGACTCCGGCACCCTGTACGCGGCCGTCGGTGACGCCAACGCCATCGTCGCCATCGACACGGCGACCGCCACCGAGGCCCACAGCTACCCGACGGGCGACGGCACGGACCCCGAGTACGTCGCCTACACCGGCGGCAAGCTCTGGTTCGGCTACGGCGGCGCGGCCAAGGGGAACATCGGCTCGCTCGACCTGAGCGGCGCCGCCCCCGTCGTCACCCTGAACCAGGACGCGCGCACCTTCTACCAGGCGCCGATCCTGGACGCCTCACCCGGCGCCCCGGGCACCCTGGTGGCGGGCGTGCCCGGCCAGAGCCCGGTCGAACTCGCCGTGTACGACGTCTCGTCGGGCGCCGCGAGCCGCACCGCGTACGCCTTCGACCCGGGCAGCACCGGTGGCGGCAACCTGCGCGACCTCGCGGTCACTCCGGACGGCAAGGACGTGGTCACCGCCAGCGGATCGCCGTACTACCAGGCGGTCTACAAGCTCTCCGACCTGACGGCGGACGGCAAGTACCAGACCACCAACTACCCGGACGCCGTGGACATCGCGCCGAACGGCGACGTGGCCGCCGGTACGGACTCGATGTACGGATCCGACGTCCACGTCTTCAAGGCGGGCGCCTCGGCTCCCACGAGGGAGTACGACTTCCCCAGCTCCACCGGAGGCAGCGCCTCCGACGAACTGGCGGGCGCGGGCCTGGCCTGGGCACCGGACGAGAGCAAGCTGTTCGCGGTGTCGTACGACAGCAACAAGGTCTACTCGCTGCGGATCTACGACAGCCCGCTGAAGACCGCCAGCACCCTGACGGCGAGCGCCCCGGCCACCGCCGTCCGCGCCAAGCCCCTCACCGTCACCGGCAAGCTGACGTCGGGCACCCTCCCGTCCGGCACGACGGTCTCGGTCACCCGCACCGACGCCGAGTCCCCGTCCGGCACGGCGCTCGGCACGGCGCCGGTCGCCGCCGACGGCTCGTACTCCTTCGCCGACACCCCGCAGGCCGGCGGCAAGGTGACGTACACGGTCAGCTACGCGGGCGACCAGGACCACGCGGGCGCCACCGCCACGAGCACCGTGACGGTCGCCCCCACGGCGACGACGCTGACCCTCTCCAACAACGGTTCGGTGTACTCGTACAACAGCGCGGTGAAGTTCACGGCGCACCTGGGGACGACGTACAAGAACCGCACGGTCGCGATCTACGCCGACCCGTACGGCGCCGACAAGCCCAACAAGCTGGTCAAGTCCGGCACGGTCGACTCCTCCGGCAACCTCTCCGTCACCCTCGACCTCACCCGTGACACCAAGCTCACCGCCCAGTTCACGGGCGACACCCGCTACGCGCCCGCGACGGCCACCAGCACGGTCGGCGCACGCGTCAGCGTCACGAACGGGCTCAGCGGCTACTACACGAGCAAGACGGCGTGGAGCCAGACGTACCGCTACTTCCACCAGTCCAAGGCTCCCGTCCTCACCACGACGATGACGCCCTACCCGGGCCGTAAGTACAAGGTGGAGATGGAGGGTTACTACCAGGGCGCCTGGCGTGCCACGCACTCCGCGTACTTCGTCCTCGGCTCCGGCGGCAAGGCCACGCTCACCCTCGGCGGCACCCCGCCCAAGGGCGTCCGCTTCCGGGTCCGTTCGTCCTACATCGACACGACGTCGGGCGACAACGTGAACTCGACGACGTACGGAACCTGGCAGTACCTCATCTTCACCAGCTGACCCCCGGAGCACGGGCCCGCACCAGCGGGCCCGTGCCTGTTTCCGCACTAGTGCTGCAGGGGTACGAAGGCGAGCGCGTCCCAGGCGATCGAGTCGTCGCCGGTGCCGTCCGCGGTCGCCGAACCCAGCGAGACGCTCGGGGTGCCGTGGAACTCGTACGAACCCAGGGAAACCCAGGTGTTCCTGCCACCGGTGTCCTGGGAGATCGTCCTGTCCACGGTCCTGCCGTCACCCAGGGCGATGTGGTAGGTCGCCTGGCCGGTGTCCGCCTGGTGGTCGGGCAGGTGGACCATGATCTGTGCCCAGCCCCTGATCTTCCGGTCGGGGGTCCAGGTGCCGGTGACGACCGAGTCGGTGTACTTCGGGTCCCGGGTGTGGGTGAACCAGAAGTGGCCACCGAAACCCGAACCGAGCTGATGGAAGTCGATCTTCGACGGATAGACCGTCGCGCCGTTCTGCTCGGCGGAGCCGAACGTGAACGTCAGGGCGCCTCGGCCGACCCAGTTCCGCTTGCCCGCGCAGGGACGGGTGTCGCCGACCCGGAACCTCACGGTGTTCGGTACGTCGTCCACGATCAGGGCGTTCGGCGGCAGGGTGGAGGCGCAGGACGCCGGGTGCAGCGGGGTGGCCGTCGGCTCGGGGTCGGTGGCCTGGTACTTCAGTACCTCGGTGCCGCACGTGGTGGTGCAGTCGGTCCAGGAGACCGGCTCGTGCCACCAGCACTTGAAGTCGTCCCGTTGGCAGGGGCCCACGGGCTGGCCGGACCCGTCGGCCTTGCGGGGCTTGGAGATGTCACAGTCGTCGACGGCGGGCTCGCAGAAGGTGTCGTGCGCGGGCTCGGCGCCCGGCGCGTCGCCGGTCGGCCAGCTGCCGACGGTGAAGGCCGGGCCGGTGGTGCCGGTGGCCGGGTCGGTCTTGCGCTGGGAGTAGGCCGCCCAGCCCAGGACCCGCTCCGGGTAGCTCCACAGGTTGGGGGTGCGGGCGTCGCCGTAGCCGGAGGACAGGAACATCTTCCGGTCCGGCGGGTAGATGCCGTTGGCCGGGTTGTTGAACCAGCCCAGGCCCCAGGGCGCGGCCGGGTCCGAGGCGTTCGGCTGGTTGAGGCCGCTGTTGTACGCCCACAGGGCGAACCACCAGTTCTCCAGGTACTTCGGGTCGCCGCCGTTCGCGAGGACACCCTTGTCGTAGAGCTGGTTCCACTTGTCCTGGAGGATCCGCAGCCCGGCGGCGATGTTGGCCGCGTAGTCCACGGCGACCGCCTTCTGCTGTTCGGCGGTGAAGGTGGTGTCCGACGTCGCCATGCCGCTGGTCACCTGCGCGATGCCGTAACCGCAGTCGGCCGCGGCCCAGTTGACGGTGTGGACGCTGCCGGCGTTGCCGTAGTAGCCGACCTGGACGAAGTTGCCGCTCTCGGCGGCGGACGCCTTGGGGTTGGCCTGCGTCATGTTCGACTCCTGGGCCAGCACGCCGAGCATGATCTGCGCGGGCACCCGTCCGCCGCCCTTGAGCGGAACGGACGGGAACAGACCCTGCGGGGTGTACGACGCGAGGTCGGTGCCGTTCCACCCCTTGCGCCGGCGGACGTCGAGCCTGCCCCGCACGGCGAGGTCGGTCGCCCACTCGACCATGGCGGGCGAGGGCTGGAGCGCTTGCAGGCCGGGGTCGTTGCGGGTGACGGCGCAGGCACGGTCGGGGTCGGTCGTGGTGTGCGCCGGTGAGCCGGCCGCGGCGGCCTGGACCTCGGCCGCGGTGAGGCCGTCCGTGTGCACTCCGCCGTCCGCGGTGGCCGCGCGCCCGGACAGCGCCGGGGACTGCGCGGCGCCCTGCGAACGCCGCGACGCTCCGGGTTCGACCCGGAAGCCGAGGGCGGTGCCGGTCCCCGGGAGGACGGCCTTGATGCCGACCGGCCGCGCGGCGCCGTCGGCGGCGGTCGCGCCCGTTCTTCCGGCGCCGGCGGCCCCCGTGCCGCTGCCGACGGACGTCAGGGCCAGCGAGCCGGTGGTGGACACGTCGGCCGCGGCCGGTACGTCCAGCGCCGTCCAGCTCTTCGGCAGAGCGGATCGCGCTACGGCCTTCCGCGCGTCCTCGCCGGTCACGAAGACCCGCCCGCCGTTGCCGCGCACCGCCAGGGTACCGAGCGGGCCGGAGCCGAGCAGCCGGTCCAGGCCGCCGGCGGTGACCCGTCGGACCTGCACCGTCTTCTCAGCGGCCGGGACCTGGTAGGCGAGACCGCCGTGCGCGTCCGGCACCAGCCGGAACGGCGTTCCCGCCGTGCGGGCCAGGGTGTGCGAGAGCCCCCGGCGGTTCACCGAGACCACCAGGTCACCGGAGGCCGCCGCGATCCCGCCCGCGAAGGGCACGGCGGACGTCAGCCGTCCCGCCACGGTCTGCCGCCGTACCAGCTTTCCCTGCCGGGCGTCGACGGTCAGCAACCGGGTGCCGTCACCCTGCGGCCGGGAGAGCACGGCCTGCTCGCCGTCGCCGCACCCGGGGTCGAAGTAGGCGAGGGAGACCAGCTCCGGCAGCTTGGTCACCCTGCCGTCGGTCAGGTCGACCACGGCGGCGAAACCGCCTTCCTCGAAGCCCTGTCGGTCGTTGACCGCCTGCCGGGGCGCGTAGACCACCACGGCACGGTCGCCCGACGCCGTCACACAGCTCTGCCCGATCCACTGGTCGGTGTCGACGCCCGGCTCGGAGAGGGTGGCCGCGGTACGCCACTTGTAGGCGTGCGCGGCGTCGGCGACCAGCACGTGCAGTCCGGTGGAGTCACCGTCATAGGTGACGACACGGTCGCCCGACCGCTGCCAGCCTTGGGGCAGCCGGGAGGTGTCGGTCACCCGGTCCGGCAGCGACGAGCCGGCCGAGGGGGCGGAGGAGTCGGTCAGGGCGGCCGATGCCAGCGGTGCGACGAGCGCCAGCGCCAGTACGGACATGGCTCCGGCGGCGGCCACCCGACCGCGCCGGCTTTTCGGCCCGCGCCGGCGATGCCTTCCCTCTGGATGTTCACGAGAAGCGCGCAAGGTGTTTGGTTCCGTCTTCACTTGTACAGGTCGGATACCGGCTGTGACGCGTCCCCCCGCCGGTGAGCCGGAAGCTATCAATCCGACGTGTCCGTACCAGGAATCCCGGGAGGATTACCGGACGGTATCCTTGAAACTTCCGCAAACGCGGTCGGGCGTGGGCTGCCGTGGAAGACCTGGCTGGTGTGCCAGGAGCGGTGGGCTGCCGAGATGGGCGGGCTGCCGGGTTGAGGGCCCATGAGCGGACGGCCGGAGAGCGCGGTGACATGCTCGCGGGCAGCCGGGCTGCGGCCGATGAACTGCTGTGAGACCAGGACGCGGTGACCGTCGCCTATGCCGAGGACGCCCTTGTCGAAGAGCTTGTGGTGCAGCGAGCACAGGCACAGACCGTTGTCGACGTCGTCCGGGCCGTCGAACGCCCACCAGCGCACGTGCGCGGCCTCCAGTCCGACCGGCGCCGCGCCGATCATGCCGTCGTAACCGCAGAACGCGCACTGGTACTCGTAGGCGGTCAGCACCATCTCCCGCATCCGGCGGTCCCGCTGCCGCCTCCCGGGCGCTGCCAGGGCGTCGGTCTCCGCCAGCTCCAGTTCCAGACCCACCGCGTCGCACAGGTCCTGGTGCAGCGACGCCGGGAAGTGCAGGTCCAGCAGCACCCTTGCCATGCGGCCCAGCAGCGACGGTTCCCGCCGGAGCGCCGCCCGAAGGTCCGGGGCCAGCCGCCCGGTGGCCCGGCTGGCCCGCAGTTCCCGCACCCCGGTGCCCGGGCTGCCGGCGCCGTGCTCGGTCCGCACCTCCCACACCCCGTCGCTGACCAGACGGTGGAAGGGGTAGGCGGGCGTGGTCCCGCGCGGCGGACCGTACTCCACCAGCAGCCGCTTGAGATCCGCCTCCACCGCGCTGTACGGCAACTCGTCCCCGGCATCAGCCTGAAACCGGCCCAGCGCGTACAGCAGCAGCAACGGCTTGTGCGGCGCCCGCACCCCGTCCCGGCTCCACTGCCTCAACTTCGCGGCCCGCTCCAGCCAGTCCATGACGGTGATCGTAGTGATGCCTGCCCGCACCTCAAGCTGTCCGGGCGACAACTCCTCCTGCACCCGCCGGCCCGCCATTGCCTTTGCAGCGCGGCGCACCTCCGCCGGGATGGCACAGGACGTTCGGCCGCCGGCAACTCGTAGTCCGCGCCGGAGGTTTCGCAGCGACCTCCGCCTCGACCTGCCGCACAACCCACGACCTCTTCGTCCCGAAGCAACTCAGGTGGGTGCCGGACCTGGGTCTGGGATGTCTCTCACCTGCTGCGACGGTCCGTAGGGGTACGCGGGTGTCCGCCGCTGTCCGTCGGTGCTGTCACGCAGCCCCCCACGCACCCGCACTTGCACCCGCGCTTCATGCCCCGTCCGGTACGGCGCTTGCCCGGCGGCTTACTTGAACCAGTAGCGGACGCCGTGGTGGTGGGAACAAGTGCCCTGCGAGTGCCGCGAGTAGGACAGCGTGGCATCCACGCACTTCGCGGTCTCGTACTTGTCCTTGGGCTTCTGGTGGTGAGTCCAGCCGCACACGCCCGTGGTGTGGGCGACGCAGTGGTGGGCGGTGTTGGTGGACGGCAACGTCACCGCGAATGCGCTCGGTGCGCTGAAGAAGACGCCGGACACGGCGACAGCTATGGCCGAGACGGCAAGACGAGCACGCAAAGGGACCCCCCCTTTTTGAGTCGGACAAGTGCAGGGGGACTGTATACGGGTTTCAACCAATCGGTGGCTCGTATGGAATTTCCCGCACACGAGGTGGGTCGCGCCGGGGCTGATCCCGTCGGCCGGTGTCGGCGCATCCCCGCCTCCGCCATGGGCGACCTCATTCGCGGGCAGATGGAGCGTGCGGCCTGATGACCAAGCGTCGGAGTCGCGGTGACGGTGGTCTGCACCGGGACGAGAAGAGACAGCGGTGGATCGCCACGGCGAACCTCGGCTTTGATCCGAGCGGCGAGCGGATCGTGAAGCGGGGGAGTGGCAAGACCAAGACCGAAGCCGGGAACAGGCTCAAGGAGGTGCTGCGGGACCACCACGGGATCAAACCGGACGAGTGGACGCCGAGGGAGCTGCGACACAGTTTCGTGTCCCTGCTGTCCGACCGGAGCGTCCCGCCGGAGGAGATCTCCCGGCTCGTCGGGCACTCCGGGACGGCCGTGACCGAGGGGGTGTACCGGAAGCAGATCCGGCCTGTGATCCAGACCGGCGCGGTGGTCATGGACGGGATCTTCGGAGCGCAGGAGCGGCGGCCGTAGACACGCGAAAGCGGTAGTCACGCAGTTAGACACGCAGCGAAACCAGGTGAGGCACCTACTAGTGACTAGTAGGTGCCTCACCTGGTGTTTCAGCTGTCGGGGTGGCGGGATTTGAACCCACGACCTCTTCGTCCCGAACGAAGCGCGCTGCCAAGCTGCGCTACACCCCGATGTCGCTGCTCGTCGCGGCGACGTCGTTTACTTTAGCCCACTGGTGGCTGGAGACGAAATCCGGTTTTGGCGCGGCGGCGGATCGGGTTCGGGCGGGTGTGGTCGAGGGCGACCAGGAGGACGGCGAGGGCGTAGAAGGAGAGGCCGAGCAGGAGGGCGTTGGCGAGGACCGAGCGGTAGCCGTGCTGGTCGACGTCGAGGAAGGGGTAGAGGTAGTGGGGCGGGGTGCCGGGCAGGAGGAATTCGGCTCGGGTGAGGGAGAAGGCCAGGTAGGCGAGGGGGTAGAGGAGCCAGGTCGCCGTCTGGCGCAGGTGCAGGCGGGTCGGGTTGGTGAGGAGCAGCCAGTCCAGGACCGCCGCCGTGGGGACGGCCGTATGGAGGATCTGGAGGGCCGTCCACCGGGCGTGCCAGCGGGGCGGTGCCGTGACGGCTTCCGTCATGGCGAACGGGGGCGTCGTGTGGGCCAGCAGCAGGTGGTAGACCAGGGCCGCGATCACGGCGTAGAGGAGTGCCGCGCCCGTCAGGGCGGCGGGGAGGGGGCGGCGTGCCCGCCAGGCGCGGTGGGCCGAGACGAGCATCACCAGGGCGAGCAGGGCGTTGCTCTGGACGCTGAAGTAGCTCAGGGTGCGGGACGGGCTGCCCAGGAGGAGTTCCAGGGCGATGCCGGCGGCCGCCGTCAGCGCGGTCAGGAGGCGGAACGCCGCGGTCAGGGGGCGGGGGTAGGGGGCCACCACCGCCGTGGCCGGGACGGGTGAGGGCTGCAGCGGGGGCCGGCCCGGGACCGCGGGCAGGTCCGGGATGTCCCTGGGTATCGGGGCGGTCATGCCCTCACGCTAGGGAAACGGTGCGAAACGGGCGATGTGGGTGGGCCGAGTGAGGTACCCGCCCCGCGCCGCAAGCGCCCGGCCGCGCCCTACTCCGTCCGGCACCGTGCGCCGTCCTGTCCCGCCCCCCGTCCTGCCCCCGTGCCTCGACCTACGCCCGTGCCTCGGCTACTCCCGCCCCACCAGCGTCAGCAAGGTCGCCTCCGGCGGGCACGCGAACCGTACCGGTGTGTAGCGGTTCGTGCCGCAGCCCGCCGATACGTGGAGGTAGGACGTGTGACCCTCCGCCGTGTGCGTGGACAGGCCCTTGACGCGGTCGGTGTCGAGGTCGCAGTTGGTGACCAGGGCGCCGTAGAAGGGGACGCAGATCTGGCCGCCGTGGGTGTGGCCGGCCAGGATCAGCGGGTAGGCGTCCGCCGTGTACGCGTCCAGGACGCGCAGGTACGGTGCGTGCACCACGCCCATCGAGAAGTCGACGGAGGCGGAGGGGCCGCCGGCCACCCGCGCGTAGCGGTCGCGCTTGATGTGCGGGTCGTCCAGGCCGGTCAGCTCGACGGAGACGCCCTCGACCTTCAGGACACCCCGCGTGTTGGTCAGGTTCAGCCAGCCCGCCGCGTCGAAGCCGTCGCGCAGGTCCTCCCACGGGTTGTGGATCGCGCCGACCGCCGGCGCGTTGCCGTTCAGGCCGTGGCGGCCGCTCGCCTTCTCCAGCAGGTAGCGGGCGGGGTTGCGGGGCTTGGGGCCGTAGTAGTCGTTGGAGCCGAAGACGTAGGCGCCGGGGAAGTCCATCAGCGGGCCGAGCGCGTCGAGGACCTCGGGGACGCCCTCGGGGTCGGAGAGGTTGTCGCCCGTGTTGATCACGAAGTCGGGGCGCAGGCCCGCCAGCGAGCGCAGCCAGCGCTGCTTCTTGCGCTGACCGCCGACCATGTGGATGTCGGAGACCTGGAGCACACGCAGCGGGCCCATGCCCGGCGGCAGGACCGGCACCGTCACCCGTCGCAGCCGGAAGGAGCGGGCTTCGAATCCCGCCGCATACGCCAGACCGGCGGCGCCGGCCGCCGCAATTCCCAGGGGTACTCCGTATCGCGCGCGCATACGACCATCGTGTCAGACGGGGGAGGGGCCTCGAGACCGGGCGACCGCTAAATCAGCGGGCGTTCGGACTCGCGCACCTGCGACAATCGGAGCCATGACCACCACGCTCAAGTCGAAGCTGCACGACGACCTCAACGCCGCGATCAAGGAGCGCGACGAGCTGCGCTCCTCGACGCTCCGGCTGACGCTCGCCGCGATCACCAAGGAGGAGGTCGCGGGCAAGGAGAAGCGGGAGCTGTCCGACGACGAGGTCCTCAAGGTGATCACCAAGGAGGCCAAGAAGCGCCGCGAGGCCGCGGACGCGTTCGCCCAGGGTGGTCGTCCCGAGTCCGCGGAGCGGGAGAAGGCGGAGGGCGAGGTTCTCGCCGAGTACCTGCCCCGGCAGCTGTCCGACGAGGTGCTGGAGGAGATCGTCGCCCAGGCGGTCGCGGAGGCGAAGGCGGCCGGTGCGGAGGGGCCGCGGGCCATGGGCGCCGTGATGAAGATCGTGAACCCGAAGGTGGCCGGCCAGGCCGAGGGCGGCCGCGTCGCCGCCGTGGTGAAGAAGCTCCTCGCCGGCTGACCAAGACTGAAAACTCCTCGGCGGCTGACCAAGACTGAAAGCTCGCTGGCCAAGGCTGACCAAGCCTGGCCAGGCGGGATCACTTCACGACCGGCCCAGCGCACCGAGACCGTCGCGGCGCGCCACGACCCGAAACGGGGCCGCACCCTCGGTTCACCCGAGGGTGCGGCCCCGCCGCCGTTCATGAGGGTCCGGTCAGCGGCGTGGCCCGCCGTTGGCGTTCCCGTTGTTCCCGCCGTTGCCCTGCCCCTGGATGAAGCCGGCCGGGATGGAGAAGGTCGGCGTCGGGAAGCCGTTGCCGCCGCCCGTGTCGCCGCCGGTGGCGCCCGTCGTACCGCCGTTGGTCAGGCCGCCGATGAGGCCGCCGATCACACCGCCGGTGTTGTCGCCGTTCTTCCCGTTGCCGTCACCGTTGCCGTTCCCATGGCCGCGGCCCTTGCCCTTGTTGTCGTCGGGGATGTCGATGAGATGGAAGTCGGGGGCGGGCCTGCCGTCCAGGGCGCCGGTCATCATGTCCCGCCAGATCGGTCCGGGGACCTCACCACCGAAGACCTTGTCGCGCGTGACGCCGCCGATGCTGATGTTGATCATGCGCCGCTTGTGTGCGGGGTCGCCGACCCAGACCGCGCCCGCCATGTTGGGGGTGTAGCCGACGAACCAGGCCGCGTAGCGGTTGTCCGTCGTACCGGTCTTGCCCGCGCTCGGGCGGTCGCCGAGGCCGGCCTGCTGGCCGGTGCCGTCCTCGACCACGCCCTTGAGGAGCGTGCTGACGGTGTCCGCGGTCTTCTCCGACATCGCGCGCGAGCAGGTGGACTTCGGCACGTCCAGGGACTTCTTCTCGCTGCCGATGGTCTGCGTGATCGACTCGATGGCGATCGGCGTGCAGTACATGCCGCGCGAGGCGAAGGTCGCGTACGCGTTCGCCATCGTCAGCGGCGACATCTCCTGGGTGCCGAGCGCGATGGACGGCGCCTGGTCGATCTTGCGGGCGTCGGCGCGGGCCACGCCCATCTTGCCGGCCATCTGGATGACCGGGCAGATACCGATGTCGCTGATCAGCTGCACGTAGTAGGTGTTGACCGACTTGGCGGTCGCTTCCTTCATGCCGTACGGCCCGTGCTC
Source organism: Streptomyces sp. NPDC006739 (assembly GCF_042869815.1). Taxonomy (NCBI): domain Bacteria; kingdom Bacillati; phylum Actinomycetota; class Actinomycetes; order Kitasatosporales; family Streptomycetaceae; genus Streptomyces; species Streptomyces sp. NPDC006739. The sequence goes on from NZ_JBIAGM010000004.1 coordinate 423,680, forward strand.
CGACTCGTTCTCGTTGGTCAGCTTGGCCGGCTTGTTCGGGTCGTTGCGCCAGGTCTTGCCGTCACAGATGGACACCGGGCTCGGATAGGGCATCTCGTACGGCGACGGGTACTGCTGGGTGGCCGGCTTGCCCCCCTCTATGGCGGCCGCGGCCACGATCGGCTTGAACGTGGAACCGGGCTGGTAGCCGGCGCCGCCGCCCATGTCCTGGTCGACGGAGAGGTTGATCTGCGTCTCGTTCCGGCCGAAGCCGTACGGACGGGACTGGCCCATGGCGAGGATCTTGCCGGTGCCGGGCTCGACGATGGTGGCGGCGGTCGCCACGGCATCGCTCTTGTAGACGTGGTCCTTGATCGACGCCTGCGCGGATTCCTGCGCCTGCGGGTCGAGCGTCGTACGGATCGTCAGACCGCCCTGGTTCCACGTCTTGGCGCGGATCGCGCGGGTCTTGCCGAAGACCGGGTTGTTCAGGAACGTTTCGCGCACGTAGTCGCAGAAGAAGCCGGCGCCCTTGACCGCGGTGATGCAGCCGTTCTTCGGCTGGCTCGGGTTGAGCCCGAGCGGCTTCTCCTTGGCCGCGTCCGCCTCCGCCTGCGAGATGTCGCCGACCTCGGCCATGCGCTGCAGGACGATGTTGCGCCGCTTGGTGGCCTCGGCCTCGTCGTTCACCGGGTCGTAGCGGCTCGGGGACTGGACGATGCCCGCGAGCAGCGCCGCCTGCGGGAGGGTGAGGTCCTTGGCGTGCTTGGAGAAGTAGCGCTGGGAGGCCGCCTCGACGCCGTAGGCCTGCTCGCCGAAGAAGGTGATGTTGAGGTAGTTCTCGAGGATCTTCTTCTTGCCGAGCTTCTCCTCGATCTGGATCGCGTACTTCAGCTCGCGGATCTTGCGACCGATGGTCTGCTGGGTGGCCTCCGCGACCTTCGTCGGGTCGTCGCCGGCTTCCTCGATGAAGTAGTTCTTCACCAGCTGCTGGGTGAGCGTGGAGGCGCCCTGGGCGACCCCGCCGCTCTGCGCGTTCTTGTTCAGGGCGCGCAGGACGCCCTTCAGGTCGATGGCGCCGTGCTGGTAGAAGCGCGAGTCCTCGATCGCGACGATCGCCTTCTGCATGTACGGCGAGATGTCCTTGAGGTCCACCACCGTACGGTCACGGGAGTACACCATGGCGATCTGCTTGCCCTCGGCGTCCAGTATGGTCGTACGCTGGCTGAGCTGCGGACTCTTCAGGTTGGCCGGGATGTCGTCGAAGCTCTGGACCGACCCCTTGGCCACAAGTCCGAGCGCGCCTGCGGCGGGCAGGGCGATGCCCGCCATCACGGCTCCCGCGAGCACACTGACACCGAGGAACTTGGCGGCCTGCTGCGTCGCCGACAGGCCACCGCCCGAGCGCTTCTTTGGCATGAGGGCAGCCTACGTTCTCATTCGCCGGACACGCGTATATGCCTTGGCCTAAGCTGCAATCAACTGTCACAGCAGTGAGGCCACGTATCAATACGTCCGGCGACCCCGAATCGTTCCGGAAGTAGCCCGGCTTTTTGGTGGGGGCGTGTCCGAATCCGCCTCGTGTGTCACTTCGCGTCCGTTGTGGCGCATCACGGCTGTACCGGTTTGCCGGAATGATCACGCATGTCGCCAGCTCACTCCCGCGGGTGATCTGCCGCTTACCCATAGTCCGTTCGGGCCATTCAAGATTGGGCCCGAAGGGGGTGTTGCGCTGTGCCCACCTTCCGTAACGTCCTCAACTGGCAGCGGTGCATATGCCGCTGCCGCCGTGGGGGAGCCTCGATTCGGGAGAGGACGGCGCCGGTATGGGCTGGGTAACCGACTGGAGTGCGCAGGCCGCCTGCCGCACTACCGATCCGGATGAACTGTTCGTGCAGGGAGCAGCGCAGAACAGGGCCAAGGCGGTGTGCACCGGATGTCCGGTACGCACGGAATGCCTGGCCGATGCGCTGGACAATCGCGTCGAGTTCGGCGTGTGGGGAGGCATGACGGAGCGGGAGCGGCGCGCGCTGCTGCGCAGGCGGCCCACCGTGACCTCCTGGCGCCGGCTCCTGGAGACCGCGCGCTCGGAGTACGAGCGCGGAACCGGGATCGTGCCCCTCGACAGTGACGAGGTGTACGAGCACTACGCGGCGGTCAGCTGAGTACCTGGCGGTCAGCCAAGTACCTGGCGGTCAGCCCGCATCCCTCGCGGCCGGACGAGCGTTCCTCGCGGTCAGCCGAGGGCGGCGTACACCTTCAGGATCCTTCAGGGCAGCTCCGGCCGTTCGGCCGCGAGCCGGTCCCCGATGTCCCGCAGTCCCGCGAGGTCGTGCACATCGCCGGGCAGCGCGGCCACTTCCACCACCGCCACCTCGGGGTGCCGGGCGGTGAAGCGGTCACGCGTGCGCTGCTCTCGGGAGAGCAGGTGCATGCGCTCGGCGTGCAGCCTCAGCAGACCCGCGGTGAGCCGGTCGACGGGAGACTCCGTCGTAGAGGATCCCGAAGCGACGGATTCCACCTCGGGGGTCTTCGAGGCGGGCGCCGGTGACGTGGGCTCAGGCGTGGGCGTGGGCGATTCTGAACTGTCGTACGTGTCGGGAGAGTTACGAAGTCCAGCTTTCCCGGCCCCCTGATCCACAATGCGGGGCTCCTCAAGATTTTCTGCGGCTTCGAGCGCCCGTTCGGCGGACAGCCGTTCGGCGCCGCTGCCGTGGACCCGGTTGAGCACCAGACCCACCAGGGGCATGTCCTCCGCGGCCAGCCGCTCCACGAAGTACGCGGCCTCGCGCAGCGCGTCCCGCTCCGGGGCCGCCACCACCAGGAAGGCCGTACCGGGGGCCTGGAGCAGCTTGTACGTGGCGTCCGCGCGGGTACGGAAACCACCGAAGGTGGTGTCCATCGCGGCCACGAACGTCTGCACGTCCTTCAGCAGCTGACCGCCCAGCAGCTTGCCCAGGGTGCCGGTCATCATCGACATGCCGACGTTCAGGAACGCCATCCCCGCGCGCCCGCCCAGCTTGGCCGGCGCCGTCAGCAGCCGGATCAGCCGGCCGTCCAGGAACGAGCCGAGCCGCTTCGGCGCGTCCAGGAAGTCCAGCGCCGAACGGGACGGCGGGGTGTCGACCACGATCAGGTCCCACTCGTCCCGGGCCCGCAGCTGCCCCAGCTTCTCCATCGCCATGTACTCCTGCGTGCCCGCGAAGCCCGCCGAAAGCGACTGGTAGAAGGGGTTGGCCAGGATCGCGGCGGCCCGCTCGGGATCCGCGTGCGCCTCGACGACCTCGTCGAAGGTGCGCTTCATGTCGAGCATCATCGCGTGCAGTTCGCCGTCACCGTCGGTGCCCTTCACCCGGCGGGGCACGTTGTCCAGCGAGTCGATGCCCATGGACTGGGCGAGCCTGCGCGCCGGGTCGATGGTGAGGACGACGACCTTGCGGCCCCGCTCGGCCGCCCTGAGCCCCAGGGCCGCGGCGGTCGTCGTCTTGCCGACCCCGCCCGATCCGCAGCACACCACGATCCGGGTCTTCGGGTCGTCGAGCAGCGGATCGACGTCCAGCACGCGCGCGGGGGAGAGGCGGCGGGCGCCCTCCTGGGCAGTCGCCGGGTCCGGACTCATGTCATTCCCTGCTTCCGCAGCTCGGTGGCGAGTTCGTACAGCCCCGCCAGATCCATGCCTTCGGCGAACAGCGGCAGTTCGTGCAGCGGCAGGTCCAGCTCGCCCAGGACCGCCCGCTGCTCCTGCTCCAGGGCGTACCGCTCGGCGTACTGCGCCGCCTGCTCCAGCAGCGGGTCCACCAGCTTCTCCGCGTTCCCGCCCCGGCGCGCCCCGCCCAGCCCCGCGGCCGACAGCGACTGGGCCACGGCGGTGCGCGGCACCCCGCGTACGAGTTCCAGGTCGGCCGCGTCCAACACCCGCGGCCGCACCATGTTCACGATGACCCGGCCCACCGGCAGCCGAGCCCCGCGCAGTTCGGCGATGCCGTCCGCGGTCTCCTGGACCGGCATCTCCTCCAGCAGCGTCACCAGGTGAACCGCCGTCTCCGGCGACTTGAGCACCCGCATGACGGCCTGCGCCTGATTGTGTATCGGACCGATCTTCGCGAGGCCGGCGACCTCGTCGTTGACGTTGAGGAAGCGGGTGATGCGCCCGGTGGGCGGGGCGTCCATGACGACGTAGTCGTAGGCGAACCGCCCGCTCCTGTCCTTGCGCCGCACCGCCTCGCACGCCTTGCCGGTCAGCAGGACGTCCCGCAGACCCGGCGCGACGGTGGTCGCGAAGTCGATGGCCCCGAGCTTCTTCAGGGCTCTGCCCGCACCGCCCAGCTTGTAGAACATCTGGAGGTAGTCCAAAAGGGCCAGTTCGGGGTCGATGGCCAGGGCGAACACCTCCCCGCCCCCTGGAGCGACCGCGATCTTCCGTTCCTCGTACGGCAACGCCTCTGTCTCGAAGAGCTGTGCGATGCCCTGCCGGCCCTCGACCTCGACGAGGAGCGTCCGCTTCCCCTCCGTGGCCAGGGCCAGCGCGAGTGCGGCGGCGACCGTCGTCTTTCCGGTCCCGCCCTTGCCGCTGACGACCTGGAGCCTGCTCACGTCTTCGAGCCTAACCAGTCCCGCCGACGACCACGCGGGAGGCTGTGGACAACAGGGGCCGTAGTCGGCCACATGTCCGGAGGACGACAGCGGCCCCAGCCGACCGCTCCGTTATCGCCACAAACCACCGCGGCATGCCGTGGCCTGCGGTTATGCCCGTCCGGGCCGCACCGGCGGACCGGTTTGCCGGTCCTTCTGGACAAAGATCGCACGAGCGGCAGACTGGCCCGCATGACCGCATCGGATCCCAAGGCCGACCTTCACCGGTACCTGCAGTCCGCCCGTGACGCCCTGCTGTGGAAGCTCGAAGGGCTCACCGAGTACGACGTACGCCGCCCGCTGACACCGACCGGCACCAACCTGCTGGGCCTGGTCAAACACGTGGCCGGCGTGGAGCTGGGCTACCTCGGGGACACCTTCGGACGGCCGTCCGGCGAGGCCCTGCCCTGGCTCGAGGACGCTGCCGAGACCAACGCGGACATGTGGGCCACCGCAGACGAGTCACGCGAGCACATCGTGGCGCTGTACCGCCGGGCGTGGGCACACGCGGACGCGACGATCGACGCGCTGGCCCTGGACACGATCGGCAGGGTGCCGTGGTGGCCCGACGGCAGGGACGAGGTGACGTTGCATCATGCCGTGGTGCGCGTGATCGCCGACACGCACCGGCACGCCGGGCACGCCGACATCCTCCGGGAGCTGACGGACGGCGCGGTGGGGATGAACAACGGCAACGGCAGCATGGCGCCGGGTGACTCCGCCTGGTGGGAGGACTACCGGGGCCGGCTGGAGCGCGCGGCGCGGGAAGCCGGCCGAGGCGCATGACGGGGGCCGGATCAGCGGGGACCGCAGCCGTTGACCCGTCGGTGGGACCGTCGTGTGTAGCCTGCGACGTGAAAGTTCATACCGCTTACCACCTGGGGTGTTGTCATGGCTGATCCTCGCCGTCGTTCGTGGGAGTACGCGACCGTGCCGCTGCTCGTCCATGCCACGAAGCAGATTCTGGACACCTGGGGCGAGGACGGCTGGGAACTCGTCCAGGTCGTGCCCGGGCCGAACAACCCCGAGCAGCTCGTGGCCTACCTGAAGCGGGAGAAGCAGGCGTGAGCGCGGTCGAGGCCAAGCTGGCCGAACTGGGCCTGGCCCTCCCTGAGGTGGTACCGCCGCTGGCCGCGTACCAGCCGGCCGTGCGGTCCGGGGTGTACGTCTACACCGCCGGCCAGCTGCCGATGGTGGAGGGCAAGCTCCCGGTCACCGGCAAGGTCGGTGCGGAGGTCACCCCCGAGGAGGCCAAGGACCTGGCCCGCGTCTGCGCGCTGAACGCGCTGGCCGCCGTCAAGTCCGTCACCGGCGACCTGGACCGCATCGCGCGCGTGGTGAAGGTCGTCGGTTTCGTCGCCTCGGCCGCCGACTTCACCGGCCAGCCCGGTGTCGTCAACGGCGCCAGCGAGCTGCTCGGTGAGGTCCTCGGCGACAAGGGCGTGCACGCCCGCAGCGCGGTGGGCGTCGCGGTGCTGCCGCTGGACGCGCCGGTGGAGGTCGAGATCCAGGTGGAGCTGGAGCCGTAGCCCACCGACCCGGACACGTCCCGTGCCGAGGGCCCGCGGTACCCCGGTGCCGCTGACCTGGGCCATGTCAACCCCCTGACCTCGGGTGCCTCGGCTTCGGCGACCTCGGGCACCTCTCGAACATTCGCGCGCCACGGGATAGCCTCGCGCCCATGGCGAATGGGCAGTGGTATCCCAAGGAGTGGCCGGAACGCATTCGTGCGCTCGCCGACGGCACCCTCACGCCGGTGCCGACCAAGCGGGCGGCCACGGTGATGCTCCTGAAGGACACGCCCACCGGGCCCGCCGTCCACATGCTGCGCAGACGCGCCTCCATGGCCTTCGCCGGAGGCGCGTACGCGTATCCCGGCGGCGGTGTGGACCCGCGCGACGACGACCACCGGATCCGCTGGGCGGGTCCCACGCGCGCGTGGTGGGCCGAACGGCTCGGCGTCGAGGACAGCGACGCCCAGGCCGTCGTCTGCGCGGCCGTGCGGGAGACCTACGAGGAGGCGGGCGTCCTGCTCGCCGGGCCCGCCCCCGACGCGGTGGTCGGCGACACCACGGGCGAGGACTGGGAGGCCGACCGTGCCGCGCTGGTCGCCCGTGACCTGTCCTTCGCACAGTTCCTCGACCGCCGGGGCCTGGTCCTGCGCTCCGACCTGCTGGGCGCCTGGACGCGCTGGATCACGCCGGAGTTCGAGGCCCGTCGCTACGACACCTGGTTCTTCGTGGCCGCCCTCCCCCAGGGGCAGCGCACCCGCAACGCCTCCACGGAGGCCGACCGGACGGTGTGGATCCGCCCCGAGGAGGCCGCCGCCGGCTACGACAGGGGCGAGCTGCTGATGATGCCGCCCACCATCGCCACCCTGCGCCAGCTGACGCCGTACGCCGGTGCCGCCGAGGCGCTCGCCGCCGCACCCGCGCGCGACCTCACGCCCGTCCTGGCGCGGGCCCGCCTGGTCGACGGCGAGATCGTCCTGTCCTGGCCGGGCCACGACGAGTTCACCAAACACATCCCGTCGACCGCGACCGCACAGACCGCCCCGACCGGTGGAGGCCCCGCATGACGGACGCAGCAGCCCTGCCCGGCCAGCCCCGGGGCGTGGTCCTGACGGGGCCCGCCACCGAACGGGCCGTCAACGTCCTGGCGCCCAACGCCTCCGCGATGACCCTGGACGGCACCAACACCTGGATCGTCGCCGAGCCCGACTCCGACCTGGCCGTGGTGATCGACCCCGGTCCGCTGGACGACACCCATCTGCGCGCCGTCATCGACACGGCGGAGCAGGCCGGCAAGCGCGTCGCCGTCACCCTGCTCACCCACGGCCATCCCGACCACGCCGAGGGCGCCGTCCGCTTCGCCGGGTTGACCGGCACCAAGGTGAGGGCGCTGGACCCGGCGCTGCGGCTGGGCGACGAGGGCCTGGGCGCCGGGGACGTGGTCACCGTCGGCGGCCTGGAGCTGAGGGTCGTACCGACCCCCGGCCACACCGCGGACTCCCTGTGCTTCCACCTGCCGGCCGACCGGGCCGTCCTGACCGGCGACACCATCCTCGGGCGCGGTACGACGGTCGTGGCACACCCGGACGGCCGCCTCGGGGACTACCTGGACTCCCTGCGACGGCTGAGGTCCCTGACGGTCGACGACGGCGTCCACACGGTGCTGCCGGGCCACGGGCCGGTCCTGGAGGACGCCCAGGGCGCCGTCGAGTTCTACCTCGCCCACCGCGCCCATCGCCTCGCCCAGGTCGAGACGGCCGTAGAGGACGGCTACCAGACCCCTTCCGAGGTCGTGGCCCACGTGTACGCCGACGTGGACCGCACCCTGTGGCCGGCGGCGGAACTGTCGGTGCGGGCGCAGTTGGACTACCTGCTGGAGCACGGACTGATCTAGTGCCGCGGCAGGCAACGTCGCCCGTCAAGGAGCGGCGTCCGGTGCGTGCTCTGGGGGTCCCCCCCCGGCCGGAGGCTGGGGGAGTGCCGGCCGGAAGTCCTCGTACTGGACGTACTTGGGCTTTCGGCCGGTGCGGCGAAGGGGATCCCCCCGCCCGAGGCGGCGAAGCCGGTTCGAGGGTGGGGGCGCGTGCCGGGCGTCGCGACGGGTCGAACGTTGCCTGTTGCGGCACTAGCCGCGTCCCGACCGGGCCGGACCCGACCGGGCTGGGCCGGACCGAGTCGGACCGGACCGGGTCGGAAGGCGCCGGACCGGGTCAGAACGGGCGGCCCAGGCCCTCGCCGTGGCGTCGGCCGGTCCGCCGGCTCAGTGGCTGGGCGCGGCGGAACAGCGGTGTGCCGACGCGGTCGATCCGCCGGAACTCCTCGGCGACCAGCGCCCGCCGGGGCACTAGCGCGACCGCTTGGCCAGCCGCTCCACGTCCAGCAGGATCACGGCCCGTGCCTCCAGGCGGAGCCAGCCGCGCTGGGCGAAGTCCGCCAGTGCCTTGTTCACGGTCTCGCGGGAGGCGCCGACCAGTTGGGCCAGCTCCTCCTGGGTGAGGTCGTGCACCACGTGGATGCCCTCCTCGGATTGCACGCCGAAGCGCCGGGAGAGGTCCAGCAGGGCGCGCGCCACACGGCCGGGGACGTCGGAGAAGACCAGGTCGGACATGGCGTCGTTGGTCTTGCGCAGCCGACGGGCGACCGCGCGCAGCAGGGCGCCGGCCACCTCGGGGCGGACGTTCAGCCAGGGCTGCAGGTCGCCGTGGCCGAGACCGAGCAGCTTGACCTCGGTCAGCGCGGTCGCGGTCGCCGTGCGCGGGCCCGGGTCGAACAGCGACAGCTCGCCGATCAGCTCGCCGGGTCCGACGACGGCCAGCATGTTCTCCCGGCCGTCGGGGGAGGTGCGGTGCAGCTTGACCTTGCCCTCGGTGACGACGTACAGCCTGTCTCCGGGGTCACCCTCGTGGAAGAGCGAGTCACCGCGCGCGAGGGTCACCTCACTCATGGAGGCGCGGAGCTCCGCGGCCTGCTCGTCGTCGAGCGCCGCGAAGAGCGGGTTGCGCCGCAGAACGTCGTCCACGAGTTATCTCCCTTGTCGACCTGCTCAGGGGATCTTGCTCCCCCGTGTGCCAGGGGACCGTGTTCCCCATTTTGCCGGACGGTCCAAACAGTGTGATCTGTCACAAGGATGCCGCACAGGTGTCCCGGGGTAAGCGGCAGGGGTCCAATCGGGGGCTGATCCCCGGGGTCCGGGGCGGATGTCGGCGCCGGGCTTTAGGCTGGCCGGGTGTCCAAATCGCCGGTGAGAGCACAGGGCTAGGGGGCTTGGCGGGTGGTTGTACGTCGTGATTCCGCTGTGGGCGAACAAGGCTCCAGCAGTAGTAAGAAAACAGTTAAAACGGCCAAAAAGGTCCCGGCGGCCGAGTCCCGTACCGGCCTGGTCCGTCGGGCCCGCCGCATCAACCGCGAGCTGGCCGAGGTGTATCCGTACGCGCATCCGGAACTGGACTTCGAGAACCCCTTCCAGCTCCTGGTCGCCACGGTCCTGTCCGCCCAGACCACCGACCTGCGCGTCAACCAGACGACGCCCGCGCTCTTCGCCAAGTACCCCACCCCGGAGGACCTCGCCGCGGCGAACCCGGAGGAGGTTGAGGAGATCCTCCGTCCCTGCGGTTTCTTCCGCGCCAAGACGAGGTCGGTCATAGGGCTGTCCAAGGCCCTGGCCGAGCAGTTCGGCGGCGAGGTGCCCGGCCGGCTGGAGGACCTGGTCAAACTGCCGGGCGTCGGCCGCAAGACCGCCTTCGTCGTCCTCGGCAACGCCTTCGGGCGGCCGGGCATCACCGTGGACACCCACTTCCAGCGGCTGGTACGGCGCTGGCAGTGGACGACGGAGACCGAGCCGGACAAGATCGAGGCCGCCGTCGGCGCGCTCTTCCCGAAGAGCGAGTGGACGATGCTCTCGCACCACGTGATCTTCCACGGCCGCCGCATCTGCCACGCCCGCAAGCCCGCCTGCGGTGCCTGCCCGATCGCTCCGCTCTGCCCGGCCTTCGGCGAGGGCGAGACCGACCCGGAGAAGGCCAGGAAGCTGCTGAAGTACGAGAAGGGCGGCTTCCCGGGCCAGCGCCTGAAGCCCCCGCAGGCCTACCTCGACGCGGGCGGCCGGCCGGCCCCGCCGCTGGGGGCCGGATGACGGCGCGGACGACACGCCGGACCGCCGGGCGGTGTGGGTACCGGTGACGGAACGATCTCGGGGTGCCCGGGCGTTGGACACGGCAGAACGGGGGGTGGCTATGACACACGCGAGCAATACCCAGGGCGGCGCGGTGACGCTCAGCAAAGAGGGGCTGCCCGGCTGGCTCGACCCGGTGGTGCGCGTGGTGGAGACGGTCGAGCCGCTGCAGCTGAGCCGCTTTCTGCCGCCGGAGAACGGATCGGGCCGCCTGTCGGCCGTACTGATCCTTTTCGGTGAGGGCGAGCGCGGCCCCGAGCTGCTGCTCATGGAGCGGGCGAGTTCCCTGCGCTCCCACGCGGGGCAGCCCTCCTTCCCCGGCGGCGCCCTCGACCCGCAGGACGGCGACCCGAGGGGCGAGGGGCCGCTGCGGGCCGCGCTGCGCGAGGCCGAGGAGGAGACCGGCCTCGACCCGGCCGGAGTGCAGCTCTTCGGTGTGCTGCCCAAGCTCTACATCCCGGTCAGCCACTTCGTCGTCACACCGGTCCTGGGCTGGTGGCGCGAGCCCAGCCCGGTCGGTGCCGTAGACCCGAACGAGACCGCCCGTGTCTTCACGGTCCCCGTGGCGGATCTCACGGATCCCGGGAACAGAGCCACCACCGTCCACCCCAGCGGCCACCGGGGTCCGGCATTCCTGGTCGAATCGGCCCTGGTCTGGGGTTTCACGGCAGGCGTCATCGACCGCCTGCTGCACTTCGCCGGCTGGGAGCGTCCCTGGGACAGGGAGAAGCGGGTCCCGCTCGACTGGCGGTCATGACAGGGTGAACCCCGTGCTGTGTTTTCCCGGGGGACGCAAGAGGCGAGGCCTGAAGCGGTGAACGTGCTGGACATCCTGTTGCTGGTCGCCGCCGTGTGGTTCGCGATCGTCGGCTACCGGCAGGGCTTCGTCGTCGGCATCCTGTCGGTGATCGGTTTCCTCGGCGGCGGTCTCGCCGCCGTCTACGCACTGCCCGTCCTGTGGGACACGGTCACCCACAAGGCGGAGGTCGACACGACCGCCGCCGTTGTCGCGGTGGTCGTCGTCATCGTCTGCGCCTCCGTCGGCCAGGCCCTGACCACCCACCTCGGCAACAAACTGCGGCGGTACATCACCTGGTCCCCGGCCCGCGCGCTGGACGCCGCCGGCGGCGCCCTCGTCAACGTCGTGGCGATGCTGCTGGTCGCCTGGCTGATCGGGTCCGCCCTCGCCGGGACGACGCTGCCCACGCTCGGCAAGGAGGTCCGCAACTCCACGGTGCTCCACGGCGTCTCCCGGGCGCTGCCGGCCCAGGCCGACACCTGGTTCACCGACTTCTCCACCGTCCTCGCGCAGAACGGCTTCCCGCAGGTCTTCAGCCCCTTCGCGAACGAGCCCATCACCGACGTCCGGCCGCCCGACCCGGCCCTGGCCGGCAGCGCCGTCGCCACCCGCGCACAGCGGTCCATCGTCAAGGTCGTGGGCACCGCGCAGAGCTGCGGCAAGGTCCTGGAGGGCTCCGGGTTCGTCTTCGCCGACCGCCGCGTCATGACCAACGCGCACGTCGTCGGCGGCGTCGACGAGCCGACCGTCCAGATGGGCGGCCAGGGCCGCAAGTACGACGCCAAGGTCGTCCTCTACGACTGGCAGCGCGACATCGCCGTACTGGACGTGCCCGACCTCAGGGCCAGCGCGCTGAGGTTCTCCGCCAAGGACGCCGCGAGCGGCGACGGCGCGATCGTCGCGGGCTTCCCGGAGAACGGGTCGTACGACGTCCGCGCCGCGCGCGTGCGCCAGCGCATCACGGCCAACGGCCCGGACATCTACCACCGGGGCACGGTCCGCCGTGACGTCTACTCGCTGTACGCGACGGTCCGCCAGGGCAACTCCGGCGGCCCGCTGCTCACGCCCGACGGCAAGGTCTACGGCGTGGTGTTCGCGAAGTCCCTCGACGACGCCGACACCGGGTACGCGCTCACGGCGGACGAGATCCAGCCGGACATCAGCCGGGGTCGTACCGCGAACGACCAGGTGGGCACCGACAGCTGCGCCCTGTAGGACGGCGCGTCAGGGGTGCTTCGGGAACGCTGCGGGGCGTTCGGGTGTCTTGTGGGCGTCAGCCGCGCGGGTGACGCAGCCGTACCGAGACCCAGCGGGCCCGGCGGCGCAGGATGCGCGGAATACCCACGCGGAGGTCCGCGCCCGCCAGTTGCGGTGTGCCTCGCTGGTGGCTGCTCAGGCCGGTGGCCGAGCGGCGGTTGCGGGGTGCGTCACTGTAGTCGTGCGTCCAGCCCATACCCCGACGTGTGCCCCCGCCCCAAGGTCGATAACCGCCCCGGAGGCGCCCAATTGGCGTATGCGCCGGGCATGTGAGCGTTCGTAGGACAGGTGTTCAGGTCTACGGCCACCGGGCGCGTCGGATCGGTCACCGGTCGGGTTCGGGATCCTTGAGCCAGTGGATCAGCTCCGAGGAGAAGGCGACCGGATCCTCCTCGTGCGGGAAGTGCCCCAGCCCGTCGAACAGCCGCCAGCGGTAGGGCGCTTCGACGTACTCGCCCGACCCGGCCGCACTGCGCGTGCGGGTCACCGGGTCCAGGGAGCCGTGCAGATGCAGGGTCGGGACCCGCACCGGCCGCTTCATCCGGCGGTTGAACTGGATGCCGTCCGGGCGCGCCAGGGACCGCACCAGCCAGCGGTACGGCTCGACGGAGCAGTGCGCGGTGGAGGGGATGCACATCGCGCGCCGGTACGTCTCGATCGCCTCGTCGTCCGGCGGCGTCGGCCCGGACCAGTCCCGGATCAGCCGGCCTACCAGTTCACCGTCGTCCGCGGTCAGTTGACGCTCCGGGATCCAGGGCCGCTGGAACCCCCAGATGTAGGAGTTGGCGGCGGTCTGCCGGGCGTCCCGCAGCATCGCGGCGCGCCAGCGCCGGGGATGCGGCATGGAGACCACCGCGAGCCGCCGTACGAGCTTGGGGCGCATCGCGGCGGCCGTCCACGCCAGATAGCCGCCCAGGTCGTGGCCGACCAGCGCGGCGTCCGGTTCGCCCAGGGAGCGGACCACGCCGGTGACGTCCAGGGCGAGGTTGGCCGGGTCGTACCCGCGCGGGGTGCGGTCGCTGCCGCCGACGCCCCGCAGGTCCATGGCCACGGCCCGGAAACCCGCGTCGGCGAGCGCGACGAGCTGGTGCCGCCATGTCCACCAGAACTGCGGGAAGCCGTGCAGCAGCAGCACCAGCGGGCCGTCGCCGAGTTCGGCGATGTGGAAGCGGGCACCGTTGGCCGCGACGTCCCGGTGCGTCGGATGCGCTCCGGGGACGTCGATGCGTACGGCCGACGACGCGGCGGGCTCGGTCATGAGGAGGAGCGTGCCACAGCCTCGATGGCCTCGGGCGCCCGGTCCTCCAGCTCGGGGCGCGGATGCGGCTTGGCGTTCTGCAGGACGACGGCCGTCTCCTTCATCGAGGCGGCCACTTTCTGCGGGCCCTTGCTCTTCTGGGTCTTCTTCGCGAAGGCCACGCCGATCAGCGCCAGAACGCCCGCGACGAGCACGTTGGCCGCGAAGGACAGCAGGAAGCAGACCGCGAGGTTCCAGCCGCTCCAGGTCCGGATGCCGTACGCCAGGGCGAAGTTGAGCATCGGCAGGGAGAACACCAGCACCGCGCCCGCCCCCGAGAACGCGCCGCCGCTGACCGCGCCGCGCCTGACGTCCTGCTTCAGCTGCGCCTTGGCCAGCGCGATCTCGTCGTGCACCAGCGCCGACAATTCGGTCGTCGCCGAGGCGAACAGCTGGCCGATGCTGCGTTCGGCACCGACCGGGCTGCCGTCGGGTGCGCTCATCGCGGTCTCCCTCTCCGTCTTTGCTGCCATCTTGATTTGTACCGTCTCGTCAGATCATGCCCGACGGTCGTCCTCGTCGCCTGCCCCGCCCGCCACTTCGGCAAGCCCGTGGCGAGCGGCGGCCATCTCGGCGGCCAGTCTGCGGTGGTCGGCGGCCTTGCGTTCGAGGATCTCCGCCATCCGCAGGTGGTAGGACGGGTCGTCCTGTTCGTAGACGTCCGGGATGCCGTCGAGGTCGTCGTCGCGCTCCTCGTCCTCGCACAGCCTGCGGTATCGGGCGTTGCGGATCTTCAGCAGCACGGTCGCGCTCACGGCCGCGATCAGTGAACCGGTCAGGACGGCCGCCTTCACCTCGTCCGTCAGCGCCGTGTCGCCCTCGAAGGCCAGCTCGCCGATGAGCAGGGAGACGGTGAAGCCGATCCCGGCGAGGGAGGCGACCGCGAAGACGTCGGCCCAGGCCAGGTCCTCACTGAGGGAGGCGCGGGTGAAGCGGGCGGTCAGCCAGGTGCCGCCGAAGATGCCGATGGTCTTGCCGACGACCAGGCCGAGGACCACCCCGAGGGTCTCCGGCCGGCCGAAGACGTCCCCGAGCGCCCGGCCGGACACCGGGACACCGGCGCTGAACAGGGCGAACAGCGGCACGGCCAGCCCCGCCGAGAGGGGGCGCACCAGGTGCTCGACGCGCTCCCCGGGAGAGCGCTTCTCACCCTCACGGGTGGTGCAGCGCAGCATGAGGCCCATCGCGACGCCCGCGATGGTCGCGTGCACGCCGCTGTTGTACATCAGCGCCCAGATGACCAGGGCCAGCGGTACGTACACGTACCAGCCGCGTACACCCGCGCGCAGCAGCAGCCAGAAGACGACGAGCCCTGCCACGGCCCCGCCGAGCGCGGCGAAGTCGATCCGGGCTGTGAAGAAGACCGCGATGATCAGGATCGCGAACAGGTCGTCGACGACCGCGAGGGTCAGCAGGAAGGCGCGCAGGGCGCTCGGCAGCGAGGTGCCGATGACCGCCAGCACGGCGAGGGCGAAGGCGATGTCGGTGGCGGTCGGCACCGCCCAGCCCTGGGTCGAGCCGCCGCCGACGAGGTTGGTGAGGGTGGAGACCAGCGCGGGTACGGCCATGCCGCACAGCGCGGCAGCCACGGGCAGTACGGCGGCCCTGGGGTCGCGCAGGTCACCGGCGACCAGCTCGCGCTTCAGCTCGATGCCGGCGACGAAGAAGAAGACGGCGAGGAGGCCGTCGGCGGCCCAGTGGGCGACGGAGAGCCGCAGGCCGAGTGTCTCCGGGCCGAGGTGGAAGTGGCTCACGGTCTCGTAGCCGTGGTGCAGGGCCGGTATGTTCGCCCAGACCAGAGCGGTGATCGCGGCGATCAGCAGCAGGACGCCGCCGACCGTCTCGGTGCGCAGCGCGTCCGCGACGAAGGTCCGCTCGGGCAGGGACAGACGTCCGAGGACCTTGCGGACGGGGGCGGTGCGGGGCGCGGCCACGGGAGACCTCCGGTGAGTGGGCGGGACGGCTCGCATGCCGACCAGACTTCCCGGCGCACCTATGGATCTTGCCGCGTTCTTGACGCTTTGCTTATTTTACCCAAGGCGGTGCGTGCTTTACCCAACGGACCCCAGGCGGGCGTGCCGCTCCCGGTGGTCTTCACGTCAGTCGCGGAAGGGGCACCCGGCGCGTCTGCGGCCGGGTGCCCCCAGGGCCGTCGCTCAGTCCTCGCTGGGTGCCGCGGGCAGCTTGGCCTGGATGAGGTCCATGACCGTGGAGTCGGTCAGCGTGGTGACATCACCCAGCTGGCGGTTCTCGGCGACATCGCGCAGCAGCCGGCGCATGATCTTGCCGGAGCGGGTCTTCGGCAGCTCCGCCACGGGCAGGATCCGCTTCGGCTTGGCGATCGGGCCGAGCGTGGCGCCGACGTGGCCCTGCAGCTCACCGACCAGCTTGTCGTCCTCGGACGCCGTACCGCGCAGGATCACGAACGCGACGATCGCCTGCCCGGTGGTCTCGTCGGCCGCGCCCACCACCGCGGCCTCGGCGACGGACGGGTGGGAGACGAGCGCGGACTCGACCTCGGTGGTGGAGATGTTGTGCCCGGACACGAGCATCACGTCGTCCACCCGGCCCAGCAGCCAGATGTCCCCGTCGTCGTCCTTCTTCGCCCCGTCACCGGCGAAGTACCTGCCTTCGAAGCGCGACCAGTACGTGTCCAGGAACCGCTGGTCGTCGCCCCAGATGGTGCGCAGCATCGACGGCCACGGCTCGGTCAGCACCAGGTAGCCTCCGCCGCCGTTGGGCACCTCGTTCGCCTCGTCGTCGACGACCGTCGCCGAGATGCCGGGCAGCGGGCGCTGCGCCGACCCGGGCTTGGCCTCGGTGACGCCGGGCAGCGGCGAGATCATCATGGCGCCGGTCTCGGTCTGCCACCAGGTGTCGACGACGGGGGTCCGGTCGGCGCCGATGTGCTTGCGGTACCAGATCCACGCCTCGGGGTTGATCGGCTCGCCGACCGAACCCAGCACGCGCAGGGAGGACAGGTCGAACTTCGCGGGGATGTCGTCGCCCCACTTCATGAACGTACGGATCGCGGTCGGCGCCGTGTAGAGGATCGTGACCTTGTACTTCTGCACGATCTCCCAGAACCGGCCCTGGTGCGGGGTGTCCGGGGTGCCCTCGTACATCACCTGGGTCGCGCCGTTCGCCAGTGGCCCGTACACGATGTAGGAGTGGCCGGTGACCCAGCCGACGTCGGCCGTGCACCAGTACACGTCCGTCTCCGGCTTGAGGTCGAACACCGCCCAGTGCGTGTACGCCGACTGCGTCAGATAGCCGCCGGAGGTGTGCAGGATGCCCTTCGGCTTTCCCGTCGTACCGGAGGTGTAGAGGATGAACAGCGGCTGCTCGGCCTCGAACGCCTCCGGCGTGTGCTCGGCGGACTGGCGCTCGACCAGGTCGTGCCACCACACGTCCCGCTCGTCGTTCCACGCCACGTCCTGCCCGGTACGGCGCACCACGAGCACATGCTCGACATTGCCGGACCGCTCCACCGCGTCGTCCACGGCGGGCTTCAGCGCGGACGGCTTGCCGCGCCGGTAGCCGCCGTCGGAGGTGATGACGACCTTGGCGTCGGCGTCCTGGATGCGCGTCGCGAGCGCGTCGGCCGAGAACCCGCCGAAGACGACGGAGTGAGCGGCGCCGATCCGGGCGGAGGCCAGCATCGCGATCGCCGTTTCCGGGATCATCGGCATGTAGACGGCGACCCGGTCGCCCTTGCGAACTCCCAGCTCCAGCAGGGCGTTCGCGGCCTTGGAGACCTCGTCCTTCAACTCGGCGTAGGTGATCGCCCGGCTGTCGCCCGGCTCGCCCTCGAAGTGGATGGCGACCCGGTCGCCGTGCCCCGCCTCCACGTGCCGGTCCACGCAGTTGTACGCGACGTTCAGCTCGCCGTCCTTGAACCACTTGGCGAACGGCGGGTTCGACCAGTCCAGCGTCTCGGTCGGCTCCTTGGCCCAGGTCAGCCGGCGGGCCTGCGTGGCCCAGAAGCCGAGCCTGTCAGCCCTGGCCTGTTCATACGCCTCCGCCGTGACGTTGGCGTGCGCGGCCAGGTCGGCGGGGGGCGCGAACCTGCGTTCTTCCTTGAGCAGGTTGGCCAGGCTCTCGTTGCTCACGACATCTCCCGTTCGAAGGGTGTCCGTTGTGTCCCAGGCCACAGCTCATCAGAAGCCGGGGTCCCATGACAAGGGCCGTCCGATAATTGGTTTAGACCTGTCGCCGCTCAGACGGGACCGACGACTTCCTCCACACCTGTCACATGTTCGGACACTCCTTCCCTCGCGCCGTCCTCCCTGAGCGGATACGCCCGCGCCTCACCCGCGTGGAAGTACATCCCGTGCAGCTCAAGCACCCCGTCGGCCAGCGCCCGCGACACGCACTCGTGGGCCCGCAGATGCTCCAGCTGCTGGACCACGTTGGCCATGCACAACCGCTCCACCGGGTCCCCGGGCAGCCGCCCGGTCGGCTCGGCCCGGGCTCGGCCGCCCTCGGCGGCCACCCTCCGCAGGCTCGGCAGCCCGTGCCGCAGCCACCGCTCGAGCGGGGTCCGGGCACCTGCGGGCTCGAAATCGAGCAGCGCCCGCATGGCCCCGCACCCGGAGTGCCCGCACACGGTGATGGACCGCACCTTCAGCACCTCCACCGCGTACTCGACGGCCGCCGCCACCGAGTCGTCCCCGTACTCCTCGCCCGGCGTCGGCACCAGGTTGCCGACATTGCGCACGACGAACAGGTCCCCCGGATCACTGGAAGTGACCATCGACGCGACCAGCCGTGAATCGGCACAGGTGAGGAAGAGCCGCGAGGGCCGCTGCCCCTCCCGAGCCGGCCGAGCGGCCTTGTCCCGGACCAGCGGTGCGGTGTGTCGCTGGATCGAGCTGATGCCGTGGGCGAGTTCATGCCCATTGTTCCGGACTCCGGTGCGCCGGCCTGTCAGCCGGGCGGAGCCACCCCGCGCGGTGTGGGCGCTCTGCCAGTCCCGCAGTGACTCGTACGCCGCGTGGTCCATGAACGACCCGTTCAACTCCACGACGGCGTGGGCGCCTTGGGGTACGAGATGCAGGGCTCTGCTGAGTCGGGGCACCGCGAGGAACGTCAACTGGCCTCGAACGTGTACGTGATGGGCTCCTCCCTTCTCTTCGTGCGTGATGCGGGTGCGGGCGAGGCGGTGCAGGGCGAGGGCGACGGCCATGGCGACCCCGAGGGCCACGCCCTCCAGGACGCCGAGGAAGGCCACGCCGAGTGTGGTGACGGCGTACACCGGCACTTCACGGTGGCGGGTCACCGTGCGGATGTGGTGCAGGGACACCATCTGGATGCCGACGGCCAGCACCAGGGCGGCGAGCGAGGCGAGGGGGATCAGTTCCAGGAGCGGGACCGTCAGCAGCGCGGCGACCACTACGAGAACGCCGTGCAGCATCGTGGAGTTCCGGCTCACGGCACCGGATCTCACATTCGCCGAACTCCGCACCGCCACCCCGGCGACCGGCAGCCCGCCGAGCGCCCGGAGACGATGTTGGCGGCGCCCTGCCCTAGCAGCTCGCGATCGAGGTCGGCGCGGCGGACCCGGGACTGCGGCCCCGGCCGGCCGGCGATCAGCTTGTCCACGGCGACGGCCCCGAGCAGCGACTGGACACTGCACACCAGCGTGGTGGTGAGAACGGCGGCGACGATGCCGAGCGCCGGTCCCTCGGGGAGTCCCGCAAGGGCATGGCTGCGCCAGGACGGCAGATCGACCCTCGGCAGGGTCAGGCCGGTGAGCGAGGCGGTCGCGGTGGCGCCGGCCACGGCGACCAGGGCGGCCGGGACCGTGCGCAGGAGGCGGCCGGGGCGGCCGGGGATCCGGGGCCAGGCCAGCAGCAGGGTCAGGGTGAGCCCGCTCATCGCCACCGCGGCGGGGTGCAGATGGGCCAACTGGGCGGGCAACGCGCGGATGTTGGCGAGGACGGAACTCTGTGGGCTGCCTCCGAGGACGATGTGCAACTGGGCGACGGCGATGGTCACGCCGATGCCGGCGAGCATGCCGTGCACCACGGCCGGGCTGACTGCGAGCGCGCCGCGTGCCACTCGCAGGCAGCCCAGGCCCAGTTGGGCGAGCCCGGCGAGCACCGTGATGCCGCACGTCGTACGCCATCCGTACCGGTGGATCAGGTCGGCGGTGACCACGGTGAGTCCGGCCGCGGGACCGCTGACCTGGAGCGGGCAGCCGCCGAGGCGTCCGGCGACGAGTCCGCCGACGGCGGCGGCGACCAGGCCGGCCTGGAGAGGCGCTCCGGTGGCGAGGGCGATGCCCAGGGACAGGGGCAGGGCGATCAGGAAGACCGCGATGGACGCCGACAGATCGGCGCCCATACAGCGGAACGCGTGGTCGGGGGTCGGTGCGCAGGCTGGCATGTTCCCGTCTCCTCCGAGGTGAGCGCGGTAGCGGCGGGTTGAATTCAAGTCTCGGCAAAAAAATCGTAATGCAAAGTAAAGTGCAGGTATGTATTTTCAGGGCATTTGGGCCATCGATTCACGCTAATGAGCGAACTAATATTTTTATCGGCTTGTCGTATTAATTCCTTCTCGGTTCCTGTGCGACCTTGGCGGCGCTGTCGGTACAACCCGGCACATCACCGGAAAACGCCCTCATCAGCGTGTGTCTGAGAGAAGGAAGAAGGTGGGCGGAACATGGCCGCCACCCACAGGATCGCCGTCGGTGCCATGGTCACCGCGGCCTGTGCCGCATCGCTCGCCGGTTGTGCGACCGGCTCCAACGATTCGAATGAAGGGGCGTCCGGGCCCCAGAAGGGAGCGCCGGCGCCCAACAGTGTGCTTCGTCTGATCGGTGACGGCTCCACCGCCTACACCGGGTCGCAGCCGCATCTGCCCCGGCCCGAGCGGCTCAAGGCGGGGGAGAAGCCGCCGCAGTTCGTGGTGTTCTCCTGGGACGGCGCGGGCGAGGACAGCCAGAAGCTGTTCTCCCACTTCCGCAAGGTCGCCAAGGCCAACAACGCGACCATGACGTTCTTCCTCAGCGGCGTGTACATGCTGCCGGAGGAGAAACGCGATCTCTACACACCGCCGCAGCACTCGCCCGGCAGCTCCGAGATCGGCTTCAACGACCAGCGGGGAATCGCCGACACCGTCAAGCAGGTGCGGCTGGCCTGGCTGGAGGGCAACGAGATCGGCACCCACTTCAACGGCCACTTCTGCGGGCCCGACGGCGGGGTCGGCGAGTGGTCGGTGGCGGAGTGGAAGAGCGAGATCGCCCAGGCCAAGCAGTTCGTGAAGACCTGGAAGACCAACACCGGCATGAACAAGGCGGCACCGCTGCCCTTCGACTACGACAAGGAGCTGATCGGCGCCCGCACCCCCTGCCTGGAAGGGCAGAAGAACTTCATGAAGGCGGCCCGCCAGCTGGGCTTCCGTTACGACACCAGCGGTGTCAACGACCAGGTGTGGCCCAAGAAGAAGGAGGGCCTGTGGGACCTGTCGATGCAGCTGGTCCCCTTCCCGGGGCACACCTACGAGCAGCTGACCATGGACTACAACTTCATGGTCAACCAGTCCGGCACCCAGACCCAGGGTGACCCCGACAAGTTCGACTACTGGGGCGACCAGATGCGCGATGGCCTGCTCAAGGGCTTCTACCGCGCCTACGACGGAAACCGCGCCCCATTGATCATCGGCAACCACTTCGAGTCATGGAACGGCGGCACCTATATGCGCGCCCTCGACGAGGTGGTGAAGGAGGTGTGCAACAAGCCCGAGGTGCGCTGCGTCTCCTTCCACCAGCTCGCCGACTGGCTGGACGCCCAGGACCCGCAGACCCTGGCGAAGCTGCGCTCCCTGAACGTGGGCGAGGCCCCGAAGCAGGGCTGGGCGTCCTTCCTCTCCGCACCCCCGGCACCGGCGCCCAAGGGCGTACCCGGGGCACCGGCCGTCCAGCGGTAACCGCTCGTCCAGCGGCGGCCGGCGGTCCGGCATCAGCCGACTGTCCGGCGACGGCCTCAGGCGGGAGCGCCCACGCCCTCGCCGAGCACGAAGGAGGGGTCGACCTGCGCCGCCAGGTCGGCCCCGGTGCGCTCGTTGCCCCACGTCAGGGCGTTCTTCAGATGGAAGTGCACCATCTGGCGGGTGTAGCGCTCCCAGTCCCGCAGCGCGTACGTCGCGTCGGTCGCCTCCCTGAGCGTGCGCAGGGCGCGGGCGTTGGACTCCTCAAGGAGGTCGAACCGGGGCGGGCGGCCCCTCTCCATGGCGCGCACCCAGTCCGAGTGCCCGACCGTCACGAGCAGGTCGTCCCCGACCTCCGCGCGCAGGAAGTCGAGGTCGTCCTGTCCCTGCACCTTGTTGCCGACGACCTTCAGGGCGACGCCGAAGTCCTGGGCGTACTCCTTGTACTGGCGATAGACGGAGACTCCCTTCCGGGTCGGCTCGGCCACGAGGAACGTGATGTCGAAGCGGGTGAACATGCCGGAGGCGAAGGAGTCCGAACCCGCCGTCATGTCGACCACGACGTAGTCGTCGGCGCCGTCGACGAGGTGGTTCAGGAACAGCTCCACCGCTCCCGTCTTGGAGTGGTAGCAGGCGACCCCCAGGTCGGCGTCCGTGAAGGGCCCGGTGACCATCAAACGGGCGGCGCCGCCGTCGAGTTCCACCGGGCGCGCGCAGGCGTCGTACACCGGATTTGGCTCCCGCACCCGGATGAGGCGCGAGCCCTCGCCGGGCGGGGTCGTCTTGATCATCGTGGCCGAGGAGGCGATGCGCGGGTTGGCTCCGCGCAGATAGTCCTTGATCAGTGACAGCCGCTCGCCCATCGCGGGCAGCGCGGCGGCCTCCGCGTCGTCGAGGCCGAGCGCGGTACCCAGGTGCTGGTTGATGTCGGCGTCGATGGCCACGACCGGAGCGCCGGCGGCGGTGAGATGGCGGATGAAGAGGGAGGAGAGCGTGGTCTTGCCACTGCCGCCCTTCCCGACGAAAGCAATTTTCATGTTCACGAAGGGTAGTCGTACGACAGCGCTCTGTGCCGGGTGGAGTGAAGAAGACCACTCCTTCGTGGGGTGGGGGGCCGGGGTGCGTAGGGTCGTACTCATGAGTACGACAGGCGCGACCGCCGATCCGCTCGCGGCCCTGGGTTCGCTGCCCGGTGTGGCCGAGTCCGTGGAGTCCGTGCGCAAGGCCGTGGACCGGGTCTACGGGCACCGGATCATGCGGCGGCGCAGCAATGCGATCACCTCCGAGGCGGCGCTGCGCGGCGCCCGTGGTTCCGCGGCGCTCTCCGGTGCCGACTGGGCCCTGGAGGAGGTGCGGCGGCGTACCGACTTCAGCGGCGATGCCGAGGCGCGCGTGGTGGGCGCGGCGCTGCGGCTGACCGCCGAGGCGGGGCAGCTGCTGTCCATCTGGCGGCAGTCGCCGCTGCGGGTGCTGGCCCGGCTGCACATGGTGGCCGCCGCCGGCGACGGGGACGAGGTCGGACGGCCGCGCCAGGCGGGCGAGCAGGTCGACGAGCCGCTGATCGAGCTGCCGTTGCCGGACGCGGCCGAGGTGTCCGGACGGCTGGAGGGGCTCTCGCAGCTGATCATCGCGGGGAGCGCCGCACCGGCGCTGGTCACTGCCGCCGTCGTGCACGGCGAGTTGCTCGCGCTGCGTCCTTTCGCCTCCCACAACGGTCTCGTCGCACGTGCGGCCGAACGCATCGTCCTGATCGGCAGCGGCCTGGACCCGAAATCGGTCTGCCCGTCCGAGGTGGGCCACGCCGAGCTGGGCCGCGCCGCATATCTGGCGGCCCTCGACGGCTATGTCTCGGGTACTCCGGAGGGCATGGCGAGCTGGATCGCCCACTGTGGCAGGGCGGTCGAGCTGGGGGTGCGCGAGTCGACGGCGGTGTGCGAGGCGCTGCAGCGCGGGGCGGTCTGAGGGGCGGCGCGGAAATCTGCACAAAAGGGTTGCGGCGGTACGATTTCTCGTACCGCCGCTGGCATGCTCACCGGGTTACCAAGCGTCCTCGATATGTGCCCATCAGGTGGGGAGCTTTGCCCATCACCTGGTGCGGCTGGCCCGTAATCGACGGGTCGACGTCGCGTGGGTGCCCAGTATTCATGCGCGGTCCGTGGGCCAAATGCGTTTAAAAGGTGATCCTTTCGGATGTCCTTGGTCTCGCGGGCCGTTGAGTCCTTTGTACTGCAAGAGGGGGGTAAGCGGAACCCCTGCCTGCAGTTCTTTACTTTTACTCTCAAACAGGAGTGAAACGGGCCCGTCGTCGGCTCGCGTACCAGACCAGGCCGGCGGTGGCGGCCGCGGCTCCTATCGCCGCCGCCGCGACGAGGGCCGGGCGCGGCGGAACGGACAGCGTGGGCAGCCGCTGCTTGAGCCGTACCGGGCGGTGGAAGTCCAGAATCGGCCACCCGCGCGCGAGGGCCTCACGGCGCAGCGCGCGGTCCGGGTTCACGGCGTGCGGATGCCCGACGGCGCTCAGCATCGGCACGTCGGTCGCCGAGTCGCTGTAGGCGTAGCAGCGGTCGAGATCGTAGCCCTCGGACGCGGCCAGCTCCCGGACCGCGTCGGCCTTCGTGGGGCCGTAGGCGTAGTACTCCACCTCCCCGGTGAAGCAGCCGTCCTCGCCGACGACCAGGCGGGTGGCCACCACGCGGTCGGCGCCGAGCAGCTCACCGATCGGCTCGACCACCTCGGCGCCGGAGGTGGAGACGATCACGACGTCCCGTCCGGCCGTGTGGTGCTCCTCGATGAGCGAGGCCGCCTCGTCGTAGATGATCGGGTCGATCAGGTCGTGCAGGGTCTCGGCGACGATCTCCTTCACCTGCTGGACGTTCCAGCCGCGGCAGAGCGTGGACAGGTACTCCCGCATCCGCTCCATCTGGTCGTGGTCCAGGCCGCCCACGAGGAAGACGAACTGGGCGTATGCGGTTCGCAACGCGGCCCGGCGGTTGATCAGCCCGCCTTGGTAGAAGGACTTGCTGAAGGTGAGAGTGCTCGACTTCGCAATGACCGTCTTGTCCAGGTCAAAGAAGGCCGCTGTGCGGGGCAAGGAGTGGTTATCCACGACCCTGAGCATAGGCGCCCACCATTCGGCGTAAGGTGGGGCGCGTGGGTTTGCCTGAGAGGGCTCTCGGGTACACCATGGAAGTCACGGATCGTTCGCGACCGTGCTAACCCGGTCCGGCTCCTCCCCCCCCGAGTCGGCCGTGGAGACGACCCCCACTCTCCCCCCCGGTGGGGGTCGTCGCATGTCCGGGTGCGTTTTCAACCTTCTCTCCCTCTCTCCATGGCCCTGAGGCCTGGCGGCCGCGGATTCGGCCGCCGCTTCGCCATGCCCATGGTTCGTCACTGTGGGTAGTCATCGGGCTGCGCTGTGGAAGCCGCGCGAGCCCCGGTCCGGGGACTGGTTCAGCGGTCACCGGTGTGGGTGACGGAGATATTCACAGCCCCACGGTTGTCCACTGTTTTTGACCAAGATCCACATGATTTCCCGGATCGCTGCACCGTGATTCCCATGCGCTCCGGCCGCGGCAAGTCCACGACCGGTTCCGATTGTCGGAGCGTGTATGGCCGATTCATGTCGGCCGCTCGTATGGAGGCCCGGTTGCCGGTTCTTCACATGTTTGGGGAAACGCGTGGCCGCGGGGGCTGCGCGAAGGACGCAGCGAAGGGGGAACACCCGTGGCCGGAACCGTCACCCATGACCCGCCACCCACCGCCCAAGGGCGGCCCACCAGGCCGCTCATCGTCACCGAGGACGCCGAACTCCTCGACGACCTGCTGCGCCTGTGCGCGGCAGCCGGCGCCACACCCGAGGTCCACCACGCGGTTCCGGAACGCGGCGGCTGGGAGGCCGCCCCGCTCGTCCTGGTCGGCGACGACGCCGCGCGGCGGGTGCGCGGGGCCGCCCGCAGACGAGGAGTGGTGCTGGTCGGCCGCGACCAGGACGACCCCGGGGTGTGGAAGCGGGCCGTCCAGATCGGCGCCGACCACGTCCTGGTGCTCCCCGACGGCGAGCAGTGGCTGGTCGACCGCATCGCCGATGTCGCCGAGGGCGTGGGCCGTCCTGCCCTCACCGTCGGGGTCATCGGAGGCCGGGGCGGGGCCGGTGCGTCCACGCTGGCCTGCGCGCTCGCCGTCACCTCCGCCCGCGAGGGAGCGCGCACCCTGCTCGTGGACGCCGATCCGCTGGGCGGCGGACTCGACGTGCTGCTGGGCGGCGAGACGGCCGAGGGCCTGCGCTGGCCCGCCTTCGCCGCGTCCCGCGGCCGGGTCGGCGGCGGCGCCCTGGAGGAGTCGCTGCCCGAACTGCACTCGCTGCGGCTGCTCAGCTGGGACCGCGGCGACTGCGTCGCCGTGCCGCCGCAGGCCGTACGCGCGGTGCTCGCCGCCGCCCGGCGGCGCGGCGGGACGGTCGTCGTCGACCTGCCCAGGCGCCTGGACGACGGGGTCGCCGAAGCCCTCGCCCAGCTCGACCTCGCCGTTCTGGTCGTCCCGGCCGAACTGCGGGCCGTCGCGGCCGCCGCACGGGTCGCCTCCGCCGTCGGCATGGTCCTGCGCGACCTGCGAGTGGCGGTACGGGGGCCGTACGCGCCCGGCCTCGACGACCGCGAGGTGGCCCGGCTGCTCGGCCTGCCGCTGGCCGGCGAGGTACCCGTCGAACCGGCCCTGCTGCGGGCCCACGGCGGGGGAAAGCCGCCCGGCGTGCCCGGGCGCGGACCGCTGGCCCGCTTCTGCAAGGACTTCTGGCAGCGGACGCTGGTCGAGGCGGGTGCCGCATGAGGACACCTCCCGGACCCGGCCGACCGTCGGCCGGGGTGGACGGACCCGCGCTGCTCGACGGCGTGCGCCGGTGGCTGGCCGAGAGCGGCGCCGAACCGACACCCGCGCGCGTGGCGCAGGCGCTGCGCGAACAGGGGCGGGTGCTCGGCGACGCCGAAGTCCTCGGCGCGGCCGAACACCTGAGGTCGGAACTCGTCGGCAGCGGGCCCCTGGAGCCCCTGCTCGCCGACCCGACCGTCACCGACGTGCTGGTCTCCGCGCCAGACCGGGTGTGGGTGGACCGGGGCGGCGGTCTGGAACTGACACCGGTGGCCTTCCCGGACGCGGCGGCCGTACGACGTCTCGCCCAGCGTCTGGCCGCCGTGGCCGGACGGCGGCTCGACGACGCACGGCCCTGGGCCGACGCCCGGTTGCCCGACGGGACCCGGCTGCACGCGGTGCTGCCGCCGGTGGCGGTCGGCTGCACCTGCCTGTCCCTGCGGGTCGTACGGCCCCGGGCGTTCACGCTCGACGAACTGGTCGGCGCGGGCACGGTACCGCCCGGCGGCGACCGGATCCTGCGGGCGCTGCTGGCAGCCCGGTTGTCCTTCCTCGTCAGCGGGGGCACCGGCAGCGGGAAGACAACCCTGCTGAGCGCCCTGCTGGGCCTGGTCGGGCCGGGCGAGCGGATCGTGCTGGCCGAGGACTCGTCGGAGCTGAGACCGGACCACCCGCACGTCGTGCGGCTGGAGACCCGGCCCGCCAACCAGGAGGGCGCGGGCCTGGTCACCCTGGAGGACCTGGTGCGGCAGGCACTGCGGATGCGCCCCGACCGGCTGGTCGTGGGCGAGGTGCGCGGCCCCGAGGTGGTGCATCTGCTCGCCGCGCTGAACACCGGGCACGAGGGCGGCTGCGGCACCGTGCACGCCAACGCGGCAGCCGACGTGCCGGCCCGTCTGGAGGCGCTGGGTACGGCCGCGGGGCTCGACCGGGCCGCGCTGCACAGCCAGCTGGCGGCGGCCCTCGCGATCGTGCTGCACCTCGTACGGGACCGCACCGGGCGGCGGCGCATCGCGGAGGTGCATGTGCTGGAACGGGATGCCTCGGGCCTGGTGCGGACCGTACCGGCGCTGCGCTGGGGTGCCCGGGAGTTCGTGCGCGAGCGCGGCTGGGAGCGGCTGCGGATGCTGCTTCGCGGTGACGGTGAGCGCGAGGAGGCACGCGGCGGCGAGCGGCGTGCCATGAGCCGACCGAGTGACGAATTCGAGGGGAGCGACAGGGGCGATGGGATCAGTCGGGCCAATGGTGTCAATCGGGTCGATGGGGTCGGTGGGGTTGCCGGATGAGATGTCCGTGAGTGCCGTCGTGGCGTGTGTCGGGGCGGCCGTGTGGCTGCTGGGCGGGCGGCAGGGCGGGGCGCGACGGGCGCGGCTGCTGCTCGCCGGTGGCGGGGTGGTGGCGACCGGGCCGCCGCCCTGGGAGGAGGCGCTCGGCCGACTGCGCCGGCTCGGCGGCCGGTTGCGGGCCGAGTGGTGGTCGCTGGCGGCCGGACTGGTGCTCGCGCTGCTCGGTGCCTCGGTGATTCCGGTCGTCGCGGGGGCGGCCGGGGTGCCGCTGCTGCGGCGGCTGCGGCGGGCCCGGGAGGACCGGACGGCACGGGAGGGGCGGGTGGACGCGGTGATCGGGCTGTGCGGGGCGCTCGCCGGGGAGGTGCGCGCGGGGCGCCAGCCGGGGGAGGCGCTGCTGCGTGCCGCGCGGGACTGCGGCGGCCTCGGGGACGCGCAGGCGGCCGTGGTGGCGGCGGCTCGGTTCGGCGGCGACGTGCCGGGCGCGCTCACGGTGGCCGCCCGGTCGCCCGGCGCCGAGGGGCTGTCGGGGCTCGCGGCCTGTTGGCGGGTGGCCGTGGACCAGGGAGCCGGACTCGCGGCCGGCCTCGACCGGCTCGACGGGGCCCTGCGCGCCGAACGGGACCAACGCGCCGATCTGCGCGCCCAGTTGTCCGGGGCTCGGGCGACGGCCGTGCTGCTCGCGGCCCTTCCGGTCCTGGGGCTCCTGCTCGGCTCGGCCATGGGCGCCCACCCGTTGCACGTGCTGCTGCACACCGGGGCCGGACTGGGCTGCCTGGTCGTCGGCGCGGTGTTCGAGGCTGTCGGGATGTGGTGGGTGACCCGGATCGTGCGGGAAGCGGAGGCGGCGTGAGCGGGGAAGTCGTCCACAGGCTGGGGATGGTCGTGGCCGCGGTGCCGGCCGTGGGCTGGCTGGCACGTCGGCTGGAAACGGCCCGGGACGAGCGCCGGACGCGGCGCAGGCTCACCCGCCTGCTGGCCGTCGAAGTGCCACCTGCGGAGCGCTACTTCGAGGTGCGCGGTGCCGTACGGCGGTGGCTGCCGGTGGCCGGAGTGGTGTGCGGCGGCTGGGCGCTGATCGGCGGAGTCGTCGGCGCCTTGGTGGGCGCGGGTGTCGCCGTGGCGCTGTGGCGGTGGCGCCGCCGCGAGGGGGAGGCGGACCGGGCGCAGGAGATCGACAGGGCCCGGGCCGCCCGCCAACTCCCGCTCGCCGCCGACCTGCTGGCCGCCTGCATCGCGGCCGGGGCGGGGCCGGTGATCGCCGCCCAGGCCGTCGGCGAGGCCCTCGGAGGACCCGTCGGGGAAGGGCTGGCGCGCGGTGCCGCGGAGGTACGGCTGGGCGGCGAACCGGCCGACGCCTGGCGGCGGCTGGCCGCGCTGCCCGGTGCGGGGGCGCTGGCGCGGCTCCTGGAGCGGGCGGACGAGTCCGGGCTGCCGGCGGCCGGGCCCGTCGCCAGGCTCGCCTCGGACGCCCGCGCGGAGTGGACGCGCGCCGCCACCGCACGGGCTCGCCGGGCGGCCGTGCTGGTCTCCGCGCCGGTGGGGCTGTGCTTCCTGCCCGCCTTCATCGCGGTCGGCGTCCTGCCCGTGGTGATCGGGCTCGCGGGGGGAGTGGTGGGAGGAGGTGGTGGCGGGTGAGCGGGTGAGCGGTGAGTGGGTGAGTGCGGTTGTGAACACCGTTCCGGAGACAGGGGAGTTGAGATGTTCGAGAAGGTCAAACAGGTCAAGCGGGTCGAGAAGGTCAGGAAGGCGCTGATGTGGTGCCGGGTGGCGCGGTGTCGTGACGCCGGGATGGTCACCTCCGAGTACGCGATGGGGATCGTCGCGGCAGTCGGTTTCGCGTTGCTGCTCTACGAGGTCGTGACCAGCGGGCAGGTCAGGGCGGAGCTGCAGGCCATCGTGAAACGAGCCCTCAGTGCGCGGATGTGAGGGGCGCGAGGGCCGGGACGCCGGGTTCGTGACCGCGGAGGCGGCCGTGGTGCTTCCGGTGCTGGTGGCGTTCACGCTGGCACTGGTCTGGGCGCTGCTGGTGGTGGCGGCCCGGATCCAGTGCTTGGACGCGGCCCGTACCGGCGCCCGCGCGGCGGCCCGGCAGGACCCGGCCGACTCGGTCGTGGCGGTGGCCCGCGAGGCCGCACCGCGCGGCGCGAAGGTCACGGTCGGACGTGAGGGAGACCAGGTGCGGGTGACCGTCGTGGCGAGACCGCCGGTGCTGGGCGGGTTGCCGTTCGAGGTGCGGGAGGAGGCGGTGGCCTCGGCGGAGGACACCGTGGGGGCCGGGAAGGAGGCTGCGGGGCCATGAGGTGCCGGGACGCCGACCGGGGGTCCGCCACCGTCTGGAGTGTGGGGGCGATCGCCGTGCTGTGCGTGGTGTTCGGGGTCGTCCTCGGTCTGGGGCACGCGGTCGTGGTCCGGCACCGCGCGGCCGGCGGCGCCGATCTGGCGGCGCTCGCGGCGGCGGACCACTGGGCCGAGGGCACCACGGCGGCCTGCTCGCGGGCGGGCCGGGTGGCGCTGGCCCAGGGGACGCGGCTGGTGCGGTGCGCGATCGTGGGGGACACCTCCGACGTGACGGCGGCGTCGGGACGGGGGCCGTTCGCCGCGGAGGTCAGGGCGAGAGCGGGTCCGGCGGGGCCGGTGCCCCCCGCAACAGCACCGTGAGCAGCCGGACCGCCCCCCTCTTGTGCAGTGGATCGTTGCCGTTGCCGCACTTGGGGGACTGGATGCAGGACGGGCAGCCGGCCTCGCACTCGCAGGAGGCGATGGCCTGGCGGGTGGCGGTGAGCCAGGTGCGGGCGGTGTGGAAGGCGCGTTCCGCGAAGCCCGCGCCGCCGGGGTGGCCGTCGTAGACGAAGACCGTCGGCAGGAGGGTGTCGGGGTGGAGCGGTACGGAGACACCGCCGATGTCCCAGCGGTCGCAGGTCGCGAAGAGCGGCAGCATGCCGATCGAGGCGTGCTCGGCCGCGTGCAGGGCGCCGCCGAGGATCTCCGGGTTGATCCGGGCCTCGTCCAGCTGGTCCTCGGTGACCGTCCACCACACCGCGCGGGTGCGCAGCGTACGAGGAGGCAGGTCGAGCTTCGTCTCGCCCAGGACTTCGCCGGTGATCAGGCGCCGGCGCAGGAAGGAGACCACTTGGTTGGTGACCTCGACGGAGCCGTAGCACAGGCGGCCGTCGCCCCACGGGACCTCGATGTCCGTCTCCAGGACGGAGATCGACGTGGTGTCGCGGGCGACCGTCGAATACGGCGGGTCGGCCTGGGTGACCAGGGCGACCGAGTCCTCCAGGTCCAGGGAGCGCACCAGGTACGTACGGCCCTGGTGCAGGTGTACGGCGCCCTCGTGCACCGTGGAGTGCGCCGCGCCCGCGTCCACCGTGCCCAGCAGACGTCCGGTGCCGGCCTCGACCACCTGGACCGGCCGGCCGCCCTCGCCACGGATGTCGGCGAGGTCGGCGGCCCGCTCCCGGCGGGTCCAGTGCCAGGCCCGGGTGCGGCGGCGCAGCAGCTTCGCGGTCTCCAGCTGCCCAAGCAGCTCCGCGCAGGCGGGGCCGAACAGCTCAAGGTCGTCGTCCGTCAGGGGGATTTCCGCGGCGGCCGCGCACAGGTGCGGGGCCAGGACGTAGGGGTTGTCGGGGTCGAGGACCGTGGACTCGACGGGCTGGTCGAACAGGGCCTCGGGGTGGTGGACCAGGAAGGTGTCCAGCGGGTCGTCGCGGGCCACCAGCACCGCCAGGGCGCCCTGCCCGGAGCGGCCCGCGCGGCCCGCCTGCTGCCACAGGGACGCCCGCGTGCCCGGATATCCGGCGATCACCACCGCGTCCAGGCCCGAGACGTCCACACCGAGCTCCAGGGCCGTCGTCGCGGCCAGGCCGAGGAGTTCCCCGGAGTGCAGGGCGCGTTCCAGGGCGCGCCGCTCCTCGGGGAGGTAGCCACCGCGGTAGGCCGCGACACGCCGGGCCAGGGAGCGGTCCACCTCGGCGAGGCGCTCCTGGGCGATCACCGAGATCAGCTCGGCGCCGCGCCGGGAGCGTACGAAGGCGACGGAGCGCACGCCCTGGACGGTGAGGTCGGTCAGCAGGTCGGCCGTCTCGGCCGTGGCGGTACGCCGGACGGGTGCGCCCCTCTCGCCGTGCAGTTCGGTGAGCGGGGGCTCCCAGAGGGCGAAGACCAGCTCCCCGCGCGGGGAGGCGTCGTCGGCGACCTCCACCACCGGCAGCCCGGTCAGCCGGCGGGCGGCGACCGAGGGCTCGGCGGCGGTGGCGGAGGCCAGCAGGAAGACGGGTGAGGAGCCGTAGCGGGCGCACAGGCGGCGCAGGCGGCGCAGCACCTGGGCGACGTGCGAGCCGAAGACGCCGCGGTAGGTGTGGCACTCGTCGATGACGACGTACTTGAGGGACTTCAGGAAGGAGGACCAGCGGGGGTGGGAGGGCAGTATGCCGCGGTGCAGCATGTCGGGGTTGGTGAGGACGTAGTTCGCGTACTGCCGGACCCATTCGCGTTCCTCGAACGGGGTGTCGCCGTCGTACACGGCTGGGCGAACGGCGTTCCCCAGGGGATGTGAAAGTTCCTTCACCGAGCGGCACTGGTCCGCCGCGAGGGCCTTCGTGGGGGCCAGGTAGAGGGCGGTGGCGCCGCGGCCGTTCGGGGCCTCGGCGCCGTCCAGGAGGGTGGACAGGACGGGTACGAGGTAGGCCAGGGACTTGCCGGAGGCGGTGCCGGTGGCCACCACCACCGAGTCGCCGTCCAGGGCGTGCTCGGCGGCCAGCGCCTGGTGGGCCCAGGGATGCTCGATGCCGCAGGCGCGGACGGCCGAGATCACTTCGGCGCGGATCCGGTCGGGCCAGACGGCATGGCGACCCGCACGTGGGGGCAAGTGCTCCGTATGAGTGATGCGCGAAGCCCGGCTCGGCCCGGAGGCGAGCCGGTCCAGGACCATGCCCGGCGAGAACCGGGGCGCCGGGTCTGCCAGGGGTCGATCGGATCGGTGATTCTTGGCCATCGGCACCGAGTGTGTCACTGGCGTGACGGACAATGGGGCCAAGGCGTCGTGCACGCCTGCCGGTAAGTGATTGAATGCCATCGCGGCTGGCGAACCGTCCCGGGGGCTTCAAGCCGAGGTGCCCGAGGGGCGACCGCTCGATAGCAAGGTGCTGGAGGATCCGTGGACCTGTCCCTGTCGACCCGTACCGTCGGCGATCGTACGGTCGTCGAGGTCGGTGGCGAAATCGACGTATATACCGCGCCAAAGTTGCGCGAGCAGCTGGTCGAGCTGGTGAACGACGGGAATTTCCACCTCGTCGTTGACATGGAGGGCGTGGACTTCCTCGACTCCACCGGGCTCGGCGTGCTGGTCGGCGGCCTGAAGCGGGTGCGTGCCCATGAGGGCTCGCTGCGCCTGGTGTGCAACCAGGAGCGCATTCTGAAGATCTTCCGTATCACCGGCCTGACCAAGGTGTTCCCGATTCACACCTCGGTCGAGGAAGCGGTGGCGGCCACCGACTGACCATGAGTCAGTGACTGGCATCGGGCCGCCGATCGGCCCGTTGCCGGTCGGCCCCGCCCTGGGCCGGTTCGGTCCGGGGCATCGAAGTTCATCAGGGAGCCCGGGCTGTCGGCAGCCCGGGCCCCGACCGCACGCCCGTAGTTCCGAGGGGGATGCATGGCCACCGTTGAGCTCCGCTTCAGCGCGCTGCCCGAGCACGTCCGGACCGCCCGGCTGGTGGCGGCCGCGGTGGCGCGCAGGGCCGGAGTGGACGAGGCCGTCCTCGACGAGGTGCGGCTCGCCGTGGGTGAGGCGTGCTCGCGTGCCGTCGGACTGCACCAGAGCAGTGGCGTCACGGCGCCGGTGAAGGTGGCGCTGATCGAAGAGGAGAAACAGTTCTCCATCGAGGTCGGCGACGAGGCGCCGCACGCGGCCCCGGGCACGCACGCGGTCGGTGGAGCCGATCCGGACGCGGATGTGGAGGCCGAGGAGGACGAGATGGGCCTCGCGGTCATCAGTGGCCTCGTTGACGACGTGGAGGTCACCACCGGCGAGAACGGCGGACTGATCCGTATGACGTGGCCGACCGCACCCCCGGCCGTCGCCCTCGTCTGAACCGCCGAGCCGACCATCCGCCGTCCCACCCCGCCATACAGTCAGGGCCCTGCTGAGCAGGGCCCTTCGTGTTGTTCCCGGGTGAGCGGCGACCCGGCTCCCGGAATTCGTGAATGAATTCACGATCATTAGCCCGATAATTCGATCAAGCGGCAATGTGCTCGTCAATGCTTTTGAGGCATTACCGCTTTCGGGTCCCGCTGCGTGACCTCGATCATTTGCTGAGAAGCATGTGAAGGCCAATTCCGTTTACCGTCCCCTGTTTTGATCAGGGCCGGGTACCTACAATCCGTCCACATCTTGAGCTCAGCCCAAGCGTCAAGGAGGACGAATGGCGGGGCTTTCTACCCCTCATCAGCTGGATCAGCCCACAACCTTCGCAGCCGCAGTTCTGACCGCCCACAACCGGATCCTGGTGGCGGTGATCGCGGTCGTCGCGCTGGCCGCGCTCGTGGTCGCCGGGATCCTGGTGCGCCAGGTGCTCGCGGCGGGCGAGGGAACCGACAGTATGAAGAAGATCGCGGCGGCGGTCCAGGAAGGCGCCAACGCCTATCTGGCCAGGCAGTTGCGCACCCTCGGCGTATTCGCCGTCGTCGTGTTCTTCCTGCTCTTGCTGCTGCCCGCGGACGACTGGAATCAGCGCGCCGGACGATCGGTGTTCTTCCTGATCGGAGCGGCGTTCTCGGCGGCCACCGGCTATATCGGCATGTGGCTCGCCGTGCGCAGCAATGTGCGCGTCGCCGCGGCGGCCCGTGAGGCCACCCCGGCGGAAGGCGAACCGGAAAAAGATCTCACCGCGGTCGCGCACAAAGCAATGAAGATCGCTTTTCGCACGGGTGGCGTCGTCGGCATGTTCACGGTGGGGCTCGGCCTGCTCGGCGCCTCCTGTGTGGTGCTGGTGTACGCGGCCGACGCGCCGAAGGTGCTGGAGGGCTTCGGCCTCGGCGCCGCCCTCATCGCCATGTTCATGCGAGTCGGCGGCGGCATCTTCACCAAGGCCGCCGACGTCGGCGCCGACCTGGTCGGCAAGGTCGAACAGGGCATTCCGGAGGACGACCCGCGCAATGCCGCGACCATCGCCGACAACGTGGGCGACAACGTCGGCGACTGTGCGGGCATGGCGGCCGACCTCTTCGAGTCGTACGCGGTGACCCTGGTCGCCGCGCTGATCCTCGGCAAGGCCGCCTTCGGCGACTCGGGACTCGCCTTCCCGCTGCTCGTGCCGGCCATCGGCGTGCTCACGGCCATGATCGGCATCTTCGCGGTCGCCCCGCGCCGCGCCGACCGCAGCGGTATGACCGCGATCAATCGCGGCTTCTTCATCTCCGCGGTGATCTCGCTCGCGCTGGTCGCCGTAGCGGTCTTCGTCTACCTGCCGGCGAAGTACTCCGACCTGGCCGGGGTCACCGACGCGGCGATCAAGGCCAAGGGCGGCGATCCCAGGCTCTTCGCGCTCGTCGCGGTGGCCATCGGCATCCTGCTCGCCGCCGTCATCCAGCAGCTCACCGGCTACTTCACCGAGACCAACCGCCGCCCGGTCCGGGACATCGGCAAGACCTCGCTCACGGGCCCGGCCACCGTCGTCCTCGCCGGTATCTCGGTGGGCCTCGAATCGGCCGTCTACACCGCCCTGCTGATCGGCCTCGCCGTGTACGGGGCGTTCCTGCTCGGCGGTACGTCGATCATGCTCGCCCTGTTCGCGGTCGCCCTGGCCGGCACCGGCCTGCTCACCACGGTCGGCGTGATCGTCGCCATGGACACCTTCGGGCCGGTCTCCGACAACGCCCAGGGCATCGCCGAGATGTCCGGCGACGTCCAGGGCGCGGGCGCGCAGGTGCTCACCAACCTGGACGCGGTCGGCAACACCACCAAGGCGATCACCAAGGGCATCGCCATCGCCACCGCCGTCCTCGCGGCCTCGGCGCTCTTCGGGTCGTACCGCGACGCGATCACCACCAACGTGCACGACGTGGGCGCGAAACTCACCGGTACGGGCGCCCCGCTGAGTCTGTCCATGGACATCTCGCAGCCGAACAACCTCGTCGGCCTCATCGCGGGCGCGGCGGTCGTCTTCCTCTTCTCGGGGCTGGCGATCAACGCGGTGTCGCGGTCGGCGGGCTCGGTGGTCTTCGAGGTGCGGCGGCAGTTCCGCGAGCACCCCGGGATCATGGACTACACCGAGACCCCGGAGTACGGCAAGGTCGTCGACATCTGCACCAAGGACGCCCTGCGGGAACTGGCCACGCCGGGTCTGCTCGCCGTGATGGCGCCGATCTTCGTCGGTTTCACCCTCGGTGTGGGGTCCCTCGGCTCCTACCTGGCGGGCGCGATCGGCGCGGGCACGCTGATGGCGGTGTTCCTGGCCAACTCCGGTGGCGCCTGGGACAACGCCAAGAAGCTCGTGGAGGACGGCCACCACGGCGGCAAGGGCAGCGACGCCCACGCGGCCACGGTGATCGGCGACACGGTCGGCGACCCCTTCAAGGACACCGCCGGTCCCGCGATCAACCCGCTGCTCAAGGTCATGAACCTGGTGTCGCTGCTCATCGCGCCCGCGGTGATCAAGTTCTCCTACGGTGACGACAAGAACCTCGGTGTGCGGATCGCGATCGCGATCCTCGCCCTGTGCGTCATCGTCGGCGCGGTCTACGTCTCCAAGCGGCGCGGTATCGCCGTGGGTGACGACGAGGGGGCCGAGCGGGTCGCGAACTCGGCGGATCCCGCGGTGGTTTCGTAGGCCGTCTTAAGGGGGCCTGCTCACGACGGTGTGAGGCAGGCGGGTGCAAACGACGGGCGGGCGGCGCGTGTTGACGTGCCGCCCGCCCCTTCCATGTGCCGCCCGCCCCTTCCGTGTGCCGCCCGCCCGGCCCCTGCGAGCACGCCCCCGCCGTGAGCCTTCTCTCGCCCGGGGCGAATGGTAGGAAAAGGGTCCTTAATGGTTGTTCGGCCCATGGATGGTGTGCGTCCGCCGTGTAGGGTCCGTGGGCCGAGAGCCATGGAAGGGACCAATCCGGTGAACAAGAAGCTCACGGCCGCACTGTCCGGCGGTGCGGTACTGGTGGTGGCGCTGTCGGGATGCAGTGGCAGCGCCAGCAAGGGCAACCCCAAGCTGGACGCCTGGGCCAAGACGGTGTGCGACGCGGTGCCCGCGCAGGACGCCAAGATCAAGGCGGCCAACGCGTCGATCAGCAAGGCCGGTGACAACAACACCGCGCCCGACGTCCTGCAGAAGACGGACTCCCAGGCCTTCCAGGACATGTCCGACGGCTACAAGGCGATCGCCGCCGCCATCAACGGCGCCGGGGCGCCCCCCGGCGTCGGCGACGGCGCCAAGCGGCAGCAGGACGTCGTCAAGAACCTCGACAGCCTCGCCGCGTCCTACGCCGACCTGAAGAAGAAGGTCGACGCCCTCGACACCAAGGACCAGGGCAAGTTCGCCACCGGTCTGCACGACGTCGCCTCCCAGATGGCGGCGCTGGAGAACCAGAACAAGAGCGGCACCGAGGCGCTGCGCAACCTGGAGCAGGGCGACGTCAAGGACGCCATCGCCAAACAGCCGAGCTGCAAGAAGGTGGCCGCCTCGACCTCGGCGACCACCGGCTGAGGCCGCCCTCGGGCCGGGCCGCGGGCCACAATGGGGGGCGTGACTGACTCAGGCCTCGCCCCCCTGCCCGCCGCCGACCGCACCGACGTCGCCGCCCGGCTGCGGGATGCCCTGCTCGCCGCCTCCTTCACCGCCGACGGACTGCTCGAACTGCTCGGCGCGCCCGCCTACGCGGCCCTCGCCCGCAGCGAGACGGTGCCCGCCCTCCGGGCGACACGCGGAGACACGCCGCTGGAGACGCTCGTACGCCTGTTCCTGCTGCAGCAGCCCGCGCCGCACGCGCGCGTGGCCGACGTCCTGCCGGTGCCGGAGTGCCTGGAGACCGGGTGGCTCACGCGCGCCGGATCCGACGAGGTGACCGCCACCGTCGACGTACGGCCCTACGGCGGGCCCGGCGGCGAGGACTGGTTCATCGTCTCGGACCTCGGCTGCGCGGTCGGCGGCGCGGGCGGCATCGGCAGCCACGAGGAGGGTGTCGTGCTGGGCGTCGGCGGCGCCTCCACGACGCTGGCCGGCATCACCGTCCGCACCCCGGTCGGCGCCGCGCTCGACCTCGGCGCCGGCTCCGGGATCCAGGCGCTGCACGCCGTCCAGCACGCCACGCGCGTGACGGCGACCGACCTCAACCCGCGCGCGCTGCACATCACCGCGCTCACGCTGGCGCTC
The DNA here is from genome assembly GCF_042869815.1 of Streptomyces sp. NPDC006739. NCBI lineage: Bacteria > Bacillati > Actinomycetota > Actinomycetes > Kitasatosporales > Streptomycetaceae > Streptomyces > Streptomyces sp. NPDC006739. The sequence goes on from NZ_JBIAGM010000004.1 coordinate 461,774, forward strand.
TCCGGCGCGCCGGCCGCCGACCTGCGCGAGGGCTCCCTCTTCACCCCGGTCCGCGACGACGAGACGTACGACCTGATCGTCTCGAACCCGCCCTTCGTGATCTCGCCGGGTGCGCGGCTGACCTACCGCGACGGCGGGATGGGCGGGGACGATCTGTGCCGCTCGCTCGTTCAACAGGCCGGGGAGCGGCTGAACGAGGGCGGGTTCGCGCAGTTCCTCGCCAACTGGCAGCACGTGGCAGGGGAGGACTGGCAGGACAGGGTCGGATCATGGGTGCCACGCGGGTGCGATGCCTGGATCGTGCAGCGCGAGGTGCAGGACATCACGCAGTACGCCGAGCTGTGGCTGAGGGACGCCGGTGACCACCGCGGGGACCCGGCGGAGTACCAGGCGCGGTACGACGCCTGGCTCGACGAGTTCGAGGCGCGCAAGGTCAGGGCGGTCGGCTTCGGCTGGATCACGCTGCGCAGGACCGGGGCCGAGGTGCCCTCGGTCACCGTGGAGGAGTGGCCGCATCCGGTCGAACAGCCGCTCGGGGACGCGGTGCGGGCACACTTCGCCCGCGTCGACTACCTGCGCGAGCACGACGACGCGGCTCTGCTGGAGGGCCACTTCAGGCTCGCCTCCGAGGTGGTCCAGGAGCAGGTCGGACTGCCCGGCGCCGAGGACCCGGAGCACGTGGTGCTGCGCCAGCACCGCGGGATGCGCCGCGCCACCAAGGTGGACACGGTGGGCGCCGGCTTCGCGGGCGTCTGCGACGGCTCCCTGAGCGCGGGCCGCATCCTGGACGCCATCGCCCAGCTGGTCGGAGAGGACCCCGTACTGCTCCGCGACCGCACCCCGGCCCAGATCCGGCTGCTGGTGGAGCAGGGGTTCCTGGAGCCGGCGGGCTGAGCCCGGCGAGCCGTGGGTCCGTCGAAGCGGCGGACCCACGGCTCCCCTCCCCGCCCCGGCATGCCCTGCCACGCCCCGGCATGCCCTGCCCCGCGTCGGCAGCCCATCCACGCGCCGGCATGTCCTCCCACGCCTCCCCGTGCCCTCCGGCCCCGGAAAATGACCCTGGCAACACCCGGAAACGCCCCGGACGCGCCGCTGACAAGAAAAAGGCTGGAAAAATACGGGGCGCCCCGGCCGGCCTCAGGGAAATCGCGGCGCGCGCCCGTCGCCCCGGACGGCCGCTGTTCACCTTGATTTTGTTCGGCCGCCGTCCGTGCGTGCCAGTCTCCCGGGGCCGGTCAGGCGCGGCCGGCGGACAACGGGGTGCGAGGGGACATGGAGAGCGGGCCGGCGATCTTCGCGGGAGTGGTGTTCGCCCTGTTCGGAGGCGCATTGCTGGTGTGGACCGGCGTCCGGGTCCGCCGCCGGGCACCCGTCGCCCATGGTGTGAACCCGGTCGCATCGGCCACCGTCGCGGGCGTTGTCGCGATCATGGCCCTGGCCCTGGGAACGTACTGCCTGACCCGTCTGTGAGGCGGCTGCCAGTGGTGCCGTACCCGTAAGGGGAGCGTCACGCTCCGGACATGGCCGAAGGCCCTGCCACTGATGCCGGGCGGCAGGAATGGCGGGAGTCGGGTTACCGTTCGAGTGGCCGTTGCGGGCTTTTCCCGTTTGACACGGGGGCGGGATGTACCGTCACACTCCGCAGCGTCACCAGTACCTCACCCCGGGAACACCTGGGGAGGTCCCAGCGTCGACCGGAGAGAAGAGCGAAGTTGTCCCCGACCAGCGAGACCGCACAGGGCGGCCGCCGACTCGTCATCGTCGAGTCGCCTGCCAAGGCGAAGACGATCAAGGGCTACCTGGGCCCCGGCTACGTAGTCGAAGCGAGCGTCGGGCACATCCGCGACCTCCCCAACGGCGCCGCGGAGGTGCCGGAGAAGTACACCGGCGAGGTCCGTCGCCTCGGCGTGGACGTCGAACACGACTTCGAGCCGATCTATGTCGTCAACGCCGACAAGAAGGCACAGGTCAAGAAGCTCAAGGACCTGCTGAAGGACTCCGACGAACTCTTCCTCGCCACCGATGAGGACCGCGAGGGCGAGGCCATCGCGTGGCACCTCATGGAGGTCCTCAAGCCCAAGGTTCCCGTCAAGCGGATGGTCTTCCACGAGATCACCAAGGACGCGATCCGCGAGGCCGTCGCCAACCCGCGCGACCTCAACCAGCGCATGGTCGACGCCCAGGAGACCCGCCGCATCCTCGACCGCCTCTACGGCTACGAGGTCTCCCCGGTCCTGTGGAAGAAGGTCATGCCGCGGCTGTCCGCCGGGCGTGTCCAGTCCGTCGCCACCCGGCTCGTCGTCGAGCGGGAACGCGAGCGCATCGCGTTTCGTTCCGCTGAGTACTGGGACCTGACGGGCACCTTCGCGACCGGCCGCGCGGGGGACGCCTCGGACCCGTCGTCGCTCCTCGCGCGCCTGCAGACGGTCGACGGCAGGCGGGTCGCGCAGGGCCGCGACTTCGACTCCCTGGGACAGCTCAAGAGCGCGAACACCCTCCACCTCGACGAGGCGAACGCCCGCGCCCTCGCCGCCGCCCTGGAGAACACCCGCTTCTCCGTCCGGTCCGTCGAGTCGAAGCCGTACCGCCGCTCGCCGTACGCCCCGTTCCGTACGACGACGCTGCAGCAGGAGGCCAGCCGCAAGCTCGGCTTCGGCGCGAAGGCGACCATGCAGGTCGCCCAGAAGCTGTACGAAAACGGCTACATCACGTACATGCGTACGGACTCCACCACCCTGAGCGACACCGCCGTCACGGCCGCCCGCGCCCAGGTCACGCAGCTGTACGGCGCCGACTACCTGCCCCCGCAGCCGCGCACCTACGCCGGGAAGGTCAAGAACGCCCAGGAGGCGCACGAGGCGATCCGTCCCTCGGGTGATCGTTTCCGCACCCCGGCGGAGACCGGCCTGACCGGCGACCAGTTCAAGCTCTACGAGCTGATCTGGAAGCGGACCGTCGCCTCCCAGATGAAGGACGCGACCGGCAACAGCGTGACGGTCAAGATCGGTGGCACCGCCGCCGACGGCCGGGACGTCGAGTTCAGCGCCTCCGGCAAGACGATCACCTTCCACGGCTTCCTGAAGGCCTACGTGGAGGGCGCCGACGACCCGAACGCCGAGCTGGACGACCGGGAGCGCCGTCTGCCGCAGGTCGCGGAGGGCGACGCGCTCGGCGCCGAGGAGATCACGGTCGACGGGCACGCCACCAAGGCCCCGGCCCGCTACACCGAGGCCTCGCTGGTCAAGGAGCTGGAAGAGCGCGAGATCGGCCGCCCGTCGACGTACGCCTCGATCATCGGCACGATCCTCGACCGCGGCTACGTCTTCAAGAAGGGCACGGCACTCGTCCCGTCCTTCCTCTCCTTCGCCGTGGTCAACCTTCTGGAGAAGCATTTCGGGCGGCTCGTCGACTACGACTTCACCGCCCGGATGGAGGACGACCTCGACCGCATCGCCCGCGGCGAGGCGCAGGCCGTGCCGTGGCTGAAGCGGTTCTACTTCGGCGAGACGGTGCCCGACAGCGGCTTCGCCGCGGGGGTCGCGGGCGCCGCGGCCGACGCCGGCAACGGCGACGGGGACCACCTCGGCGGCCTCAAGGAACTGGTGACCGACCTGGGCGCGATCGACGCGCGCGAGGTCTCCTCCTTCCCCGTCGGCAACGACATCGTGCTGCGCGTCGGCCGCTACGGCCCCTACATCGAGCGCGGCGAGAAGGACGCCGAGGGCCACCAGCGCGCGGACATCCCCGAGGACCTCGCCCCGGACGAGCTGTCCGTCGAGCTGGCGGAGGAGCTGCTCGCCAAGCCGAGCGGCGACTTCGAGCTGGGCGCCGACCCGGAGACCGGTCACCAGATCGTCGCCAAGGACGGCCGCTACGGTCCCTACGTCACCGAGGTGCTCCCCGAGGGCACCCCGAAGACCGGCAAGAACGCCGTCAAGCCGCGTACGGCCTCGCTGTTCAAGTCGATGTCGCTGGACACGGTGACCCTCGAGGACGCCTTGAAGCTGATGTCCCTGCCGCGCGTCGTCGGCACGGACGCGGACGGCGTGGAGATCACCGCGCAGAACGGCCGCTACGGCCCGTACCTGAAGAAGGGCACGGACTCGCGGTCCCTGCAGACCGAGGAGCAGCTCTTCACGATCACGCTGGAGGAGGCGCAGGCGATCTACGCCCAGCCCAAGCAGCGTGGCCGGGCCGCAGCCAAGCCGCCGCTGAAGGAGCTGGGCGAGGACCCGGTCTCCGCCAAGCCGGTCGTGGTCAAGGACGGCCGCTTCGGGCCGTACGTCACCGACGGGGAGACCAACGCGACCCTGCGCTCCGGCGACAGCGTCGAGACCATCACCCCCGAGCGCGGCTTCGAACTGCTCGCCGAGAAGCGGGCGAAGGCACCGGCCAAGAAGGCCGCGAAGAAGGCACCGGCGAAGAAGGCGACCGCCAAGAAGGCCGCACCGGCCAAGAAGACCGCCGCCAAGAAGACGGCGGCGAAGACGACCACCGCCGCGAAGAAGACGACCGCCAAGAAGACCACCGCGACGAAGGCCACGGCCGCCACGGCCGCCAACTCCGTGGAGGAGTGAGGGATTTCGGGACCGGGCCCGTCGAGGGTCCGGTCCTTCACATCCCGCACATCCCGTTCGCGAAAAGAACGCCCCGGTATCGCTTTGGTGTCGGGGCGCGCGCACGTTCGGACGGGCGCCACGTGCTGTCAGTCCGTCCAGATAGGCTGAAAGCATGACGCGAGCCGAGCAGCCAACGGCCCCCCACACCGCCCCGGACGACGCCCTGGTCGCGGACTCACGCGAGCGCGCCGTCCGCTCCCTGCTGCGCCGACCACAGCTGAGGCGGCTGTGGAGCGCGCACCTGGTGAGCGGTGTCGGTGACGCCCTCGCGCTGTTGGTGCTGATCGTCCTCGCCCTCCAGGCGGCGATCGCCGAGGGCTCCTTCGGCGGCGGCTACCGGGGCGTGGCGTTCGCAGTGGCGACCGTCTTCGCGGTACGTGTGCTGGCGACGCTGCTCTTCGGCGCCGTACTCCTCGGCCCGCTCACCTCACTGACCTCCCAGGACGGCCCCCTGGACCGCCGCTGGACCATGGTCGGCGCCGACGGGCTGCGCGCCGCGCTGCTCATCGTCGCGCCCCTGTGGATCGACTGGACACCGGCCAACGCACTGGCCGCCCTTCTGGTGACGGCCTTCGTCACCGGCGTCGCCGAGCGTCTGTGGACGGTCTGCCGGGAGAGCGCGGCACCCGCGCTGCTGCCCGGCCCGCCCCCGGAAGGCGCGACGGTACGACCGCTGCCGGACCACATGGACGCCCTGCGCCGGCTCTCGCTGCGCACCAACTTCGTGGCGATCCCCCTCGCGGGCGCCACGCTCGTCGCCGCGAGCCTGGTCAACAACCTGCTGGGTACCGGCATCGCCTGGTTCGACCAGCACCAGGCCGCCCTCGGGTCGTACGTGGCGGCCGGTCTGTTCGCCGCGTCCCTGTCCGTGCTGACCTTCCTGGAGCTGCCCGGCACCCGCACCCCCCGCGCGCGGTCCCCGCTGGAGGGCCTGCGCCGGCCCCGGACCGGCACCGGCGTCGACAAGGGCCGCACGGGAGCCATTCCGCTGCTCGTGCCGGCCTGCGCCGCCGTGGCCGGGGCGGTCTCCGCCGCCGCCGCCGTGTTCGTGCTGCACGCCAAGGACCTGGGCGGCGGCCCGGTGCTCTACGGCCTGCTGGTGCTCGCGCTGACCGGCGCCGTCGCCCTCGGCATCCGTACGGCCCCCTCGGTGCTGCCGGCCCTCTCCCGGCGCCGGCTGCTGGCCCTGGCGATCGCCTTCACCGGTGTCGCCCTGCTGGCCGCCGGACTGGTCCCGGACGTCACCACCGTGCTGCTGATCGTCGCGCTGGCCGGTGCCGGCGCGGGCGTGGCCGCCAACACCGGCCACGCGCTGCTCGACCTGGAGGCGGAGGACTACCGGCGGGCCCGTACCACCGAACACCTGCACGCGGTGGTCCGGGTCTCGGTGGCGCTCGGCGCCCTGATCGCGCCCCTGGTGGCGGGACTCATCGGCCCGCACCGCCTGGAGAACGGCAAGTTCGTGTTCGCGCACGGCGGCGCCGCCTTCACGCTGATGCTGATCGGCGCCCTGCTGCTGCCCGTGGCCGCACTGGTGCTGGCCAAGGTCGACGACCGCTCCGGAGTGCCGCTGCGGCACGACCTGCGCGACGCGCTGCTCGGCGGCGACGACCCGGACCAGGCGCCCGCCACGAACGGTTTCTTCATCGCCCTGGAGGGCGGCGACGGCGCCGGGAAGTCCACCCAGTCCGAGGCGCTCGCCGAATGGATCCGCGCCAAGGGCCACGAGGTCGTCCTCACCCGCGAGCCGGGGGCCACCCCGGTCGGCAAGCGGCTGCGCTCGATCCTGCTGGACGTGTCCTCGGCGGGACTGTCCCACCGCGCGGAGGCGCTGCTGTACGCCGCCGACCGGGCCGAGCACGTCGACACGGTCGTACGGCCCGCCCTGGAGCGCGGGGCCGTCGTCATCTCCGACCGGTACACCGACTCCTCGGTCGCCTACCAGGGCGCGGGCCGCGACCTGTCCCCGACGGAGATCGCCCGCATCAACCGGTGGGCCACCGACGGACTGGTGCCGCATCTGACCGTCCTGCTCGACGTCTCCCCGGAGACCGCCCGGGAGCGGTTCACCGAGGCGCCCGACCGGCTGGAGTCGGAGCCCGCCGAGTTCCACGCGCGCGTACGGGCCGGTTTCCTGACCCTGGCCGCCTCCGACCCCGGCCGCTACCTGGTCGTCGACGCGGGCCAGGAACCCGAGGCCGTCACGACCGTGATCCGGCACCGGCTCGACACCGTGCTGCCGCTGTCCGAGGCCGAGATCAAGGCCCAGGAGGAGGCGCGGAGGAAGGCCGAGGAGGAGGCCCGCCGCAAGGCCGAGGAAGAGGCCGCCCGCAAGGCCGAGGAGGAGCGGCTGGAGCGCGAGCGCCAGGAGCAGCTCGCCAAGCTGCGCGCCGAGGAGGAGGAGCGCAAGCGGCGCGAGCTGGAGGAGGCACAGCGGCGGGAGGCCGAACGGCAGGCGGAGGAGGCCCGGCAGCGGGCCGAGGAGGCGCGCAGGCGCGCCGAGGAGGAGCGGGCGCGGCTGCTGGCCGAGGAGAAGGCCCGGGCCGAGGAGGAGGCCCGCCGCAAGGCCGAGGAGGAGCGGCGGCGCCAGCAGGCCGAGGAGGAGGCCCGGCTGCGTGCCGAGGCCGAGGCGCGGCGCCTGGAGAAGCAGCGCAAGGCCGAGGAGGCACTGCTGCGGGCCGAGGAGGCCCGGCGCCAGGCCGCACAGGCGGCGGCAGCCGCGGACGTGGCGGCCCGGCAGCCCACGACACCCCGCCCGCCGGCCCCCGGTGCGGCCCCGGAGGCGGTGACCGTGCCGACGCCGGCCGTGTCGCCGGACACGGCTTCGGACGCGGCGCGTGGGGCGGGGACGCCGGGTACGCCGGGCAGGGCCGCGAACGATACGACGGTGCTGCGCCCGGTGCGAGAGGACTCCGCCCGGGAATCCGGGTCGGCGGGCGAGTCCGTGCGTGAATCCGTGCGCGAGTCGGCGTCCGAGGTGACGGCCAAGCTGCCGCAGCCGCCCGTGCCGCCGGGTGCGGCGGACGAGACGGCGGTACTGCCGCCGGTGCCGTCCGGGGCGGTGGACGAGACGGCCGTACTGCCGCCGGTGGTGCCGGGTGCGGCCGACGAGACGGCCGTGCTGCCTCCCGTTCGCGGTGAGGGTGCGCCCGTACGGGGTGAGGCGCCGACGGACCGGGTTCCGCCCGGCTTCTTCCGCGACGAGCCGCCCGCCGCGGGCCCCGACGGTTCCGAGGACCGCACCCGCGAGATGCCCCAGGTCGACGCGGACGGTACGGCTCGGCGGCGCCCGCGGTCCGACTGGGCCGAGGAGACCCCGCTGGACGACCTGCCGAGCCTGGCGGACGAGCTGCTGGGTTCGTACGACGACCGGGACCATGGCCGGGATCACGACCAGCAGCCGGGCCAGGACCAGCAGGACCAGGGGCGGCGAAGGCGCGGGCGTCGGGGCTGAGGCCGGCGGCACGGTAGAACTCGGTGGACCTCCGTTGTCAGTGCCCGCCCCCACAATGGAGGGCGGAAGGCGCAGCGTGAGGGAAGGGCGGCGTGACCCATGACCGTGTGGGACGACCTGGTCGGGCAGGAGAAGGTGAGCGAGGTGCTCGCCGCCGCTGCCCGGGACGCCGACGCCCTGGTCACCGCCGTCGCGGCCGACAGCCCGCCGCCGGAGGCCTCGAAGATGACGCACGCCTGGCTGTTCACCGGCCCGCCCGGGGCGGGCCGGAACCAGGCGGCGCGGGCCTTCGCGGCAGCCCTGCAGTGCGTGAGCCCCGACCGCGCGCTCGGCGGGGTCCCCGGCTGCGGCTTCTGCGACGGCTGTCACACGACACTGGTCGGCACGCACGCGGATGTCAGCACGGTGGCCGCCGTGGGCGCCGAGATCCTGGTGAAGGACATGCGGGACACCGTCCGCAAGTCGTACACCTCACCGGCGACCGGCCGCTGGCAGATCATCCTCGTCGAGGACGCCGAGCGGCTGAACGAGAAGTCGGCCAACGCCGTCCTCAAGGCGGTCGAGGAGCCCGCCCCGCGCACGGTCTGGCTGCTGTGCTCCCCCTCGATCGAGGACGTCCTGCCCACCATCCGCTCCCGCTGCAGGCACCTGAACCTGCGCACGCCCTCGGTCGACGCCGTCGCCGACATGCTCGTACGCCGTGAGGGCATCGAACCCGACGTCGCCGCCGCGGCGGCCCGCGCGACCCAGGGCCATGTCGACCGGGCTCGCCGTCTCGCCACCGATCCGGCGGCCCGTGAGCGCCGCGCCGCGGTCCTGAAGCTGCCGCTGCGCGACGAGGTGGGCGCCTGCCTCAGGGCGGCCCAGGAGCTGGTCGATGCGGCAGCCGAGGACGCCAGGCAACTCGCCGAGGAGACGGACGGCAAGGAGACGGAGGAACTGAAGGCGGCGCTCGGCGCGGCCCAGGGCGGCCGGCTGCCGCGCGGTACGGCGGGCGTGATGAAGGACCTCGAGGACATGCAGAAGCGCCGCCGGACCCGCACCCAGCGCGACAGCCTCGACGTCGCCCTCGGCGACCTCACCGCCTTCTACCGCGACGTCCTCGCCCTCCAGCTCGGTTCCCGGGTGGCGATCGCCAACGGGGACGCCGAGGACGCCCTGGAGCGGCTGGCCCGGGCCGGCTCCCCCGAGTCCACCCTCCGCCGCATCGAGGCCGTCGCCGCCTGCCGCGAGGCCCTCGACCGGAACGTGGCGCCGCTGCTCGCGGTGGAGGCGATGACGATGGCACTGAGAGCGGGCTGACGGCCCGGCGCGACCTCTGCGACCTCTGCGACCTCTGTGAGGCCTCCCCGTCCGGTTGACGCGGGCTGTCACCCGTACGAGCCACAATCCACACACACCGCACCCGATCGATCGCACAGCGTTACGATCGTTCGATGCAGACCAGGCGAACCCCCCGCCGGATCCGGGCCACCGCCCGCCTCACGGCCACCCTGCTCGCGGCCGGCGCGCTGCTCGTGTCCGCCTGCTCCTCCGGGAGCCCGACGACGGCAGGCGGCGGTTCCCCGCAGGTGGTGCTGGCCGCGCTGCCGAGGTCGACGCCGTCCGCGCTGGCGCCGTACTACGCGCAGCGGCTGAGCTGGCGCGGCTGCGGTGTTCCCGGCTTCGAGTGCGCCACCATGAAGGCGCCCCTGGACTACGCCAAGCCCGGCGCGGGTGACGTCCGGCTCGCCGTGGCCCGCAAGAAGGCCACGGGCAAGGGCAAGCCGCTCGGTTCGCTGCTGGTCAACCCGGGCGGCCCCGGCGGCTCGGCGGTCGGCTACCTGCAGCAGTACGCCGCCGTCGGCTACCCGGCCGAGATCCGCGCCCACTACGACATGGTCGCCGTGGACCCGAGGGGCGTGGCCCGCAGCGAGCCCGTCACATGCCTCGACGGCCGCCGGATGGACGCCTACACGCAGACGGACATCACACCCGACGACCAGAAGGAGACGGACGAGCTGGTCGCCGAGTACAAGAGCTTCGCGGAGAGCTGCGGAACCCGTCCCGCGGGCCTCCTGCGCCATGTGTCGACCGTCGAGGCCGCCCGGGACATGGACATCCTGCGGTCGGTGCTGGGCGACCCGAAGCTGAACTACGTGGGGGCGTCGTACGGCACCTTCCTCGGGGCGACGTACGCCGGCCTGTTCCCGAACCGGGTGGGCCGCCTGGTCCTGGACGGGGCGATGGACCCCTCACTGCCCGCGCGCAGGATGAACCTGGACCAGACGGCGGGCTTCGAGACGGCGTTCCAGGCGTTCTCCAAGGACTGCGTGCGGCACCCCGACTGCCCGCTGGGCGGCAAGGGCACCTCGGCCGCCCAGGTCGGCGACCACCTCAAGGCCTTCTTCGGCAAGCTGGACGCCCACCCCATCCCGGCCGGCGACGCGGACGGCCGCAAGCTCGGCGAGGCGCTGGCCACCACCGGGGTGATCGCCGCGATGTACGACGAGGCGGCCTGGGAGCAGCTGCGCGAGGCGCTGACCTCTGCGATGAAGGAGAACGACGGCGCCGGACTGCTCGCCCTGTCGGACAGCTACTACGAGCGCGACGCGAACGGCCGCTACAGCAACCTGATGTCCGCCAACGCCGCCGTGAACTGCCTGGACCTCCCGCCCGCCTTCTCCACCCCCGACCAGGTCAAGGCGGCCCTGCCCGAATTCGAGAAGGCCTCTCCGGTCTTCGGTGAGGGCTTGGCCTGGGCCTCCCTGAACTGCGCGTACTGGCCGGCGAAAGCCACCGGCGAGCCGCACCGCATCGAAGCGAGGGGCGCGGCCCCGATCATCGTCGTCGGCACCACCCGCGACCCGGCGACCCCCTACCCCTGGGCCCGCTCCCTGTCCCGCCAGGTCTCCTCGGCCCGCCTGCTCACCTACGTCGGCGACGGTCACACCGCCTACGGCCGCGGCAGCACCTGCATCGACACGGCGATCGACACCTACCTCCTGCACGGAACCCCGCCCACCAGGGGAAAGCGCTGCTTGTAGCCCCGCTGCGGGGGGCGTACGGAGCACCCCGGGAAACTGTGTAGACTTACCGACGTTGCCGATCGCACCATGGTGCGGGCAGCGCGCCGCTTTAGCTCAGATGGCCAGAGCAACGCACTCGTAATGCGTAGGTCTCGGGTTCGAATCCCGAAAGCGGCTCCGAGAAACCCCAGGTCACATAGCCCGTGAACTGGGGTTTTCTGTTGCTCGGGCATCGCGGGACATCTGATGGGAACGCCCTGAGAACGGCTTGCGTGAGCGATGCGGGAGCGGAGGGGCCGGCAGCCTACTTCTTGGTCCTTTTGGCGGCCTTGCGGGCCGCCTTCTCCGCCTCCGCCTTCCGCCGAAGCGGCAAAAGCTTCGCGGTCGCCTCGGCGCTGAGGCGCAGGTTGATGCCAAGGGCGATGGCGGCCTCCGTTGCGCTCCCCAGTCTGGCCGGGGTAGGTGTTTGCCCACCTCAGAAGTGGGTTTCGGCCCCTGGTGCTCGCCGGTCCCGCGCAGCAGCATGATCTCCGGGCCACAGCGCGTGGCCTGGATGACGAGACGGGGGGCGGATATGTGGCCGTTTCCGGTGCACGGGGCGGCGCCTTGGCCGGCGGGCGTGCTGGTGACGTTGACCGCGGTCTGCGCTGTGCTGGCCTTCAGGGCTGAGCAGGCGCGGGACCGCTCGGGGCGTGTCGTGCGACCGGCTGGGCGGATCGGCTGGCCCGTCGTGGCAGGGCTGGTGGGTACGGCCGCGTACGGCAGTGTGCCTGCTCTGCTGTTCGCCCTGCACAACTCCACCGGAGGGGCCGGCTACGTAGTCACCGTGCCGGAACTGGAACCCGGCGGGCTGCTCCCGGCGGCACTGCTGATGGCCGGCCTGCTGGCCACCGTACTGCTCTCCTCGGCGCGCGCCCCCAGGCGGTGGGTGCTGCCCGTGGTGGCGGCGGTGACCGGGGAACTGCTGGAATGGACGTACTGGCTCACGCATTCCTCTGCCGGCTATGGGCCGACATCGCTGAACGTCCTGGTGGGCTGTGTGAGCGTCCCGGTGCTCGCCGCCTTCGCCGGTGCGGCTTCGCGCCGGCTGGCGAGCAGCAGGCTGGCGCGTTTGGCCGCAGCCGACGCACCGAGGTCCGCGCGCTGGGCCCTGCTGCTGCCCGCCGTCGTGGTGATGACCGGTGACCTGCTCGGCCTCGATCTGTGGCAGTCCGCGTCGCCGGGCACTGGGATCGGGCCGGCAGTGATGAGCTACCTGGTCGGGCTGGCGCTGCTGGTGGCCGTCGTGGCCGGGCTGGTGCGGTGGCCGAGGGCGGCCGCGGACCTGGCGGCCCTGGGCCTGGTGGGGATCGGGGTGTACGACGTCGCCCAGAGCGGGTTCGGGCAATCCCTGGTGACGGTGCAGAAGTTCGGCTCCCCGCGGGGGCCGGCGCCGTTGCTCCCCATGGAGACGGCTCACCATGCGTCGGTCCTCGGCGGGATCCAGGGGGCAGTGCTGCTGGCTCTCGGGCTCTGGTTGCTGCCACTGACCGTGTTGCCGGATGCGGGGCGGTTGTTGGGGAGGGGGCCGGATCCGGCGCTGACCCGGCGGGTGCGGGAGCTGACGGAGACGCGGGCCGACGCGGTCAGCTCCGCGGCGGCGGAGCTGCGCAGGATCGAGCGGGACCTGCACGACGGCGCGCAGGGGCGGCTGGTCACCATCGGGATGAACCTCCGGGTCGCGGAGGAGATGATCCATAGCGATCCCCGCGGGGCCGCCGCACTGGTCGTGGAGGCCCGCGTCGCCTCGGCGGCGGCGCTGGAGGAACTGCGTGGCCTGATCAGGGGGATGCACCCGCCGATGCTGGCCGACCGGGGCCTGGGGGAGGCGGTCCGGGCGCTCGCACTGGACCTGCCCCTGCCGTGTGAGACCGAGATCGATCTGCCGGGGCGGCTCGACGCCCCGCTGGAGTCCGCGTGCTACTTCGCCGTCGCCGAGGTGGTCACCAACGCCGTCCGGCATGCCTCGGCGCACGGCCTCCAGATCCGCATGGCCCGGACGGCCGGGCTGCTGCGCATCGAGGTGGTCGACGACGGGGTGGGCGGCGCGGATCCCGCCCGTGGCACCGGGCTGGCCGGGGTGGAGCGACGGCTGGCGGCCTTTGACGGCATCCTGGCGGTCAGCAGCCCGCCCGGGGGGCCGACGATGGTGGTCATGGAGGTGCCGTGCGCGTAGTCGTCGCGGAAGATCTCTTCCTGCTCCGGGAGGGCCTGGTCAGGCTTCTCAAGGCACGCGGGTTCGAGATCGTGGCGGCCACCGACAGTGCGCCGGGTCTGCTCGGCGCGCTGCTGGAGTTCCGGCCTGACCTTGCGATCGTGGACATCAGGCTGCCGCCCACCCACACCGACGACGGGCTGCGTGCGGCGCTGTCCGCCCGGGAACGGATACCCGGGCTGCCGATCCTGCTGCTCTCGCAGTACGTCGAGCAGATCTACGCCCAGGAGTTGCTCGCCGACCAGGCCGGAGGGGTCGGTTACCTGCTCAAGGACCGGGTGTTCAGCGACGACCAGTTCGTCGACGTGATCCGTACGGTCGCGGCGGGCGGCACGGTCATGGACCCCGAAGTGGTCACCAAACTGCTCGGCCGCCGCAGCCGTGGCGAACGCGAAACCCTCTCCAGGCTTACCGAGCGGGAACGCCAAGTGCTTGAGCTCATGGCCGAGGGACGCTCCAACAGCGCCATCGCGAACCGGCTCTTCATCAGCGACAAAGCCGTCTCCAAGCACAGCACCGGCATCTTCACCAAGCTGGACCTCGCTCCCTCCGACGACGACAACCGTCGGGTGCTGGCCGTGCTCGCCTACCTCATGTCCGCGCCGGTGGACGGCCGCATTCCCCCGAGCCACTGAGCTGATCAATACCGAAACGCCGCCGACCGGGCGCGGCCCAAGCGCCGGGCGCAGCCCCGTGCTGCCCGGAAACCCAGTGCTGCCCGGAAACCCAGTGCTGCCCACAACCCCAGGGAGGGTCCGTGACCATCACGCCGTTCATGAACCGAGAAGGAATGACGCGCCGCAGGATGCTCGGAGCCGCGCTGGCAGTCGGGGCCGCCGCGCCGATAGGCGCCGCACACCGGGCGTGGGCTGCTTCGACCGCCCCGGGCCCGGTGCAGCTCACCCTGCCCGTGCCCACCGGACCGTACCCGGTGGGCACGGTACCCCTGCACCTCGTCGACGCTTCGCGTCCGGATCGAGTTGTCGGCCCCGGGCGTCACCGCGAGTTGATGGCCGGCGTCTGGTACCCCGCACGCGAGGTCGAGGACCTGCCGCGCGCCCCCTGGATGACCGAGGGCGCGTTGCGGGCGTTCCTGGCGGACGCCGGCTTCGCCCTCGACCCCGCCCTCGGCCCGCTCACCGCCGGGCACGTGGGCGCGCCCGTACGCCGTACGGGCCACCGCCTGCCCGTCATCGTGTACTCGCACGGCTCGGGCAGCCACCGCGGCGACCACACCATCATGGTCCAGGAACTCGCCAGCCACGGCTACGCCGTGCTCACCGTCGACCACACCCACGACACGTTCACCGAGTTCCCCGACGGGCGGGTGGTCACCCCGGGCGACGTCCCGATGTTCCCGAGGGACTTCGCCGCGGACCTCCGGTTCCTGCTCGACTGCGTGGAGGGGCTCGCCGCCGGGCGCAACCCCGACGTCGACGGCAAGCCACTGCCCCAGGGCTTGCTCGGCGCCCTCGACCCGCGGCGCATCGGCGCGTTCGGCTGGTCGAAGGGCGGCACCGCCACCGCGCTCACCATGCTCGCCGACCGGCGCGTCCGCGCCGGGCTCGGCATCGACGGCCCGATGCAGCCGACCATCACCGCCGACCTGGACCGGCCGTTCATGATGATGACCGCCGTGTTCACCCGGGCCGCCATGCCGGACGTCGCCGAGTTCTGGACGCGTCTTCGCGGCTGGCGGCTCGACATCCAGGCCGACGGGGCCATCCACAACTCATACGGCGACAACGCGACGCTGATCCCGCAGGCGGGCAGGATCCTCGGGATGACCGACCAGCAGATCCAGGACTGGATCGGCACCCTCGACCCGGCCCGGGCCGTACGGATCCAGCAGGCGTACCCGCTCGCGTTCTTCGACCTGCACCTGCGGCACCGGGGGCAGGGGCACCTGCTGGACGGCCCGTGTCCGGCCTTCCCGGAGGTGAAGTTCATCCCGTGAAGCGGCACCCCGCGTCACTCCCACTCCCTCACCGGGACGTGGGGCGGTCCCTTGGCTCGGAACGTCGCGGCGACCGAGCAGCGGGAAGTCCGGGGCCGGCTTCTGCGGAGCGAGCACCTCCCAGGTCCCCGCCCGATTGCGTTGGCCATGGCTCCTGTTGGCGTTTGTTAGCATCAGCGATCAGTGCCTTGCGGCCGTTCGACTACGGGGATGACATGGGGAGACCGGACGACGAGCGGGGCGAGACGCCCGCGCAGTTGCAGAAGCGGGCGGAAGACCTGCGTGAGTGCGCCCGCAGGGCACGGGCCCTCGCCGGGTCGCTCGGGCCCTATCTCGACAACGCGGTGCGGCAGGCGACGCCCGCCATCTGGCAGGGGCCGTTCGCCGAGGCGTCCACCGCGACGCTCGGCGCCCGCAAGGGCTCACTGGCCTCGATGGCCGGTGATCTGATGGCTGACGCCCGGCGCTGGGAGACCGAGGCGCGCAACCTCGACGAGCAAGCCGCCCAGGCCAAGACCAACAAGCCCGGAGGATGAACTGATGCCGTTCGCCGGGTTCGACATCCCGAGGATCCGCGGCCTCGGGCGCGATCTGAAGACGCTGGGCGACAACGCGGGCAAGCTGCACAGTGACATCTCCTCGGTGCTGATACAGGCCCAGAGCCTGCTCGGTGGCAAGCCCGCCACCACCAGCCCGGCCCTCGAACCGCTGATCGCCAACCCCTTCCCCTTCTGGCCTTTCGGCGGCGGCAGCCTGCCGGGGTCGCTCGGGGGCGAGCTGCGCGACATGTCCGACTCGATCACGCGCCGCTGCGACCAGCTGGAGAAGTGCAACGAACTGCTCGCCAAGGGGTACGCCATCGACCCCGCGCTCGCCTTCGCCGACGAGACGGCCCCCGACGAGAAGAAGATCACCGGCGCGCTGGCGGCCATCGCCGCGCTGGACGGCAAGGACTTCGGCGACGACGGCAACCGCGACGATCTGGACAAGGTCAAGGACCAGCTCGACGCCCTGACCCCCGCCGAACTCGACGCCTTCCTGGCCAAGGTCCCGGCCGACGACCTGCGCCGCTACGGCGACCTGGCGAAGAAGACCGACGACAGCGGCATGTGGTGGTGGGAGTCCCACGACGGCATACCCGACGGCGAGTTCCGCGACCACCTCAGCCGGCTGCTGCAGAAGGCCGGGCCCTCGCACTGGGCCACGCTGGAGGCGGCGTTCCCGGGGATCCAGCCGGGATTCGACACGACGGACGCCTGGCTCCAGGGGTACAACTCGCAGCTGAACCAGGGCGTGCAGGGGATGCACTACGGCACTCCCGCCGACCCGCTGTTCGCCACGCCGGGCAAGGTCGACGCGTCGAGCATCTCGCAGGGCCAGTTCGCGGACTGCTGGTACATCGCGTCCCTCACCGCGACGGCCCAGGCGAACCCGCAGTTCATCGCCGAAGGGATCAGGCAGAACCCCAACGGCACGGTGAACGTGCGGATCTGGGACCAGGACGGCAACCAGCACTGGGTCACCGTCACCCCCGACCTTCCGATGGACCAGAACGGGAACCTGGTGTCGGCGCACGGAGCCGGTGAGACCTGGCCCGCCTACTACGAGAAGGCGTTCGCCCTGATGTACGGCGGCGACAAGGGCGGAACACCGGACAACCACCAGGGGGACCCGCTCTACGACCGGGCGGAGAAGGGCGACTACGGAGCCACCGAATGGGACCAGACCAACATGGCCCCGCCGTACGTGACCGGTCATGACTCCAAGTCGATCGACAACAACCTCGACGCCATCAGGAAGTCCTTCCAATCGCATCACCCGGTGATCGTGGCGACCGGCTCCGTAGACCCCAAGGACGTACCGGACGAGTGGAAGAGCAGCTTCGTGAGCCGGCACGTGTTCTACGTCAAAGGGTTCACCCCTGACGGGAAGGTCGTCCTCGGCAACCCGTGGGGCGGCGGCGCCCCGGACGTCGAGGCCATGCCCGACCAGTACGAGAAATACTTCAACAGCCCACAGGAACTGCAGGTGGCGAAATGAGAATCGGGAAACTCGGCGGGGCCGTCTGCCTGACGCTGTCGCTGGCCGCCTGCGGCGCGAAGGGCGGTTCCGAGGCGTCGCACTCCGCCGCCCCCTCGACGTCGGCCTCGGCGTCGTCCTCGGCACCGAGGCCCGTGCCGGCCGCCGACAAGGGGCCGGAGTGCGACGGCAGCAAGGACGCCAGGGGAGCACACGTCCTGCGGGGCGGTACGGCCGTACTGCCGGGCGGCGGAAGGGTGGCGTACACGGCGGCGGGCGCCGACGGGCGGCATCGCACCGCGGTGCTGGCGGTGGACGGCGTCAAGCAGACCGTGGCAGCGGGGCACCGGGTCACGCTGAAGGGGCGCGCTGTCACGGTCGCCCAGATCTGTACCTATCGCGTGGTGCTCGTCATGCCGGAGCACGGCGGCACGAACCAGAACCAGGGGACGCACATGGCCAAGTGGCCTACGACGCAGGACGGTCACTGGCGGCTGCGCTGGCACGTGCCCGACAACGGCCCTGCCATGGGAGCCGTGGTGACCGACATCCAGGACGGTCCGGGCCGCGCCTCGATCAGCGTGACGGCCGTGGGCCAGGGACAGCTCGCCTTCTACGACGATGTGCGCAAGGGCAGCACCGTCGAGATCGCGGGCAGGCTCTGGAAGGTCGAGACCGTCGACGCCGGGCACATGAACGTCGAGATGAACTCGCCCGATTTCAAGGCTGGATATGTAGACCTGCTGGAGCTGACCAAGCCCTACTAGCCGGCGCGCGGGATACGGGACAAGGACCCCGGTCGTTCACCTCCGCCGACCGGGGCCCTCTTGCGTCCCCGGATCCGGCCTACGGCGACACTCCCCCGAGTTGCGCGACCGACGCGCGCGTCCGTCGGGCCAGATCCGATGCAGTGATCAGATCAGGACGCACCAACGGATCGCTAACATGTGGCCAACGGTTCGTGCGAAGCGCGTGGACCGGTTGGCGTGAAGTTGCCTGCGAGCGGCGGCAGAGGCCGGAACCCTAGCGGATTCCGGGCCGGACCGGCAGGGGGCAGGTGGCGGGAAACCGTCGTGAGAGGGCGGAATTCCGCCACACGGTACGGCGGGCACACGCCCGCCCCGGAGCACGGTCGAACAGGACCGCGCGGAAAGGCAGTGGGCGGTGTGATGCGGCGGTACGGGCTGCGGTTCGGACTGCTGGGACCCCCGGTCCTCTACGACCGACTGCCGTTCGGGATGTCGTACGACGCCGCCGAGGGCGAGACCGTCCTCTACGACGCCGCCGAGGGCGTCCATGACACCGGTGACCGCAGCGGCGAGGGCGCCGTCCGGGCGATCGGCAGCCCCAAGGTGCGCACGCTGCTCGCCGCGCTGCTGCTGGGGGCCGGCCGGGTCGTCTCGGTCGAGTCGCTGGAGGACGCCCTGTGGGGCGGCGCCCCGCCGGTGTCCGCGCGGGCCTCGCTGCACAACCACGTCACCCGGCTGCGCCGGCTCCTCGACGACCCCGAGCGGCTGCGGGCCGTTGCCCCCGGGTATCTCCTGCGGCTCGAGCACGGCGAGTTGGACGTGCACCTGTTCGACGCCCGGGTCACCGAGGTGCGGGTGGCACACGCCCGGCGGGACTGGGCGGGGGTGCTGCGCGCCTGCGCTGCGGCGCTCGCGCTCTGGCGTGGCACACCCCTCAGCGGGCTCCCCGCCGACCTCGGCGGCTACGCCTTCGTCCAGCGCCTGGAAGAGGCGCGGCTGCTGTTGCTGGAGTGGCGGTACGACGCCGAACTGGCCCTCGGCGGAGCGCGCCTGCCGGGCCTGGTCCCGGAGTTGGCGGCTCTCGTCGCCGAGCATCCGCTGCGGGAGGCCTTCCACCGGCAGCTGATGCTCGCCCTGCACCGCACCGGCCGCCAGGCCGAGGCCCTCGCCGTCCACCGCGACCTGCGCGCCCGCCTGATCGACGAACTCGGCGTCGAGCCCGGCCCGGCCGTCCGTGAGGCCCATGTCGAGGTGCTGCGGGGGAGCGGCGGGAAGCCGCCCGCCGGGAGCATCGAGCCTCCCGGGGCGAACAGGAGTACGGACAAGGGGGCGGAGCCGGACGCCGGACGGCTTGCCGCACAGCACGCCGACCAGTTCCTTCTCACCGAAGGCCCGCGGTTCGGCCACGAGCGCCCCACCTCCAAGGCGACCGCGCCCTCCACCGACCACCCCGTATCTACGCGCGAGGACACACCACAGTCAGCCCCGGCGACCCCACGCCCGGCCCAACTTCCGCCCCCGCCGGCCCACTTCACGGGCCGTACCGCCGTATGCGACGACCTGCGCCAGGCGCTGACGGAACCGGCACCGCACACGCCGACCCCCGCCGTCGCCGTGATCAGCGGTATGGCGGGCGTCGGCAAGAGCGCCCTCGGCCTGCACGTGGCACACCAGCTGCGGGATCGTTTTCCCGACGGACAGCTGTACGTCAACCTGCACGGCGCCACCCCGGGCATGTCCCCCCTCGCCCCCGCCCAGGCCCTCGCCGGGCTGCTCCGGGACGTCGGCACCGAGCCCCGGCACATCCCCGAACACCCGGATGCGGCCGCCGCGCTGCTCCGCTCGGTGCTCGCCCCCACCCGCACGCTGATGGTGCTCGACGACGCGGCGAACGCGGCCCAGGTACGACCCCTGCTCCCGGCCGGCCCCGGCTGCGCGGTGATCGTCACCAGCCGTTCCCCGCTGACCGCCCTCGACGGGGCCCGCCGCTTCCCGCTCGGGCCGCTGACCGGGGAGGACAGCGCGGCGCTGCTGCGCGCGGTGAGCGGACGCGAGGGCCTCGACGCCGCCCACCCGCTGGTCGAGCTGACCGGCCGGCTTCCGCTGGCCCTGCGCGTGGTCGCCGCCCGGCTCGCCGCCCGCCGCGCCCTCACGGCGGACGTACTGGCCGGACAACTGGCCGCCACGGAGGGCCGCTTGCACCATCTTGAGTACGACGACCTGAGCGTCCGCCGCTCCCTGGCCGTCGCCCACGACGCGCTCGCCGCCTCCGACCGCGAGGCCGACCGGGACGCTGCGCTCGCCCTGCGCCACCTCGGCGAACTCGACCTCCCGACCTACGGCGCCCTCCTGCTCGCCCGCCTCACCGGTACCGACGAGCGGCGCGCCGAGGCCGCCCTGGACCGCCTGGTCGACGTCGCCCTCCTGGAGGAGACGGCGTACGGCCGCTACGCCCCCCACGACCTGGTCCGGGACTTCGCCCGTGAACTCGCCACCTCCGCCCACCTGACAGCACCTGGCACCGGTCGCCCCCCGGAGTCTGCCGCCGGCCGCGCTTCCGGCCCGGACATCGGCCCCGCCTCCCGACCCGCCGTCGGCCGGACCTCGGCGCCCGACGCCGACGAGGCCCCCCGGCCCACGGGGCCCCCGCAGGAGTGGCGTGCCCTCGCTCACCCCTCCGAGCCCGTCACCGACGGCGCCCCCCAACCCACCGCTCACCCCTCCGATCCCGATCCCGATCTCACCGCCCTGCGCTGGTACGCGGCCGCCGCCGAGCGTGTCCTCGCCGCCATCGTCGAACCCGGACTCGACCAGGACGACCGCCGTCGGCCCACCGCCGCCCAGCCGCCCGGGCACGCGGTGGACGTGGCCGAGTTGCCCGCCTTCGACCACTCCGCGCACGCCTTCGCCTGGGGAGACATGGAGTTGGAGAACATCGTCACCCTGGTGGAGCGCAACGCCGACACGTCCGACGACCGCCGGGCCGCGCACCTCTCCGTCCTCGTGCGGCTGTTCTTCCCCTTTGTCCAGCGCCGGGGGCGGGTCGCGGAGATGGAGGTGCTCGGCCGGGCCGCGCTCGGCACCGCGCGGCGGCTCGGCGACGAGGCGGCCGAGGCGTACGCCCTCGGCGACCTGGCCGGCCTGCACTTCCTGACCGGCCGCCAGAACGACGCCCTCGCCCTCACCGACCGCGCCCTCGCCATCTGGCGGCGCCTGGGCACCGTCTCCTGGATCCGCCGCTGTCTGAACAACCGCGGCCTGCTGCTGGGCGGCCTGGGACGGCACGACGAGTCCGGTGAGGCGCTGCGGCAGAGCCTGGAGTACTCACGGCAGCTGAACGACCCCTACGGCGAGGCCATCACCCACAGCCACCTCGGCAACCTCTACGAGCACACCGACCCCCGGGCCGCCATCGAACAGCACCGGCGCTCCCTGGCGATCGGCGACGCGATCGGCGCCGTCATCGTGCAGCACTCGGCGCACTGCAACATCGGTTACGCCCACCTCACCCTCGGCGAACCGGCCGCCGCCGCGACGCACTTCGAGGAGAGTCTGCGCATCCTCGGCAGCCACGGCGACTGGCACGGCGAGTCCCAGACCCGGCTCGGTCTGGTGCGCGCCCTGCGGCAGCTGGGCGAGACCGGGCGGGCCGGCCGCGAGTGCGCGGAGCTGCTGCGCCGCGCCGACGCCCGGGCGGACCGCTACATCGGCGGTCTCGCCCGCTACCAGCACGGGCTCCTGCTGCGCGAGCAGGGCCACCGGACGGAGGCGCGGGACGCCTGGCGCGCGGCCCTCGCCGCGCTGGACGGCACCGACGAGAGGGCGGTCCTGGAGGAACTGCGGGGACTGCTCGCGCGCGCCCGCTGACGCGCCGGCCTGCGGTCACTTCGCGTCGGCATAGCACTCCACCACCGCCGTGGTGAACGGGAACCGTACCGGCGTCCGCCCGAACGTCAGCCGTCCGGCCAGCTCGGACGCCTCCCGGATGGCCCGTACGACCGTGTCGGCCTCCTCCTGCGGACAGTGCACGATCACCTCGTCGTGCTGGAAGAAGACCAACTCGGCCGCCAGCTCCGCGCAGGCTCGGCGCAGCGCGGCGAGCAGCAGCAGCGCCCAGTCGGCGGCGCTGCCCTGGACCACGAAGTTGCGGGCGAAGCGGCCCCGCGCGCGGGAGTTGGTCGACGCGTACCCCGGCACCCAGCCCTCGGCGGGCGGCTGGTCCGGATCGTCCTGCGGGAGGCCCGCCTCCTCGGCCGCACCGTCGCCGGCCCCCGCCGCCGGTGGGCAGGTGCGCCCCAGCCAGGTCCGCACGAGCCGCCCCTCCTCGCCGGCCCGGGCCGCCTCGTCGACGTACGCCACCGCCTGGGGGAATCGGCGCCGTAGCGCGGCGAGGTTCTTCAGGCCGTCGCCCGAGGTCTGCCCGTAGACGGCGCCGAGCACGGCGATCTTGGCCTGGTCGCGGTCGCCGGAGAAGGCGCGGTCGGAGACGGCCTGGTACAGGTCGCTCTCCCGGCCGGCCACCTCCATCAGCCCGGGGTCGCGGGAGATCGCGGCCAGCACGCGCGGCTCCATCTGGTCGGCGTCGGCCACCACCAGCCGCCAGCCGGGGTCGGCGACCACGGCCCGCCGGATCACCTTGGGGATCTGCAGCGCGCCCCCGCCGTTGGTCACCCAGCGCCCGGTGACCGTCCCGCCGGCCAGGAACTCCGGCCTGAACCGCCCCTCGCGCACCCAGTCCTGCAGCCAGGACCAGCCGTGCGCCACCCAGATCCGGTACAGCTTCTTGTATTCCAGCAGAGGCTCGACGGCCGGATGGTCGAGGGAGGCGATCTCCCAGCGGCGGGTGGACTTCACCCTGATCCCGGCCTGGGCGAAGGCCTTGGCCACGTCGGCGGGCAGATCGGGCCGGACCCGGCGGCCGAACGCCGCCGACACCTCGTCCGCCAGCTCGGCCAGGCGGCGCGGTTCGCCGCCGCCCGTGTACCGCTCGCCGAGCAGGTCGTGCAGCAGTTCGCGGTGCACCCGGGCGCTCCAGGGCAGGCCGGCGCGGTTCATCTCGGCGGCCACCAGCATCCCGGCCGACTCGGCGGCGGTCAGCAGCCGCATCCGGTCGGGGTGCGCGGCCCGGTCGTGCCGCCGCTGCTGGTCGGCGTAGACCGCGAGGAGGTCGTCGAGCGGCAGCCGGGCGGCCTCCGGCTCGAACAGCGGGGACTGCGCACTCGGGTCGGCCGAACGATGGGGCGGATCGGGCGGTACGGGGCCGCCTCGGAGGCGGGCCAGGGCGGCGGCGGCCGAGCGTGGCTCGCCGTGCCGCCCCTCGTGGCCCAGCAGCAGGGTCTCGGCGTCCTCGATGTCGTAGCACCGCTCGACTCGCACCCCCGTGGCGAGCAGACGCGGATAGACCTCGGGAGTCGACCGCCACACCCAGCGCGTCACCTCCGGGCGGCTCCGCACCGCCTCGGCGAGATCGGACTCCCGCCGCACCGGCCCGGCGGGCAGCCCGTCCGGGCCGAGGGGGGCCAGCTCCACGCCGCCGCCCTCGGCCGGCGCGATCGCCCACCGGTCGGTCATGTCTGCGAGTGTCGCAGGGGGGTCTGACAGTGACCCCTCTCCGATCCCGGCTCCACCCCCTCCTACGACCCTTACTTCTCCTGGCGCACCAGTTCCGCCAGCGCCCGGGCGATCTGCCGCTCCGTCGTGGCCTTGTCGACGCCGAGGCCACTGAGGACACCCTCGCCGTGCTCGAACTCCAGCAGGGCCAGCAGGATGTGCTCGGTGCCGATGTAGTTGTGGCCGAGCCGGAGGGCCTCGCGGAAGGTGAGTTCCAGGACCTTCTTGGCGTCCGAGCCGTAGGGGATCAGCTCCGGCACCTCCTCGGCCGCGGGCGGCAGCGCGGCGGTCGCCGCCTGGCGTACCACGTCGAGCACGACCCCCTGCTCGGTGATCGCCTTGGCCGCCAGGGCCTCCGGTTCGGAGAGGAGCCCGAGAACCAGGTGTTCGGGGCGGCCCTCCGGGGAGCGGGCGGCCACCGCCTCGTTGTGCGCGGCCATCACCACGTTGCGGGCGCGCGGGGTGTAGCGGCCGAAGCCCTGGCTGTCGTCGACGTCGGCCGACTCCTTCGGCACGAACCGCTTCTGCGCGGCCTGCCGGGTGACGCCCATGCTCTTGCCGATCTCGGTCCAGGACGCGCCGGAGCGCCGGGCCTGGTCGACGAAGTGCCCGATGAGGTGGTCGGCCACGTCATCCAGGTGATCGGCGGCGATCACCGCGTCCTGGAGCTGTTCGAGGGGCTCGTGGTGGGCCTTCTTGATCGCCTCGATGAGGTCGTCGAGACGTACGGATGCCTTGATGGGGTTCGTCGTCATGTGTCAACCGTAGGTTGACAGGAGCTCATCGTCAACCCGCAGTTGACAGCGGAGTGCGACTCCACCCTGCGGGCCGGCCCTTCGCGCCGGCCCGCGCCTCGCGGCCGCCCCCGCCTGCCACCGGTACGGCCGCCCATCCCACCCGTTGTCCACAGCCTGTGGACAATCTCGTCGGGTTGTCGGTGCCGCATGGCACGATCGACGAGTGACCAGCGCCAGCACCGTCGAGCGAGCCTTTCAGACCGCCCTCTACGACGACACCGACTCCGGCCTCGACACGGGCGCGTCCCTCCTCGCGGCCGATCCCGCGGCCGATGCCGAACTGACGCGGCGGGGCGAGGAGTTCGTCGCGGCGGCCTGGCGGCGCGGCTGGCAGCCCGCCGATGTCGTCCGTCTGGTGCGGCGCGAGCTGGACGACGTCCACGTGGGCATGGCGGCCGGGCTGATCCGGGCGCAGGCGGGACGGGACCGCCCGCGCGGGCGCCGCTGGACCGCCCAGCTCGAAGCCCTCCCGTCCGCTCCCGCGCGCGGCACCGACCGCTTCTCGCACGCCACCACCGCCCTGGAGCTGTACCGCCTGCTGCTGCGGCTGCCCACCCTGGAGCCCCTGGAGGAGCCGCGCCGGCAAAACCGGCCCGCCTCCCGCATGCTCACCCGCATCCGCGCGCTGCTCGCCAAGGCCGAGGCGACCGGGTATCCGGAGGAGGCGGAGGCGCTGAGCGCCAAGGCTCAGGAGCTGATGGCCCGGCACAGCGTCGACGAGGCGCTGCTCGCCGCCGAGGCGCCCGCGCCGGACGCGCCCGGAGCCTGCCGGATCGGCGTCGAGCCGCCGTACGAGCAGGCCAAGGCGGTGCTGCTGGACGCGGTCGCCACCGCCAACCACTGCCGTGCCGTGTGGAACGAACCGCTCGCCTTCTCCACGGTCGTCGGCTTCGAGGCGGACCTGGAGGTGGTGGAACTGCTCTACACCTCACTGCTGGTGCAGGCCACCCACGCGATGGCCGGCGCCGAAGCGGCCCAGAGGGCAGGCGGCCGAAAGCGGACCAAGACCTTCCGGCAGTCCTTCCTCGCGGCCTACGCCCACCGCGTCGGCGACCGTCTCGCGGTGGCCGCCGAGTCCCAGGTCACCCAGGATCTGCTTCCGGTGCTGGCCACCCGCGAGACAGCCGTCACCGACCGCCTGGAGCACATGTTCCCGCGGACCACCACCACCCGCCTGCGCGGGGTGAGCGACGCGGCGGGATGGACGGAGGGCACACGGGCGGCGGACCGGGCCGAGGTCAGGGGCCGCCCGGCGGTCGGCTGAGCGGGAGCCGGCCGGGCGTCAGTCGCCGACCTGCTGGAAGGCGCTCACCCCGGCCTTCAGGTTCGCCGCCTGCCCCTTGCCGGCGATGGAGCCGTACTTCCACGGGAAGGTCTGGGTGGCGGTCGAGCCGGGCAGCGAGATCAGCATCTTCTGCGCGTCGAGGCTGAGCTTGTCACCCGTCTTGCCCCGCACATAGCTGATGGTGAAGGAGGCGGAGTCGCCCTTGTTCAGCTTCAGCTTCTGCGGCTTCGCGCCCGCCTGGTGGTCGACGAGGTCGGAGACGCCGTCCTGCCGCAGATCGACATTGGCGAAGCCGTCCAGGGTGCACGGGGCACTCTGGTTGGTGATGCTGACCGGCACCTCACCCGTGTCGCCGACCGACGGCGCCACACTGGCGCTGCCGACCTGCAAGGAGACGCCGCCGACCTTGCAGGCCGAACTGTCCGAACCGCCCGAGGCCTGCTTGCTCTTGCTTCCGCCTCCGCCACCGCCTCCGCCGCCGTTGCAGGCGGTGAGCAGAAGGGCGGCGGTGAGAGCGGTGACGGTGAGCGGCATGGCGCGCATGTGCGGGTCCCCTGTCGAGGTCGTGGCGATGTCCCAGCATCATCACGCCTGCGCGCGCGGCCCCTTCGCGCGCCCCCGCTGTATGACAGTCCTACCGCTTGACGGTCTTGGGCAGCCCGGACGGGAGCTTGCCGCCCTCGGCCCTGTTGTAGGCCTCCTGGCCGAGCTTGCCCGACCAGGTCACCTTCAGCGTCGACTTGTCGGCCGAGTCGACCATGCCGGTCGCCCGGTCCTTGCTGCCGTCCGTGCAGGTCAGATGGATCATCTCCATCCCGGCCTCCTTGCCCGCGGTCCCGCTGCACACGGTCCCGCCGGTCACGAAGACCCCGGCCCGCTTGCCGGTGACGATCAGCGCGACGATCTTGCCCTTGCTCGTGGTGATCCAGCTGCCCTGGAGCTTGTCGGAGGAGGACGTCACTCCACCGCTGGCGGAACCACCCGAACTGGCGGTGGAGCCGGCGGACGCGGCGGGACTCGCGGAGGAGCCGGCCTTGGAGCCGCCGCCACCGCCGCACCCGGTCAGCGCGAGCGCGCCCACCAGCCCCGCGGCCACCGCCGCGCTCCGCATCTTTGCAGTCGCCGATGTCACTGGAAGCTCCCAAGCTGTAGCCGGTCGGCCGCCCGTGGCCGCAAGGACCGCAGCAAGCTACCAGGCCCTACCAGGAGGATTTGCGTACGCCCGGCAGGAATCCGTTGTGAACCCGCTGCCTCGCCTTCACCCGGAACAGGCAGCCGGCACGAAAGCAGGGGATACGTCACCGCCGTGAGCGGACGCCGTCCGTCCGGTGGGCGGACGGCGACACGGCCCATTCCCCGGTCCGGACCTTCACTCCAGGTGGAACACCAAGGGCCCGCTGAGCGTCTGTTCCTAGTGCGGGCCGGCGTGCGCATGCCCCGCGAAGTCGGGGGCACACGCTGGAACACCTTCGGTAAAGCGGACGTCAAAGCTGTAACCGGAGGAACACCCCGCGTGCACGTGCATCTGCTCATGCAACTGCACATGAACAGGGTTATGATCCGGGTCAGTTGACCACAACATCCATGGCCACATCAGCCAAGTGCACCACCGGGGAGCGACCTGTGGACCGCGACGTTGACGGCGTGTACGGGGGGTACGACGTGTACAACGGCATGGCTGCCACGCAGCTGGACGGAGTGGCCTGGCAGAAGAGCAGGCACAGCAACTCGCAGGGCTCCTGCGTGGAGTTCGCCCGGCTGCCGGGCGGCGACGTGGCGGTACGCAACTCGCGCTTCCCGGACGGCCCCGCGCTCGTCTACACGCGCGCGGAGATCGAGGCGATGCTCCTCGGCGTCAAGGACGGCGAGTTCGACCACCTCATAGCGAGCTGACGCCGAACCTCCTCGCGGACGGTTCGGGGCAGGCTCGCCCCCAGGGTTCGACGGACCCGTTCAACGCGCGTAGACACAGGGCGTGTGAAGAATGGCGGGCCCTGCGTCATTCGGCCGGCCGCAGCCGGAACAGCGCCCAGACGACCTTGCCGTGCAGGGTGCCCGCGAGCGGGTGCCAGCCCCAGCTGTCGCTGAAGGAGTCGACGAGGAACAGCCCGCGGCCCGACTCGGCCGAGAAGTCGTCCGTGTCCCGGGCGACGGGCGTCGCGTGGCTGGGGTCGCGCACCGCGCACACCAGCCGCTCGGTCCAGCGCATCAGGTGCAGCCGTACCGAGGTGTGCTGGTCGGCCGCGCACCCCGCGTCGGCCGGCAGCGCGTGCCGCAGGGCATTGGTGACCAGCTCGGAGACGACCAGGCAGATGTCGTCGAAGCGGTCGCCGACCTCCCACTGGTCGAGCGTCTGTCTCGTGAACAGCCGGGCCTCGCGCACCGCTTCGTACCGGGCGGGCAGGGCGCAGGAGGCGGCGTTGGACACGGCCGCGGGATCCAGCGGCGGAAGGCCCTGCCGTAACGGCTTGAGCATGGTCGATCCATTCGTCCCCATGCGAGGCACTCCCGGGAATTCGCGGTCGTTGCGATGCAGCGGTGGCGCGGGACCATGGTTTCGGATGCGCACAGCAGATGCAAGGGCAGATGCACGTGCACGCGACCGAATTGAGCCGCACCGTACCGCTTCTTGGTCATTTTTTCCGCCATCTTCCAGCCCCGGTGGTGCTGCCCACCCGCGCCCGACCCGCGCCTTCCTGTGCGGAAACTTTGGTCTCTTTCCGTTTCCGTAACCGGACGAGTACTGCTCGAAGTGTTTTAGTGGCAGACTGCGGCCCCTGAAGACGGTTGGGGAGGCTGGCGAACGTGAGCGCGGGAGAGCCGGGATCGGTGGTGCGGCGCATGCTGCTCGGATCACAACTCAGGCGACTGCGTGAAGCGCGGGGGATCACGCGCGAGGCGGCGGGTTACTCGATCCGCGCCTCCGAGTCGAAGATCAGCCGGATGGAGTTGGGCCGGGTGAGCTTCAAGACAAGGGACGTCGAAGACCTGCTGACGCTGTACGGCATCACCGACGAGGCGGAGCGCGAGTCGCTGCTCTCCCTCGCCCGGGAGGCCAACGTCGCGGGCTGGTGGCACAGTTACTCCGATGTACTGCCGAGCTGGTTCCCCACCTACGTGGGACTGGAGGGCGCGGCCTCCCTGATCCGGGCCTACGAGGTGCAGTTCGTGCACGGCCTGCTGCAGACCGAGGAGTACGCCCGGGCCGTCGTGCGGCGCGGCATGAAGGGTGCCGGGACCGCCGACGTGGAGCGCCGGGTCGCGCTGCGCCTGGAGCGGCAGAAGTACCTGGTGGCCGAGAACGCCCCGGACGTCCACATCGTCCTCGACGAGGCCGCCCTGCGCCGCCCCTACGGCGACCGCGAGGTGATGCGCGGCCAGCTCCAGCACCTGATCGAGATCTCCGAGCGGCCCAACGTACGGCTGCAGATCATGCCGTTCAGCCTGGGCGGGCACTCGGGGGAGAGCGGCGCCTTCACCATCCTCAGCTTCCCCGAGTCCGACCTGTCGGACGTGGTCTACCTGGAGCAGCTCACCAGCGCCCTCTACCTCGACAAGCGCGAGGACGTGGCCCAGTACGAGCAGGCGCTCAAGGAACTGCAGCAGGACAGCCCCGGTCCGGACGAGAGCCGAGACCTGCTGCGCGGGCTCCTTCAGTTGTCCTGATTCCGACGGGTCTCGTTCCGGCCACCGTCCCCGGGCCGCCCTTGACTTCCGCACACTTCGTATCCCCAGGTGACACCCCAACTCACCGCAATCACAAGTACGATGACGTGCGATCAGAGCGTGAAACTGATCGGGAGTCTGTCGGCTGCTCGCGGCAGCAAGGGGATCGAGGGATCACATGTCGTCCTGCTTCACCGACCTGGCACAGCAGTACATCGACGGTGAGTGGCGCCCGGGTACCGGCTCCTGGGACATCATCGACTTCAACCCGTACGACGGCGAGAAGCTGGCCTCGATCACCATAGCCACCATCGACGAGGTCGACGACGCCTACCGGGCGGCCGCCCGCGCCCAGAAGGAATGGGCCGAGACCAACCCGTACACCCGCCGGGTCTTCTTCGAGAGAGCCCTGCGCCTCGTCGAGGAGCGGGAGCGGGAGATCACCGACCTGATCATCGCCGAGCTGGGCGGCACGCACGTGAAGGCCCGGTTCGAGATCAGCCTGGCCAAGGAGTTCCTGCGCGAGGCGGCCCAGCTGGCGCTGCGCTGCGAGGGCCGGCTGCTGCCCTCGCCGGTCGACGGCAAGGAGAACCGCCTCTACCGGGTACCGGTGGGTGTTGTCGGCGTCATCAGCCCCTTCAACTTCCCCTTTCTGCTGTCCATCAAGCCGGTCGCCTCGGCGCTCGCCCTCGGCAACGCGGTCGTCCTCAAGCCGCACCAGGAGACCCCGGTCACCGGCGGCACCCTGATCGCCAAGCTCTTCGATGACGCCGGCCTGCCGCCCGGCCTGCTGAACGTCGTACTGACCGACATAGCCGAGATAGGCGACGCGTTCATCGAGCACCCGGTGCCGAAGGTCATCTCCTTCACCGGCTCCGACAAGGTCGGCCGGCACATCGCCACCGTGTGCGCCGCCCAGCTCAAGCGCACCGTCCTGGAACTGGGCGGCAACAGCGCTTTGGTGGTCCTCGACGACGCCGACATCGACTACGCCGTCGACGCGGCCGTCTTCAGCCGGTACGTCGACCAGGGCCAGGTCTGCATGGCCGCCAACCGGGTCCTGGTGGACCGCTCGGTGGCCGAGGAGTTCACCGAGAAGTTCGTCGCCAAGGTCCGCACGCTGAAGACGGGCGACCCCAGCGACCCGCAGACGGTGATCGGGCCGGTCATCAACTCCCTCCAGGCCAACGCCATCTCCGCCGCGATCGAACAGGCCGTCGCCGAGGGCGCCACGGTCCTGGTGCGCGGCTCGGCCACCGACAACCTGGTGGAGCCCTCCGTCCTGACGGACGTCCCGGTCGACTCCTCCCTCCTGCACAAGGAGATCTTCGGCCCGGTCGCCCTGCTCGTCCCGTTCGACGGCGAGGACGAGGCGGTCCGGATCGTCAACGACACCCCCTACGGCCTCAGCGGGGCCGTGCACACGGCCGACATCGAACGGGGCGTGTCCTTCGCCAAGCGGGTCGACACCGGCATGTTCCACGTGAACGACGGCACCGTCCACGACGAACCGCTGGTCCCCTTCGGCGGCGAGAAGCACTCCGGGATCGGCCGGCTGAACGGCGAGACCACGCTGGACGCCTTCACCACGTTGAAGTGGATCTCGGTGCAGCACGGACGGAGCAGGTTCCCCTTCTGATGTGAGTACTCCTGATGTGAGGAGCTCTGCCGCGGGTTGCGGACAGAAGCTGACCGCAAGGGTCCGTAGCGTCATCGGTGTCAGCAGGACAGGACAGCGTTGCACCGATGAAAGGCGGCCGGTCATGGTCACTCACGTACGCGCGGAGGCCCGGGGCGACGAGCGGGGAGCGCTGCTCTCCTTCCTCGCCGAGCAGCGCGGCGGTATCCGGCGGGCGGTCCTCGGGCTGACGGACGAGCAGGCCTCCACCAGGCCCAGCGCCAGTGAGCTGTCCCTGGCCGGGCTGGTCAAGCACGTCGCCGAGGTCGAGCAGATCTGGATCGCGCGCGCCAAGGGCGAGCCGCCGGCCGTCAAGCGCGACCAGTCGAACTGGCACGAGACGTTCCAGCTCGTCGGGGACGAGACCCTCGCTTCCCAGCTGGCCTACTGGGAGCAGGTCGCGGCCGAGACGGAGGCCTTCGTACGCTCCGCCCCGAGCCTGGACGACACCTTCCCGCTGCCGAACGAGCCCTGGTTCCCGCCGGACGAGTCCGTCTCGCTGCGCTGGCTGTGTCTGCACCTCATCCGGGAGACCGCCCGGCACGCCGGGCACGCCGACATCGTCCGGGAGTCGCTGGACGGGAAGACGGCGTTCGAACTGGTGGCCCTCGCCGCCGCGAACGCCCCCGAAGCGAACGCCTCCGCCGAAGGCTGAGGTCATAATCTGGGCCGCATGTCGACGATCCGTCTCCTCGTCCTCGGCGCGGTGCGCCACCACGGGCGGGCCCACGGCTACCAGGTCAGGGGCGACCTGGAGTACTGGGGCGCACACGAGTGGTCCAACGCCAAGCCGGGCTCGGTCTACCACGCCCTGAAGCAGATGGCGAAGCAGGGACTGCTGCACGCGCACGAGGTCGCGCCGTCCACGGCCGGCGGCCCGCCCCGGACCGAGTACGAGGTCACCGCGCGGGGCACCGAGGAGTACTTCAGCCTGCTGCGGGAGTCGCTGACCGCCTACGACCAGAAGCCGGACGTGCTCACCGCCGCGCTCGGCTTCATGGTCGACCTCGACCGCGCGGAGGCGCTCGAACTGCTGGAGTCGAGGGTGCGCGGGATCGAGGAGTGGCGCAGGTCCGTCACCGAGTACTACACCCCGGCGGGCGGCCCGGGCGGCCTCGGTCACATCGGGGAGATCATGAACTTCTGGGTCCACTCGGCCGACTCCGGCGCCGAGTGGACCCGCGGCCTCATCCGGCGCATCCGCGAGGGCGCCTACACCTTCGCCGGCGAAGGAGAACCGTTCGTCGGCGTCCTCGCGGACGGGCAGCGAAACCCGTACGGATGACTCGCCACCCCCCTGGGCGGCGAGCCGTGCGTCCTAGTGGTGGAACCCGGTGGCGGCCTCCTTGTCCCGGGTCAGCGGACGCGGCTGCCGGCGCAGCTCCGGCAGCAGGCGGGTCAGGTCGTCGACGAAGAGGTCGGCGAGGTCGACGGAGAAGCCGTTGCGGCAGACCACCCGGAGCACCGAGAGGTCCTCGCGGTTCGGCGGGAAGGTGTACGCCGGCACCAGCCAGCCGCTCTCGCGCAGCCGCCGGGAGACGTCGAAGACGTCGTACGACGTCACGTCGTCGGCGGTCGTGAACGCGAACACGGGCAGCTCGTCCCCGCGCGTGAGCAGCCGGAAGTCCTCGAGCGCCTCGATGCGTCCGGCGAGCCGGCGGGCCACGTCACGGGTGGACTGCTGCACGGCCCGGTAGCCCTCGCGGCCCAGCCGCAGGAACGTGTAGTACTGCGCGACCACCTGGGCGCCCGGCCGGGAGAAGTTGAGCGCGAAGGTCGGCATGTCGCCGCCGAGGTAGTTGACGCGGAAGACCAGCTCCTCCGGGAGGGCCTCCTTGTCGCGCCACAGCGCCCAGCCGACACCCGGGTAGACCAGCCCGTACTTGTGCCCCGAGGTGTTGATGGAGGCCACGCGCGGGAGGCGGAAGTCCCACACCAGGTCCTCGTCGAGGAAGGGCGCCACCATGGCGCCGGACGCGCCGTCCACGTGCACCGGGACGTCCAGCCCGGTCCGCTCCTGGAGGGCGTCCAGGGCCGCGCACAGGTCCGCGATCGGCTCGTAGGAGCCGTCGAAGGTCGAGCCGAGGATGCCGACGACCCCGATCGTGTTCTCGTCGCACAGGTCGGCGGCCGCCTGCGGATCCAGGTGGTAGCGGTCGCCGTCCATGGGGACCTGGCGGGCCTCCACCTCCCAGAAGTTGCAGAACTTCTCCCAGCACACCTGGACGTTGACGCCCATGACCAGGTTCGGGCGGGCGTCCGGGGAGGGGTAGCGGTCGGCGTTGCGCCGCGCCCAGCGCCGTTTCAGCGCCATTCCGGCCAGCATGCAGGCCTCGCTGGAGCCGGTCGTCGAACAGCCCACGACGGCCGACGGGTCCGGCGCGTTCCACAGGTCGGCGAGCATGGCCACGCAGCGCCGCTCCAGCTCGGCCGTGCGCGGGTACTCGTCCTTGTCGATCATGTTCTTGTCGCGGCACTCGCTCATCAGCACCCCGGCCTGCGGCTCCATCCAGGTGGTGACGAAGGTGGCCAGGTTCAGCCGTGCGTTGCCGTCCAGCATCAGCTCGTCGTGGACCACCTGGTACGCCGTCGACGGCGGCAGCGGCGCGTCCGGCAGTCGGTGCTTGGGCGGGGCCTCGGTCATGCCGCCGACCGGGTTCGCCTCGCCGAAGAAGGGGTTGACGGACAGCGGCCGTTCGTCGTGGTTCTCGGGCCCTTTGTGCAGTGCCACGGGTGTGCCTCCGAAGTGGTGAGGGTGGTGCGGGGGTCAGTGGACCGGGCGGCCGTCGGCCCGCAGCCGCATCTGCGGCCGCCCGGTCACCAGCAGCCAGGCCGGCAGGGAGGCCATGCAGAGCAGGGCGAGGATGCCCGGCGAGGCGACGAGTACCGCGGCCGTGAGCAGGCTCACCCAGCCCTGCCGGGTGACGGCCAGGAGCACGCCCAGGACGGCCGCCGACACCCCGACCGCCGGATGGACGGCCGGGACCAGGGCGTGCGCGCAGAGGCCGAGGGCGGTGCCGACGAACACGGCCGGGAAGATACGGCCGCCCCGGAAGCCGCAGGACGCGGCGACGAGCAGCGCGGCCAGCTTCACCACCGCCATCGTGGCGAACTGCCCCGCCGACCAGCCCTCGGGGTGCCGGGCCAGTTCCCCGATCTGGTCCAGCCCCTTGAAGAGTGTCAGAGGACCGCCCAGCGCTCCCAGGGCGGCCAGGACGACCCCGCCGGCCGGGAGGGCCAGCATCGGGTGCCGCAGCCGCCGGAAGGCCGCGTGGACGGACGGGAAGGCGTAGACGGCGCACAGCCCGAGCAGCGCGGCGGCCGTGGCGGTCACCAGTGCCGCCAGCAGGTCGCCCCAGCCGGGCGTGCCGAAGGCCGGCAGATGCAGGTCGAAGGTCGGTTGGGCCACCAGGGTGGTGGTGAGGGCACCGCAGGCGGCCGCGGTCAGGGGCGCGAACAGGTTGTCCCACAGCAGCCCCCGCACCGGGCGTCCGGTCAGCGCCTCGGAGATGACCAGCGCCGCCGCCACGGGCGTGCCGAACAGGGCGCCGATCGTCGCCGCCTCGGCCAGCATCGGCCACAGGCCGCCGGGCAGCCGGGGCCGCATGCGCCCGCCCAGCCAGGCCGCGAGGCCCACGTTCACGGCGATGACCGGGTTCTCCGGGCCCAGACTCGGTCCGCCCGCAAGCATCAGGCCGGTCGCCAGCACCAGCCCGGGCAGCACCAGCGGCGGCATGACCGGGGCGTCGAGCCCGGCCGTGGCCGGGTCCGGGCCGGCGTGCCCGGGCGCCTTCCACACCACCAGCCCGACCGCCACACCGGTCGCGACGAGCATCACGAACATCCACAGGACCGAGTAGCGGCCCACTCCGAGGGCGTCCGGCAGCGGCCCCCACAGCAGACCCTGGAGCTCGTCGCCGGCCACGCTGATCGCGACGAAGACCAGACTCGCGACCACGCCCACGACGACGGCGGGCAGGATCAACGGCAGCAGCGCGCGGGCCGGGGCCGCGGGGGCGGTCGTACGCGCCTGCGGCGCGGTGTGCTGGGCCACGGGCTCACCATAAGCAGGGAGATCGGACTTGCACCTCACGTGGCGTCAGGACGCACCGTGGAACGCGTACCGAACACAAGGAGCGGAAGTGAGCTACTCCGTAGGACAGGTCGCGGGGTTCGCCGGGGTCACGGTGCGCACGCTGCACCACTACGACGAGATCGGCCTGCTCGTGCCCGGCGGGCGCACCCGCGCCGGCCACCGGCGCTACGACGACGCCGACCTCGACCGGCTCCAGCAGATCCTGTTCTACCGGGAACTCGGCTTCCCGCTCGACGAGGTCGCGGCCCTGCTCGACGACCCGGAGGCGGACCCGCGCGCGCACCTGCGCCGCCGGCACGAACTGCTGACCGCCCGGATCGAGCAACTGCGGGAGATGGCCGCGGCCGTGGAGCACGCCATGGAGGCACGCAGGATGGGCATCAACCTGACACCCGAGGAACGCTTCGAGGTCTTCGGGGACAAGGACCCCGGCCAGTACGCCGAGGAGGCCGAGCGGCGCTGGGGCGGCACCGAGCCGTACGCCGAGTCGCAGCGGCGGGCCGCCCGCTACACCAAGGAGGACTGGAAGCGGCTGCAGGCCGAGGTCGACGACTGGAGCGCCCGCTACACCGCCCTGGTGGCCGCCGGCGAGCCGCCGTCCGGCGAGGCGGCCATGGACCTCGCCGAGGAGCACCGGCAGCACATCAGCAGGTGGTTCTACGAATGCTCGTACGACATACACCAGGGCCTCGCCGGGATGTACGTCGGCGACGAGCGCTTCAAGGCGTTCTACGACTCCATGCACCCGGGCCTGGCCGAGCACCTCAAGGAGGCGATCACCGCGAACGCGGCCCGGTAGAGCGTCCCTGGGACACCGGTGGAACCCGGGGCGGACACCTGGCGTTGATAACTTTGGGCGCCCGCACCAGGACGCCCCATCGCCTTCACCCTCAGGAGCCCGGACCCGTGATGACTCTCGCCCTAGGCCCGAGCTGGCTGGATCCCAACTATCTGCTCAACACCTACAGCATCTGGGGTCTGCTTCTCGTCGTCTTCGCCGAGTCGGGGCTGCTCATCGGGTTCTTCCTGCCGGGTGACTCGCTGCTGTTCACCTGCGGCCTGCTGATCACCTCGAACCAGATGCACTTCCCCCTGTGGGGGGCGATCGCCCTCATCTGCCTGGCCGCCGTCCTCGGCGACCAGGCGGGTTACATGTTCGGCAAGAAGGTCGGCCCCTCCCTGTTCAACCGGCCGGACTCCCGACTGTTCAAGCAGGAGAACGTCACCAAGGCGCACGAGTTCTTCGAGAAGTACGGTCCCAAGTCCCTGGTGCTGGCCCGCTTCGTGCCCATCGTGCGCACGTTCACGCCGATCATCGCCGGTGTCAGCGGCATGAAGTACCGCTCGTTCGTGATCTTCAACGTCATCGGCGGTGTCCTGTGGGGCGCGGGGGTCACCCTGCTCGGCTCCTGGCTCGGCAAGATCGGCTTCGTCAAGAACAACATCGAGGCGATCCTCATCCTGATCGTCCTCGTCTCCGTCGTCCCGATCGCCATCGAGTTCCTGCGGGCCCGCCGCAAGAGCGGTAAGGCGGGCACGGAGCCGCAGCGGGAAGCCGAGCGCCCCGCGTTCCAGCAGCCCCCGGTCATGGACGACGCCACGACCCGGCTGCGCCGCATCGAGCCGGAGCCGGCCTACGAGCAGCAGCAGCCGCAGCCGCAGCAGCAGTCCCAGCCGTACGGCTGGGACCAGGGCCAGTACTACGGGCAGCAGCAGTACCCCCAGCAGCAGTACCCCCAGCAGCAGTACCCGCAGCAGCAGTACCCGCAGCAGCCCCAGCAGCAGCCGTACGACGACCAGCAGTACCCGCAGCAGTACCCGCAGCAGCAGTACGGCGGGCAGCAGCCCCCCTACGACTACCGCTAGCACCGCGAGGCGGCTCAGAACCCCCTGGTCCGCTTCGCGGCCCGGCGCTTGCCGGCGGAGCCGACGCGCAGGGTCAGCCGGGAGATCTCCGCGCCCAGGTTGACCCCGATGGCGATGGCCATGGCCAGGGAGGCCGCGTTGGCCAGCGACACCAGCCCCTTGTCCACCTCGTTCTGCGCCATGTTCAGCAGCCCGAAGTAGGTGGCGGAGCCGGGCAGCAGGGGACCGATCGCCGCCGTCGTGTAGGGCAGTGCGGAGGCGAACCGGTACCGCGACAGCAGCTGTCCGAACAGCCCCACCAGCCCGGCCGCCACCGCCGTGGAGGCCACCGGTGAGATCTTTCCCGCATAGTGCATCGCGCCGTACACCGACCAGGCGACACCCCCGTTGAGGGTCACCCACAGCACGGTGGACCGTTCCTGCTGCAGCAGCACCGCGAAGGTCAGGGACAGCAGCATGGAGGCCGCGATCTGCAGCAGC
The DNA here is from genome assembly GCF_042869815.1 of Streptomyces sp. NPDC006739. NCBI lineage: Bacteria > Bacillati > Actinomycetota > Actinomycetes > Kitasatosporales > Streptomycetaceae > Streptomyces > Streptomyces sp. NPDC006739. Next base: position 499,312 of record NZ_JBIAGM010000004.1, read on the forward strand.
GGCCGCGCGGAGATCCCGAAGGCGGCGTCCGGGTTCAGCTTGCCGCCCAGCTTCACGCCGAAGTACAGGACGACCAGCACGCCGGCGACGATGCCGACGAAGAAGTACATGACCTCCAGCAGACGCGCGGAGGCGGTGATGTAGAAGCCCGTCAGACCGTCCTGCACGCCCGCCACCAGCGCCCGCCCGGGCAGCAGCGCGAAGAGCCCACCGGTGACCACGGCGGACGCCTTCACGTCCAGGTGCGCCAGTGAGAACGCCACCCCGATCGCCGCGGGCGGCATCGCGGCCACCGTGAACTGGTAGAACTCCGGCAGCCCGCGCCCCGCGCACAGCCACGCCAGCCGGTCGCCGAGCATCGCGCCCAGCATGGCCGCGACGAACACGATCACGTCACCGCCGACGAGCACCGAGGCCGCGCCGGCCAGCAGGCCCGCCGCCCCGGTGAGTGCCCAGCCGGGGTAGGGGTGCCGGTTGCGCCGGATCTCCGCCAGGCGCCGGTAGGCCTCCTCCAGGGAGACGTGGGTCTCGGGATCGCTCAGGTCGTCCACGAGCCGGAAGACGGCCGCCAGACGGGTGTAGTCGGTGCCCCGGCGCCGTACCGTCCGGGACGCCGTCACCGGGTCGTCCACCAGGGACGGCTGGTGCGAGATCGACAGCAGCGTGAAGGTGACGTTCGGCTCGCAGCGGTCCAGCCCGTAGGACCGGCACACCGCGAACATGGCGGCCTCCACGTCCTCGGCGTTCTCGCCGCCCGCGAGCAGCAGTTCGCCGATTCGCAGGGTCAGGTCGAGCACGCGCGGGACGGCCGGACCCTCCTCCTCCGCCTTCTGCACCGGCTCCGGCGCCGGCCGGTCGGCCACCGGCATGCGCAGCATCGCGCGCATCCGGTCCTGCCAGGGCGCGTCCTTGACCAGGCTGACGGCCGGTATCCCGGTGGCCGGCGTGAACGTGGGCGGGGCGTCCCGGGCGCTGTAGGTGCGCGGCACGCTGAACGCCGACCCCTCCGGCTCCGCGCTCGGCGGCTGCGGCGCGTCCAGCCCCTTCGGCAACGCGAACTCGGAGGTGGTCTCCGGCTCACCGCCGGTCCTCGGGACCGCGAGCCCCTTCGGGAGGGCGAACTCGGAGGTGATCTCCGGATCGTACGAGCGGTCGTACGAGGTGCTCGCCTCGTACGACCGAGGCTTGCGCTCCTGCGCCTCCGTCACTCCGCAACGCTCCCTGAACGACACCTTCCGTATGCCTCAGTATGCGCATGGATGCACGTCGGAAACGCGGACGGGCCGCACGCGTGCGCGTACGGCCCGGTCCGGCGGGAGTCCTCAGTGACCGCCGTGCTCCTCGAAGCGCTTGTACGACCGCTCGATCTCGGCCTCGGCGTCCGTACGGCCCACCCAGTTGGCACCCTCGACCGACTTGCCGGGCTCCAGGTCCTTGTAGACCTCGAAGAAGTGCTGGATCTCCAGGCGGTCGAACTCCGACACGTGGTGGATGTCGCGCAGGTGCTCCACGCGCGGGTCGGTGGCCGGCACGCACAGCAGCTTGTCGTCGCCGCCGGCCTCGTCGGTCATCCGGAACATGCCGATCGCGCGGCACTTGATCAGGCAGCCCGGGAAGGTCGGCTCGTCCAGGATGACCAGCGCGTCCAGCGGGTCGCCGTCCTCGCCGAGGGTGTTCTCGACGAAGCCGTAGTCGGTCGGGTAGGCGGTCGAGGTGAAGAGGCGACGGTCCAGGCGGATCCGACCGGTCTCGTGGTCCACCTCGTACTTGTTCCGCGAACCCTTCGGGATCTCGATCGTGACGTCGAACTCCACCGGTGGCTCCTCCATGATCAGCACATAGTTCTGGTGGTTAAGTGTCCCTCACGCAGGTGTGTGATCGCGAAAGGGGCTGGTGGTCGTGCCAGAGCTGGGGCCTTGGCGTGCCGCGAGACCGCATGTGGTGCGGGTCGCGAACGCCGTACGACCGCGTCTGGCGCATGCCGCGACGACCGTGAAACCGCAGGTCGCGCGGCTCACACGGGCCGTGAAACCACAGCTCGCGCGGTTCGCGCAGCTCCCTGGGCCGCAGACCGTCAGGACCTGGCAGTACACCGCGGTCGCCGCCACCGCCGGACTGGCACTGGCCGCCGTGGCGGCGACCGCGGCCGGTCCGTGGGACGGCAACGGTCAGCGTACGGCCGAGCGGGACCGGGCCGCGGCCCTGGGCCGATCAGGTGGCGCAGATCACGAAGGGGCCGAGACCGACACCTCGGCCGGAACGCCCCGCCCGGCGCCCAGCGCCGCGTCCGTCCTGACGGCCCTGGGCGGCGCATCCAGCGCCGTGGACACCAAGAAGGCCGCCCCGGTGCCCAAGGCCCTCGGGGACGTCCTGGGGCCGCTCCTGGGCGCCCCCGCGCTCGGCGGCACCCACACCGCCGCGGTCGTCGACCTGGCCTCGGGCCGGTCCCTGTACGCCACCGACGCGGGCAGGGCCCTCGCCCCCGCCTCCACCACCAAGATCGCCACCGCGGCCGCCGCGCTGTCCGCCCTGGGCCCCGACCGCCGCCTCACCACCCGAGCCGTGCTCGAACCGGACACCAGGGAACTGGTGCTGGTCGGCGGCGGCGACCCGACGCTCACCGCCCATGACCAGGCCGCCGGCTGGGCGAGCCTGCGCACGCTGGCCGACGGCACGGCGGCGGCCCTGGGCAAGCGCGGCATCCACGAGATCACGCTCTCCTACGACACCACCCTGTACGCGGGTCCCGAGCTGCACTCCATCGGCGTCAACGAGAACCTCGCCCCGGTCAGCGCCCTGACGGCCGACGAGGGGCGCACCAACGGCTCCATGAGCGGCCCGGTGACCCGGGTGAGCGACCCGGCGGCGGACGCCGCCCGCAAGTTCGCCGGCTTCCTCGGGAAATCCGGGATCAGGACCACGTCCCCCGGCCCCTCCAAGGCCACCACGCGCGCGCAGACCCTCGCCGCCGTCTCCTCGCCCCCGCTGTCCGCCCTGGTCGAACGCATGCTGACCAACAGCGACAACGACATCGCCGAGGCGCTGGCCCGCCAGACCGCCCTGGTCACCGGGCAGCGCCCGAGCTTCGACGGCGGCGCGCGCGCGATCGCCACCCAGCTGGGGAAGCTGAACCTGCCCCTCGCGGGCGCCGCCTTCCACGACGGCAGCGGCCTCGACCGCGACGACCGGCTCACCGCGAACCTGCTCACCGCCCTCCTGGTCAAGGCCGGCGACCCCGCCCATCCCGGCCTCCGCCCGATCCTCACCGGCCTCCCGGTGGCCGGCTTCACGGGAACCCTGGCCGGCCGCTACGCGGGCGGCGCGGCAGGCCTCGTACGCGCCAAGACCGGCACCCTGACCGGCGTGAACACCCTGGCGGGCACGGTCGTCGACCGGGACGGCCGCCTGCTGGCCTTCGCCTTCCTGGCGTCCGGCACCGACAACGCGCCGGCCGCCCAGGCGGCCCTGGACAAGACGGCGACGGCGCTGGCGGGCTGCGGATGCGACTAGCCGCACAGCCGCACAGCCGCACAGCCGCACAGCCGGACTTCGGGCAGGCGCCCAGCGCTCCCCTCGGCCCTCCGGAGGAGCCCCGGCGACAAATCCCGTAGCCCCCGCGGCAGCCCCCGCCGCCGTGCCGGGCCGCCCCCACGGCCTGCCCCAGGCGGGAACGCTCACGTACGGTTGACGCATGACGAGCATCGGTGGCGCTGCTTCTTCTGGGATGGTCGACTGGAACCTCGCGGTGGCGACCGCGACACGGCTCGTGCGACCGGGCCCCGAGGTGAGCCGCGACGAGGCCCGGGCCATCGTCGCGGAACTGCGCCGGCACGCCAAAGCCTCGGAGGAACACGTCCGGGGCTTCACTCGTATGGACACCGAGGACGCCCACGACACCCCCGTCCTGGTCGTCGACCGCCCCGGCTGGGTCAAGGCCAACGTCGCCGGCTTCCGGGAACTGCTCAAGCCGCTGCTCGACAAGATGCAGGAACGCCGTGGCTCCAACCCGGCCGGCGCGGTCCTCGGCACCGTCGGCGGCAAGGTCACCGGCGTCGAACTCGGCATGCTGCTGTCCTTCCTCGCCTCCCGCGTCCTCGGCCAGTACGAGACCTTCGCCCCCGCCACCCGCGACCTGCCGACGGGCCGCGACGGCGGCGGCCGGCTGCTCCTGGTCGCGCCGAACATCGTCCACGTGGAGCGCGAACTCGACGTGGAGCCGCACGACTTCCGGCTGTGGGTGTGCCTGCACGAGGAGACCCACCGCACGCAGTTCACCGCGGTGCCCTGGCTCCGCGACCACCTGGAGGGCGAGATCCAGTCGTTCTTGGCGCACACCGAGGTCGACCCGATGACCGTCCTGGAGCGCGTCCGGGAAGCCGCCCAGTCCCTCGCCGGAGGCCGTCCCGAGGGCGAGGACGACGACGGCGGACGCTCCTTCGTGGAGCTGGTGCAGACCCCCGCGCAGCGCGAGATCCTCGGCCGCCTCACCGCGGTCATGTCGCTCCTGGAGGGCCATGCCGACTTCGTCATGGACGGGGTGGGTCCGGACGTCGTACCGAGCGTCGCCGAGATCCGTGAGAAGTTCCAGCAGCGTCGCGCCAAGGGCGCCTCCCGGCTGGACGCCGCCCTGCGCAAGCTGCTGGGCCTGGATGCCAAACTCAGGCAGTACCGGGACGGCGAACGCTTCGTGAGCGCGGTCGTCAACCAGGTCGGCATGGACGGCTTCAACCGTGTGTGGACCTCCCCGAACACGCTGCCCACCAAGGCGGAGATCGCCAAACCGGCGGACTGGGTCGCGCGGGTGCATCGCAAGCCCGAGTCGTGAACGGCGTACCCGAGGTGTGAAACGAATCCGGCCGACGGCAGGCGAACGCCCCTCCAATCACCCGTCCGAGGGACCGTGAGCCCTGGATAGGCGTGCGATGCTCGGGGTACGGCCCGTTTCTGTCACCATCTACACACTCTGCGTGACCGGCATCGGGTTCACCCCCCGAAAACTTCATGAAGGGAGCCGGACATGGGTCCCCATCCTGCGGTCGCGGCGATACGCCTGGCGGTCCGCCGCGTCCTCCACGACGTCCTCACCGACCACAACCGCACCCCCCGCGCAATCCCGCACGCCATCTCCCACACCGTCCCCCAGGCGATCCCCCAGACGCTCCACCAGGCGATCCCCGACGCGATTCCCGAACAGAGCCCCGGCGAGCGGCCCCCCTCCCCGCTCGTCCTCGTGGCATGCTCCGGCGGCGCCGACTCCATGGCCCTCGCCTCGGCCCTCGCCTTCGAAGCCCCCAGACTCGGGATCCGCGCCGGCGGCATCACCGTCGACCACGGCCTCCAGTCGGGCTCCGACCTGCGCGCCGACGAGGTCGTCCTGCGGCTGCGCGAGCTCGGCCTCGACCCCGTCGAGTCCACCGCCGTGACCGTCGGCCGCGACGGCGGCCCCGAGGCAGCCGCCCGGGACGCACGCTACGCCGCCCTGGACGCGGCCGCCGCACGGCACGGCGCCACGGCGATCCTGCTCGGCCACACCCGCGACGACCAGGCCGAAACCGTCCTGCTCGGCCTCGCCCGCGGCTCCGGCATCCGCTCGCTGTCCGGAATGGCCGCGGTCTCGGGGGCCGGCGGCCGTTACCGCCGTCCCTTCCTGCAGATCGACCGGCAGACCGCCCGCAAGGCCTGCATGGTCCAGGCGCTCCCGGTCTGGGACGACCCGCACAACACGGACCCGGCCTACACCCGCTCCCGGCTCCGCCACGAAGGTCTGCCCGCCCTGGAGAAGGCGCTCGGCAAAGGCGTCGTGGAGGCCCTCGCGCGCACCGCCCAGCTCTCCCGGGACGACGCCGACGCCCTCGACGCCTGGGCCCGCCAGGCCGAGGACTCCGTACGCGACGCCGCCGGCCTCCTGGAGTGCGCCAAGCTCTACGCCCTGCCGCCCGCCGTGCGCCGTCGGATCCTGCGCCGCGCCGCCATCGAGGCGGGCGCCCCGGCCGGTTCGCTGTTCGCCCGCCACATCGAGGAAGTCGACCGGCTGATCACCGGCTGGCGCGGCCAGGGAGCCATCAACCTCCCCGGCAAAGTCGTCGCCCAGCGCCAGGGTGGCAGACTGGTGATTCGGCAAGGCTGAATCTCACCTCCCTCGGGGATCCCCAGGGGAGCGAGCGGCCGGTGGGACAACCGAAAGTGATGCGGGTGGACGCGAAAGACATGGGTGCCGACCTCAAGCAGGTACTCATCACCAAGGAAGAGATCGACGCGAAGCTGGCCGAGCTGGCCGCGAAGATCGACGCTGAGTACATGGGCAAGGACCTGCTCATCGTCGGCGTCCTCAAGGGCGCGGTGATGGTCATGGCCGACCTCGCCCGGGCGCTGTCCACCCCCGTCACCATGGACTGGATGGCCGTGTCGTCGTACGGCGCGGGCACCCAGTCCTCCGGTGTCGTCCGGATCCTCAAGGACCTCGACACCGACATCAAGGGCAAGCACGTCCTGATCGTCGAGGACATCATCGACTCCGGGCTGACCCTGTCCTGGCTGCTGTCGAACCTCGGCTCCCGCGAGCCCGAGTCGCTCAAGGTGTGCACGCTGCTGCGCAAGCCGGACGCGGCCAAGGTGGCCATCGACGTGGAGTGGGTCGGCTTCGACATCCCCAACGAGTTCGTCGTGGGCTACGGCCTCGACTACGCCGAGAAGTACCGCAACCTCCCGTTCGTCGGTACGCTCGCGCCCCACGTCTACGGCGGCTGAGCCCCGAAGGGCCCAAATTCGTAAGACGATCGGGAACCCCAGCCGGTTTCGAGCCGTTGGAGCATGCAGAGACGGGATTGCCAGCCGTCCGAGCGGCATCGTGCGGCTTCGGGCCACAATGCTGGGGTACCGTCAGAAGAACTGTCTTATCAAACTCACTATGGCAGGAGGGACGGGGCGACACCGCTCCGTATGGATGGACGTGAAGCGATACTTCCGTGGGCCGGTCATGTGGATCGTGCTGGCCGTCCTTGCCGTGGTCGTGTTGATGCAGGTCGTCGGCTCGTCCGGCGGCTACAAGACGGTGGACACCGGCCAGGTCGTGGCGGCGATCAATGAGAACAGGGCCCAGTCGGCCAAGCTGACCACCGGCGACGAGCAGACCCTCAAGGTCACGCTCAAGGACGGCGTGAAGGTCGACGGCAGCTCGAAGATCCAGGCGAGCTACATCGGCGACCAGGGCGTGACCATCGCCGGCATCCTGCAGACCAAGTACCAGGACAAGCAGATCCCGGACGGCTACACCGTCTCGCCGTCGAAGCAGAACCCGTTCCTCGGTGTGCTGCTCTCCCTGCTGCCGTTTGTCCTCATCGTGGTCGTCTTCCTGTTCCTGATGAATCAGATGCAGGGCGGCGGCTCCCGGGTCATGAACTTCGGGAAGTCCAAGGCGAAGCTCATCACCAAGGACACCCCGAAGACGACCTTCTCCGACGTCGCCGGTTGCGACGAGGCCGTCGAGGAACTCCACGAGATCAAGGAGTTCCTGCAGGAGCCGGCCAAGTTCCAGGCCGTCGGCGCCAAGATCCCCAAGGGCGTGCTCCTCTACGGCCGTCCCGGCACCGGCAAGACGCTGCTCGCGCGTGCCGTCGCCGGCGAGGCGGGCGTCCCCTTCTACTCGATCTCCGGTTCCGACTTCGTCGAGATGTTCGTCGGTGTCGGTGCCTCCCGGGTCCGTGACCTGTTCGAGCAGGCCAAGGCGAACGCCCCGGCGATCGTCTTCGTCGACGAGATCGACGCGGTCGGCCGCCACCGCGGCGCCGGCCTCGGCGGTGGTCACGACGAGCGCGAGCAGACGCTGAACCAGCTGCTCGTCGAGATGGACGGCTTCGACGTGAAGGGCGGTGTGATCCTCATCGCCGCCACGAACCGCCCGGACATCCTCGACCCGGCGCTGCTGCGCCCCGGCCGCTTCGACCGGCAGATCGCGGTCGACCCGCCGGACCTGCAGGGCCGTCTGGAGATCCTCAAGGTCCACCAGAAGGGCAAGCCGGTCGCGCCCGACGTCGACCTGGCGGCGGTCGCCCGCCGCACCCCGGGCTTCACCGGCGCGGACCTGTCGAACGTGCTGAACGAGGCGGCGCTGCTCACGGCCCGCAGCGACAAGAAGCTGATCGACAACTCCATGCTGGACGAGGCGATCGACCGTGTGGTGGCGGGCCCGCAGAAGCGGACCCGGATCATGTCGGACAAGGAGAAGAAGATCACCGCGTACCACGAGGGCGGTCACGCCCTGGTCGCGGCGGCCTCTCCCAACTCCGACCCGGTCCACAAGATCACGATCCTGTCCCGCGGCCGTGCCCTCGGTTACACGATGGTGCTGCCGGACGAGGACAAGTACTCGACCACGCGCAACGAGATGCTCGACCAGCTGGCCTACATGCTGGGCGGCCGCGCGGCCGAGGAGCTGGTCTTCCACGACCCGACCACGGGCGCCGCGAACGACATCGAGAAGGCCACTGCCACCGCCCGCGCGATGGTCACCCAGTACGGCATGACCGAGCGCCTGGGTGCCATCAAGTTCGGCGGCGACAACACCGAGCCGTTCCTCGGACGTGAGATGGCTCACCAGCGCGACTACTCGGAAGAGGTCGCCGCCCTGGTGGACGAGGAAGTCAAGAAGCTCATCGAGAACGCGCACAACGAAGCCTGGGAAATCCTGGTCGAGAACCGCGACGTCCTCGACAACCTCGTCCTGCAGCTGCTGGAGAAGGAGACGCTGGGCAAGGAGGAGATCGCCGAGGTCTTCGCCACCATCGTCAAGCGCCCGCCGCGGCCGGCCTGGACCGGATCCTCGCGCCGTACGCCGTCCACCCGCCCGCCGGTGCTCTCCCCCAGGGAGCTGGCACTGACCAACGGGGCCAACGGCTCGACGCCGTCGATCAGTACGGTCAAGTCCACGGCGGCGGAGTCCGCCCCGGCGACCGAGACGGCCCCGGAGGACCGCCCCGAGAGCTGACCGGCGGCCCCATGGCCCGGAATGGATGCCGCGCCCCCCAGGGTTCTAGCCTGGGGGGCGCGGCATTTCGGTATGACCGCAGCTGAGGCGCGTGGCCCACACGCGTGACCCGCACAGGAACGAGGCTTCACATGACCGACCCCGTGACGTTGGACAGCGAAGGGCCCATCGGTGACTTCGACGAGAAGCGCGCCGAGAACGCCGTACGTGAACTCCTGATCGCGGTCGGCGAGGACCCGGAGCGCGAAGGGCTGAAGGAGACGCCGGCGCGGGTGGCCCGGGCCTACCGGGAGATCTTCGCGGGGTTGTGGCAGCAGCCCGCGGACGTGCTGACGACCACGTTCGACCTGGGCCACGACGAGATGGTGCTGGTGAAGGACATCGAGGTGTACTCGACCTGTGAACACCATCTGGTGCCGTTCAGGGGGGTCGCCCACGTCGGCTACATCCCGTCCGTCACGGGCAAGATCACGGGACTGTCGAAGCTGGCCCGGCTGGTGGACGTCTACGCCCGCCGGCCCCAGGTGCAGGAACGTCTCACTACCCAGATCGCGGACTCCCTGATGGAGATCCTGGAGCCCCGGGGCGTGATCGTGGTCATCGAGTGCGAGCACATGTGCATGTCGATGCGGGGGATCCGCAAGCCCGGGGCCAAGACCATCACGTCGGCGGTGCGCGGCCAGCTGCGGGACGCGGCCACGCGCAACGAGGCGATGAGCCTCATCATGGCCCGCTGAACGGGCCTCTGAACGCGTCGGCTACGCCACCGGTTCCGCTCCGGTGCGGTTCTCGTCGTCGTCCTCCGGAAGCTTGCACACGCGCTCCAGGAAGAGGGCGGCCACTATGACGGCGATGCCGGCCAGCACCGAGAATCCCGCGTAGAGGGCCTGGTCGCGACGGGCCGGGATGTCGAGGAGTTCCAGCAGGAAGACGCCCGTGCCGCCGTACATGCCGGAGACCAGGGCGGCCACCAGGGCGCTGGCCTGGCCGAAGACCACCGCGCGGGCGGCCATCAGCGGGTCCACGCCCTTGGCCCCGGGGCGGCGCTCCCGCTGGGCCCGGAGGCGGGCGCGCAGCGAGATCGCCGTGGCGAAGAGCACCACGGCGATCAGGGCGAGGACGACGGGGGCGGCCAGCGGGACGCTGGGGAGGGTCCCGACCGAGTTCCAGAGGCGGGCGCCCGCCCAGGACAGGATGCCGGCGACGACGAACACGCCGGCCAGCACCCTGATGCGCAGCTCTCTCACGGTGTCCTTTCAGTTCCCCCGGACCGCGGTCGTCGTCGGCGCACCCGGTGTGCCCGTACCCCTGCCCGTTTCTTGGTCGTCCTGACCTTAACGACTACTCGGGCAGTCGGAGTTCCAGGTCCGTCCGGGCGGCGACACCGTCGCGGGTGACGGCGGACAGCAGGTCGGCCACCGTGCCCACGCCGGGCAGCTGGGCCTGCGGGTCCACGTCGTGCCAGGGGGCGAGGACGAAGGCCCGCTGGTGGGCGCGTGGGTGGGGGAGGGTGAGCTGCGGGTCGTCGGAGACGACGTCGGCGTAGGCGACGATGTCGACGTCGAGGGTGCGCGGACCCCAGCGCTCGTCACGGACCCGGTTGAAGGCCTCCTCGACGGCGTGCGCCCGCTCCAGCAGGGAGGACGGGGGCAGGGTGGTCTTCAGGACGACGACCGCGTTGTAGTACGCCGGCTGGCTGCCCGGCTCCACGCCCCAGGGCTCCGTCTCGTACACCGGGGAGACGCCCTTGACGCGGACGCCCGGGGTGTCCTCCAGCGCGTCGACGGCCCCCTGGAGGGTCTCCAGGCGGTTGCCGAGGTTGGAGCCGAGGGAGATCACCGCCCACTGCGGGTTGTGCAGGGTGGTGTCGGCGGCGTCCACCTTCTCGACGACGGAGGCGGGCACCGGCTGGACGGTCGGGTCGGGACCGTGCGTGAAGGATGCGGTCATACTCGGCTCCGGGTGATGGTGACGGTCACGTCGTCGAAGGGGACCGTGATGGGGGCGTCCGGTTTGTGGACACGGACCTCCACCTCCTGGACCCCTTCGTGCTTCAGGCAGGACTGGGCGATCCGCTCGGCGAGCGTCTCGATGAGGTTCACCGGCCGGCCCTCGACCACGGCCACGACCTCCTCGGCCACGACGCCGTAGTGGACGGTCTTCGCCAGGTCGTCGTCGGCCGCGGCGGGCCGGGTGTCGAGGCCGAGGACGAGGTCCACGACGAAGGTCTGGCCCTCCTCGCGTTCCTTGGGGAACACCCCGTGGTGCCCGCGGGCCTTCAGGCCGCGCAGCGCGACACGATCCACGCGAATCACTCCTGCAATCGTCGGTGACGGCCGGGGCGCACCGCGTGCGGGCGGCGCACCGGCCAGTGACGAATCTACCTGCGGACACTGACACAGCCGGGCCACGAAGGCGTGGGCCCAGGCCGGGACCAGGAGGGTTCATCGCGTGTTTCCCCTGGGGAACCCGGCGGCTCATGGGCTGGTAGCCGCACCTACCCCGAGGTAGGTGATTCCAACCACTTCTTGCTCCGTGCGCCCCGGCCGCCCACTCAGGAGGGGGTGTCGTCGTCCGTGTCGTCGTCCGCGTGCCGCTCGTCCGTGTCGTCCTCGTCGCTCTCGGCCAGCACGGGTGAGGCGTGGTGCGACCAGAGCTTCCAGCCGAGGGGCGTGCGCCGGAACACGTTGGTGGCGACGACGAGCTGTCCGACGAGGGGTCCCAGCTCCTCGCCGCCCTCAGGCGCCGGGCCGCCGCTGAGGATGTTCTCGGTGCAGGTCACCAGCGCGGTGTCGCCGGTCACGGAGACATGCACGTCGGTGAGGATGAACTGGATGTAGTCGGTGTTCGCCATGATCAGCGCGTACGACCTGAGGACCTCGCCCCGGCCGGTGAGCACCGGCCAGCCGGGGTGCACGCAGGAGACCACACCGGTGTCCGCCGGGTCGTGGTACTCCTCGTCGACGCCCAGGTCGGCGGGGGTGAGCCAGAGAGCGGCCAGTTCCTCGAAGTCGCCCGTCTCCAGAGCCTCGTAGAAGGCGGTGTTGGCCGCTTCCACCTGTTCGACGTCGGTGTGGGGCGCGCTCACCGGGCTCCTTCCACGGCCCGTGCCACCCGTACCGCGTCCGCGGTGGCGCGCACCTCGTGCACGCGCACCGCCCACGCGCCGGCGTGCGCCGCGAGCGCGGAGACGGCGGCGGTGGCGGCGTCGCGCTCGCGGGCCGGCGGGGGCGCGCCCTGCGGGCCGGCCAGGACGCGGCCGAGGAACCGCTTGCGGGAGGCGGCGACGAGGAGGGGGTGTCCCAGGGCGTGCAGACGGCCGAGGTGGGCGAGGAGGGTGAGGTCGTGTTCGGCGCCCTTGGAGAAGCCGAGGCCGGGGTCGACGACGACGCGGTCGGGGGCGACACCGCCGGCCAGGACGGCTTCCACGCGCGCGTGCAGTTCGTCGACGACTTCCCGGACGACGTCGTCGTAGACGCCCTGGACGTTGGCGCCCTCCAGGAGGCCGCGCCAGTGCATGACGACGAAGGGGGCGCCCGCCTCCGCGACGACGGGGATCATGGCCGGATCGGCGAGGCCGCCGCTGACGTCGTTGACCAGGGCGGCGCCGGCCGCGAGGGCCTCTTCGGCGACGCGCGCGCGCATGGTGTCGACGGAGACGACGGCGCCTTCGGAGGCGAGGCCGCGGACCACGGGGACGACCCGCCTGAGTTCCTCGGCCTCGTCGACCCGGGTGGCGCCAGGGCGGGTGGACTCACCGCCGACGTCGACCAGGTCGGCGCCCTCCGCGACCAGGTCGAGGCCGTGCTTGACGGCGGCCGTGGTGTCGAAGAAGCGGCCGCCGTCGGAGAAGGAGTCGGGGGTGACGTTCACGACGCCCATGACCGCGCAGCGGTCCCATGCCGGAAGGCCCGCCACCGTGCCGCGCCCGCTCTGGTTCTTCATACGTTCAGCCTAGGCCCCGGTGGAAGGCGCCAGGTTCGTGGCCCGGGGGGGGAAGCCCCCCCGGGCCGACGTTCACGCGGCTCTGACGTCCCTTTCGGCCACCGCGTGGGAGCAGGGGCGCGAGGCGGGGCCACGGCGGCGCAGGAAGCGCGGCAGCGGCAGGGCGAAGTTGACGAAGCCCTCCGCCTGCATCACGGCGAAGCCGATGCGCGGCAGGTCGGCGGAGGCGCGGTAGACCATGAAGCGCGGCTCCCAGCGGGGCTGGAACTTCGCGTTGAACTTGTACAGGGACTCGATCTGGAACCAGCGGGAGAGGAAGACCAGCAGTCCGCGCCAGGCGCGCAGCACCGGGCCGGCGCCGATCTTCTCCCCGCGCGCGAGGGCCGAGCGGAACATCGCGAAGTTCAGTGACATGCGGGTGATGCCGAACTTCGGGGCGGCCTGCAGGGCCGCGACGATGAGCAGTTCGTTCATGCCCGGGTCGGCCGAGCGGTCGCGCCGCATCAGGTCCAGGGAGGCGCCGTCGGTGCCCCAGGGCACGAAGTGCAGGATCGCCTTCAGGTCGCCGTACTCACCAGGCTGGTCGTCCGCCTTGTGGGCGGTGGCGATCAGGCAGTCCCCGTCGGCGGTGTCGCCGACGCGGCCCAGCGCCATGGAGAAACCGCGCTCGGTGTCGGTGCCGCGCCAGTCCTCGGCGGCCCGCCGGATCCGCTCCAGCTCGGTGTCACCGAGGTCACGGACACGCCGTACCCGGGTTTCGTAGCCGGCCCGCTCGATGCGCTTGACCATCTGTCGCACGTTGCGCATCGCGCGTCCGGCGAGTGAGAAATCCGCGACGTCCACCACCGCCTCGTCGCCCAGTTCCAGGGCGTCCAGGCCCGTCTCCCGGGTCCACACCTCGCCGCCGGTCTCCGAGCAGCCCACGACGGCGGGGGTCCAGGAGTGGGCCTTGGCCTCGTCCATGAAGCGCTCGATGGCGCCCGGCCAGGCCTCGACGTCACCGATGGGGTCGCCGCTGGCGAGCATCACGCCGGAGACGACGCGGTAGGTGACCGCCGCCTTGCCGCTGGGCGAGAAGACGACCGCCTTGTCGCGGCGGAGCGCGAAGTGGCCGAGGGAGTCGCGACGGCCGTGCTTGTCCAGCAGTGCCCGCAGCCGGCTCTCGTCGTCCTCGGTCAGCCGTGCGGCCGGGTGCTCGGGGCGGAACGCCAGGTAGACGGTGGTGATCGCGGTGAGCAGACCGAGTGCGCCGAGCGAGAAGCCGACCGTCCAGGAGGTGTTGCCCTGGTAGTAGACGGGACCCTCGAAGCCGAAGAGGCCGTACAGGACGTGGGTGAGGCGGTCGGCCACGCTCGGGTCGCCGATGGTGCGGTGCGGGTGGACGCTGACGATGACCAGCCCGAGCGCGAGGGATCCGGCACCCATCAGGACGAAGTTGGTGAGCGCCCGCCACCGGCTGCGCGGGTCGGGCAGCGCCTTGAACTCGTCGCGGTGGATCATCAGCGGCACGAGCAGCGCGACCGAGATCAGCACGCCGACGATCGAGTGCCGGTAGATGAACTGCCCCACGGCGCCCGCCGGCAGCAGCGCGACCGCCGCGCGCCACGCCCTGCGCTTGCGCCGCTTGAGCCCGTGCGCGAGCAGCAGCAACAGCACACCGGTGCTGAGCGCGAGCGCCGCGGCGAACGGGCCGAGCGCGCCGGGCAGCACCTCCGCGATGGCGTGCATACGGCTGTGACGGAAGCGCGGGAACACACCCGCGGCAATGTCCAGGACGCCCACGAGGGCGGCGGCCCTGGAGACCAGGGTGGGAACGACCTCGGGACGTGGACCGCGGACTATGCGCCGCGCCCGGCTCGATCGGCTCGGAACCTCGCCTGACATTTCCCCATCTATCCTGACAGACATCGCATCCCGTAGTTCTGCGAGAGACCTTGAATCCGGGCCCCATCGGGCATCCGGCGACATTGCGCCCTCTAGGACGGTGTCTGGGGGAGAGAGGTTCACTCCCCGCCGGAATCCGGTTCAAAGGCCGAGGAAAGCCCGAGGCAAGTCCTCGCTGAAAGCGAGGTCGCAGCAGACGGAAAGCGCAGGCAGGTAACAGCCCATGGGTCTCACGAGCAACAAAGTACTGCTGCTGGCGATCATGTTCGCCGTACTGCTGTTCGTCGGCACGGTGTGGCTGTGGCCACGGCTTGCCCGGCAGAACTGGCGGGCCGTCGCCGGGCGGGTCGGCCTCCTCCTCGCCACCCAGCTGGCGCTGTTCGCCTCCCTGGGCATAGCCGTCAACCAGGCCTTCGGCTTCTATGCCAGCTGGTCGGACCTGTTCGGCCAGGAGACGGACCAGGGCGTCGTCATCGACCACGCGGCCGGCGGCGGCACCGGCGGTCCGCTCCAGGTGCTCTCCAGCCAGAGACTGCAGGGGGTCACCGGCGGCCGGCCGCAGATCACCGGCGAGGTCCAGAAGGTCAACATACTGGGCCGTACCACCCACATCCCCACCCCTGCGTACGTGTACCTGCCGCCGGAGTACTTCCAGCCGCAGTACCGCACGCGTACGTTCCCGGCCGCCGTCGTCCTGACCGGCTACCCCGGAACGGCGGAGGCGCTGGTGGACAAACTGCACTACCCGCGGACGGCGCAGCAGCTGGCCGTGAGCGGGAAGATGCAGCCGATGATCCTGGTGATGCTGCGGCCGACGGTGGCCCCGCCGCGCGACACGGAGTGCGTCGACATCCCGGGCGGCCCGCAGTCGGAATCGTTCTTCGCCAAGGACCTGCCCGAGGCCGTGCTGGCCCACTACCGCGCGGGTAAGCGGCCCGCCAGCTGGGGGATCGTCGGCGACTCGACCGGCGGCTACTGCGCGCTCAAGCTCGCCATGCGCCACCCGGACGTCTACGCGGCCGGGGCCGGCCTGTCGCCCTACTACAACGCGCCCGTCGACCCCACGACCGGCGATCTGTTCCACGGCGACAAGCTGCTGCGGAATCGGTCCGACCTCTGGTGGATCATCAAGCACGATCCCGCGCCCGACACCTCGCTGCTGGTCACCAGCAGCAAGGTCGGCGAGCACAACTACAAGTCCACGCTCAAGTTCATCAGCGCCGTGCAGGCCACGAAGGTGACCCGGATCTCGTCGATCATCCTGAACAGCGGCGGGCACAACTTCAACACCTGGCGACGGGAGATCCCGGCGCTGATGCAGTGGATGAGCGGACGGCTGGCCGCGGGGTGAACCGCGCGACCCCGGAGACGCGTGAGGGCCGTGGTGTGGCCGTGTTTTTACGGGGCAGGGCACCACGGTTCGCCTACGCGCGGTAAGTTTCTGGCCATGCCACGTGGACGCCACCGCCATTCCCCTCCTCTGCACCGGCTGTTGCCTCCTTCGGCGATCGCCGGTGTCTCCCTCGTCTGCGCGCTGGGTCCCTGGGTGTTCTCGGAACCGATGGTGCTCCGCTCCCTGGCGGCCGCCGCCGCGGCGACGGCGGTCGTCGGCGCCGTCGTGATGCGCCACTGGGACACGCAGGCGGGCAAGCAGGTCGCCGACCTCATACGCGCGCGTGCCAGTGACGAGTGGCGGCACGAGGAGCGGGTCGCCGAACTGGAGACCGACCTGGAGGAGTCGCGGGAGCTGCGCAGCAAGCTGGAGAAGCGGCTGCGCGCCAAGCGGTCCGAGCTGGCGGGCCTGCGCAACGAGCACGCGGCCCTGCTGCGCCGCTACGCCACGGCGGAGACCGAGCGGGCGAGCGCCCTGGAGGGACGCCGGCTGCTGGAGATCGAGGCGGCCGAGCCGTCCCGCGAGCTGCCGCCCGCGAGGGTCGCGCCGGACGCCTCGGACGCGACCGGCGTGACGGACGCGACGGAGGCGACGGACGCGACCGACGCCGTCGAGGGGACCGAGGACGCACAGGAGGCCGCCGGGAAGCCGTCGGCCGGTGGGGTGTTCTCGCCCGCGGGTTCCCAGCTGTTCCTGCGGGCCAAGGTGGCACTGGCCCGGTTCGACGGGGAGTCCGGCCGGGGCAAGGGCGAGGCCGCCGACGGAGCCGCCGGGGCCGAAGCAGCCGCTGAGGCCGATGCAGCCGCTGAGGCCAAAGGAGCCGCTCGGGCCAAAGGAGCCAAGGGAGCCGGCGTCGACGACGGCGTGAAGGCGGAGGCCGAGGCGCAGGGGAAGCCCGTGGCGGTCGACGAGCACGAGCACGCGACCGCCACCGCCACCGCCTCCACCGCCACCACGACGGCATCGAGCCGGCCCGCCACAGCGCCCGTGGGACAGGGGCACTTCACGGTGCCGACCGCGGTCGCCGTCGTACCGGCCGCGCCCGTGCGGCGCCCGTCCGTCGAGGGCGGGTTCGACTTCTTCGGCACGCACAAGGGCGCGCCGCCCGCCGCGCTGGACGCCGTGCAGAACGAGGACCTGGCCGACGTGGTCGGCCAGGAGGCGCTCGCCCTGCACAAGGCCGAGTCGGAGGCCGACTTCAAGCCCGCGGACGAGCAGTCGCGCGGCATCGGCCAGGTCATCGACCTGACGGCGCACGACGAGACGGAGCAGATCGACGTGCAGGGGCTGCGCAGCGCCGCCTCCTGAGCCGGACGAGCGGGACGAGCGGAACGCGCGGATGACCCCGGCGCGCCCGCTCGTCCGCTGCCGCTCAGGTGATCCAGCGGTCGGGGCGGGCGTCCCGGCGGCCGGTGCGGGAGCGCTCCGCCTGCGCGCGCAGCAGTTCGGCGGCCTCGTGGGCGTCCCGCAGCCGGGCCGCGACGGTCTTCCCGGCGCCGGTGTCCACGTGGACCGTCGCGAGCCGCCACAGCCGCTCCCAGGGGCCCTGGGTGAGCCGTACGCTCTGGACCTTGGCGTGCGGGACCACGGCCAGGCGCCGGCGCAGCAGTCCGTGCCGGGCGGCGAACACGGTGTCGGTGACCGCGAGACCGTAGCCGCGCCACCACAGCGGCACGCACCAGCCGGCCCGGCGCGGTGGGCGCGACAGCGCTCCCGGCACGCTCACGCCGGGCAGCACGCGCGCGAGGACCGACTCGGCGACCGCGCGCGGGGCGACCGGCACCAGGACGGAGTTGGCGGACCCGGCCACGTCCAGCTCCACCCGCACCCAGCCCCGCCGCCGCCACAGCAGCGGCTCCACGATCCGCACGGTCTGCACCCGCCCCGGCGGCACCGTCTCATGGGTCCGGTCCAGCAGCCCGTGGTCGATGCGCAGCCCGTCCGGGGACTCGGCCACCGACCAGTCGTACTCGGTGACGAACCGTCCCACGCTGCGCGCGCCCGCCGCGCCGAGCAGCGGCAGTCCGGTGGCGAGGACCGTCCACACGCTGTGCGTGGCGAACCACAGCACGGGCGGTACGACGACGGCGGCGGCCAGGGAGCCCCAGCTGGCGCCCGTCAGCAGCAGGGAGAGCGCGAGTTCGCGCGGGGGCACGTGCAGCAGCTCGTGCGCCGGGGCCTCACCGACCTCGTGCGCCGTCTCGGGCGCGAAACCCGCGGCGCGCGCGAGCAGCTCCGCGCGGAGCGCACGCGCCTCCTCTTCGCCGAGGAAGGCCAGTTCGTCCTTCTTGTCGGCTCCCACGACATCGATCCGCAGCTTGGCGACGCCCGCCACGCGCGCGAGGAGCGGCCGGGTGACGTCGACGGCCTGGATCCGCTCCAGCCTGATGTGCGCGGTGCGCCGGAAGAGCAGTCCGGTGCGTATGCGCAGGTCGGTCTCGGTGACCGCGAAGTGCGTGAACCACCAGGACAGGAAGCCGTACAGGCAGGCCGCCGGGACGAGCACGGCGAGTCCGGCCAGGAGCATGGTGGTGGTCAGCCTCGTCAGCTGTTCCTGGGCCTGGTTCGGGTCGTGCGCCGCCCACCCGGCGACCACGGTGACCGGCGCCCACGCCCGCCGGAACGGCGTCACCGGGTGCAGCCGCCGCTCGACGACGGACCGCGCCGGTTCGCTCCCGGCGGCGGCCGGCGTGGTCACAGCCCCGCCGATCGGGCCTCGCCCAGCTCGGTGAGCCGGTCGCGCAGCCGCTCCGCCTCGGCGGGGTGCAGGCCGGGAATGGTCGCGTCGGTGGCCGCGGCGGCGGTGTGCAGCTGCACGCTGGCCAGCCCGAAGTACCGCTCGACGGGCCCCGAGGTCACCTCCACGAGCTGCATCCGCCCGTACGGCACCACGGTCTCCTCGCGCCACAGGACACCGCGGCTGATCAGCAGGTCGTCGGCGCGTTCGGCGTACCGCCAGGAGCGCCAGTTGCGGCCCAGCAGCACCCAGCCCCAGGCGGCCAGTGCCGCGGGCAGCAGCGCGAAGGCGGCCCAGCAGGGGCCCACGAGCAGGCCGAGGGGCAGCCCCACGGCGAGAGCGGCCGATCCCAGCCAGACCGACAGCAGCATGCGGCGCATCCGCAGCAGACCGGGCGGCAGCCCTGTCCACTCCGGTTCCCGCCCCTCAGTCCCGGCGCCGGCCGGGCTCCCCGTCTCCATGCGGCCAGCGTACGTAGGGGAGACTGGGGACATGACGTCCCTGCCCCCTCCGCACCCCGCGACCCGGACCACGGTCGGGATCGGCGGCGCCGCGGAGAGCACCGACATGGTGCTCAACATCGGCCCCCAGCACCCGTCCACGCACGGCGTGCTGCGGCTCAAGCTCGTGCTGGACGGCGAGCGCATCCTGAGCGCCGAGCCGGTGATCGGCTATATGCACCGGGGCGCGGAGAAGCTCTTCGAGGCGCGCGACTACCGGCAGATCATCATGCTCGCCAACCGTCACGACTGGCTGTCGGCGTTCTCCAACGAGCTGGGCGTGGTACTCGCCGTGGAGCGGATGCTCGGCATGGAGGTCCCCGAGCGCGCGGTGTGGACGCGCACGCTGCTGGCCGAGCTGAACCGGGTCCTCAACCACCTGATGTTCCTGGGCTCGTACCCGCTGGAGCTGGGCGGCATCACGCCGGTCTTCTACGCGTTCCGGGAGCGCGAGGTGCTCCAGAACGTCATGGAGGAAGTCTCCGGCGGGCGCATGCACTACATGTTCAACCGCGTCGGCGGCCTCAAGGAGGACGTGCCGGCCGGCTGGACGGCACGCGCGCGTGCCGCCGTGGCCGCCGTGCGCTCGCGGATGGACGTCTTCGACGACCTCGTGCTCGGCAACGAGATCTTCCGGGGGCGCACGCGGGGCGTGGGCGCGCTCACGCCCCGGGCGGTGCACGCGTACGGCGTGAGCGGTCCCATCGCGCGCGCCTCGGGCGTCGACTTCGACCTGCGCCGCGACGAGCCCTATCTGGCCTACGGCGAGCTGCGGGACACCCTGCGGGTGGTCACCCGGTCCGAGGGGGACTGCCTGGCCCGGTTCGAGTGCCTGCTGGAGCAGACGCACAACGCGCTGGAGCTGGCCGACGCCTGCCTCGACCGGCTCGCCGAGCTGCCGCCCGGGCCGATCAACCAGCGGCTCCCGAAGGTCCTGAAGGCACCCGAGGGCCACACCTACGCCTGGACCGAGAACCCGCTCGGCATCAACGGCTACTACCTGGTCAGCAAGGGCGAGAAGACGCCCTACCGGCTGAAGCTGCGCTCGGCCTCGTTCAACAACATCCAGGTGCTGACCGAGCTGCTGCCGGGGACGCTGGTGGCGGACATGGTGGCGATCCTCGGCTCAATGTTCTTCGTGGTCGGGGACATCGACAAATAGGCCGGGCAGGCCGGGCAGGTCCGGTGGGTCCGGGAGGGCTACCGGCTGCAGCAGCCAGCCGAAGTCGCCGAGGCCGCCCGGCGCGGTGAGTTCGGCGGCCTCTCCGGCACTCGCCAGGGCGCGCACGTAGGCCCGGGGGTCCGTCGAGGCGAGCGCGAGCGGGGGGCGCGCGCCGGTGATGCCCAGGGCGCGCAGCGCGGCCCGCTGGGACACCAGGCGTGCGTCGGGGAGCGTGCGCGCCGTGCCAAGGGCTGCGCAGGCATCGAGCGCCGCGCAGGCGTCCAGCGCCACGTGCGCCGTGATGTCGCACGACCCGTCCGGCACGGGCGCCGTCTCGCGCCCCTCCCTGAAGCCGGTGAGTGTCCCGAACGGGGGACGCGCGTCCAGGGTGTGCGCGTAGTCCACCGCCACCGCGAGCCCCCGCTCCACGCCGGATACGGCCGCCGCCCACGCCTCGTCCCGGGGCAGGCCGATCTCCGCGCGCAGCCCCTCCTCGGCCGGCAGCGGCCACCACCGCGCCAGCCACCCCGCCTCCGGTCCCGACACCGGCTCCCCGAGCCGCTCGCGCCCGTCGTCGCGGACGAGCACCCGCCGCGCCACGCCGGCCGTGTCCACCTCCGCGACGTCCACCGGTACGTTGTCCAGCCACTCGTTGGCGAACAGCAGCCCGGTGATCCCCGCCGGGGGTTCGCTCAGCCAGGTGATCCTCTCGTCGAGGCCCTCGGGGCGGCCGGCCAGCTCGACGGCGTACCCGCGCGCGCGGGCGGCCACCTCGACGGGCAGCGCGGCCAGCACCCCCGTGACCAGCTCTCCCCGCCCGGCCCCCAGGTCGACGAAGTCCAGCGTGCCGGGGCGGCCCAGCGTCTCGTCGAGACGGCACAGCAGCCGGGCCACGGCCCGTGCGAACAGCGGCGAGGCGTGCACGGACGTACGGAAGTGACCGGCCGGGCCCTCGGGCCGCCGGTAGAAGCCGCCGGGCCCGTACAGCGCCGCCCCCGCCGCCGCCCGCCAGCCCCGCCATTCCACGGTGTTCCCATCCGTCACCCGGACAGACTAGGCGCACAGGTGATCACGTCCTCCACCTTGCGGAGTACGCGCGCCTGGAACGGATCGAACCTCCGGTTGACCCCTGCACGCATCCGGCTTCCCTACGCTGGGTTACGTGCAGCGCCTCTACGATTTCCTCCGCCGGCACCCGACATGGGTCGACACCTTCTGGGCCGTCGTCCTGTTCGGGATCTCGGGCGTGAGCGTGAACAACCTGAGCGGGGCGCCGAACCACCACGGATCGGTCGCCGGCGGCCTCGCCGTCTCCGCCGTCCTGTGTGTCGCCGTGGCGCTGCGCCGCCGCTTCCCGGAGCCGATGCTGCTGCTGGTCGCCGCGACCGGCGTGGCCCAGCTGGTGCTGGACGTGGAGTACGGCGTCTCCGACTTCGCCATGCTGGTGGTCACCTACACGGTCGCCGCGGTCGGCGCGCGCTGGGCCTCCCGGTTCGCGCTGGTCATCAGCCTGTTCGCGGCGACCCTGGCGCAGCTGCGCTGGCCGGCCACCGATGCGAGCGTGCTGGGGCAGGCCGCGGTGGTGGTGTTCCAGACGGTCCCGTTCGCGCTGGCCTGGGTGCTGGGCGACTCCATGCGCACCCGCCGCGCCTACTTCGCGCAGCTGGAGGAGCGCGCCGCCCGCCTGGAGAAGGAGCGCGAGGCCCAGTCGAAGGTCGCGGTCGCCGCCGAGCGCGCCCGGATCGCCCGCGAGCTGCACGACGTGGTCGCGCACAACGTGTCGGTGATGGTGGTGCAGGCCGACGGCGCCGCCTACGTCCTCGACGCCGCGCCCGACCAGGCGAAGAAGGCCCTGGAGACGATCTCCTCCACCGGCCGCCAGGCCCTCGCCGAGATGCGCCGCCTGCTGGGCGTGCTGCGCACCGGGGAGCACCGGGAGAGCGGCGAGTACGTGCCGCAGCCGGACGTGGAGCAGATCGACGACCTCGTCGAGCAGTGCCGCACCTCGGGCCTGCCCGTGGACTTCAAGGTCGAGGGCACCCCGCGCCCGCTGCCCAGCGGCGTCGAGCTGACCGCCTACCGCATCGTGCAGGAGGCGCTGACCAACACCCGCAAGCACGGTGGGCCGAACGCGGGCGCGAGCGTGCGGCTGGTCTACTTCGACGACGGCCTCGGCCTGCTCGTCGAGGACGACGGCAAGGGCGCCCCGCACGAGCTGTACGAGGAGGGCGGCGCCGACGGCCAGGGCCACGGGCTGATCGGGATGCGCGAGCGGGTCGGCATGGTCGGCGGCACCCTCGACGCGGGCCCCCGTCCGGGCGGAGGATTCCGCATCAGTGCGCTCCTCCCGCTCAAACCCGCGCACTGACACCGACGCACGCCCCCTGTTGACACCTGTCACGCCCCGGCACAACCCATGGAAGAGGACCCGATGACGATCCGCGTGATGCTCGTCGACGACCAGGTGCTGCTGCGCACCGGATTCCGGATGGTGCTCGCCGCCCAGCCGGACATGGAGGTCGTCGCGGAGGCGGGCGACGGCGTCGAGGCCCTCCAGGTGCTGCGCGGCACCGCCGTGGACGTCGTCCTGATGGACGTGCGCATGCCGAAGCTGGACGGTGTGGAGGCCACCCGGCGCATCTGCTCGGAGCCCGACCCGCCGAAGGTGCTGATCCTGACCACCTTCGACCTCGACGAGTACGCGTTCTCCGGGCTGAAGGCGGGCGCCTCCGGGTTCATGCTCAAGGACGTGCCGCCCGGCGAACTGCTGGCCGCGATCCGTTCCGTGCACAGCGGCGACGCCGTGGTCGCCCCGTCCACCACCCGGCGCCTGCTGGACCGCTTCGCGCCGATGCTGCCCGCCACCGGCGGCGAGCCCCGGCACAAGGAGCTGGAGCGGCTCACCGACCGGGAGCGGGAGGTCATGGTGCTGGTCGCCCAGGGCCTGTCCAACGGCGAGATCGCGGCCCGGCTGGTGCTCTCCGAGGCCACGGTCAAGACCCACGTGGGCCGCATCCTGACCAAGCTCGGCCTCAGGGACCGGGTGCAGGTGGTGGTGCTGGCCTACGAGACGGGACTGGTACGGGCGGGCGGCTCACACGGCTGACCCGCCCGCCCCCGGCAGGCGCGTCACCCGCCCGCCCCCGGCAGGCGCGTCACGAAGTCCGCGACGGCCGCTCGCACGTCGTCCGCCGTCCACTCCAGACCGGCGGCGGAGACGGTCACCTCGGTGCAGGACAGCCCCGGGCCCCTGGCACCCCAGAAGGCTGGGAACAGGTAGGTGCCGGTCTCCTCGGCCTGGCGTACGGCCGCCTCCGTCAGCACGTCGGACCCGTACGGCAGCCAGACCTGGAACTCGTGCGTGTGCGGGACCTCGGGATGCACGCGCGCCCACGGCACCCCGGCCCGCGCGAACCCCTCGCGCAGCGCGGCGGCCACCACGCGCGCGTGGCGCACGTAGTCCGGCAGCCGCGGCAGCTCCCGCTCCAGGCCGCCGAGCGCCGCGAGGACGGTCGGGAACTGCTGGAAGACCAGGCCGCCGTATCGGTGCCGCCATGTCTTCGCCTGTTCGACCAGCGTCTTCGGACCGGCCAGCGCGGCGCCGCCGAAGCCGTCCAGGGACTTGTAGAACGAGACGTAGACGCTGTCCGCCAGGTCCGCGATCTCGTGCAGCGGGCGTCCGAGGTGGACGGTGCACTCCCACAGGCGCGCACCGTCGAAGTGCACCACCGCGTCGCGCTCCCGGGCCGCCTCGACGACCTCCGTCAGCTCTTCCCAGGAGGGCAGCACGAAACCGGCGTCCCGCAGCGGGAGTTCCAGCATCAGCGCCCCGAAGGGCTCCGGGAAGTCGCGTATCTCCTCGGCCGTGGGCAGCCGGGGCTCGCTGGTGACGCGCACCGGGCGCAGTCCGGCGACCTCGCTGAACGCGTCCCGTTCGTGCTGGACCGGGTGGGAGAGCGCGTGCAGTGCCACCGTACGGTCGCCGGTGCGGGCCGCCCAGCAGCGCAGCGCGACCTGCTGGGCCATCGTGCCCGTGGGGAAGAACGCGGCGGCCTCCGTGCCCAGCAGGGCGGCGACCCGCTCCTCCAGGGCCGCGACGACCCCGTTGCCGTAGATGTCGCCCCGCTCGTCCAGGTCGTACACCTCGGACGCCGTGTCCCGCAGCCACGCGAGCCGCTCGCGGAGGGTGCCGTGCAGGCCCTCGCGCGCCAGGAGGCGCGTGGCCCGGCGGTGTGCGGCCGTGCGCCGCTCACGCATGTCCGGCTTCCCCGGCCCGTCCGCGGGACCCTCGTGCTCGTCGTCGTGTGCCGTCGCCTCGTCGCTCATGCCCTGGATGATGCCGTGGCGGACGGCGGACGGTCGCCGGAATTTCCGTCCGGGCTCAGCCCGCGGTCCCGCCCGGTGTTCCGTCCGGCGGGGGTGTTCCGTCGCCCACAGCCTGTGGACGACGGATCGGCCCCGGACCGGATAGCGTTAACATGACGAGAAATCGTCCGGTACCCAGAGCGGACTGGAACGGGAAGGCCACCGTCGCGTGAGTACAGTCCACCAGCCAGACCTCAAGGACCGCCCCGCGCGGCTCACCGTAGGCGTCGTCGGCGCCGGCCGGGTGGGCCCCGCCCTGGCCGCGTCCCTCCAGCTCGCCGGGCACCGCCCGGTGGCCGTCTCGGCGGTCTCCGACGCCTCCAGGCGGCGCGCCGAACTGATGCTGCCCGACGTCCCCGTCGTCCCGCCCGCCGAGGTCCTGGAGCGCGCCGACCTGGTGCTGCTCACCGTCCCCGACGACGCCCTGCCCGGCCTGGTGGCCGGCCTCGCCGAGACCGGCGCCGTACGCCCCGGGCAGCTGCTCGTGCACACCTCCGGCCGGTACGGCGCGAGGGTCCTGGACCCCGCCCTGCGCGCGGGCGCGCTGCCGCTGGCCCTGCACCCCGCGATGACCTTCACCGGCACCCCGGTGGACGTGCAGCGGCTGGCCGGCTGCTCCTTCGGGGTCACCGCGCCCGAGGAGCTGCGGCTGGCCGCCGAAGCCCTGGTCATCGAGATGGGCGGCGAGCCCGAGTGGATCTCCGAGGAGAACCGCCCGCTCTACCACGCGGCCCTCGCCCTCGGCGCCAACCATCTGGTCACCCTGGTCGCCCAGTCCATGGAGCTGCTGCGCGGCGCCGGCGTCGCGGCCCCCGACCGGATGCTCGGCCCGCTGCTCGGCGCCGCCCTGGACAACGCGCTGCGATCCGGGGACGCGGCACTGACCGGGCCCGTCGCGCGCGGGGACGCCGGCACGGTCGCCGCGCACGTCACCGAGCTGCGCCGGCACGCCCCGCAGACCGTCGCGGGCTACCTCGCGATGGCCCGCGCGACCGCCGACCGGGCGCTGGCCCACGGACTGCTCAAGCCGGAACTCGCCGAAGACCTCCTCGGCGTGCTGGCCGACGGAGCGGGCGGCACGAACGGAACCCACGGCACGAACGGCACCGACGGGACCGAGGGGAACGCCTGATGACCACCACCCTGCTGAGCACCGCCGACGAACTGCACGCGCGCGTACGGCACGGCCGCCGCGCGGTCGTGATGACCATGGGCGCCCTGCACGAGGGCCACGCCACGCTGATCCGCGCCGCGCGCGGGATCGCCGGACCGGACGGCGAGGTCGTCGTCACCGTCTTCGTCAACCCCCTCCAGTTCGGCGCGGGCGAGGACCTCGACCGCTACCCGCGCACCCTGGAAGCCGACCTGAAGATCGCCGAACAGTCCGGCGCGGACGCCGTGTTCGCCCCCTCGGCCGACGAGGTCTACCCCGGCGGACAGCCCCAGGTGCGCATCTCCGCGGGCCCCATGGGCGAGCGCCTGGAAGGCGCCTCGCGGCCCGGGCACTTCGACGGCATGCTCACCGTCGTCGCCAAGCTGCTCCACCTCACCCGCCCCGACGTGGCCCTGTACGGCCAGAAGGACGCCCAGCAGCTGGCCCTGATCCGCCGCATGGCGCGGGACCTGAACTTCGGCGTCGAGATCCTCGCCGTACCGACCGTGCGCGAGGAGGACGGCCTGGCGCTGTCCAGCCGCAACCGCTACCTCTCGTCCGACGAGCGGCGCACCGCCCTCGCCCTGTCCCGGGCGCTGTTCGCCGGCCGCGACCGGCACGCCGCGCAGGAGGCGCTGCGCGCGCGGGCGCTTGAAGTGCCCTCCACGCACGCGCGTGCCGAGGCGCTCAGCGCCATAGGGGAGTCCCGCGCGGCGGCCGACGCGCACGCCGTGGCCAAGGTCGCGCCCGGTGCCCCGACGGCCGTCCGCGCCGCCGCCCGGCTGGTACTGGACGAGGCCGGCCGCCTCGACCCGCCGCTCGAACTGGACTACCTCGCCCTCGTCGACCCCGCCGACTTCACCGAGATCGACGACGACTTCACCGGCGAGGCCGTCCTCGCCGTCGCCGCCCGGGTCGGGACGACCCGGTTGATCGACAACCTCCCCCTGACCTTCGGATCCCTCGGAGCCGCCTCGTGACCAGCACAGGCATACGTCTGCACGCGCCCGCCCCCGGGTGGTCCATCACCGCGGACGTGATCGTCGTCGGTTCCGGGGTGGCCGGTCTGACCGCCGCCCTGCGCTGCGAGGCCGCCGGCCTGGCGACCGTGGTCGTCACCAAGGCCCGCCTCGACGACGGCTCCACCCGGTGGGCCCAGGGCGGCATCGCCGCCGCCCTGGGCGAGGGCGACACCCCCGAACAGCACCTGGACGACACCCTGGTGGCGGGCGCGGGCCTGTGCGACGAGGAGGCCGTACGGATCCTCGTCACCGAGGGACCCGACGCCGTACGGCGGCTGATCTCCACCGGCGCGCACTTCGACACCGACGACGAGGGCGACATCCAGCTCACCCGCGAGGGCGGCCACCACCGCCGCCGGATCGCCCACGCGGGCGGGGACGCCACCGGCGCGGAGATCTCCCGGGCCCTCGTGGAGGCCGCACGCGCGCGCGGGGTGCGCATGATCGAGAACGCCCTGGTGCTGGACCTGCTCACCGACGCCGACGGCCGTACGGCGGGCGTCACCCTGCACGTGATGGGCGAGGGCCAGCACGACGGCGTGGGGGCCGTGCACGCACCCGCCGTGGTCCTCGCCACCGGCGGCATGGGCCAGGTGTTCTCCGCGACCACCAACCCGTCCGTCTCCACGGGCGACGGCGTGGCCCTCGCGCTGCGGGCCGGCGCGGAGGTCTCCGATCTGGAGTTCGTGCAGTTCCACCCGACCGTGCTGTTCCTCGGCGCCGACGCGGAGGGCCAGCAGCCGCTGGTCTCCGAGGCGGTGCGCGGCGAGGGCGCCCACCTGGTCGACGGTGACGGCGTGCGCTTCATGGTGGGACAGCACGAGCTGGCCGAGCTGGCGCCGCGCGACATCGTCGCCAAGGGGATCATGCGGCGCATGCAGGAGCAGGACGCCGAACACATGTTCCTCGACGCCCGGCACTTCGGCGCCGCCATGTGGGAGCACCGTTTCCCGACGATCCTGGCCGCCTGCCGGGCCAACGGCATCGACCCGGTCACCGAGCCCGTCCCGGTCGCCCCGGCCGCCCACTACGCCTCCGGAGGCGTCCGCACCGACGCCCGGGGCCGTACGACCGTCCCGGGCCTGTACGCGTGCGGCGAGGTCGCCTGCACCGGCGTGCACGGCGCCAACCGGCTCGCCTCCAACTCCCTCCTGGAGGGCCTGGTCTACGCCGAGCGGATCGCCGCCGACATCGCCGCGAGCCGGGCGGCCGACGGCCTCCACGCGCGCGTGCCCGAGCCGGTCCCGCAGCCCGGCCGGCCCGCGCACCCGCTGCTCGCCGCCGAGGCGCGGTTCGCCATCCAGCGGACCATGACCGAGGGCGCCGGTGTG
This sequence comes from Streptomyces sp. NPDC006739, assembly GCF_042869815.1. NCBI lineage: Bacteria > Bacillati > Actinomycetota > Actinomycetes > Kitasatosporales > Streptomycetaceae > Streptomyces > Streptomyces sp. NPDC006739. The sequence goes on from NZ_JBIAGM010000004.1 coordinate 527,787, forward strand.
CTGCGCTCCGCGGAGTCCCTCGGGAAGGCCGCCGACCAGCTGCAGCGGCTGCACAGCGAGGCCCGCGACGCCCTCGACGAGAACGGCAAGACCGCCGAGCCCGGCGTCGACACCTGGGAGGCCACCAACCTCCTGTGCGTGGCCCGCGTCCTGGTGGCCGCCGCGCTGCTGCGCGAGGAGACCCGCGGCTGCCACTGGCGCGAGGACCGCGCCGACCGCGACGACGCCCACTGGCGGCGGCACATCGTCGTACGGCTGAATCCGGACCGGACGCTGGCCGTACGCACCACGGACACCGCAGACTTCCCCCCTACCCGGCAACACCAGCGTCCCCAGGAGCAGTGACAGAAGTGAGCACCGACGACCTTCCCCTCGCCCCGACCGGTGGCTGCGGCGACGGCTGTGCCTGTGGCGCGGACGACGAGGGGTACGCAGAGTACGCGGAGTGCGGGCTCGACCCCGCGCTCGCCCAGCTCCTGGCCGACGCCGGACTCGATCCGGTGGAGATCGAGGACATCGCCAACGTCGCCATCCAGGAGGACCTGGACGGCGGCGTGGACGTGACCACCGTCGCGACCATCCCCGAGGACGCGGTGGCCACCGGCGACTTCACCGCGCGCGAGGCGGGCGTGGCGGCGGGCCTCAGGGTCGCCGAGGCCGTGCTGTCGGTGGTGTGCACGGACGAGTTCGAGGTCGAGCGGCACGTGGAGGACGGCGACCGGGTGGCGGCCGGGCAGAAGCTGCTGTCGGTCACCACCCGTACGCGTGACCTGCTGACCGCCGAGCGCAGCGCGCTGAACATCCTGTGCCGCCTCTCCGGCGTCGCGACGGCCACGCGCGCGTGGGCGGACGTCCTGGAGGGCACCGGGGCGAAGGTCCGCGACACCCGCAAGACCACGCCGGGGCTGCGGTCGCTGGAGAAGTACGCGGTGCGCTGCGGCGGAGGCGTCAACCACCGTATGTCGCTGTCCGACGCGGCGCTGGTCAAGGACAACCACGTGGTGGCCGCCGGCGGCGTGGCGCAGGCCTTCAAGGCCGTACGGGAGGCCTTCCCGGAGCTGGCGATCGAGGTCGAGGTCGACACGCTGCACCAGCTGCGCGAGGTCGTCGACGCGGGCGCGGACCTGATCCTGCTGGACAACTTCACGCCGATCGAGTGCGAGGAGGCCGTCGCCGTCGTCGGCGGGCGCGCGCTGCTGGAGGCCTCCGGCCGGCTGACCCTGGACAACGCGCGGGCGTACGCGGAGACCGGAGTCGACTACCTGGCCGTCGGTGCCCTGACCCACTCCTCGCCGATCCTCGACATCGGCCTGGACCTGCGCGAGGCGGAGTAACGGCCATGCTCCTCACGATCGACGTGGGTAACACGCACACCGTTCTGGGCTTGTTCGACGGCGAGGAGATCGTCGAGCACTGGCGCATCTCCACGGACGCGCGCCGCACGGCGGACGAGCTGGCGGTGCTGCTCCAGGGGCTGATGGGGATGCACCCGCTGCTCGGGGAGGAGCTGGGCGACGGCATCGACGGGATCGCGATCTGCGCGACCGTGCCCTCCGTGCTGCACGAGCTGCGCGAGGTGACCCGGCGGTACTACGGCGACGTGCCGGCCGTGCTGGTGGAGCCGGGCGTGAAGACGGGCGTGCCGATCCTCACCGACAACCCCAAGGAGGTCGGCGCGGACCGGATCATCAACGCGGTGGCGGCCGTCGAGCTGTACGGGGGGCCCGCGATCGTCGTGGACTTCGGTACGGCGACGACGTTCGACGCGGTGTCCGCGCGCGGGGAGTACGTCGGCGGCGTCATCGCGCCCGGCATCGAGATCTCCGTGGAGGCGCTGGGGGTCAAGGGCGCCCAGCTGCGGAAGATCGAGGTGGCCCGGCCGCGCAGTGTGATCGGCAAGAACACGGTCGAGGCCATGCAGGCGGGGATCGTCTTCGGGTTCGCCGGGCAGGTGGACGGCGTGGTGAGCCGGATGGCCCGCGAGCTGGCCGACGACCCGGAGGAGGTGACCGTGATCGCCACGGGCGGACTGGCCCCGATGGTGCTCGGCGAGTCCTCCGTGATCGACGAACACGAACCGTGGCTGACGCTGATCGGACTACGTCTGGTGTACGAGCGGAACGTCGCACGCATGTGAGTTCTTTGGCAGTCGCCGGAGCGGGCGGGGTCGAGGGTGAGGAAGCGGGTTCCGTCCCGCCCTCGCGGCACCCCGGACGCTTGGCGCCCGGTGCGGGGGTCTGCGGGGCCGGTGGGCCGGCGGCTCTGCGGCCGGGTGGCCCGGTCACCGGGTGATGCTGCCGTCCCAATGGGCTGCGGCCTTGCGGCCGTTGGGCCCAGCGGCCGGTAGCCCGGTGACCCTGCGGGACCGTTGCTCCACGGGCCCTGGGATCTGGGCTCCTGCGGTCCGGCGGCCTCGCGGCTGCGAGGCCCTGCGGCCCCGTTGGGACGTTGCGCCCGGTGGCCCGGTGGCCCGGTGGCCCGGTGGCCCGGTGGCCCGGTGGCCCGGTGGCCCGGTGGCCCGGTGGCCCACGCTCCTGCGGCCTGCGGCCTGCGGTCGCCCCGCCCGTCCCGTGGGTGAAAGACCCGCGCCACACCTCGACCCTGTGCCTTGTTTGTCTGATTAGCGCGTATTGTCGGCATATGCCCACGCCCTATGGATCCCGCGGCGGCATGGCGTTCGGTGTGGAGGAGCTGCGTGTGCTCCGCCGCGCCCTCGCTCTCGCCCTCCACTCCGGTCCCGCTTCCGCCGGGGACGTCCAGGACTGTTTCCGGCTCGCCGAGTCGCTCGACGAGGCGGTGCGCGAGGGCGCCCGGCTGCGCGCCTTCCTGGTGGCCGACCTCGCCCGGTACCGGGCCGCGCTGCCAGGTACCGCCTCCGGATACCTCACGCTGCTGGAAGAGGTGCTGGGCGCCGGGTACCGGCCGACAGGGGACGATCTGGCCGCGCTGCGGGCCCTGCGCGGCAACCCCCTCGCCGCGGCCCTCCTGGACCGCTGTGAGGCGCTCGCCGGGCCGGACGCGCGGGCACGCGTCACGCGCGTGCCCGCCGCACGGACCCGGCTGCTCGCGCTCCCCGGCGGCGCGGCGGCCGAGGCTCGTGACGAGGGCCAGGGCAAGCCCGCCCCCGGCCCCGTGCGCAAGCCGCCCGCCGAGAAGCCCGCGCACCGCCCCAGGCCCCCCGAGAGGCCCGCCGAACGCCCCGGAGAAGACCCGGAGGCCCCCAAGCGCCCCATCCCGACCCCCGGCGAGGTCTTCCCCCGCCGCAGGCCGACCCCGCCCCCGGCGAACCCGTCCCGCCGGCTCGCCGTCGGCTGACTCCTGTGCGGCGGTTCGCCCACCCCGCCCCTTTCGCCCGGTCCGCCATGGCTACTCTTGGAGGCATGGACTACGTCTCCGCGCTCGTGCCCCCGGTCGTGATGGCCGCGTTCTTCATCGGTCTGGTCCGGGTGATCGTGAAGACCCAGGGCGGGGCCGCCAAGGCCAAGGAGGACGCCGCCGTGGATGCCGCGCTCGCGCGCGCGGAGAGCGCCCGCCAGGCCTCCTCCGCCGGCGACGCCTGAACGGCCCGGCCCCGGCACCCGGCTCCGCACCTCCCCGGCGTACGACTCCACCCACCCGCGTTTTCGAGTCGTACGCCCCTTTTTGTGCCCATTTGTGACTGAATGCGCACGTCCGGCGGGCCATTGCCGGGATCTCCCACTATTGTTCTGAGCTGTGCCTCGCCCATTGGGAGAACTCGAAGACGCGGTCATGACGCGGGTGTGGAAGTGGAACCGCCCCGTCACCGTTCGAGAAGTCCTGGAAGATCTTCAGCAGGAACGGTCCATCGCCTACACGACGGTGATGACCGTTTTGGACAATCTCCATCAGAAGGGCTGGGTGCGCCGTGAGGCGGAAGGCCGGGCCTATCGATATGAGGCCGTCTCCACGCGCGCCGCGTACGCCGCCGCCCTGATGAACGACGCCTGGTCGCAGAGCGACAACCCCGCCGCCGCTCTCGTCGCGTTCTTCGGGATGATGAGCGACGAACAGCGCCAGGCCCTCAGGGACGCCGTGCGCATCGTCCAGGGACCGGAAACCCGGGAAGAGGAGAACCAGAACCCCGGCTCCGCCCGGGACGGCGGCGGGCGATAGCGTCCGCTCATGTCAGCAGAGCGCCCCGCAGTCACCGCAAAAGCCATCACCGTACGGCGGGCCCGGACCAGCGATGTCCCGGCCGTGCGCCACCTCCTCGACGCCTACGTCCGCGGTCGCATCCTGCTCGACAAAGCCACCGTCACCCTTTACGAGGACATCCAGGAGTTCTGGGTCGCCGAACGGGACGACAACGCCGAGGTGGTCGGCTGCGGCGCGCTGCACGTCATGTGGGAGGACCTCGCGGAAGTCCGCACTCTCGCGGTGAAGCCGGGCCTGAAGGGCGCCGGCGTCGGTCACCGGTTGCTGGAGAAGTTGCTGGAGACCGCCCGCTGGCTCGGCGTTCGCCGGGTTTTCTGTCTGACCTTCGAAGTCGACTTCTTCGGGAAGCACGGCTTCGTGGAGATCGGCGAGACGCCCGTCGACACCGATGTCTACGCCGAGCTGTTGCGTTCCTATGACGAGGGCGTCGCGGAGTTCCTCGGTCTCGAACGAGTGAAACCGAACACCCTGGGCAACAGCCGGATGCTTCTGCATCTGTGATCGTCATTGCCCCGGTGCCCTATGTCCGAAACGCGCATGTTTCCGGACTGGGGCCGCCCCCTGAGTCTTCCCCAGGGGTTTGTGTTTTTCCGGCAAAAGCGGTTTGCTTTCCGACGTACTGCAGTACTGCATATAACAGGGGGCGGCGAAACGGCGGACGCCGCAGACCCCCGGCCCTCACGTTTTCGATGAAAGGAAATCCGGTGGCACAGAAGGTTCAGGTCCTTCTTGTCGATGACCTCGACGGCGGCGAGGCAGACGAGACCGTGACGTTCGCGCTCGACGGCAAGACGTACGAGATCGATCTCACGACCACCAATGCGGACAAGCTGCGCGGCCTTCTCGACCCGTATGTGAAGGGCGGCCGTCGCACCGGAGGCCGTGCTTCGGGTGGGCGTGGAAAGACCCGTGCCGCTTCCGGCGGCAGCCAGGACACCGCGCAGATCCGCGCCTGGGCGAAGGAGAACGGTTACGAGGTCAATGACCGCGGCCGAGTTCCCGCGTCCATTCGCGAGGCTTACGAGAAGGCCAACGGCTGAGTCTGGTGGCGGACGGCCGGCTGGGCGTGGGGGCGCCGCAGCCGGACGCGGTGGCAGTGTGTCGCCACCGTCTCCACCAGTCGTACGAGATCGGGGGCGTCCTGCGCGCCCCCCAAGGCCGACAGGGTCGGCAGCGAGGCCTCGACCTCGCGCCCCGGCTCGGGGGGCCGCAGCCACACGGCGGCCCCCTGCACGGGACCCACGAGGGGCACGGCGGCGCGGCCGCGGGGCGGACGTCCGCCGGCGAAGACCGGCTCGGGCGGAACCGGAGCGTCCATGTGACCGCCCTCGCCCAGGGCCAGCAGGTCCGGCGCCAGCGCGCCCCATTCCAGCCACTCCAGCAGCCCCGGCAGCTCCTCGGCGCTGCCCGCGGCCACCAGCAGCCGCATGCGGTCGCCCTGGAGCGCCACCGGAGAGCCCGCAGTCAGCCGCCTCAGCCCCGCCGCACCGGCCTCGGCCGGTACGTCCAGGACGTCGAAGCGCACACCCGTCACCAATCGGAGCGGCGCGCCGGGCACGGTTTCCCACCCCAGGTCGTTCTCGTACCAGTGCCGGGCGCGGACCTCCGGACGGACGCCCGGACGGAGCGGATCCGGTGGGCGACGAGGAAGGGGGACGGTGGAGATGGTGGGAAGAGTGCCGACCATGCCAGGAGCAACCGCCGAGACGGCCCCCGGGTTACGTTGTGTGCCCGACTGATCGCACACAGTGCCCGACGGAGGGGTGTGCGGGGGCACGGAGGGGCGCAAGGTTGTTCGCCCATAGCGGAGGGAACCCGTGCACGCGGCATGGACCGTCCGTGGCTGCGGGTAAGACATCCCTAGTGGGAGGGGGCGACACGCAGGACGGGCCGTCTCACGTTCGCCATCGGCGTACTGGCGAGAGGGGTAACTGTCTGGCCTGCGGGAACATCGTCTCGCACCATCGGGTTGGAGCAGATGTCGGCGTTCGGGGTCAGGAGGCCATCGACGGTGTCGGCAGTTGGAATGAGCGGTCCCCGCTTGCGGGACTAAGCTGCGGAAGGACAGGGAGGGGAAGTTCCCCCCACTGCCTGACCGCTCTGAGGAGCGATTAACGATGTTCGAGAGGTTCACCGACCGCGCGCGGCGGGTTGTCGTCCTGGCTCAGGAAGAAGCCCGGATGCTCAACCACAACTACATCGGCACCGAGCACATCCTCCTGGGCCTGATCCACGAGGGTGAGGGTGTCGCCGCCAAGGCCCTTGAGAGCCTCGGGATTTCGCTCGAGGCGGTCCGCCAGCAGGTGGAGGAGATCATCGGGCAGGGGCAGCAGGCCCCGTCCGGGCACATCCCCTTCACCCCCCGTGCCAAGAAGGTCCTGGAGCTGTCGCTCCGCGAGGCCCTTCAGCTGGGCCACAACTACATCGGCACGGAGCACATCCTGCTCGGCCTGATCCGTGAGGGCGAGGGCGTCGCCGCCCAGGTCCTGGTCAAGCTGGGCGCTGATCTCAACCGGGTGCGGCAGCAGGTCATCCAGCTGCTCTCCGGTTACCAGGGCAAGGAGACCGCCACCGCCGGCGGCCCTGCCGAGGGCACCCCCTCGACGTCCCTGGTCCTCGACCAGTTCGGCCGGAACCTCACCCAGGCCGCTCGTGAGTCCAAGCTCGACCCGGTCATCGGGCGCGAGAAGGAGATCGAGCGGGTCATGCAGGTGCTGTCCCGCCGTACCAAGAACAACCCGGTGCTGATCGGTGAGCCCGGCGTCGGCAAGACCGCCGTCGTCGAGGGCCTCGCCCAGGCCATCGTCAAGGGCGAGGTGCCCGAGACCCTCAAGGACAAGCACCTCTACACCCTCGACCTCGGTGCCCTGGTCGCCGGCTCCCGCTACCGCGGTGACTTCGAGGAGCGCCTGAAGAAGGTGCTCAAGGAGATCCGCACCCGCGGCGACATCATCCTGTTCATCGACGAGCTCCACACGCTGGTGGGCGCGGGTGCCGCCGAGGGTGCCATCGACGCGGCCTCCATCCTGAAGCCGATGCTGGCCCGCGGTGAGCTGCAGACCATCGGTGCGACCACGCTGGACGAGTACCGCAAGCACCTGGAGAAGGACGCGGCCCTGGAGCGCCGCTTCCAGCCCATCCAGGTCGCCGAGCCGTCCCTGCCGCACACGATCGAGATCCTCAAGGGTCTGCGCGACCGGTACGAGGCCCACCACCGCGTCTCCATCACGGACGAGGCCCTGGTCCAGGCCGCCACCCTGGCCGACCGGTACATCTCGGACCGCTTCCTGCCGGACAAGGCGATCGACCTGATCGACGAGGCCGGTTCCCGGATGCGCATCCGCCGGATGACCGCGCCGCCGGACCTCCGCGAGTTCGACGAGAAGATCGCCGCCGTCCGCCGGGACAAGGAGTCCGCGATCGACTCGCAGGACTTCGAGAAGGCCGCCTCCCTGCGCGACAAGGAGAAGCAGCTCCTGGCCGCGAAGGCCAAGCGCGAGAAGGAATGGAAGGCCGGCGACATGGACGTCGTCGCCGAGGTCGACGGCGAGCTGATCGCCGAGGTCCTCGCGACCGCCACCGGCATCCCGGTCTTCAAGCTGACCGAGGAGGAGTCCAGCCGCCTGCTCCGCATGGAGGACGAGCTCCACAAGCGGGTCATCGGCCAGGTCGACGCCGTCAAGGCGCTGTCGAAGGCGATCCGCCGTACGCGTGCCGGTCTGAAGGACCCGAAGCGTCCGGGTGGTTCGTTCATCTTCGCCGGCCCGTCCGGTGTCGGTAAGACCGAGCTGTCCAAGGCGCTCGCCGAGTTCCTCTTCGGTGACGAGGACGCGCTGATCTCCCTCGACATGTCGGAGTTCAGCGAGAAGCACACGGTGTCGCGGCTCTTCGGTTCGCCCCCCGGATACGTGGGCTACGAAGAGGGCGGCCAGCTGACCGAGAAGGTCCGTCGCAAGCCGTTCTCCGTCGTCCTCTTCGACGAGGTGGAGAAGGCCCACCCGGACATCTTCAACTCGCTGCTGCAGATCCTGGAGGACGGTCGCCTGACCGACTCCCAGGGCCGGGTCGTGGACTTCAAGAACACGGTCATCATCATGACGACCAACCTCGGCACCCGGGACATCTCCAAGGGCTTCAACCTGGGCTTCGCGGCCTCGGGTGACACGAAGACCAACTACGAGCGCATGAAGAACAAGGTCTCGGACGAGCTGAAGCAGCACTTCCGGCCCGAGTTCCTCAACCGTGTCGACGACGTGGTCGTCTTCCCGCAGCTGACGCAGGAGGACATCCTGCGGATCGTCGACCTGATGATCGGCAAGGTGGACGAGCGCCTCAAGGACCGGGACATGGGCATCGAGCTGTCCCAGGGCGCCAAGGAGCTGCTGTCCAAGAAGGGTTACGACCCCGTGCTGGGTGCCCGGCCGCTGCGTCGTACGATCCAGCGCGAGATCGAGGACTCGCTCTCCGAGAAGATCCTCTTCGGCGAGCTGCGTCCCGGCCACATCGTGGTCGTGGACACCGAGGGCGAGGGCGACGCCAAGACCTTCACCTTCCGGGGTGAGGAGAAGTCGGCGCTCCCCGACGTCCCGCCGATCGAGCAGGCGGCCGGCGGTGCCGGGCCGAACCTGAGCAAGGACGCGTAGCCCTCCGGGGACGCGCGTGAGAAGGGGCCGGTGCCTTGGGCACCGGCCCCTTCGCGTCGCGCTCCGTCAGGACAGCTGCCCGTTGTAGTCCGGCAGCTTGAAGGTCTTCTCGGCGTGGCCGCCCGACAGGTCACTGGCGGTGTTGCCGATGTTCGCGATGATCGTGTAGCCCTTGTTCTCGATGTCGACGCGCTGGGCGGTCTTGTACGCGGCGACGTCCTTGAACAGGTCGAGGAAGCCGCGGACGTAGAGCCCGGAGACGTCGTAGCCGTCCTGCTGGAGGTTCCACTCGGTGGGCTCTTCGATGATGCCCGGACGGGCGGTGACGAAGAAGAGCGAGACGCCGTGCTGCTGCGCGTACTGGGCGACGTTCAGGACCGGCTTGTTGGCCGGCTGCGGGAAGCTGAAGCCGAAGTCGGTCTCCAGCGTGGTGTTGTCGATGTCGAACACGATCGCCTGCTTCTCGCCCGGCTTCCCGGCGGCGATACGGTCCTTCAGGTACGGCAGCGCCTGGTCCATGACCGCCTGGCAGTCCTTCTGCCAGGTGGCGTAGTCGACCTTGGCGGCGGCGGCCGCGGTGCTCGTGGTCGTGGTCGCGGCGTGGGCCGGGGCGGCCATCGCGGCGAGCGCGGCCACCGAGACGGCGGTGACGGATACGCGGCGCGCCCAGGGGCGTCTGGTCATCGTGGGGGTCCTCTCACGTCCGTACGCATCCGTACGGTGCCTGCGGTGCCTGGTGTGGATCAGGTGTCAGGTGCATGTTCTGTGGTGAGGGTGACGCGAGGAGAACCGTAGGGTTACCGGAGGGTAGGCGTACAGAGATGTACATCACACCGAGCTGTGAACTCGCCTGACCGCAGGGGCTGTTGGGAATGCCGCGAGGACCTCGGGCGGGATCTTGGTGGCCGGACTCGCGGTGACGATCTCCACGGTGCGCAGGCCCGGGAACGTACGGAGGATGTGGGAGACGTCCTCGTCCCCCTTGAAGCGGTTGAGCCGCAGCCGGGTGACGCGCGGCAGCGGCGGCCCGCTCCAGCCGACGTTCTGCCAGTTGATGTGCAGCTCGTCGAGTTCCGGCAGCCGGACGATCTCCTCGAAGTCCTCCGGGCGCAGCAGGGCGGGGCGGATCGCCAGGCTCAGCTGCCTCAGAGAGCGCAGCCGGTGCAGCCCGCGCAGCCCGGTGTGCGCCACCGAGCCCTTGGCGAGCCGCAGATAGCGCAGGGACACGTCCCGTGGAAGGGCCTCGTCGAGGGAGTCCGCGTCCAGGGCCGTGGCGAGGTCGAGCGCGTGCAGGGTCGGATGGCCGTCCAGTGGTGCCAGGGCGCCTTCGCGGGCCAGCGCGTGGACGGAGGTCACGGACAGCCAGCCCAGCGGCAGACCGGCCACCGGGGCGAGGCTGTCCACGAGCGGGCAGGCGTTGAGGTCCAGGGAGGTGAGCCGGCGCAGGGACGCCAGGCAGGACAGGTCCCGCAGCGCCAGGTTGCCGTTCAGGTGGAGGGCGGTGACCGCGTCCGGCACCAGAGCGGCACCCAGCTCCGGCCCGGTGACGTCACCGACGACCTGGACGGCCGGGCGTCCGCCGAGCTCCCGCAGCAGGCGCAGCTGCTCGGCGGAGTGCGCGCAGAAGAAGAGCCCGTCGGCCCGCAGATGGGCGACGACGTCCTCGGCGTACCGCCGGGCCGGGAAGCGGTGCCAGGTCCACGACAGCTGGGACCGCACCATGATCGCCGGATGGTCCCGGAACCGTGCCAGCACCGGCACCGACGCCTCCGTCCCGATGAGCGACGCGGTGACGACGACCGCCCGCGCCTCGGCGTCGGAGAGCCCCTCCGGTCCCGGCAGCAGTTCCAGCGCGAGCGGACCGGCGGAGGCCAGGGCGCGGGCCTCCTCCGTGGTGCGGGGCGGGATGAGCGCGGCGGCGTTCTCCTCGACGGTGCCCCGCACCGCCGGGTCGAGCTGCGTGGCGTGTTCCAGACAGGCCAGGGCGAGCAGCCGTACGCGCACGCTCGCGGGCTCGGACAGCCGGTTCGCGGACTCGGTCAGGGCGCCCAGCAGCTCGGCCCGTTCACGCGGCCGGGCGTGCGCCACCGCCATCCGCACCACGTCCGCCCACTGCTCGTCCGCCGCGCCCCGCACCAGCAGTCCGAAGTCGCCGTCCTCCACCGCCGCCCTGGCGCCCAGGTAGTCCTGGAAGGTGCGGTGGACGAACTCGACGGTCCCGGCGGCCGGTTCGCGCAGCAGACCGCTGCGCAGGAGCAGATGGTCCAGGATCCCTCCGGCGTCCCCCTGGCCGGCGGCGGCCGGCAGGGAGGGCAGGACGTCGGCGATGATCCGCAGCGCCCGGTCCCGGTCCAGCTCGGACTCGTTGTTGCGGATCAGCCAGTAGGCGAGTCGCTGGAGCAGCTGGATCTGCGGGAGTTCGCCGAGGCGTATGCCGTCGTCGCCCTCGAACATGTCCCGTTCCACGTCCCGGCGCACCAGCAGCATCGACAGGGCGGCGTCGTACAACTCCTGTCGACCGTGCGGCAGATAGCCGCGCCGGTCACGGTGCAGGGCGCAGATCAGCCCGCACATCAGCGGGTTGGTGGCGAGGCGGGCCAGGTCGGGCTTGGTCTCGACGGCGTCGAGGAGGGTCTGCAGGTAGCCGTCGAGGCGCTCGCGTTCCGGCTCCGGGGCGTCCGCGCGGGCGGCGGCGTGCCAGCGGGTGACGAAGGCGGCCACGTCGTCGCGGCTCATGGGGGTGAGGGCCAGCTCGGTGAAGCCGTCGGCGGTGAGCCAGTCCTCGCGTACGGCGGAGGGGCGGGAGGTCACCAGCCAGGCGTTGCCCGGGTACGCGTCCAGCAGGTCGCGCAGCCAGCGGCGGGTGCGTTCGCGCTCGCGCTCGGGTATCTCGTCGACGCCGTCGACCAGCAGCAGCCCGCGTCCGGCGGCCAGGACCCGGTCGGCCCAGCCGTCGGGCTGGCCGGCGTGGAAGGGGACGCGGGCGGCGGACAGGAAGGCGTCGGGGGCGGGCAGGCCGTCGGGGCGGCGGACCAGGGTGCGCAGGGGCAGGACGAAGGGGACGCGGTCGCCGTGCTCGCCCCGGGCCGCGGTCACCGCGAGCCACTGTACGAGCGTGGTCTTGCCGGAGCCGGCGATGCCGCGCAGCAGTACCCGGTCGTGCTCGTCGAGGGCCTGGTCGGCGGGCCGGGCGGGGGCGGCGGAGGCCGGCAGCCCGGCCGGACCGCCCACCTCGGCGTCCTCGGCCGGCCCGAGGGCCTGAAGGCTGAGGTAGGCGGCGTCCAGGGGCCAGCGGTCGGGGGAGTTGACCAGGTCGATGCCGTAGATGGTGAGCCTGCCGTGCCGGGTGGCGACATGGGCGAGGTAGCGCCGCTCGAAGGCGGTGTCGGTTCCGTCGGGCGGTGGGGTGCGGGCGATCAACTCGTCCACCTTGGCGAGCAGTTCCGCCTGGCCCCGGGTCTGCTCGACGAGCGTACGGGCGACGAAGGAGGACCGTCGGGTGAAGAAGTCGACGATGTGCAGGCAGGCCCACGCGGTGATCGAGTCGAGGAAGAGGGCGGCATCGGCGGACAGGCCCGGGGCAGGTGCCCGTCGTGACAGGGCCCGGGCCAGTTCCCCGTGACCCAGCCGGACCGCCTGTACGTCGTCCATGTCGAGGTCGCCCAGGGCGGTCAGCCGGTCCGCGAGGGCGTGTCCGACCGGTTCCTCCTCGTCCGCCGGGAAGGGCCGCTCGCCCGGTGACGCCAGGGCCTGGCGGACCAGCCGCGCCGCGAGGCGCCGTACGTCCTGGTCGGTCAGCGTCCGCTTCTCGCCCCGGAAGGACACCAGGGCCGACAGCCGCACCGGCTTGTCGACCAGCGCCGCGCCAGGTCCCTCCCGTACGAACAGCTTCCGCACGGCCGGGCCGACCAGGCTCGACGCGAGCTTGGTGCCGAGCACCGACGGGTCCATCCCCGCCCACCCCCCGTAGTCGCGAACGCGGGTCAGCGTAGCGCCGGTGGCGTCCCGGCGTCCGTCTCCCGCGCCCTCCGGGGGCCTCTCAGCTCGTGCGGGTGCCGCGGTGGGCCTGGGTGACCAGGTCGACGGCGACCTCCAGAACGGCCTCGCGTTTCTTCTGGGCGTCGCCTTCCAGGTCCTGCATCACGAACATCCCCGCGTGCAGCGTGAACATGGCGCTGACACAGCGGACCTGGTCGACGAGGGGCGCCTCGGGGTCGATGAAGATGCTCCTGAGGTCGCGCATCCGGTCCTTGAAGGTGTCGCCGATGCGCAGCTCCCGTACCGTCGCCTGGTTCTCCTGCATGAACCGGAAGAGGGGTTCCGCGCCGGCCAGGGCCAGGCTGTAGCGCCGTACGATCTCCTGCTTGATCTCCAGGGTGTGCGGCTGGTCCCTGCCCCACTCGATCAGGTCCTGGATCGGCTGCGTCAGATCCTCGAAGAGGCTGACGATGATCTCTTCCTTGGTCTTGAAGTGGTAGTAGAGCGCCGCCTTGGTGACGTCGAGCCGCTCGGCGATCTCTCTCAGGGACGTCTTCTCGTAGCCCTGCTCGGCGAAGAGTTCGAGCGCGACGTCCTGGATGCGCTGGCGGGTGTTGCCGCGGCGCTGCTGCTTGGTGCCGTCCATGGTGACGCCCATCCTCGTACTCCTCGCGCCGCCGAAGAAACTTACTTGACGACCGGCTAGTGACATCGCTACCTTCCCGAGTGTACTGAACTAGCCGGGCGGCAAGTAAGTAGGAGCCGCCAGGGGGAGTGGGAGCAATGGCGGACACCAAGGCGGCGGCCGTACCGGGCCGGGCCCAAGAGGACCAGGCGGAGAAGAAACCGAGGAGCGTACGAGTCGTCCTGCTCGCGCTCATGATCGCGATGATGCTCGCGATGCTCGACAACATGATCGTGGGTACGGCCATGCCGACGATCGTCGGCGACCTGGGGGGCCTGGAGCACCTGTCCTGGGTGGTCACCGGGTACACGCTCGCGACCGCCGCGGCCACCCCGATCTGGGGCAAGCTCGGTGACATGTACGGGCGCAAGGGCGCCTTCCTCAGCTCGATCGTGATCTTCCTGGTCGGCTCCGCGCTGAGCGGCATGGCCCAGAACATGGGGCAGCTGATCGGGTTCCGGGCCGTTCAGGGGCTCGGTGCCGGCGGTCTGATGGTCGGTGTCATGGCGATCATCGGCGACCTCATACCGCCGCGCGAGCGCGGCAAGTACACGGGCATGATGGCCGGCGTCATGGCGCTCGCGATGATCGGCGGCCCGCTGGTCGGCGGCACCATCACCGACAACTGGGGCTGGCGCTGGTCCTTCTACATCAACCTGCCGCTGGGCGCCGTCGCGCTCGCGCTGGTCAGCGCGGTGCTGCACCTGCCGAAGAAGCGGTCCAAGGTCGGTATCGACTACCTCGGCGTCGTGCTGCTGACCGTCGGCATCACCTCGATCGTGCTGGTCACCACCTGGGGCGGCACCCAGTACTCGTGGACGTCCGCGCGGATCATGGAGCTGATCGGCATCGGCGTCGCCGCGCTGGTCGGGTTCGTCTTCTGGCAGACCAGGGCCGCCGAGCCGGTCCTGCCGCTGCACATCTTCCGCAGCCGCAACTTCACGCTGATGTCGGTCATCGGCTTCGTCACCGGCTTCGTGATGTTCGGCGCCACGCTCTTCCTGCCGCTGTACCAGCAGTCCGTGCAGGGCGCCTCCGCCACCAACTCCGGGCTGCTGCTCCTGCCGATGCTCGGCGCGATGCTGGTGACCTCGATGATCTCCGGGCGGGTCACCACCAGCACCGGGCGGTACAAGGCCTTCCCGATCGTCGGCGGCGCGCTGATGATCGTCGGTCTGTACCTGCTGTCGCTGATGGACACCGGGACCTCCCGGTTCACTTCCGGTGTGTACATGGCGGTGCTGGGCCTCGGCATGGGCTGCCTGATGCAGATCACCATGCTGGTCGCGCAGAACAGCGTGGAGATGAAGGACATGGGCGTCGCGTCCTCGTCCACCACCCTGTTCCGTACGCTCGGCTCCTCGTTCGGCGTCGCCATCATGGGCGCCCTGTTCAACCACCAGGTCCAGCACGTCATGTCCGAGCGGGCCGGCGCGCTGGGCTCCAAGGTGACCGAGAAGTCCGCCCAGCTGGACGCGGCCAGCCTGGCCAAGCTGCCGCAGGCGGCCCGGGAGGCGTACCAGCACGCGGTGTCCTCCGGTACGCACTCGGCCTTCCTGCTGGGCACGGTCGTCGCGGTGATCGTGCTGGCGGCGGCGGTGTTCGTGAAGGAGGTCCCGCTCCGGGGCGGCCCGCAGAAGCCCTCGCAGGACGGTGACGGGACGCCGCCGCCGGTGATCGAGGCGGTGTAGGTCCACCGCGGACCGGGACGGCGGAGTCCGCCCCGACCCGAACCGAAGGCCCCCGGCGGGTGTCCGCCCCGGGGGCCTTCACCGTCCCAGGTCCCTCACCGTCCCAGGTCCCTCACCGTCCCAGGCCCTTCACCGTCCCCGACGGCCTTCACCGTCCCCGGGGGCCTTCACCGTCCCCGGGGGCCTTCACCGTCCCCGGGGGCCCTTTACTGTCCCCGACGGCCTTCACCGTCCCCGGGGGCCCTTCACCGTCCCCGACGGCCTTCACCGTCCCAAGGGCCTCCTGACAGCCGGTCGAAGGCCGCCCCGCGCGACGGGGCGAAGCTCCCCTACGGCAGCATCGGATAGCTGCCCGTCGTGGTCGGGGCGTGTTCCGGGAGCCACAGGACCGCCACCGCGCCCTCCCCGGGGACGTGTTCCGGCACGCCCACGGGCCGTACGTTGCGGAAGGTCAGCCGGGCGCCCAGCACCCGGGCCTGGCCGGCCGCGATGGTCAGGCCCAGTCCGTGGCCCTGGCCCGCCCGGTCCTCGCTGCCGGTGCGGAACCGGCTCGGGCCCTCCGCCAGCAGCTTCTCGGGGAAGCCGGGGCCGTGGTCGCGGACCCGGATGACCCGGCCCTCGACGGTGACCTCGATCGGCGGCCGACCGTGCCGGGCGGCGTTGGCGAGCAGGTTGAACAGCACCCGCTCCAGCCGGCGCGGGTCGGTGGTCACCTCCGACTCGTGCACCACCCGCACGGTGATCTCGGGATCCTTGGCGGCCACCCGCCGGGCGACGAACTCGCCCAGCATGATGTCCTGCAGTTCCGCCCGCTCCGAGGCGCCGTCCAGCCGGGCCACCTCCAGGACGTCCTCGACCAGCGTGCGCATCGCCTTGGCCCGGTCCAGGACCAGCTCGGTGGGGCGGCCGGGCGGCAGCAGTTCGGCGGCCGTCAGCAGGCCCGTCACCGGCGTGCGCAGCTCGTGCGCGATGTCGGCGGTGACCCGCCGCTCGGCCTCCAGGCGCTGCTGGAGCGCGTCCGCCATGGCGTCCACAGCCCGCGCGAGATCGTCGGTCTCGTCCCGTACGACCCCGCCGATGGCCTCCCGCACCCGCACCTCGGTCTCGCCCCTGGCGACCCGGTTCGCCGCGACCGCCGCCTTGCGCAGCCGCCGCGACAGCTGGCCGCCGATGAGCACGCCCAGCGCGCTGCCACCGAGCACGACCGCGATCGAGCCGATGACCAGGGCCTGGTCGAGGTCCTTCATCACGTCCGAGCTGCGGCCGGTGAAGTGGGTGTGCAGGGACAGCACATGCCCGTCCTTCATCGGCACGGCCGCCCAGATGTCCGGCGCCTTCCCGCTCCGCTGGGTGACGAACGTCGCCCGGCGGCCGTGCTCGGTCTTCTCCCGCAGCGCCGTCGGCAGGTTCGGGTCGTCGATACGGGCGCCGGAGAAGTTCACCCGACGGGTCAGGATGTAGTTGCGCTGCGGGATCTGGAGCCGTTCGAGGGCCAGTTCCCGCGCGTTGTCCAGCATCGAGACCCGGGCGGCGTTGTGCACCACCAGGCTCAGCGCGATCGCCACCAGCGCGCCGACCATGGCGATCGCCGCGCTGAGCTTCCACCGGAGGCCCGTGCGCAGGCCCGCCGCCTCCACCCGTCTGACCGGGCGCCGAATGATCCCCCGCATGCCGGCCCCGCTCAGGCCTTCAGCTTGTAGCCGAAGCCGCGGACCGTCTCGATCCGGTCCTGGCCGATCTTCGTACGCAGCCGCTGCACATGGACGTCGACGACCCGGGTGTCCCCGCCCCAGCCGTAGTCCCACACGCGCTCCAGCAGCTTGTCGCGGGAGAGCACGGTGCCCGGCGCGGAGGAGAACTCCAGCAGCAGCCGCATCTCGGTCGGGGTCAGCGCCACCGGCTGCCCGGCCCTGCGTACCTCCATGCCCTCGGTGTCGATCTCCAGCTCGCCGAAGGTCAGCATGCCGCCGGCCACCGCCGCGTCGGACTCCTCCGGCTGCGCGGCCCCGCCGGCGTGCCCGAAGCGGCGCAGCACCGCCCGGATCCGGGCCACCAGCACGGCGCCGTCGAACGGCTTGGTCACATAGTCGTCGGCGCCCGCCTCCAGGCCCAGCACGACGTCGATGGAGTCGGCCCGCGCCGACAGCATGATCACGGGCACGGTCGACTCGTCGCGGATGCGCCGGCACAGGCTCACCCCGTCCAGACCCGGCACCATGACGTCCAGCAGCGCGATGTCGGGGCGGTTCGCCCGGAACGCCTCCAGGCCGGACAGCCCGTCGGGCATGGCGGTGACCGCGAAGCCGTCCCGTTCCAGGGCGAGTTGGGTGGCCTCGCGGATGACGTCGTCGTCCTCGACGAACAGGACGTGGGTCTGCTCTGCCATCCCGGTGCTCTCAGTCCTCGTGAATGCGGTGCGTAGGGTCAGTTTCCCGGCGCGTGACTCGCGCCGCCGACGGCGTTGCTGTAGTCGGTGTGGTGGAAGTCCTCCTGGACGAACCGTCCGGCGCTCCAGTTGTAGGTGATCACGTTCTCACCCGAGGGGCTCGACACCGGGTCGCCCTTCTCGTACACCTGCTTGGTCACCATCAGGTCGCCCCGGTCGATCTCCGCGTAGACCGGCGACTCCTCGTTCTTGAACACGTCCTCGTAGGAGCCGCTGGCGCTCCGGTACACGTACGAGCCGACCCCGACGGCGTCGCCGCAGGTCAGCACGTTGACGACGACGTCCTCCCGGGAGCCGTCGGTCAGGTTGCCGTAGGACACGTCCACCGGGTAGTCGTCGCCGGAGCACGGCTTGAGATCGCGCTTGACCGTGGCGGACACCTTCGGGTCGTTCTTCACCAGGGCCACGGCGTCCACCCGCCGGTAGGTGTCGGAGGGGGCGGCCGCCGGAGTGGCGGCGGACCCGGCCACCGCGTCGGAGTGCGCGGGGCCCTCGTCGCGGGCACCGGTGCCGCCGGTGGCGCAGGCGGACACCAAAAGCCCCAGGGCGACGAACACGACCGCCGCCGTGATCGCCGCCTGCAAGGTGACCTGAACCCGTGTGGGCTCCGTGCCGGTCAGGCCGCGCAACGCTCCCGCTCCTCACGCTCCAGCGCGCGTGCGTCCAGATCGCGGGCCTCCAGCTCCTCGCGGAGCCGGGCGAGCGCCCGGTGCAGCGTGCTCTTGACCGTTCCCGTCGACATGCCGAGGGCGGCGGCCGTCTCCTCCGTGGACATCTGCTCCCAGTGTCGCAGCACCACGACACTGCGCTGCTTCGGTGCCAGCACCTTCATGATGTCCATCAGCAGGGCCCGGTCGGCGTGCTGCTCGGTGGCGTCGTCCACGCACGCGTCCGGCAGCTGCTCGGTCGGGACCTCCTCCAGCTTGCGGGCACGCCACCACTCGGTGCGCGTGTTGATCATGACTCGGCGCAGGTAGGCGTCCGCGAGCCGCTTGTCCGCGATGCCCTCCCAGCGGCCGTACGTCCGAACCAGCGCCGTCTGCAGCAGGTCCTGGGCGTCGACCGGGTCCGGGACCAGCCGGCGGGCGCTGCGCAGCAGCGCGTCCTGCCGGGTGCGGACGTACTCCTCGAACTCGAGCACCTCTCCCTGCGCCATGATCAACCCTTCCGTTCCCCGTTTGTCCATCCGGCTCTCTCGTGCCGGATATGAAGCTACGGAGGTGTTGTCACGGCGTTGTCCGAGCCAGCCTGCGGCTAGCACTCGGCTGTCCGTCGGTTGTGTAACGGTCGTGAGATCTGGGTAAACAACCGCGGCAAATAACCCCGGTATGGGGTGATTTGGCACGGTAGGTGAACCGTAACCGAGGCCCGACCTCTGTGATGTGTCTGTGCGTCAGCTCAGCGGGAGCCGGTACAGACCGCCCGCGAGCGGCTCCACCAGACCGTCGGTGACGAGCCCGTCCAGGGCCCGGGCGCGCTGCACCGGCTCGTGCCACACCCCGTCCAGAACGGCCTGCGGCACGGGGGCGTGCGCCTCGCGCAGGACGGCGAGCAGCTTGCCCCGGACCTGGCGGTCGGTACCGGCGTAGGTCTGGCCCCGGCGCGGCGGCCCCTCGTGCTCCGGCTTGCCGGCCAGCCGCCAGGCGCACTGCGCGGCGATCGGGCACCGCGCACAGCCCTCGTTCTTCGCCGTGCACACCAGCGCGCCCAGCTCCATCGAGGCGGCGGCCCAGCGGGCGGCCGTCCGCTCGTCCTCGGGCAGCAACTCACGGGCCAACCTGCGCTCGGCGGCGGTGGTGGCGTTCGGCGGGTACCGCACGCCGGTGACGGCCCGGGCGAGGACGCGGCGGACGTTGGTGTCCAGGACCGGGTGCCGCTGCCCGTACGCGAAGGAGGCCACCGCGGCGGCCGTGTACTCCCCGATGCCGGGCAGCGCCAGCAACTGGGCGTGCTCGGTCGGTACGTCGCCGCCGTGCCGTTCCGTTATGGCGGCCGCGGCCGCGTGCAGGCGCAGGGCGCGACGCGGGTAGCCGAGCCGGCCCCAGGCGCGCACCGCCTCACCGGGGGGCTCCTGGGCGAGGTCGGCGGGGCGTGGCCAGCGGGCCAGCCACTGCTCGTAGACGGGCCGTACCCGGCTGACCGGAGTCTGCTGGAGCATGAACTCGCTGACCATCACGCCCCACGGCCCCGCCTCCGGGCGGCGCCAGGGCAGGTCACGGGCGTGGGCGTCGAACCAGGCGATCACGGGGGCGTGGAGCTTCTCAGTCATGGCTCTGCCGATCCTCCCACGGGTGGGCGGGGCGGCGGTCGCGCCGACGCGTGGGGCAGGCCCCGTGATCGCGGCGCCGGAACGTGTGCGGCGGATGAAGATCGGCTACGGCGGTGGCAGTTACCGGGATGATGATCCGGAAAAGTTGATGCACGGGCGGCGGGTGGGGCGAGCGAGCGGTGCGTTCTCTCGTACAGTTTGCGCCGTGGGATCTCTGCGCAATCCGGTCGGGCCGCTTCCCTCCTCCATCTACTGGCGTCGGAGGGCCGTCATGCTGTCCGTTCTCGCCCTGTTGGCGCTGGTGATCACCTGGCTCGCCACCTCGGGCGGCGGGGGCGGCAAGAAGGGCGCCGACGGGTCCAACGGAAAGAACCCCGTGTCCACGATCACCCCCGGGCCGTCCTCCAGCGGGCCCGCGATCAGCCAACACCCGGGCGGACGCGACGAGTCGAGCGGCGGGGGCGGCTCCGGCGGCGGCTCCGGGGGCGGCGACACGAGCGGCTCGGGCGGGTCCGGCGGCTCGGACGGTTCCGGCGGGTCGGGCGACGGCGGCTCCTCGGGGGCGGGCGGCGGCTCCGGTTCCGCTTCCGGCGGTACGGTCGTCGGTTCGGGCGACGCGCTGCCGGCCTCCTCCTCGCTGCCCGACTGCACGGCCTCGGCGGTCACGTTGAGCCTGCGCAGCGAGCGCAACTCCTACTCGCCGGACCAGACGCCGGCCTTCCAGCTCACCGCGAAGAACTCCTCGTCCACCGACTGCAAGGTCGATCTCGGCCCGAAGAACGCGGTGTTGACCATCACGACGGCGGACAGCAGCCACGCCTACTGGTCCTCCGCCGACTGCCCCAAGGGGGCCGGGAACCTGGTGTACCGGGTGCCCGCCGGCCAGGCCATCACCTACACCGTGAAGTGGGACCGCAAGCCGAGCGCCCCCCAGTGCGCGACGCCTCCGGCGGGCTCGGCCGCGGCGGGCACGTATCTGCTGCAGGCCAGGACACCCGGTTTCGCCCAGGCCCAGGCCTCGTTCGTGCTGTCGGCGGACTAGGCCCCGCCCCTGGGGCGTCCGGGCCGCGAGGCCGGTCGGCGGGCCGCCGGCCGGCGGGTCAGACGTACCGCTCCAGGATCGACGACTCCGCGAGCCTCGACAGGCCCTCGCGGACGCTGCGGGCCCGGGCCTCGCCCACGCCGTCCACCGTCTGCAGGTCGTCCACGCTCGCGGCGAGGAGCTTCTGCAGACCGCCGAAGTGGTCCACCAGCCGGTCGATGATCGCGCCGGGCAGCCGGGGGACCTTGGCCAGCAGACGGAAGCCCCGCGGCGAGACCGCGGAGTCGAGGGTCTCGGGCGAGCCCGTGTACCCCATGGCCCGTGCCACCGTGGACAGTTCGAGCAGTTCCGCGTGGCTGAGCGCGTCCAGCTCGGACAGCGCCTCCTCCACCGTGCGGGAACGCTTGGCGGTCGGCTCGGGCACGTAGTCCCGCACGACCAGCTCCCGTTCCGGCTCGACACCGGCGATCAACTCGTCCAGCTGGAGCGCCAGCAGCCGCCCGTCGGTGCCCAGTTCGACCACGTACTCGGCGATCTCGGTGGCGATACGGCGGACCATCTCCAGACGCTGGGAGACGGCGGAGACGTCCCGCACCGTCACCAGGTCCTCGATCTCCAGCGCCGACAGCGTGCCCGCGACCTCGTCCAGCCGCAGCTTGTACCGCTCCAGGGTGGCCAGCGCCTGGTTGGCGCGGGAGAGGATCGCGGCCGAGTCCTCCAGGACCCGGCGCTGCCCGTCCACGTACAGGGCGATCAGCCGCATGGACTGGGAGACCGAGACCACCGGGAAGCCGACCTGCTTGGAGACGCGGTCCGCCGTGCGGTGGCGGGTGCCCGTCTCCTCCGTCGGGATCGTCGGGTCCGGCACCAACTGCACGCCGGCGCGGAGGATCTTCGACAAATCGGAGGAGAGCACGATGCCGCCGTCCAGCTTGCACAGCTCCCGCAGACGCGTGGCGGTGAACTCGACATCCAGGACGAATCCACCCGTGCACATGGTCTCGACCGTCTTGTCGGAGCCGAGCACGATGAGCCCGCCGGTGTTGCCGCGCAGCACCCGCTCCAGGCCGTCACGCATCGCCGTACCGGGAGCCACGGCGCTCAGGGAGGCGCGCATGAGGCCATCGGCACCGGCACTCCCACCGGACTTTCCGGGAGCTCCTGCCCGGTCGTTGGCTGCCACTGCACTCCTCCGGTCGCAGGTTGTGGGCGCTGCCGTTTCCCGCACTCGGTTCGTACGGACGGGCGAGACCAGGGCAAAGTCTACCGGCGCTCCTCCGCGTCCCGTGGGGCCTCTCGGCGACGGGAGCGCGGAAGGACCCGGAGCGCGTCCCCTATGTCGGCGACTTCCACGACCTTCATCCCCGGCGGGACCTTGCCCGGATCGCCCGGTACGAGGGCGTGCGTGAAGCCCAGCCGGTGCGCCTCCGACAGCCTGCGCTGCACGCCCGTGACCCGTCTGACCTCGCCCGCGAGACCGACCTCGCCGATCGCGACGAGGTTCTTCGGCAGGGGGGTGTCACTGGCCGCCGAGGCCAGCGCGAGCGCCACGGCGAGGTCGGCGGCCGGCTCCGACAGCTTCACACCGCCGACCGTCGCGGAGTAGATGTCCCGCTTGCCGAGGGCGCTGATCCGCCCGCGCTGCTCCAGCACCGCGAGCATCATCGACACCCGGGAGGTCTCCAGGCCGGAGGTGGTCCGGCGCGGGGAGGGGATCTGCGAGTCGACGGTGAGCGCCTGCACCTCGGCCACCAGCGGGCGGCGGCCCTCCAGGGTGACCGTCAGACAGGTGCCCGGGACCGGTTCCGCGCGCCGGGTCAGGAAGAGCCCGCTCGGGTCGGCAAGGCCCGTGATGCCCTCGTCGTGCAGCTCGAAGCAGCCGACCTCGTCCGTCGCGCCGTACCGGTTCTTGACGCCGCGGACCAGGCGCAGGCGCGCGTGCCGGTCGCCCTCGAAGTGCAGGACGACGTCCACCAGGTGCTCCAGCAGGCGCGGGCCCGCGATCGCGCCGTCCTTGGTGACATGGCCCACCAGCAGCGTGGACATGCCGCGCTCCTTGGAGGCGCGGATCAGCGCCCCGGCGACCTCCCGGACCTGGGCCATGCCGCCGGGCGCCCCGTCGATCTCCGGGGAGGCCACCGTCTGCACCGAGTCCAGGATCAGCAGGGACGGCTTGACCGCGTCCAGATGGCCGAGGACGGCGGCCAGGTCGGTCTCCGCCGCCAGGTACAGGTGATCGTCGAGGGCCTTGATGCGGTCGGCGCGCAGCCGGACCTGGCTCGCCGACTCCTCGCCCGTCACGTACAAAGTGCGGTGCTCGTCGCTCGCCGACTTGGCCGCCACGTCCAGCAGCAGGGTGGACTTGCCCACACCGGGCTCGCCCGCGAGCAGCACGACCGCGCCGGGCACCAGACCGCCGCCGAGCACCCGGTCCAGCTCCGGCACGCCGGTCGTGCGGGCGGTGGCCTGCCGCCCGTCGACCTGCCCGATGGGCACCGCGGAGGAGGTGACGCGGCCCGGCGCGGTCGTCCGCACCGCGGGCGCGCCGTACTCCTCGACGGTCCCCCACGCCTGGCACTCGGGGCACCGGCCGAGCCACTTGGCCGTCTGCCAGCCGCACTCCGTGCAGCGGTAGGACGGGCGGTCCTTGGTGGTCTTGGTACGGGCAGCCATGCGGAAACCGTAGCCCCCGCCACTGACAGCGCCCTCGCGGACCACCTGCGGCGGCCCGGTACCGGCCCCGCCTCGGCGGGGCCGAGTTCCGGAAAACCGGTGCTCCTGTCCCCTTATGAGGGATCGTTTCACCCGTATGGATTAAAAGTGCTCAACGGGAGAGATGGGTGCATCCGCCGCCGCCTACGGTCGCACGGGTGATGAGCAGCAGTCCGGACACCTCGACCCGCAGCACGGCCGGCCACCGGGCCTACCGGGAGGCGCGCGACCGAGCCGCCGCGCACACGCTCGCCCAGCGGCTCCCGGCGCGCTACGAGCCGTATCTGGACGGCCTGTTCACCTACTGCCTGTCGGTCCTGTGCGACCACGACGCGGCCACCGCCGCCCTCGGGGAGGTCCTCGCCCTGGCCGAGCGGCGCGGCCAGCGGGTCCCGCAGGCGGCCGGCGACCGCAGGGCCTGGCTGTACGCGCTGGCCCGCTGGGCGTGTCTGCGCGGGCTGGCCGAGGCCAAGCAGAAACGTCAGGCCACCCACGCGGCGGGCCGCTCCGGCGGCGACCGGCAGGTGCCCGCTCGGCCCGTCGCCCCCGACGTCGAGGAGCGGCGGCAGCACGAACTGGCCCTGCTCGCCTGGCCGGAGGCGGCCGGCACCACCCCGGAACAGCGCGAGGCGCTGGAACTCGCCGTCCGTCACCATCTGGCCGCCCACGAGGTCGCCGCCGTCCTCGGCCTGGACCTCGCCGCCGCCCGCGAGCTGCTGGCCTCCGCCGCCTGCGAGGTCGAGCGCACGCGCGCGGCGCTCGCCGTGGTGGAGACCGGCGGCTGCCCGAGCGTGTCCCACCTCACCGGGGACAGCCGGCTGGTACTGAGCCCCGCCCTGCGCCGCGAACTGGTCCGGCACGTCGACGACTGCCCGCGCTGCCGCCGTACGGCCGAGCGCGTGGCCCCCGGCCGTTGGCCCGGCACCATGGTCACGCCCGCCGAGCTGCCCGTGCTGGAAGCTCCCCGCCCGGCCCTGCACACCTTCCTGACGCACCCGCCCCGCGCGCGGGGCCTCGCCGTACCCCGTTTCGACCGGCGCGGCTTCCCGATGGACCCCAAGGACCGCGCGGCCCGCCGCGACCGGATCCGCACGCGCGCGCTCACCACGACCGTCGTCGCCACCGTCGTCGCCGCTCCCGTGCTCGCACTGTGGGCCGCCTACCGGGGCGGGCCGGCCGTCGGGGAGGACAGCCGCGCGGCCACCGCGCCCGAGGCGCACGGACCCGACGGCCTCGGCGGCGCCCCGGCCGGCGGCTACGAGGACGCGGTCCACGCCGGCGTCGGCACCGGCGGCCCCTCCGCGGACGGCAGACCGGACGTCTCCGTGGAGGTCATCAGCGTCACCGGCGCCGGGACCCGGGGCCCGGGGCAGCTCGCGGTGTCCGCGCACAACAGCGGCGACACCACCCTCGTCACCCTCACCGCCGCCGGCCCGGCACCGGTGCGCTGGTCGGCTGCCACCTCGGCGCCCTGGCTCTACCTCAGCCGGTCCTCGGGAACCCTGCGCCCCGGCGAGACGTTCACGATCAAGGTGTACGTCGACCATCTGCGCGAGCCGTCCGGCCCCTGGAGCGCACGGGTGGCGATCTCCCCGGCCGGCACCGTCGTCTCCATCGACGGCTACGGCACCGCCCCGAGCCCTCCCTCGGCCCCGCCCTCCGCCCCGGCCCCGACCGGCACCCCGGACCCGACGCCCACGCCCTCCGCCCCCAGCGACCCCCCGTCCACCGAGCCGCCCTCACCCACCGACCCGACCCCCACGCCGACTCCCACCCCGACCGCCCCGAGCCCCTCCGACCCCGGCGGCCCGCCCCCGCCCCCCGGCGATGACGGCAGCCCGAGCCCGTCGAACAGTTAGTGCTGTGGCCGGAAAGGTTTGCCGAGAAGCTCGCGGCGTCCGGTGCTGGGGGCACCTCCCACGCCGTTCAGGCAGTGGGGGAGCATGGCAAGGCGGAGCGTCGCCCGCGTACCGGATGTACTCGGGTGATGCGACAACGCGGCGTGGGGGTACCCCCGGCCGAAGGCTGGGGGAGTGCCGTGCCGGGCGTCGCGAGCCGGTGAACCTTTCCGTTCACGGCACTAGCGCGGCCCCGGCCGCCTCAGTGGGCCGGACGCGTCGGATCCGCCGGATGCGGTGCCAGCAGCGGCAGCCGGGACGCCAGGCGCTCCTCGCACAGCTCCACCAGGCGGTCGTAGCCTGCCTTGCCCATCAGCTCGATCAGCTCCGCCCGGTACGAGACGTACACCGGGTCGCCCGCGCCGTGCGCCGAGGTCGCCGACGTGCACCACCAGTGCAGGTCGTGCCCGCCCGGACCCCAGCCCCGGCGGTCGTACTCACCGATCGACACCTGGAGCACCCGCGTGTCGTCGGGCCGGTCGATCCAGTCGAACGTCCGCCGCACGGGCAGCTGCCAGCACACGTCCGGCTTGGTCTCCAGCGGCTCGCGGCCCTCCTTCAGGGCCAGGATGTGCAGCGAACAGCCCGCTCCGCCCGGGAAGCCGGGACGGTTCTGGAAGATGCAGGAGCCCTGGTACGGGCGGGTCTGCCGGGAACCCTCCTCGTCCTCCGACACCCAGCCCGTCTTCATGCCCACGTCATGGTGCTGCCAGATGTCCGGCGTGAGCCTCGCCACGTGCCCGGCGACCCGCTTCTCGTCGTCCTCGTCGGAGAAGTGCGCGCCCAGCGAGCAGCACCCGTCGTCCGCGCGGCCCGCCTGGATGCCCTGGCAGCCGCTGCCGAAGACGCAGTTCCAACGAGAGGTCAGCCATGTCAGATCACACCGGAAGACCTGCTCGTCGTCCGCCGGATCAGGGAATTCCACCCACGCGCGCGCGAAGTCGAGCCCCTTCTCGTCCGCTGCCAGGGCCTTCTTGGACATCACCGCCGGCTCGGGTGGATTCACCTGCGAAGAACCGCCGGAGGATTTGGCGTCCTTGTGGTCCTTCGTCTTTTTCGTCTTTGGCACTCGTCCAGGGTAAGACGCCACAAGCCGCTCCGGGGACTGTCCGCGGCCCCGCTGGCAGTAGCGTTCCGTACATGAGACTCGGTGTCCTCGACGTGGGATCGAACACGGTGCATCTGCTGGTGGTGGACGCACACCCGGGCGCGCGCCCGCTGCCCGCGCACTCGCACAAGGCGGAACTGCGGCTGGCCGAACTCCTCGACGGGGACGGCGCGATCGGCCCCGAGGGGATCGGCAAACTGACCGGTGTCATCCAGGACGCCCTCCAGGCCGCCGAGGACAAGGGCGTCGAGGACCTGCTGCCCTTCGCGACCTCGGCCGTGCGCGAGGCCAGCAACGCCGACGACGTCCTCGCGCGCGTGCAGGCCGAGACCGGTGTCGAACTGCAGGTCCTCACCGGCGCGGAGGAGGCCCGGCTCACCTTCCTCGCCGTCCGCCGCTGGTTCGGCTGGTCCGCCGGGAAGCTGCTGGTCCTGGACATCGGCGGCGGCTCCCTGGAGATAGCCCACGGCATGGACGAGGAGCCGGACATGGCCGTCTCGCTGCCGCTCGGCGCCGGCCGCCTCACCGCCGGCTGGCTCCCCGGCGACCCGCCCGCCCCCGACGACATACGGGCCCTGCGCCGCCATGTCCGTACCGAGATCGCCCGCACGGTCGGCGAATTCAGCCGCTTCGGCGCCCCCGAGCGCGTGGTCGCCACCTCCAAGACCTTCAAGCAGCTGGCCCGCATCGCCGGCGCCGCCCGCAGCGCCGACGGCCTCTACACCCAGCGCGAACTCAAGCGCGAGTCCCTGGAGGCCTGGGTCCCCCGCCTGGCCGGGATGACGGCGGCCCAGCGCGCCGAACTTCCCGGAGTCTCGGACGGCCGGGCGGCCCAGCTCCTGGCCGGCGCGCTGGTGGCCGAGGGAGCGATGGACCTGTTCGGCGTGGAGAACCTGGAGGTCTGCCCCTGGGCCCTGCGGGAAGGCGTCATCCTGCGGCGGCTGGACCACATGGGGTCCTGATGGGCCCCTGGACGCACCCCGATGGGCGAATGGCGAACATCACAACGGCGAACAGGCACCCAACACCCTCACCACTCAACCCCGTAAGGTGACGGACGTGGCTGAACCAAGGGACACGACCGTCGCGCTGTCTACGGCCTCCGTCTACCCCGAGTCGACGGCGACGGCCTTCGAGATCGCGGCGCGCCTCGGATACGACGGCGTCGAGGTCATGGTGTGGACCGACCCCGTCAGCCAGGACATCGACGCCCTGCGCAGACTCAGCGACTACCACCAGATCCCGATACTGGCCGTGCACGCGCCCTGTCTGCTGATCACCCAGCGGGTGTGGTCCACCGACCCCTGGGTCAAGCTCCAGCGCGCCCGCGCCGCGGCCGAGAAGCTCGGCGCCTCCACGGTGGTCGTCCACCCGCCCTTCCGCTGGCAGCGGCAGTACGCCCGGGACTTCGTCACGGGGATCTGGCGGATGGCGAACGAGACGGACGTGCGGTTCGCCGTCGAGAACATGTACCCCTGGCGCTACCGCGACCGGGAGATGCTGGCGTACGCCCCGGACTGGGACGTCACCAAGGACGACTACCGGCACTTCACGATCGACCTCAGCCATACGGCGACGGCCCGCACGGACGCCCTCCAGATGATCGACCGCATGGGCGACCGCCTCGGCCACGTCCACCTCGCCGACGGCAAGGGGTCGGCCAAGGACGAGCACCTGGTCCCCGGCCGGGGCAGCCAGCCCTGCGCCGAACTGCTGGAGCGCCTCACCCGCACCGGCTTCGACGGCCACGTCGTCATCGAGGTCAACACGCGGCGCGCCATGTCCGGCGCCGAACGCGAGGCCGACCTCGCCGAGGCCCTGGCCTTCACCCGCCTGCACCTGGACACGGCGCTGAGGGTCCCCCGCCGATGACCGCCCGCTCCCCCCGGAACCCCGCCCCGGCCCCGGCCCCCGCCAGCTCCTCCCGCCGTCGAGGCCGCCCGCCGCGGGGCGAGTCCGCCGACACGCGTGACCGGATTCTGGCCGCGGCCCGCGAGGAGTTCTCCGAGCGTGGGTACGACAAGACCTCCGTGCGCGGTATCGCAAAGACCGCCGGGGTCGACTCCGCGCTGGTCCACCACTACTTCGGCACCAAGGAGCAGGTCTTCGCCGCGGCCGTGGAGGTCGCCTTCGGGCCCGCGCTCAACGCGCCCGAAGCCGTCGCCGAGGGCCCCCTGGACGGCGTGGGCGAACGCCTCGCCCGCTTCGTCCTCGGAGTCTGGGAGAACCCGGTGACCCGGGCCCCGCTGCTGGCCATCCTGCGTTCCGCGGTGAACAACGAGACCGCCGCCGGCGTCTTCCGCCGCCTGGTCGCCTCCCAGCTGCTGCGCCGCGTCGCCGAGCAGCTGGACGCGCCCGACCGCGAGCTGCGCGTCGAGCTGGCGGCCGCGCAGCTGGTCGGGTGCGCGATGATGCGGTACGTGATCAAGCTGGAGCCGCTGGCCTCGGCGGACCTGGAGCAGATCGTGGCTCGGGTCGCCCCGGTGGTGCAGGGGCATCTGACCGGCCCCTGAGTACGAGACATGCAGTCCCGTATTCCGGACAGCCTGTCCCGCTTCCTGGATGACCGGCGTACGCTCGACAGCAGCCACAACTGTCTGAAGGAGCGAGCGACGATGCCCGAGCTGAGGTCCCGCACAGTCACCCACGGCCGCAACATGGCGGGCGCCCGCGCCCTTATGCGCGCCTCCGGTGTACCCGGTGCGGACATCGGCCGGAAGCCGATCATCGCGGTGGCGAACAGCTTCACCGAGTTCGTGCCCGGTCACACGCACCTGCAGCCGGTCGGCCGGATCGTCAGCGAGGCCGTCCGGGAGGCCGGCGGCATCCCGCGCGAGTTCAACACGATCGCCGTCGACGACGGCATCGCGATGGGCCACGGCGGCATGCTCTACTCCCTGCCCTCCCGCGACCTGATCGCGGACAGCGTGGAGTACATGGTCGAGGCGCACTGCGCCGACGCCCTGGTCTGCATCTCCAACTGCGACAAGATCACCCCGGGCATGCTGATGGCCGCCCTGCGCCTGAACATCCCGACGGTCTTCGTCTCCGGCGGCCCGATGGAGGCCGGCCGTGCCACGCTCGTCGACGGCACCGTCCGCACCCTCGACCTGGTCGACGCGATCTCCGACGCCGTGAACGACAAGATCTCGGACGAGGACATCCTCCGTATCGAGGAGAACGCCTGTCCGACCTGCGGTTCCTGTTCCGGCATGTTCACCGCCAACTCGATGAACTGCCTGACCGAGGCCATCGGTCTCTCCCTGCCCGGCAACGGCTCGGTCCTGGCCACCCACACGGCCCGCAAGCAGCTGTACGTCGACGCGGCGCGCACGGTCATGGACGTCACCCGCCGCTACTACGAGCAGGACGACGACACGGTCCTGCCCCGCAGCATCGCCACCTTCGCGGCGTTCGAGAACGCGATGGCCCTGGACATCGCGATGGGCGGCTCCACGAACACGATCCTGCACCTGCTGGCCGCCGCCCAGGAGGCGGGCGTCCCGTTCGGCCTGGAGGAGATCGACGCGGTCTCGCGCCGCGTCCCCTGCCTGGCGAAGGTCGCCCCGAACGTCGCGAAGAGCCGCACGTACTACATGGAGGACGTGCACCGCGCCGGCGGCATCCCCGCCCTCCTCGGCGAGCTGCACCGCGCGGGCCTGCTCAACGAGGACGTGCACGCGGTCCACAGCCCGTCCCTGGCGGACTGGCTGAAGACCTGGGACGTGCGCGGCGGCTCGCCCTCCGCCCAGGCGGTGGAGCTGTGGCACGCGGCGCCCGGCTGTGTCCGCTCGGCCGAGGCCTTCTCCCAGTCCGAGCGCTGGGAGGCGCTGGACGAGGACGCGGCCGACGGCTGCATCCGCTCCGCCGAGCACGCGTACTCCAAGGACGGCGGCCTGGCGGTGCTCCGGGGCAACCTCGCGGTCGACGGCTGCGTGGTCAAGACGGCCGGCGTGGACGAGTCGATCTGGACGTTCGAGGGTCCCGCGGTGGTCTGCGAGTCGCAGGAGGAGGCCGTCGAGAAGATCCTCAACAAGCGGATCACCCACGGCGACGTCGTCGTCATCCGCTACGAGGGTCCCAAGGGCGGCCCGGGCATGCAGGAGATGCTCTACCCCACGTCCTTCCTCAAGGGCCGGGGCCTGGGCAAGACCTGCGCGCTGATCACCGACGGCCGTTTCTCCGGCGGCACGTCGGGCCTGTCCATCGGCCATGCCTCCCCGGAGGCGGCCTCGGGCGGCACGATCGCCCTCGTCGAGGACGGCGACCGCATCCGCATCGACATCCCGAACCGCACCATCGAACTGCTGGTCTCCGACGAGGAGCTGGCCCGCCGCGAGCAGGCCCTGGACGGCGTCTACGCCCCGCAGGGCCGCGAGCGCAAGGTGTCGGCGGCGCTGCGCGCCTACGCGGCGATGGCGACCAGCGCCGACAAGGGCGCCGTCCGGGACGTCAGCAAGCTGGCCTGACCCGCACGACAAGGCGAACGGGGCCGTCCTTCGCGCGAGGGCGGCCCCGTTCGTACGCCACCGCGGGCGTCACCACGTCCCCGGGGAGCGCGCGTCGACGGCGAACACCGTGCCGTCGGGGGCGGTGGCGTAGACCCGGTGCTCGGCGAGCACGGGCTCGGGCGGTGCGGCCACGACCCCCGTCGCATGCGTGCCCAGCCGTGCGGGCGTCTGCCCGACGAGGGTGCCGTCGTGCGCGTCCACGGCGAGGAGCCTTCCGTCGCCCGCCGTGAAGTACACGTACCGGCCATCGGTGACCGGCGCCGAACCACGGCTCACCGAGGTCTCCAGACGCCACAGCGGCTTGCGCGTCCCCAGGTCGACGGCCTGGAGCAGACCGCCGGCGGCCAACAGGTAGGCGGTGTCGCCCCGCACCACACCCTGGGCGCCGTCGAGACCCACCGGCAGCGCCACCCGCAGCGTCGACCGGGACGCGGCGGTGTACCGGACGACCGCGTTCGTGTACCCGTACACCCTGTCGACGGACAGGAAACAGACCGAGCCGCCCCCGGCGTCCAGGGGTTTCAGCACTCCCGCCAGCCGGGCCTCCCACCGCACGGCACCCGTACCCGGGTCCACGGCCGTCACCAGCGTGCTCGACCCGTCGCCGGACGTGCTCGTCGCGTACGCCAGCGGGTCACCGGCGAAGGCGGCGAA
This sequence comes from Streptomyces sp. NPDC006739, assembly GCF_042869815.1. NCBI lineage: Bacteria > Bacillati > Actinomycetota > Actinomycetes > Kitasatosporales > Streptomycetaceae > Streptomyces > Streptomyces sp. NPDC006739. The sequence goes on from NZ_JBIAGM010000004.1 coordinate 559,600, forward strand.
GAACGGCCTGGCCTGGCCGCCGATCCGGTGGCTCCACTTCGTCCGGCCCGTCGCGCCGTCCACGCCGGTCACGGTGCCGTCGGCAGCGGTCAGCAGGGCCACGTCCCCGGCGTACCGGACCGTCGTGTCCGTCGGCAGGCCACGCTTCCAGACCTCGTCGCCGGAGTCGGGCCTGAGCGCCGCCAGGCGTGAGCCACCGTTCGTGTACGGCTGCACCAGACCGCCCGAGGCGACCGGCGGCAGGTCGGCCGACCGAGCGGCGACCGCGTGCCGCCACACCAGCGTGCCGTCGGCGGGGGAGAGGGCGTAGACCACCCCCGGGCGCGCGCAGAGCAACTTCCCTTCGGCGTACGAGCATTGGGGCATCCCGGCGCCGCCGGGCGCGGTCGCCGCCTCCCACGGGCCGAAGGCGGCGGCCTGGGTACGGGAACCCTGCTTCGCCGGAACGGGGTCCCCGCCGACACCCAACAACTGGACCGCGGCCAGCGCCCCGGCAAGCACGGCGGCCAGCGCCCCCGCCCCCACGGCCACCTTGCGGCCCGCCCGCCTCCCGGCCCGCGGCTCCGGCTCCCCGGCGACCGGCACAGACTCCCGACCGGTCTCCGGATTGGCCTCCGAAGCCGTCCCGGAGCCCTTCCCGGAGCCCGCCCCAGAACCCGTCCCCCCGCCGGCCTCCGAATCCGCCCCCGGTTCCGTCCCGTCGTCCCACGCCCGCTGTGCCGGTATGAACGCCTGCGTCTCGTACGAGGCCGCCACCGACCGCAGCTCGCGCATCAACTCGTCCGGCGTGGGCCGGTCCTCCGGCTCCTTGGCCAGGCAGCGCAGCACCAGCGGCGCGAGGTTCTCCGGTACGCCGGTCAGGTCCGGCTCGTCGTGCACGACCTGGTACGCCACCACGTAGGGGCTGTCGGAGTCGAACGGCCCCCGCCCGGTCGCCGCGTGCACCAGCACCGACCCGAGCGCGAAGATGTCGGCGGCGGGCCCCACCTCCCGCGGCCGCCGGAACTGCTCCGGTGCCATGAACGGCGGCGTTCCTATCAACTTCCCGGTCTCGGTGTGCAGTTCGCTGTCCTTCGGCCGGGAGATGCCGAAGTCGATGACCTTCGGACCGTCCTCGGCGAGCAGCACGTTGCTCGGCTTCAGATCGCGGTGCACGACCCCGACCCGGTGGATGTCGCGCAACGCCTCCGCGAGTCCGGCCATCAGCCGCCGCAACTGCGCCGGCGCCATCGGCCCGTTCCGCTTCACGTGCTCGGAAAGGGTCGGCCCGGGAATGAACAGGGTGGCCATCCAGGGCCGTTCGGCCTCCGGATCCGCGTCCACGACGGGCGCCGTGAAGGCACCGCTCACCCGCCGGGCGGCGGCCACCTCCTGCCGGAAACGGCCCCGGAACTCGGCGTCCTCCGCGAACGCCGCGTGCACGACCTTCACCGCGAGCTTCAGCCCCGAAGTGCTGCGGGCCAGATGGACGATGCCCATCCCGCCCGAGCCCAGACAGGACTCCAGGCGGTAGTGGCCGGCGTACTCGGGAAGTTCCGCTTCCGCGCCCGCTCCGGTATTGCGCTGTGGCGCCATGCATGACCCCCGTGCTGTTCGTCCGCGCGCGCGACGCACGGAGCCTAGTCGATGACTCGTACGAGACGGAGGCGGCTTGCTAGCGTTCGCGTGCGAGTCGCGCACAGGTGTTCCGTGGCTCGATCCATACCGAGGGGGGAGTCCTGTATGTCCGTCGAACAGGTAGCGGAGGCCGAGGGCACCGACGGGGGCGAGGCGGTGACGGTCACGGCCGACACCACGGCCGTTCGCTACTACTCGGTCGCCCCGGGCGTCCGCCTCAACGTCCGCAGCGGCCCGGGCACCGGCTACAACATCGTCCGCGTCCTGGTGGAGGGCGCGAAGGTGCCGATCTACTGCCAGGCACCCGGTACCACGGTGACGGGCCCGTACGGCACGTCGAACATCTGGGACAACATCGACAACGGCGAGTACGTCTCCGACGCCTACGTGCACACCGGCAGCGACGGCTACATCGCCGCCCGCTGCGGCTGACCCCGTCAGGAGCCCGCGGTCACCCCGGCGCCATAATCGTCCCGTGAGCGACGAACCCGGCACCCCGGACACCCCCGCGGGCTCCACCGGCGGCCGGCCGAGCGGCCCCCGCCCCGAGCCCCTCCGTTTCTTCGGCACCTCCTGGGTGGACCACGACAACGGCTACGCCGGCCGTCGTGCGGCCGTCAGCGCCGGCTCCCTGGCCGCCGCCGTCGCCTCATGCCTGGTGCTGCGCTTCGCCTACCAGGGCCTGAGGATCGCCAACACCGGCTCCTTCGTGACCGTCCTGGTCGTCGCCATGTTCGCGATCTGCAGCGCGCTCGCCTTCCGCAACACCTGGGACGGCTTCGGCAAGCGCCCCGACCCCGACCGCCAGGCCTCCCTGCGCGGCCTGCTGGCCATCGGCTTCGTCGGCTCGCTCCTCGCCTACTTCGTCCGCTCCCTCACCGAGGCCCCGGGGGAGGGGCTCCACCGCCAGGAGTACGACACCGCCCGCGCCGAACACGAACGCCGCACCACCCGCCGCACCGGCAACCCCTCCAAGAAGCGCCGCCGTTAGAACCGGTCAGGGAAAGAAGTCGCCACCGCGGCGACACGCCCGCCAGCATGACCGTATGACCACAACCCCCTCGCCGTCCTCGCCGTCCTCCCGGGCCCACTCCTTCAACACCGCCGCCGCCCAGTACGCCGCCAACCGCCCCTCCTACCCGCCCGCCCTGTTCGACACCGTCGAGGAACTCGCAGCCCGCCCCCTCGCCGGCGCCAGGGTCGTCGACGTCGGCGCGGGCACCGGCATCGCGACCTCCCTGCTGCACGCCCGCGGCGCCGACGTGCTCGCGGTGGAACCCGGCGACGGCATGGCGGCCCAGTTCCGCGGCACCCTCCCCGGCATCCCGGTCGTCCGGGGCGACGGCAACGCCCTCCCGCTCGCCACCGCCTCCGCCGACTTCCTCACCTACGCCCAGGCCTGGCACTGGACCGAGCCGGCGCGGTCGGTGCCGGAGGCGCTGCGCGTGCTGCGCCCGGGCGGCGCGCTGGCCCTGTGGTGGAACACCAGCGCCCTCGACATCGAGTGGATCGCCGAGGCCGCCGACCGCAGTGGCCGCTTCCTCGGGGGCGGTCCCGCCGCCGACAGACGTGACGCCAAGGAGCGCACGGACCGCGCCGACCCCTCCGGCCGCCTCGCCTTCACCCGCCGTACGGTCCGCTGGAGCCGCCGCGTCCCGCTCGACACCCACCTGGCCAACATCGGCAGCCGCTCGGCCTTCCTCGTCCTCCCCGAGGCGGAGGCGACCTCCTTCCTGGACGCCGAACGCGCCCACCTGCTGAAGGTCTTCCCCGACGGCATCGTGGAGGAGACCTACGACGTCCTGCTGCTCGTCGCGCTCCACAACTGAACCCACCGGCAGGTCCCATGGGCGCCCTCACTTGACGGGCCCAGGCCCCCGGAGCATTATTCATCATGTGATGAATTACTCTTCCGGGCCCTCGCCCGCGCCCGCGGGGCCGACCGGGCCGGGCGCACCCGACATGTCCGACGCGCCCGACGAACCCGCCGTACAGGCCACCGGACTCACCGTCGTACGCGGCCCCCGCACCGTTCTCAAAGGCCTCGACTTCAGCGTCCCGCGTGGCCGGATCACCGGACTGCTCGGCCCCTCCGGATGCGGCAAGTCGACCCTGATGCGTGCCGTCGTCGGCACCCAGGCCAGGGTCACCGGCACCCTGGACGTCCTCGGACACCCCGCCGGCGACGCAACCCTCCGCAGCCGCATCGGCTACGTCACCCAGGCCCCCTCCGTCTACGACGACCTGACCGTCCGCCAGAACCTCGACTACTTCGCCGCCGTCCTCGACCCGGGCCGCGCCGCAGCCGACCGCCGCCGGGCAGCCGTCACCCAGGCCATCGCCGACGTCGACCTCACCAGCCACGCCGACAGCCTCGCCGGCAACCTCTCCGGCGGTCAGCGCAACCGCGTCTCCCTCGCCGTCGCCCTCCTCGGCACCCCCGAACTCCTGGTCCTCGACGAGCCGACCGTCGGCCTCGACCCGGTACTGCGCCGAGACCTGTGGCACCTCTTCCACGACATCGCCGCCACCCGGGGCGCCACTCTCCTCGTCTCCTCCCACGTCATGGACGAGGCCGAACGCTGCCACCGCCTCCTCCTCATGCGCGACGGCCGGATCCTCGCCGACGACACCCCAGACGCCCTGCGCACCCGCACCGGCTCCCCGACCGTCGAGGCCGCCTTCCTGCACCTGGTCGACGAGGCGACCGCCGCGGCCCGCACCAAGGAGACAGCCCGATGACCGCCACGACCCCCACCGCACCCCGGGCCGGCGCCCTCGACGCCTCCCGCACCACCGCCACCGCGGCCCGCGTCCTGCGCCAGCTCCGCCACGACCCGCGCACCATCGCCCTGATGCTCCTGGTCCCCTGCGTGATGCTGGTCCTGCTGCGCTACGTCTTCGACGGCAGCCCGCACACCTTCGACGACATCGGCGCCTCCCTCCTCGGCATCTTCCCGCTGATCACGATGTTCCTGGTCACCTCCATCGCCACCCTGCGCGAACGCACCTCGGGCACCCTCGAACGCCTCCTCGCCATGCCCCTCGGCAAAGCCGACCTCATCGCCGGCTACGCCCTCGCCTTCGGCACCGTCGCGATCATCCAGTCGGCCCTGGCCACCGGCCTGTCGGTATGGGTCCTGGGCCTGGACGTGACGGGTTCCCCCTGGCTCCTGCTCCTGGTCGCCCTCCTCGACGCCCTGCTCGGCACCGCCCTCGGCCTCTTCGTCTCGGCCTTCGCCGCCTCCGAATTCCAGGCGGTCCAGTTCATGCCGGCGGTGATCTTCCCCCAGCTCCTCCTCTGCGGCCTGTTCGCCCCGCGCTCCACCATGCACCCCGCCCTCGCGGCCATCTCCGACGTCCTGCCCATGTCCTACGCGGTGGACGGCATGAACCAGGTCCTCCACCACCCGGACATGACAGCGACCTTCGTCCGGGACGTACTGATCGTGGCAGGCTGTGCGCTGCTGGTCCTCGGCCTGGGGGCGGCCACCCTGCGCCGCCGCACCCGGTAGGCGACCCCGGGACCGCGGCCGACGGCGAACGTCCGCCCACCGGACAACGCCCCCGCCCACCACCCCCCGGTGCGAGGATGAACGAGGACGACGCCAAACCCCCGGAGGGCACCCGCACCATGAGCCAGAAAGTCGCAGTCCTCGGCACCGGCAAGATCGGCGAAGCCCTGCTCAGCGGAATGATCCGAGCCGGCTGGGCCCCCGCCGACCTCCTCGTCACCGCCCGCCGCCCCGAACGCGCCGAAGAACTCCGCGCCCGCCACGGAGTCACCCCGGTCACCAACCCCGAGGCGGCCAAGGCCGCGGACACCCTGATCCTCACGGTCAAGCCGCAGGACATGGGCACCCTCCTCGACGAACTCGCCCCGCACCTTCCCGCCGACCGCCTGGTCATCAGCGGCGCCGCCGGCATCCCCACCTCCTTCTTCGAAGACCGCCTGGCCACCGGCACCCCGGTCGTCCGCGTCATGACGAACACCCCCGCCCTCGTCGACGAGGCCATGTCCGTCATCTCCGCCGGCACCCACGCCACCGCCGAACACCTCGCCCACGCCGAGGAGATCTTCGGCGCCGTCGGCAAGACCCTCCGCGTCCCCGAGTCCCAGCAGGACGCCTGCACCGCCCTCTCCGGCTCCGGCCCGGCCTACTTCTTCTACCTGGTCGAGGCCATGACGGACGCCGGCATCCTGCTGGGCCTGCCCCGCGACAAGGCCCACGACCTGATCGTCCAGTCCGCGATCGGCGCCGCGACGATGCTCCGCGACAGCGGCGAGCACCCGGTCAGGCTCCGTGAGAACGTCACGTCCCCCGCGGGCACCACCATCAGCGCCATCCGCGAACTGGAGAACCACGGCGTACGGGCCGCCCTCATCGCCGCCCTCGAAGCCGCCCGCGACCGCAGCCGCGAACTCGCCTCCGGCAAGAAGGACTGACGGCGGGCCCCCGCACCTACCGGGCGGCGCTCAACGCGGGCTCCGCCACGGGCGGCAGCAGCCCGATCGCCCTGTATGCGGTATCGACCGTCGGCCGGGCCATCGCCCGAGCCTTCTCCGCACCATCCCGCAGCACCCCCTCCACATACCCGGGATCCGCGCACAGTTCCTTGTGCCTGGCCCGCACGGGCCTGAGAACCTCGAGGACAGCGTCCGCGACGTCCTTCTTCAAAGCGCCGTACGACTCGTAAACGGATCCCAGCGCCTCCGGGTTCCCGCCCGTGCACGCCGCGAGGATCTCCAACAGGTTGGCGACACCGGGCCGTTCCTCCCGGTCGTACGCCACCTCCCGCCCGCTGTCGGTCACGGCCCGCATGACCTTTCTGCGCACCGCCTCCGGCTCGTCCAGCAGATAGACGATCCCCGGCCCCGAGTCGTCCGACTTCCCCATCTTCGACGTCGGGTCCTGCAGGTTCATCACCCGCGCCGCCACCTCGGGGCGGGTCACCTTCGGCACCACGAACGTGTGTCCGTACCGCTGGTTGAACCGCACCGCCAGATCCCGCGCCAGCTCCACGTGCTGCGCCTGGTCGTCGCCCACCGGAACCTCGTCGGCCCCGAACGCCAGGATGTCCGCGGCCATCAGCACCGGATAGGTCAGCAACGACAGCCGCACGCTCCCGCCCCGCGCCCGCTCCCGTACGGCCTTCTCCTTGTACTGGATCATCCGCCGCATCTCACCGTCGGTCGCCACGCACTCCAGCAGGTACGACAGCCGCGCGTGCTCGTCGACATGACTCTGCACGTACATGGTGCACAACCGCGGATCGAGTCCCGTCGCCAGCAACAGCGTGGCGGCCTGCCTGCTGAGCCGGCGCACCCGCGCGGGATCGTGGTCCACGGTCAGCGCGTGCAGGTCGACGATGCAGAACACCGATTCGGCCCGGTGCTGGTCCACCTCGGCCCAGCGCCGCATGGCCCCCAGGTAGTTCCCCAGCGTCAGGTGCCCGGTCGGCTTGACCCCGCTGAAAACCCGTGTCATCTCCACTCCACCTCCTGGTCGAGGCCGCCGTCCCGGCCGGCCGACCCTCAGAGCCCCTGGAGGGAGATACGAGAACGGCCGCCGAGGCGGCGGCCGTTGAACGCATACGTGAGCGCGGCCGCCGTCAGGCGGCCCGCCACTGCTGGTTGCACGTACGCGTAGTCATGCCGCCACAGTACGCCTCCGGAGAGCTCCAGGGGGAGAGTTGACACACCCCGGACAGATCCGTAAGGTACTCCGAGTTGTCCGACGTGAGCGCCGACTCCGGTCGGTCCCCGGACAGCCATTCCGCAAGTACGAACCCTCTGCCGACGATCCTTCGTCGTGTTGTTGTGGTGCGCCCATTTACGGAATGAGGAATCCGCGTTCGAAAGGACGCAGGCCCCGATTAGCTCGGGGGTCGGGAATCCGCTAAAGTCTCACTCGTCGGAACGGCCCGAGGCCGGGAAGACACCTCCCGCTGACTGGGAATCAGACGCCGAAAGGATCTGATAGAGTCGGAACCGCCGGAAAGGGAAACGCGAGAGCGAAAACCTGGAAAGCACCGAGGAAATCGGGTCGAGAAAAGATCTGATAGAGTCGGAAACGCAAGACCGAAGGGAAGCCCGGAGGAAAGCCCGAGAGGGTGAGTACAAAGGAAGCGACCGTTCCTTGAGAACTCA